>CALWBQ010000042.1 GCA_944376125.1 uncultured Lachnospiraceae bacterium
CACTTCCGCTTGACCTGAGAGATATACAGAAACGATACCTTCAAGCCGGTATGCTCCAGCACATATGCTTTGATCTACTCATAGGTTGCACCCTTTTAGAACCCAGACATATCCATATCCTCCAACGAGAACTCCACACGAACCTTCTTCGAGTCGATTTATCCCTGGGAAAGCAAGACTACTACCTCACAATTTCCGGTTCCCGGAAACATGTCCACACAGCATACTTTCTCCACCCGGTATCCCTCTGCCTGGAAGACGTCGAGATCCCGCACCAGGCTAGTGGGTTTGCAGGAGATATAGACGATTTTGGGGACATGATAAGCAATGATCTTGCCGATCGCCTTGGGATGAATGCCGTCCCTGGGTGGATCTACCACAATCAGATCTGGCT
Source organism: uncultured Lachnospiraceae bacterium (assembly GCA_944376125.1). Taxonomy (GTDB): domain Bacteria; phylum Bacillota; class Clostridia; order Lachnospirales; family Lachnospiraceae; genus UMGS1370. The sequence goes on from CALWBQ010000042.1 coordinate 395, forward strand.
TCTCCTCCAGGCTGTCAATAACCTTCAAGACATCCCCGGCAATAAATTCACAGTTGTCCAAGCCATTGTCCTTCGCATTGATTCGGGCAGCCTCTACCGCCTCGTCCACGATCTCCACACCTACGACTTTTTTAGCCACCGGGGCTAAGATCTGAGCGATGGTTCCCGTCCCGCTGTACAGATCGAATACCACCTTATCGCGGGTCTCCCCCACATAGCTGCGGGCTGTCTCGTAGAGGACTTCTGCTCCCAGAGAGTTGGTCTGAAAAAATGAGAAAGGAGAAATCTTAAAGCGAAGCCCTAAAAGCTCCTCATAAAAGAAATCCCTTCCGTATAGAATTTGGGTGCCGTCATTCTGCACTGCATCAGCCAGACTGTCGTTGACTGTATGAAGGATGCCTGCCAGGCTCCCCTCCAGCTGAAGGGATAGAAGGCTCTCTTTCCATCCTTCCAACAAAAGCCCCTCATCTTCTTGTGACTGACTGGTGGTCACAAGGGAGACCAAGATCTCTCCAGTCTTTACTGCTCGCCGCACCAGCAGATGGCGCAAATAACCTGTGTGAGCCAGTTTTTTATAAAAGCCAACATTCCTTTCCGCAAAATACTCCCTGGTAACAGTCAGAATCCGGCAGAAATCTGGATGGACAATCCGGCAATCTGGCGTCGAGACAATATCATAAAAGCTGCCTCTCCTGTGCATTCCCAGGGCCAGAGGGCCGCCTTTGACTTCATCTCCAAAGGAAAATTCCATTTTATTCCGGTAACCTTTTTCCAGAGGACTTGCCTTAATTCCCTGAAATTCACAGTCCGGATTCTGACAAACACTGTCAATCAGAGCCTTTACCTGCTCTCTTTTGATTGTCAGCTGTTCTTCATACGGCATACTCTGATAGAGACACCCGCCGCAGATTTCAAAATGTGGGCAGACTTCCTTCTCCCACTGATCTGTTCCCCATTCTCTGGGGGAGCGCTCCAGGATCTGGAGAAGGCGCCCTTCTGCTTTTCCTTTTCGCTTCTTTGTGATGACAAACTGAATCTTCTGTCCAGGAAGGGCATTTTTGACAACGACTTTCTCTTCCCCCACAGAAATCATCCCCTTGTTGGGGAAGTCCATTTTCTCCACAATTCCTTCTAAAATATCACCCTTTTTCACGGACGCTCTCCTTTTCACATTTGATTGCATCATAATCGGCCAAAGCCCCTTCGGCCTGCTTCCGGCTGGTTCCAGCCTTTAAAGTACTTCTATTTATAACACAATTCCCCTGCTGCCGCAACCAGGCGAACCAGGAGGCAAACTAATTTTTTCCGATCCTGGATCAGATAGGGAAAGAATCTTCCTCCATCCGCTGCGATACCGCAGACAGTGAACAGCCGTGCTATCTTGCTGTCCGAATGCCAGGCAAAGTCTCCCGTACGGCTATTTGCCTGGCTTATCGCTCAAAAGAGCTGCGGCCATGTCCCAAGGACATATCCCGCAGCTCTTCTTTTTCCTGTCATCTGCCTTTTACGGCAAAGCCGTTAAGCGTCAGCGCCCTCTTTGTCGTCAGCTTTTTCCTCTTCCTCATCCTCAAAGAAGTCGTCATCAAAATCATCATCGAAATCATCTTCAAAATCTTCCAGGTAATCCGGCGTAAAGAAACGGTATACAGCATAGGCAATGGCTGCTACGGCCGCAACTGCACCGATGATCGCCAAAATCCACAGAATACAATTTTTTTTCTTTTCTTCCTCTTCCTTTTTGTGAAGAAGTTCATTGATCTTTGTAGCGTTTATCATTTCTTCCATCCTCCCCAGAGCGTCCTTTGCCTCTTTCCCCATCAAATCAAATCTGCTCATATAATTCCCGTCCTTTCTTGATTTCACCTAAATATATGGCAATCTGGTTTTTACTAGTATACCATTAAATTCACTTTTTTTCTATCTTATTTTATGCAAAACTGTAAAAATGATGTACATGATTGGGGGACGGCCCTAAAGATTTCAAAAAAGATCACTGTTCTGACAGACATTTCAATTTTGCAAAGGATGCAAACATTTTTTTTACCCCAGCTTTGTCAAATTCAACCGTTACTTCATAATCTTTTCCGCCGTCTTTAATCGCGGTGACCGTACCATCACCAAATTTAATATGGTGAACGCGGTCCCCCTCTTTATATTCCAGAGTATCTGCTTTCACTACTGTAAAAGCCTTTCCGAAAGATGGTGTTTTTCCAAAAGAAGCTGTCCTTGAAGCGTAAGCATTGGAAGAATCCGGGCTGAATCCGCCGTGGAAGCCTCCTCCCAGGTTTCCGCCGCTTCTTCCCCAGCCTTTTCCATTGCCGGCACTGAAACTGCCTGCCCCTGAACTCCCTGCGCCAAGGCCGTCTGTCCTTTTGCTTCCAAAGCGGTCCTTTCTCTGGTTCCAGGGCAGGTCATCGTCCTCCTCATCGTCTGAAAAGCTCCAGTTAGAAGTTCTAGGCTGAAGCAGCTCTTTGTCCAGAAGATTTTCCGGAATCTCTTCCACGAAACGGCTGATCTTATAATACCGGGTCTCTCCATTTACCATTCTAAGCCTGCACCCGGTCATCACCAGCTCTTCCTTGGCCCGAGTGATCCCCACATAGCAGAGCCTTCGTTCCTCCTCCAACTCAGAGCGGTCATCAGCGGATATCGCCATCATGCTAGGGAAGAGCCCATCCTCCATTCCTGACAGATAGACCAGTGGAAATTCCAAGCCCTTTGCACTGTGAAGTGTCATTAAGGTCACTCGCTCTTCCGAGTCATCCATTCTGTCAATGTCTGCCACCAGAGCAACCTCCTCCAAAAATTCGCCGAGATTGGGGGCCTCGCTCTCGCTCTCATAGCTGACTGCCTTGTTGATCAATTCCTCAATATTCTCCATTCGGGTCTGAGCTTCCACTTCTCCGTCAGCTTCCAGCTCTTTCTTATAGCCAGTCTCCTCCAGAATTGCTCCGATCAGCTCTTTAATCGTGTATCCTTCTTTTTCCAGCCTTTTAAACGTTTCAATCTGCTCGATAAAGCCGCCGATCTTTCCAACAGCCTTTCCAATCCCAGGGACCATCCGCGCTTCCTTCAAAGCATCATACAGGCTCATTCCGTGCTCGGAGGCAAAGGCCGTTACCCTTCCCAGCGTCGTGGCACCGATTCCCCTCTTGGGAACATTGACGATCCTCTGCACTGACAAATCATCCACACCGTTTGCAATGGTTTTCAGGTAGGCCAAAATATCCTTAATTTCCTTGCGCTGGTAGAAATTGACGCCGCCTACCAGGCGGTACGGGATATTGTGGGCAATACACCGTTCCTCCAGCAGGCGGGACTGAGCATTGGTCCTGTACAGGACAGCGATCTCCTTCCAGGGCCGCCCTGTATTCCGAATCGACCTTGCAATAGCATCGGCCTCCTCCTCAGCGGTATTATACTGGCGAACCTTTACCAGCCCGCCTTCCCCGTTGGCCGTCCACAGGGTCTTGCTCTTCCGGTCCCGGTTATGGCGGATCACCTCGTTGGCAGCGTTCAGAATATTCTGGGTTGAGCGGTAATTCTGCTCCAGCTTGATCACCTTTGCCCCGGGAAAGGCTTCCTCAAAATCCAGAATATTGCGAACATCTGCCCCTCTGAATTTATAGATCGACTGATCGTCATCTCCTACCACACATAGATTCCGGTATTTTTTTGCCAAAAGACTCACCAGTTTAAACTGAGCGTAATTGGTGTCCTGGTACTCATCCACCATTATGTATCGGAAACGTTCTTGATAATAATCCAGGACTTCCGGGCAGTTCTCAAAAAGTTCTACTGTCTTTCCAATTAAATCATCAAAATCCAGGGCATTGTTCTTTTTCAGTTCGTCCTGGTATGCCTTGTAGATCTGAGCTGTCTTTTTCTGCCTGATATCGCTTCCGGCATTCAGCTCCATCTCCTCCGGTGTAATAAGCTGGTCTTTCGCCGAGGATATCTGCCCCAGCATTGAACGCTCCTTATACAGTTTGGTATCTATATCCAGCCTCTTGAGTACCTGTTTCATTAATGTCTTCTGGTCATCGCTGTCATAGATGGTAAAGTCAGAAGAATACCCCAAAGCCTCTATATGGCGTCTGAGAATCCGCACGCAGGAAGAATGAAAGGTGCTGACCCAAACGCTCTCAGCGCCAAAGCTGACCAGCTTATCCACTCGCTCCCGCATTTCGCCTGCTGCCTTGTTCGTAAAAGTGATTGCCATAATATTCCAGGGATTGACGCCTTTTTCTTCAATCAGGTAAGCCACTCTGTGTGTCAGCACTCTGGTCTTTCCCGAACCTGCGCCTGCCAGCACCAGCAGTGGCCCTTCTGTATAAAAAACCGCCTCTCTCTGAGCCGGATTTAAGGTATCGTAAATACTCATTGTTCATCTCCTTTATTTCTATCGGCATACTCAGTGCCCGGATTTCTGCGGTGGACGCAGAAACCGCTTTGCGGTTATTATACCACACTTTTCATCAGCAGTAAAAAGAAACTTTGATTTCCCTCTTGCTATCTAGTTTTTGATACTATATAATAGAGCGGAGAGGTGACGATATGAAAAAGACAAATGATGAACGACTTCAGGATCTATTTTCCTACCTGGACAGCCTGTCCTACATCAAGCCAGGCTCCATTCCGGATATTCCTTTATATATGGATCAGGTAACAACGTTTATGGATGAGCATCTTGCCCAGATGAAACGCTACCCAGAAGACAAAGTTCTGACCAAAACTATGATCAATAATTATGCGAAGAACAATCTTCTTCCTCCTCCTTTGAAGAAAAAATACTCCAAAGAGCATATGCTGATGCTCATTTTTATATACTATTTTAAAAACCTGCTGTCTTTCAATGATATTGAAGAGCTGTTCCGCCCTATTACCGGCGGCCAATTTTCGGCTGACGGCAGGCCGTCCCTGGAGCAAATATACAATGAAGTCTTTTCCCTGGAAGCTGGCCAGATGGAAAACCTCAAAGCCGATATCAAAAAGAAATTTCAGGTGGCTTCCGACACGTTTCAGGATGTCCCTGAAGACGAGCAGGAATACCTTCGGCTGTTTGCCTTCATCTGCGAGCTGTCCTTCGATGTATATCTGAAAAAGCAGATGATTGAGATGCTCACAGATCAGCTCCGCGAGGAAGCACCTGAGACAGACAAGAAGAAAAAATAAAAACCGCTGTCCGGTCAGGATTCAGCGGTATTCATACAGGCGAGGCTCTAATGAAGAGCTCCCGCCTGTTTTTTTATTCAATGGTTATACCTGCCCGTCGGTCACGCAGGCATCCATCTTAAAGTTGTAGCCCAGAGTTCCCTCTACTTCTGTCATCTCTTTGATCTCGCTGGCCGAAGCGCCCGGCACACGGAAATCATGGCAGTCCAGTCTCTCTACAGGCGTCTCCACCGGCTTCTCCAGCTGAGGAACATAATCGTATGGGTAGCGGTAAGCGCGGTACACCATCTCTCTCATGTTCTTAAAAGGTGCAATAAACTCCCACACCACTTCTTTATCCGGAGTAACCTCAAACATTCTCATATAGCAGCCCTCTGTGATTAGAGTATTTCCATTTGGAAGTCTCTGTGCAGAGCTGATCAGCGGGCTGTAGAACTTGGAATTTGCCACCAGGCCCAGCATACCGCCGAAAGCAAGTCCCTTGAATTCCCAGACAACCTCAAGAGTAACCGGATCAAACTCAAGGATGCGGGAATGATCGCGGATATCCGCCTTGGTGCCGTCCTTGCTGGTCCGGCTGGGCATTCCGTACCCGGCCCATCCGCCGTTGTCGAATACCAGAATATTGCCCTCTCCCGGAAGTCCCTTGGGAATCATATGGCAGTGGTGCTGACCGATGATCTGTCCCATAATGCGGAGCTCTTTTGTCTTGGTAAAGTCTGGACCGATCTGCCATACGATCTTTCCAGTCTTCTTGCTGATGATCGCCAGAATATTTGCCTCGCGGGCATCCCAGATAATGTTTTCAGGATTAAAGCGCTCATCCCCGGCATCATACCACTTGTTTGGTCCCAGAACACTCATAGAATTGATGTGGAGCCAGTCTCCCTGGCCGCCGCCGTTCTCATGGTTGTTGGGGTTGCGGGCCAGCACATTCTTTGCGATTTCGTCAAATCCCAGCTCTGCGAAATGCTTGTTGGCATGCCACTCCCAGACAATATTTCCATCCCAGTCTACCTCGATAAAGACATCGTCCAGCAGACGGTGCTCACTGATTCTCTTGTTGTAGACATCCTCATGGCACAGAATCAGCGTGTTGCCGCTGTCCGTCTTGCACTCCATACCTGGGACGTAATATCCCACTGGATTGCCCTCTCTCTGGAAATCATGGTGCTGGCGGGCGATCCATCTCTTATCCCCGTCATCATCCACTAATTCTTTTTTGTCAAACTTCCAGACCACTTTGCCGTCCCAGTCCACCTGAACCAAATCTGTCTGATCCTGATAGCCGAACTTGGGATCTCTCAATCCCAGACTGCCCATCAGATAACCGCCGGGGAGCAGCTTGTTGGGGAATCCCTGAACTCCCTTCCAGCATTTTACTACGTTTCCGTTCATATCTACCAAAATTGCGCCGATTCCCTGACACTGCATCAGCGTATAGCCATTCCATGCTTTTTCCGGATCATAGATTGTTGTCCCCATAGGGTAAACACTATAAAGTCCCATCGCTTACAGCCTCCTTCATTAAATGTGTTTTTCAATAGCATCTATGTAGTCATCTTCTTCATGGTTTCCGGCCAGCTTCTCTACCGGTTCTCCATTGTCAAAGATCACAACCTGAGGAACGCCCTTCATCATCATTTTCTCAAACAATGCCGGCTCTTCTTCCACATCCACCTCATAAAAAGGCATTTTTCCTTTATAATCCCCCTCGAGATCGTCCAGAACCGCGTGAACGCCCTGGCACACGTGACAGCTCTTTCTGGAAAAAATCACCAGACAAGTCTCCCCATCGTTCTCTACATATTCTTCAAACGCTACCGAATTCAGTTTTTTCATGTTGTAGTCCCTCCTTTACCGCATTTTTTCGGTCCAGGATCATTATAACACTTCCCAAATGGACAGACAATAATCTATGTTATGACAATTCAAAAAACTCCCGTCATTTTCGATGCCTCCAGCCTCTCACCAGGGCGTCTGCAAAAAAGGCGCTGGTGTAAGTGCAGGACAGATCAAAAAATCTTCTGTAGATAATGCCGGAGGAAGGCGTCCTGCCAATGATTCCCCCCCATCCGTCCGGATCTTCGCCCAGGTACTGGTTTTTCACGCACCAGTCAAGGGCCTTGCGGGCTGCCTCTCTGTATTCCGGCTTCTGGGTGTCGTCATACAGGCGGTAAAGAAGGCCGCTCCAGCAGGCTGTTCCTTTCTCGGAGATTCCGGCGTGTTCGGCTCCTCTGTCAAACTTGAAGTACCAGCTTCCATCTTCGTTCTGATAGCGCATCATAGCCCTGGCCATTTTCTCTGCTTTCTCTAAATAGACCTTGTCCTTCAGCAGCTGATATGAGGACAAAAGCCCCTCCATAGCCCAGCCCATAGCTCTAGTATAATAAGAAAGCTCCCATACCGTCTTCGTGCTCCTGGTCCACATCCTGTCCCAGAGGCCGTCCTCCCGCTCAAAGCAGTTAAGGATCTGATCAATGTAAATCTTGCCCCATCGGCGGTATTTTTCGTCCGGTTCAGCCTCGTAGAGCTCCGCAAAGGCCTTCATGCCAAACCCTGCCTCGTCCAGGATCCAGTCCTTCCACTTATTGTCCGGCATCATGTAGTCCTGCTCAATGATGTCGTCATTGGTCTGAAGGATTCGCCAGGTCTGCTCCACCATCAGCTTTGTGGCTTCCAGATATTTTTTCTCACCCGTTTTGGCATACAGAGGCATCCAACCCCACCCGGCCATAAACAGAGAGTCCGGCGGAGAGAGAAATTCCATATACCCCCGCCTGATCTTGAGATTGTAGTCCCGCCTGCAGTATACCAATCCATAGGCTGGGCTGCTGGGATCCTTCAGCTGAAAGCGCAGCGCCGCCTCCCCGATCTCTCTGGCTGCCTGATACAGAGTCTCCTTGGGGTACACCTTGGTAACCTCCGGCATTTCAGCCGCATCCAAAAGAGCGCTGACAGCCGGCCCCCAGGTCCACACCCATGACGGCTGACGGAAGGTTTTGGCATCGTGGTCGTAAAAAAGATACAAGCCCTGATAATAGATGCTATCCTTTTTTTGCACCTGGCTTTTCAAAATATAATCGACGGAAGCCTTCAGGGCATTCCAGTATTTCTCATCACCAGATGCGCTGCGGTCTCCGGAAATCCGGTTCCCCCTCAATTTAACAGATTCCCGGTACAATACCTCCCTGGCGCCGGAATCCTCCGTCCAGAATTCAATCTCCCCTTCCCAGTCATCCGACAGAAAGCGGATCGACTCTTCCACTCTGCCGTCTGAAACATCACATCTCTTTCTGATCCAAAAATTCTTCAGCGCCGCAGAACCGCTGGACAAAAAATTATTTTCCCAGTCTTCCAGCTTCTCTCTGGAATATTCCATCTCTTTCTCCCCGTCCAGTTCCTCTGCCGGCGTCTGATTCATCTGAAAGCGGCCGCTTCCCGCAACAGCGGCAACTCCGCACATCGAATCATCTAACTCTATATCCACCACCGGGTACCAGATCTCCCTCTTCTCTTCCGTCTCCTCCTCTGTATCATTGGATACCTGCTCCTTCTGAATAGAACCGTAGTCGCTTACCGCATAGGGAGAGACATCCGAATATTTGGATATCACTCGGTTCCGGCTGCTGAATATATCCATATAAACTGTTTTTCCATGGTAGTTCCCTTCTAAAGACAGAACCCTTTTTCTATTGGTCATTTTAACCTCCAAGCGTGTCATGTTTGCTGTTTCGTCTAAATTCCACAGGAGTCACGCCGTAATAGATCTTGAAATACCGGATAAAACTCTGGACATTCCGGTAGCCCAGACGCTCTGCAATGTCTTTTATCTTGATAGCCGGACTCTGGGCCAGCAGTTCCCTGGCCTCTTTCATCCTCAGTCTAGTAACGTACTCCATCACCGTGCACCCTGTCTCCCTCTTAAAAAGATTGCTCAAATATATGGTCGTCAGATAGACTTCATTGGCAATATCTTCGAGGGTCAGATCCCTGTGGTAATTTTTCTCTATAAATTCAATGGCCCTCTTTACACTGGCCGAGTGAACCGGTTCCTTCTCCTGAAATTTTCCTGCCAGAGTTCGGATCACCTTCAAGGTCGTCTTCTCCAGATCATAGATATTCGTTCCCTGAAACAGTTCCCGGAAGACCGCTTTTTCATCGTACTCTCTGGATAATGCCACATCAAGGCTCTTTAAATCCCGAATCAGCTTACTGCAGATAGAAAAATAGATGAATACCGTATACTGTATTTCTAGCTGAGTGTTGGAGAGTTCCCTGGTAAAATCGTGAAGAATCTCCTCTGATTCCTCATCTTTTCCCTCTTTGATGCAGGCCAGCAGCTTCTGTTCGATCTTGATATTGGAGATCTGCCCTTCTTTTTCTTCCTTGGCAGATGCCCCATAGATAATCGCATTTTCTTCTTTAAAAAATTTTTTCTTCAGTCGTTCTACTGTCTCCCAGTAAACTAAATTCACATTGCTTCTATTGGCAAAGTAATCGCTCAGACACCAGGTCGATACGACTTCCGAAGTATGCCGCTTCCACTCTTCCACCCGCTCTGTGAACGTCTTCAGAGTGAGATCCGTATTGATCAGAAAGGTCCCCTGGCCCACATTTTTCTCAAAATAGAGAGCTTCCATGCCTTCTTTCAGGATCAGCTCGTTGATCTGCTCTCCCAGCTTATGGATCTCCCCTCTGTTTTTGCATTCCACAATGAGCAGCACGTATTCGCTCCCTCTCATCTCGTACCCCAGGACGCCTAAAAGGTGGCTGAATGCCTCCTCCTCATACCCTTCCGTGATCAGGCGGCTGCTGACATTCTGGGTGATCACCGGGACGGACTCCTCATATTTCTCTTTGATCTGCTGTTTTTCGTCCTGCAGGGAGTGGATAGCGGATTCAATAAATTGGAATTCATTTCTTTTCCTCTTGCCTGGCTCCTCCTCATGCCCTCCTTTTCCCACAGGCTTCATCTCCAAGACCCGCTCTTTCAGCTTCCTCAGAGGCTTATAGAAAGACAGGGCGGAGAAGTAGAGGATCAGGCTGGCAAGGACGATGATCACGACACAGATGCCGATGATCTTATAGACAATTTTCCCAGCCTCTTTTCGCAGCTGGGCATTATCCCAGACGCCAGCCACGGAAACCCCGCTGCCGTTGACCTCGTAGACGTAGGCTGTAAGGCCCGCGTCAGCATTTCCATACTCCTCTCCTTCAATCTGTACCCATCCGTCCCGATGTGCCTCCACAAGACCCGCCTCAGAGAGAACGCCGTCTCCTGCCATGACATACACCTGCAGACCCCCAAAAGGGATAAACAGATTTTCCTGAAAAGCGTCCTGGTTAATCTCCAGGACAATACTGAAATCTGCTGCTCTCTGAACCGGCTTCCAATTTTTCGTGTATAAAATGGAACTCTCCCCAGAATCTGCCTGGAACGAGAGGGGATCCCAGGTTATCGCGGCGCGGTAGCGGGTCTCCCCCAGCGGCACTTTCGTCTGACTGTTGATGACAATCTCCCGCTCGTAGTCAACCAGGCTGACTTCATCTACCAGCGTATAGTTGTTGCGTATAATCTTTAAGTTCTGAATAATCTCCTGGATGGCCAGGGGAGAAATATACTGTTCCTTCTCTGTCAGCATCAGTTGGATCACCTCATCTCCGGCAACTGCCGCATCCGACAGGTCATTCAGCTGGCGCAGCTTATCTTCCAGTACCTCCCCCCTGTCTTCGATGGTCTTCCGGTTAAAGTCCATGATCTTGTCCAATACAAACGATGAGCTGAAGCGGCTGCTGACCAGGGCAAGTATGCTGACAAATATCACCATGAGTACCGTATTGGTTAAATACATTTTGTAAAACACCCTGCTGTTTAATTTGTCCATACTATCTCCCCGCTTTCTTCCATGGCCCCGCATCCAGTTATTTTCCGCTGAGATTTTCTGCCTTTTTCTCTGCTTTCTCCCAACAGAAATAGTCGCCGTGCTGTCTGTGAAATACCCTGCACATTTCGTGCATATCCCGAATCCTCCCTGCGCAGGCCGGGTCATTTCCTAAATTATACATCTCCTCTCTGTCTTTTTCCAGGTCGTACAATTCTCTCCCGCCTTCCTCGTCAAAGACGTACTTATACGTTTCTGTCACCACTGCTCTTCGGATAAAGCCGTAGCCGTAAGTCCCGGAATACTGAGAAAATACTGCCCGGTTCCGGGGGATCTTTTCCTGGCTGTCCCTGCCGAGCAGAGAGATGCCCTCATACCGGATTCTGTCAATTCCAGCCAAACTGCACACCGTAGGCATTAAATCCAGATGTGACACCAGCTTTCCGACTCTCCCAGACTCCCGCCCCGGTTCCCGAATAATCATAGGAATGCGGATGCAGGATTCATACATCTCCATTTTTTGATACATGCTGTGCTGCCCCAGATTGTCCCCGTGGTCTGCTGTAAATATCACCACGGTATCACCGCTTTTCCCAGACATCTCCAATCTATCCAGCAGTTTTCCCACAATGTCATCCGCCAGGGAGACCAGCCCCAGGTAGGAAGCCCACACCTGCCGCCATTCCTCTCTGGAAACGCCCTCTGCCAGCTGAGCCGCTGCGCCGCGCCGGCGGGATGCCGGCTCATTTTTCGCCGGAATTCCTATATTATCCGGCATCGCTATCTGAGACGGCGGGTACATGCCCGCAAAAGGTTCCGGTACCCTTAAAGGCGGATGGGGTGCCCACAGATAGACAAAGAGTGCAAAGGGCCTGTCATCCTCCCGGCTGTCCAGAAACTCTTCCGCCTGCTTTAAGAAACAGTAATCCTTAAATTCTTCCAGCGGATGGTTCCATATGCTGGTTCTGATCCCGCTGTAGCCCTCTGAGCACAGCTTCCCGTCACAGGCTTCCGCAACGTACCGGATGTCCTCTGGCTCTTTTAAAATATAGCCCTGCTTTTTTGCATACTCCTCATACTCCGCCTGGCTTCTGAAATAGTCATACCCCCGGTCTCTCATGGGAGGATTCACCCGGATGTGGTCGACGCCCACATGGCCGACCCGGTAGCCGGCCTGTTTCAGCAGATCGTGCATGGTGTCTGCTGAAACTGCGGTTCTGTCCTCCCAGTCATTGTAGACGACGCCTGTCTGCGTGGGATAGATTCCCGTTGCCAGGGCCGTCCGTGCCGGGACGCACAGGGGGCAGGCAGTGTAGGCGCGCTCATAGAGAGTCCCTTTCTCCGCCAGACGGTTCAGATTGGGAGTCACCTCACGGCCGCACTGCCGCATAAAAATCGTATCGTATCTCTGGTGATCGGTCATAATCAGCAGCAGATTCCTTTTCTTTTCCATATTGTCACCCCTTGACCGCTCCCAGCATTACGCCCTGAGTAAAGTGCTTCTGCAGGAACGGGTATACACAGATGATAGGCAGAACCGTGATCACGATGGTTGCCATTTTGAAGTTTTCAGGGTTCATAAAGAGACTTTCCCCGCCGCTCAGGTCAGCAGCCACCATCTGAATGATATCCCTCAGAACCACCTGCAGCGGTTTTCTGCTGTCATTGTTGATGTAGATCGTCGCCTCCAGAAATCCATTCCAGTGCTGAACCGCATAAAAAAGTGAAATGGTAGCCAGAACAGCCTTGGAAAGGGGGAGAACGATCTTTGTCAGAATGCCGAACTCATTGCAGCCGTCAATCCTGGCTGACTCAATAAGCGACTGGGGTATCCCCTTGAAAAATCTGCACAGGATCAGCATATTGTAGACATTGACCAGGGAAACGCCGATCAGGGACCACAGGGAATTCAGCAGGCCAAGGCTTTTGATCACCAGGTAGGTGGGAATCATTCCCCCGCTGAAAAGCATTGGGAAAATCACGTAACCATGGATCAATTTCTTTCCCGGAAAATCTTCTCTGGACAAAGGATAGGCCAGAAGGACGGAAAATGCCATGTCCAGCGCCGTCCCAACCACTGCCAGGAACACGGAATTTAAGAATCCAGTCAGCAGAATTTCTTTTTTAAAAGCATACCGGTAGGTTTCCAGAGAAAAACCGTTGGGAATCAGATACAAACTGGAAAGAGAGGTTTTAGAGGGATCGCTGAATGAGTACATGACCACGTACCAGAACGGGTAGAGCATGATCACTCCTAAGATAACGAAGAATCCATAATTCAGTACAGAGAAAACCGACAGCTTTTTCTTTTTCCGCTTCATCAGAACAATCCCTCCTCACCAAATTTTTTGCTGATCTTGTCAGCTCCTGCTACCATGATAAAGGCCACTACGGATTTAAACATATCAACGGTGGATGAAAAGCTGTACTCGCCCCTCTGAAGTCCTTCCCGGTACACATAGGTGTCAAAGATATCGATGCTCTCACGCGTCACCGCATTCTGAAGAACCAGAATCTGCTCAAATCCCGCATTCATAATTTTCCCGATCCGCAGAATCAAGAGCAGGATGATGACTCCCGAAATTGCCGGCAGCGTTATGTAGATCATCTGCTTGAAGCGGCTGGCCCCGTCCATCTTTGCCGCCTCATACAGGCTGGCATCCACCTGAGTCAGCGCCGCCAGGAAAATGATGGTGCTCCATCCGCATTCTTTCCACACATCCGATGCGATCACAACGCCGAAGATCGTACTCTTCTGAGCCAGAATATTCACTGGCTCTATACCCGCTGCCCTGAAAAATTCCCCTGCCAGGCCGAAGACCGGCGAAAACAGATTCAGCATAATTCCGCCGATTACCACCCATGACAGGAAATGCGGAAGGTACAGGAGCGTCTGGATCACTTTTTTGAACCTGATGCTCTTCATCTCATTCAGCAGGATTGCCAGGATAATAGGAATCGGGAAACCGATGATGATTTTGGCAAAGCTGATCTTTAGTGTATTAATCAGAACATTCCAGAAATCGGACGAATGGAACAATTCTTTAAAGTTCTTCAGGCCCACCCACTCGCTGGCCCAGATGCCTTTAAAGATATCGTAATCTTTAAAGGCAATCACCAGGCCAAACATGGGAAGGTATCGGAAAACCGCAAAATACAGCAGACCGGGAAGCATCATCAAGTAGAAAAGCCTGTACATTTTTCTGTTCCGTCTGTGTTTCGCTGTTGCCATATTCCCCCTCCTAATTTACTGCTTCCATTCCTTGTATGCTTGATTGACAGCCTCCAGCAGTTCCGTTCCGCCGCTGCTGTACCATTCTTCTACAAACTTGTCAAAGCCTTCTTCCACAGGCACCTCGCCGATGATCATCTCTGTAAAACGGGTCACAGTCAGATCCTGCAGATCCGGATAGATCGTGCTCAGCTCATCGATAAAGATTCCCTCCATGGGATTGGGCGTAGCCACACCGGGCTGGCTCAAAAATTCCATGGCGTCGAGGACCTCATCTGAGGAGTGGTAGAACAGGTTTTTCTGGGCAATGAAGAACTTTTCAAGATCCAGCTCCTGAACCTCTTCATTGGAGATCAGACGGACAACCTTGTCGCCCTCCCACTTGTAGTGTTCGCCCTCTTTTCCATAAATGACAAACATATTTCCTTCATCTGACATCAGATAATCAATGACTCTCAGCGCCGCCTCTACGTTGGGAGAATCTTTGTAGACAAAGGTTCTCACCCAGCCTCTCCGGCTCTCCATTCTCTCTCCTACCGGATTGTCGCAGCCGCCCTGGAGCACAGGACCGTAGGCCCACTCGCCGCCTGGGTTGCTCTGAATAAAAGGCTCATAATAATTTCTCCAGTTATTCTTATCAAAAATCTGCAGCTTCGTGATACCTGCTCCGAAAATGCCCTGCTTTACCTTAGACTGCCAGCGGTAGGCGTCGTCCGTCACAAACTCCGGATCGATCAGGCCGTTTTCGTACATTCTATTCAAGAAGGCCAGGGCGTCCTTTGCTCCGGGAAGCACGGCGCCGTCAATGATCTGTCCGTCCACTTCCATCCAGTAGTTGGGCAGGACTCCGAAGGCTCCGAAAATGTGATCCATCCACTGGAACAGCAGCGGTGTGTACCCGCCGAAGGCAAAGGTATCATCAACCCCGTTTCCGTCCGGATCTTCCTTGGCACACTTCTCGGCAAACGCATAGTATTCGTCCAATGTGGTGGGGATTTCCATTCCAAATTTGTCCAGCCAGTCTTTTCGGTAACCCATAATATAGAGGGGGTTCTGGCTCTCCACGCCAATGCTGTAGATATTTCCGTCTTTGTAGCGCATCAGATCCCAGGTCTCCTCGCTCCTCCCGTTTTTGATGTTGGGGTAGCTGTCCCAGTATTCATTATAAGGAAGCAGGATCCCTGACGAGAGCAGCTTCCCTTCCATTGTTTCCGTCTCACACTGGAAGATATCTGGGATCTCCCCTGACGCCAGCATGATATTCAATTTATTGTCCATCTCCGCCGGGGCTGCCTGGATGATATTCAGCTTTGTATTGGTAGCCTTCTCAATCTCTGTCTTTACATAAGAACCGTCTACGATATTCATATTGTCTAAAAATAATGTCAACTCTACCGGTTCTCCCTCTGGAGCTTCCGAAGATGCCGCGGCTGTATCCCCTGCAGTCGTTCCCTCTGCCTGCCCCCCGGCAGTCTGCGCGCTTCCTGAATCTCCCGATCCGCATCCCGCCAGAACCGTTCCTGCCATCACCACTGCAAGACCGCTGCACAATAATTTCTTTCTTAAATTCTTTTTCACGTTCCCCTCTCCTTTTTTCTAAGTCTGAGTATCTTTACATGTCTGTAAACATCTGAAGAACGGCC
The DNA here is from genome assembly GCA_944376125.1 of uncultured Lachnospiraceae bacterium. Classification (GTDB taxonomy): domain Bacteria; phylum Bacillota; class Clostridia; order Lachnospirales; family Lachnospiraceae; genus UMGS1370. Next base: position 16,330 of record CALWBQ010000042.1, read on the forward strand.
GTATCTTCGGTTTTCATATTAAAAAAATCTGTAAAAAATTACAATAAACAAATCAAAATACCATATTAATTTTTTACCATTTTTCAAATTCATATTAATTTTTTATAATAAACTTTATTTTTACCCCTTTATCATTGTCATATTTGTCAGATATAATGAGACCGAATCATTTGAGAGTCCAAATCAGGAGGATAGTATGACACGAGAAGAATTTCTTCGCTTTCCAGTGATGACAAAACAGGAGCTGGCAGAGGCCGTCCAGACTGCCATCGGGCAGACGCGGGCCAGCCTGCAGCGATTCCCCGAAACATTCAAACACATTTTCAGCACCAGCGGCTTCTATACTGAAGCGCCCAATAATCAGTGGACCAATGGCTTCTGGACAGGCCAACTGTGGCTTGCCTACGAATTTACCGGAGATCCCGCTTTTTCCCGCGCTGCCATGCTCCACACCGAGAGCTTCCGGCACCGCATTGAAGACCGGATCCAGACGGACACCCACGATCTTGGTTTTCTCTACAGTCCATCCTGCGTGGCTGCTTATAAACTCACAGGAGATATTCGGGCAAAGGAAACAGCTGTCATGGCTGCCAATGCGCTTTTAGAGCGTTTTCACGAAAAAGGCCAGTTCATCCAAGCATGGGGCAGACTGGATGAGCCTGGCAATTACCGTCTGATCATCGATTGTCTTCTAAACCTTCCGCTCCTCTATTGGGCCAGTGAAGAAACCGGTGACCCAACCTATGCTCAAAAAGCTGCCGCCCATGTCCGGACGGCTCTCAGCGTACTGATCCGTCCGGATCATTCTACCTATCACACCTTCTATTTTGACCCTGCCACCGGAAATCCCCTTCGCGGAGTCACCCACCAGGGATATTCCGCCGATTCCGCCTGGTCCAGGGGCCAGGCCTGGGGCGTGTACGGCATTGCCCTCAGCTACCGCTACACAAAAAATCCAGCGTACATTGACTTATTTGAAAAGGTGAGCGGGTATTTTCTCTCCCACCTTCCCCAGGATCTCATCCCATACTGGGACTTCATCTTTTCTGATGGGAGCAATGAGCCGAGAGATTCATCCGCCGCCGCGGTGGCGGCCTGCGGCATGATGGAGATGGCGCAGTTTCTCCCTCCGGCAAAGTCCTCCTTTTATCTCGAAAGCGCCGGCAGGCTCATAAAATCTCTCTATGAGCTTTGCGGGGCCAAAGATCCAGAAGCCTCTGACGGCCTCCTCCTTCACGGAGTGTACGGGAGAAAAACGCCCTATAACGACTGCATTGACCATGGAATCGATGAATGTAACCTCTGGGGAGACTATTTCTATATGGAAGGGCTGCGGCGGCTTTACGGAGACTGGAATCCTTACTGGTAATCTTCTGGGCATCCATACAACCTACGTTATAGAAATTTTGCAAAAATGTGGTAAACTACTAATTATAGACTACTACTAATTTACCCACGTTTTATAGCATTGGAGGAATGAATGATGGATGCAATGTATGATCTGATTATTATAGGCGCCGGCCCGGCAGGATTGGCGGCCGGCATTTACGGCGGGCGTGCCCACTTAAAAACCCTAATTTTGGAGAAGACCACCGTAGGCGGCAGAGCCTACACTACCAGGGAGATCGTCAACTATCCCGGTATTCCCAGCACCTCCGGACCGGATCTGACTGAAAAGATGGCGGAGCATGCCAAGAGCTTCGGCGTGGAGATCAAGCGGGAACCTGTAAAGTCCATGGATGTAGACGGTGATACCAAGCTCATCAACACCAGGCGCCATCAGTACGGCGCCAAGGCAGTAATCATCGCCACCGGAACCTCCGCCCGCATCCTCGGCATCCCCGGCGAGCGGGAGCTGACCGGACAGGGCGTCGCCTACTGCGCCACCTGCGATGCAGAGTTTTTCCAGGATCAGCACGTGGTAGTCGTCGGCAGCGGCGACCAGGGCATCGAGGAGGGCATGTACATCACCAAATTTGCCAGCCGTGTCACCGTCATCGTGCTCCACGATGAGGGGATCCTGGACTGCAATAAAGAGGCCGCCCAGAAAGCCTTCGCCAATCCCAAGATGGACTTTATCTGGAACAGCGTCCTCACAGAAGTCTGCGGCAAAGAGCAGGTGACCGGAGTCAAAATCAAAAATATCAAGACCGACGAGATCACCGATTATCCCTGCGACGGCGTCTTCTTCTTTGTGGGCATGATCCCGGAGACCAAATGGCTCCCTGAGTGCCTGGAAAAAGATTCCAGGGGCTGGCTCCACGTAAACGACCGGATGGAGACCAATGTTCCAGGCGTCTACGCCGCCGGGGATGTGCGGGACAAATATCTCCGCCAGGTCTCCACAGCTATCTCCGACGGGGCTGTGGCCGCCACCGCCGCTGAGCGTTATATTGAAGATCTGGATTACTTCAGAGAGCAGGTTCTGGAAGCCAAAGAACCCGTGGTTCTGGGCTTCTGGAGCCCGGAATACCCCGGAAGCATAGACGCCATCGGCAACCTCTCAACCCCCTATCAGGTCATCGAGGTGGATGTGACAAGAAAGAAAGCCTGGGCCGACCGCTATCAGGTCTCACTAAATGAGAAAACGCCTGCCGCTGCTATTGTTGTAAAGCAGGGGCAGGCAGTTGAGCGGCTGCTGTAATCCACAGAAATGATCAGGCGCTGCTGCTGGAAATCAACACTTTTTCATTTCCCGCCTGACCAGCAGCAGCGCCAACACGCCTGACAGGCCATCTGCAATAGGTCCGGCCCAGAGAACTCCGTCAATTCCCCAGAACAGCGGAAAGATAATGACCAGCGGGAGCAGGAAAAACACTTGGCGGCTGAGAGATACCACGGTTCCGATCCCGCCTTTGCCAATGGACGGGAAAAACTGAGCGCATAGGATCTGGGCGCCGACAATAAATGTACAAAACAGAAAAATATGGAAATATCGGAGAGCAAAGTCAGAAAATTTTCCATCCAAGTCAAAGCCACCGACTTGGCCGGTGGCTTGATTTGACCCTATAAGGGTCTTTTCCGGCACTGGAATCTAAAGACTCATCGATATGGGGCGTCAATCGCAACATCATTTACCCACTAAGTCCTAAAGGACTTACCTTTTTCTACTTTGCTTTACTGACTCACCTGCATAGCGGGGAGGTATTTTTAATGTGACACAATAAGCGCCGGATAAGGCAATGAAAACACCTTATCCGGCGCTCGTCGTATCAAGCTAAACAGATTTCTTTTTCACAAGCTCTCTGCCAGAAGTAACTACGATTGTCACGCCGAGAATCAACAGCAGCACCGCCACAATCAGCTGCAGACCTTCGACCATAAACATCCCTGTTCCGGCTGCAAATGCGCTGACTAATGCAGCAAATCTCTGCACTAATGCTGTAAACGTTACAACCAGCATAATGACAAATGGAGGAATCAGCGTTCGCATCTCCCTGCCGGTAACTTTCAGAAATACGCAGAGTGTTATCAGGACGAGGGCACTCAGCAGCTGATTTGCACTCCCAAACAGAGGCCAGATATTGGAATATCCAACTTGCGTCAAAATATATCCAAACACCAGCGTAACAAAAGTCGCAAAATATTTGCTGCAGAGTAATCTTCTCCACCCCTCTGCATGATCCATATCATCAATGCTGAACAGTTCCTGGAAAGACATTCGCCCAATTCTTGCAACTGAGTCCAGTGTAGTAAATGCCAATGCTGACACACACATAGTCATAAAGCTCTGGGCAGCAAATACTGGGACTCCAAACATTTCCAAAAATCCTGCCACACCTGAAGAAAAAATCTGGAATGGCGTTCCTACTGCCGCTGTTCCGTCAGCGCTCGCTGCCGCACCGGCTACACAGAGTGCAATGACTGCCAAAAGGCTTTCCAAAACCATTGCGCCATATCCGACCTTCAGCATATCTTTCTCGTTCGAAATCGTTTTGGAGGATGTTCCGGAAGATACCAGACTGTGAAATCCTGATACAGCGCCGCAGGCAACTGTCACAAATAAAATTGGGAACAGTGTTCCCAGACTCTCATTTTCGAATCCAGTGAAGGCCGGCAGATTCATGGACGGATGGGCAAAAAGCAGGCCCAGCACTGCACCAATGATCATTCCAATAAACATAAAGGTTGACATGTAATCCCGCGGCTGCATCAAAAACCACATAGGCAGCACTGCCGCCAAGAAAATATAAGCAAATGCAATATATACCCACATTTCCTTACCGAGAATTACCGGGAGGTTCATCCCGCACACAAAAGCGAGTATTGTGCATATAAGCCCAAATACCATTTCTTTCCATCCGCTAAATTTCAGTTTTCTTTGAACCAGCCCAAAAATTGCGGCAAACAAAATAAAAAAAAGAGAAATACTTCCGGCAGCACCGTTGACTGCCGCATTTTCAGCCAGCACTGCCACACCATCCTTCACCACATAGGCATTGAACGTATCCGCCACCATATCTGCAAATGCCGCCATAACAATCAGTGTAAACAGCCAGCAGAATCCGAGAAACAGTTTGCGTCCTGTTTTTCCGATATATGTTTCAATCAGAAGTCCCATAGATTTTCCATCATTTTTTACGCTGGCATACAACGCTCCAAAGTCTGTTACAGCGCCGAAAAAAATGCCGCCCAAAATTATCCACAAAAAGACTGGAATCCACCCAAATGCAGCAGCCTGGATCGCTCCAGTGACAGGCCCGGCACCTGCAATAGACGAAAACTGATGCGCAAACACCGTCCATCCGTCTGTCGGCACATAGTCCTGCCCATCATTATGTATCACCGCAGGCGTTTTTGCCTGCGGGTCAATTCCCCACTTTTTGGCCAGCCAGCGCCCGTACAGTGCATACCCTGCGGTCAAACAGCATGCGGCAATCAGTACAATTACAAGCGTATTCATAATTCTCCACTCTCCTTTTGTTATAAAATAAAAAACGCCCTCTGACAGATCACTCTGTCAGAAGACGAAATATTTTTTCCGCGTTACCACTTCTCTTGCCGGACTTCCGGCCGCTCACTCCCGTCGTCCATTATCCTCCCCTTGCGAGACTGCGCCGTCCACTGCGGCTGTCTCCAGTAAGTTGGCTGGATTAACAGGTTTCCCTATAACGTGGGAATTCCGGTCCAGGTTACAAATTCTAATTTTCACCCGACTGCTCGCAGGGGATGGCTGCCCGACTATGCAGTTCCCTCACACCGGCCGGGAACTCTCTGAATGCATCTCTGTCTGGAAAGTCTTGTCCTGTTCTTCGCATTTGTTTTCATTATTTTGATCAATTTTGTCTCATTATAGCTCAAAATTTTAAAATGTCAAGAAAATCTTTTAAAATCTGCGCGCTGACTAGGTCAGCATATTATTTCTTCTGAAACTCAATTTTTCCGCTGTCTGCATCCATACGGCACCAGGCGCCAATTGGCAGAGTCCCCGTGGGAGCACAGTGCCCCACCTGAAGCCCGGCAAGCACCGGAATGCCGAAACGGCTGAATTTGTCTCTCAAAAATTCCTGAACCAGGTACTCTTCACCGTACTTGTTGGTACAGCCGGAATAGTCCCCCAATAGAATTCCTCTGACGCCCTCAAAAAAGCCGGCATTCTCCATCTGCGTCAGATACATATCCAATGAGGCGATGGGTTCATCTACATCCTCTAAAAATACGATCGCTCCTTTTGCGTCCGGCTGGTAGAAGGTTCCCATCATTCGTCCCATAACCGTGACATTTCCTCCCAGGAGCCGCCCTTCTGCAGTTCCTCCGGTGATGGCCTCGAAGGGATGCGGCTGACCATCCTCCCCGGAATCATTCTGAAATTCCAGGCAGTCCCATTCCCCTATAGTATTTAGGAAGCTGGTTCTGGTGTACTCATCATATTTTTCCAGGATATTGGAACTGACCATAGGGCCGTGGTAGGTGACAAAACCACACGTTTGGGCAAATGCATTCAGCAGATTTGTGATGTCTGAGTATCCGACAAAGACCTTGGGATTCTCCCGGATCAGATCGTAATCCAGGTACCGCATTACCTGAGAGCTGCCATACCCGCCGCGAATACAAATAATCCCGTCAATTTCGGGATCCGCAAACATCTCATTCAGGTCATTTGCCCGCTCCCTGCCGCTGCCAGCCAGATATCCGTGAAAGTTCTTTTCTTCTTCCAGGACCCGGGCCGTCTTGACCCGGTAGCCCAATTCTTCTAAGCGCTTAACGCACCTTTCTACTCTCTCTTTCCCCATAGGAAAGGCAGGGGCTGCAATGCCTATGCAGCCCCCTCTTTGCAATGTCCTTGGATATATCATTTTACTATTCCTGTGCGATTGATACGTTTCTAAACAGAGGATGGCCGGAAATATCGCAGGTAAAGCCCTGGATATACGGTTTTACCAAAGCCATAGTATTGCGGTAATAGATCGGCATTACCGGCATCTCATCGATCAGCATCTTCTCCATCTCAACAAACAGTTCCATACGGGCATTATTGTCTACCAGCGTAGCTGCCTCTTCCAGCATATCATTGTACTGGAGTGCCACATCGCTTCTCCAGCGGCATTCTTTTTCCATACGGCTCTTGCTGAAAATGCTCAGGTTGGTGTTGGGATCCGGATAGCTTCCGGTCCATCCGTCAAATGCGATATCAAAGTTCCCTGCCGCGTGCTCATCCCAGTAAACTTTAGACTCATAGGTTACAATCTCAACCTCGACTCCCAGATTTTCCTTCCACATTGACTGGAGGATCTGAGCTTTATCTTTGTTTTCCTTGGTATTGGTAATAATAAGCTGGAGAGTGGGCAGACCCTCACCATTGGGGTAACCCGCATCTGCCAAAAGCTGTTTTGCGGCCTCTACATCCTCTGTCAGAAGATTATTCCCTACCTTTGTCCGGAAATCCTCTGCCTCATCCGCATACGGGATGCCGTAGGGAACGAATGCATAGGCTGACTTAGGCTTGCTGGGAACAGCCACCTGATTGATCGTATCGCGGGTAATCGCCATAGACAGCGCATTCCTTACCTCTTTCGTCATGTACTCCTTCTCGCAGTTAAAGTCATAATAGGAGGTTCCAATCAGATCGTAGCTGTGCAGCTCCTCGCTGCCGTCATACTGGGTCATGGCCTGGGTCTCGATAGAGCCGCCGCTCATGGCATCCACATCCCCTGCATTGTATGCAGACAATGCAGCCTCTGCCTGCTCAATAAACACCATATCCACGCCATCAATAGCTACCTGATCAGCAAATACATAGTTTGGATTCTTTCTCAGGATATAGCTCTCCTGAGGATTCAATTCTGCCAGCATGAACGGGCCGTTGCAGACATAGGTATCTGCAGACTTCGTCCACACCTCAGCTCCCTCTACCACATCCTTTTTCACAGGAGCAAAGTTAGAAGCAGCCGTCAAATGCACAAAGTAAGCTGTCGGATTCTCCAGAACTACCTCCAGAGTCGTATCATCAATAGCCTTCACACCCACTTCATCCTCTGTACACTCACCGTAATTGTACGCTTCACCATTCTTAATGACATACAGTTCAAATGCCGCCGGGGAAGCAGTATCTTCTTTCAAAGTGCGCTTCCAGGAATACTCAAAATCTGCTGCCGTAAGGGGAGATCCATCCGACCATTTCAGCCCGTCTCTCAGCTTAAAGGTATAAGTAAGGCCGTCCTCTGATACTGTATAGCTCTCCGCGCATGCCGGCTCCACGCCTGTGCCGTCTGCTGTATACTGGTACAAGCCTGTAAACAGATTCAGCAGGACATTGGAAGAAGCTGCATAGTTATTCATGTTTGGATCCAGAGTCTCTGGCTCTCCTGCCATAACGTATTTGATCACATTGCCCTCAGCTTCCCCCGAAGTGCTTCCGCTCTCAGCAGCAGTCTCACTTCCGGATGTTCCGGACGATTCCGTTCCTGACTGGCCGCCGCAGCCTGCAAGCAGAGCCATCGCCATCACAGAGACCAGAGCCATGTTCAGCCATCTCTTTTTCATAATAGATTCCTCCTCACTTTTTATTCGCCTTAAGGCGTTTGAAACATTTATTCAAATAAATGACACGCCACGTAATGCTTATCATTTATTTTTTTCAGATCCGATTTTACACTCCCGCAGATTTCCTTGGCATACTGGCACCGGGACCGGAAGGGGCATCCGGGAGCCGGATTGATCGGCGACGGCACATCGCCCTGAAGTACAATCCGCTGACTGGCCTCCGCCTTATCAGGGTCTGCTGCCGGTTCTGCTGAAATCAGCGCCTTAGTGTAGGGATGCATCATATTTTCATACAGCTCCTCTACCTCAGCGTACTCCACCAGATTTCCCAGATACATAACCCCGACCTGATTGGAAATATGGCGAACCATAGCCAGGTCGTGAGAAATAAACAGGTACGTAAAGTTAAATTTGCTCTGAAGATCTTCCAGAATATTAATAATCTGAGCCTGGATAGAAACATCCAGCGCAGAGATTGGCTCGTCACAGACAATAAATTCTGGTTCTGCCGCCAGTGCTCTGGCAATCCCGATGCGCTGTCTCTGGCCGCCGGAAAATTCATGGGGATACCGGTTCAAGTGATCCTGCTTCAGGCCCACCAATTCTACCAGTTCCCTCACCCGATCCATAATATCCTTTCCTTCCATCAGGTGCATAAAACGGATGGGCTCCGCAATGATATGCGCTACATTCATTCTGGGATCCAGAGATGTATAGGGATCCTGGAAGATCATCTGAATTTTTTTCCGGTAGGAAATCATCTGTTTGTCATCCAGATTTGTGATATCCTCACCGCAATACAGAATCTTTCCATCTGTCGGCTCATACAGCTTTAATACTGTTCGGCCGATGGTAGTCTTTCCGCACCCTGATTCTCCAACCAATCCCATGGTCTCGCCTCTGGCGATGGAAAAACTCACATCATCCACAGCCTTCAGAATATTGGGTTTCTTTAAAAAGCCAGCCTTGATCTCAAAATACTTTTTCAGATTTTGGATCTCCAGGCAGTTTTCTTTGGTGCTGCTGATACTCATGACAGCTTCACCTCCCCTCTCTTCGCCTTCACTGAGGGATTGTGGAGCCAGCAGGCACTTCTGTGCCCCTCCCCGATTTCCGTAAGCTGAGGCAGGTGTTCCTGGCACAGCTTCATGGCAAATTTGCAGCGGGCAGCAAACGGGCACCCCTTGGGAGGATTTAAAAGATCTGGCGGAGTTCCGTAAATCGGCACTAACCTCTGCTTGTCATGTTTTGGTATGGATTCCAGCAAGCCAAGCGTATATGGATGGCCAGTGCGGTAGAAAATATCCCGCAGGGGTCCTTCCTCCATAATCAGGCCGCCGTACATGACCACTACCCTGGAACACATACTTGCAATTACCCCAAGATCGTGGGTGATAAGGATCAGAGACATCTTGTACTCTTCCTTCATCTTCTGCATCAGCTCCAGAATCTGAGCCTGAATCGTCACATCCAGGGCCGTCGTGGGCTCATCGGCAATCAGCAGTCTGGGATCGCAGCAGATAGCGATGGCAATCATCACTCTCTGGCGCATACCGCCAGATAATTCATGGGGATACTGCTTCAGCCGCTTCTGAGGATCCGGAATCCCAACCTGGTCCAAAACCTGGGCAGCTTTTTCTAATGCCGCCCTTTTGCCCATTTTTTTGTGGCGCATCAGCGGATTCGTAATCTGCTCCCCTATGGTAAAAAGGGGGTTCAGACTGGTCATTGGGTCCTGAAAGATCATAGAGATCTCATTTCCCTGGTATTTTCTCATTTCCTTTACGGATTTATGAAGCAGATCCTCCCCGCCAAACGTCACGGCATCTGCCTTTAGGATGGCATTATCCGCCAGCAAATGCATAATCGAAAGCATGCTGACCGACTTTCCGCAGCCGGACTCCCCGACGATCCCCAGGCTCTCACCCTGGTTGACGTGGATTGAGATCCCCCTCACGGCCTTCACCAGGCCGTCATCCGTCGTAAAGCCAGTGTAAAGATTTTTTACATCCAGCAATACATTGTTATCTGTGTTTGTATCGCTCATTACAAATCTCCTACTCGTTATGGTATCATCAAAATATCGGCTGTTTTTACTTCTTCAGCCTTGGATCCAGGGCATCCCGCAGGCCGTCGCCGATAAAATTCAGGGCAAAGATCGTAATACTGATTGCCACTGCCGGGAAAAACATCTGGTAAGGATAGGAAAACAGGTATTCTATAGCATCATTGGCAAGAGTTCCCCAACTGGCTTTGGGAACCGAAATACCGATTCCGAGGAAGCTCAAAAATGCCTCCTGGAAAATAGCAGACGGAATTAAAAATGTAACCGTTACGATGATCGTTCCAATGCTGTTGGGAATCAGATGATGGATCAGGATCTGCCATTTGCTTAGGCCGCAGACTTTTCCTGCTAAGGCAAAATCCTGCTCTCTAAGGGTCAGGATCTGGCCTCTCACCATTTTCGCCGTGGTAATCCAGTAGGTCAGGCACATGGCGATCAGGATGCTCTGCATAGTATTGCCAAGAAACATCATAATCAAAATCAGATAGATCAGACTGGGAATACCTGATAAAATATCTACGATACGCATCATAACCATATCAGTCCGGCCGCCCAGGTATCCAGCGATCCCTCCATAGAGCACGCCGATGATCATGTTGATAAAAGCTGCTGTAAAACCGATTGTCAGAGAAATCCGCGCTCCGTACATAGTACGGACAAAAATGTCCCGTCCCAGCTTGTCTGTTCCAAACCAGTGCTCAGCACTGGGCCATTCCAGCATATGCGCGAAATCCGTCTGGTCATATGCGTAGGGACAGAGCATCGGAGCAAAGATGGCCAGGATCGTCATAATTGCAATAACTACTAAGCCGAACATAGCCAGCTTGTCTTTGCGCAGACGTCTCCAGCACATGTTCAAATAGGAGATGCTCTTCCTTTCTATGGTCTCGGTCTCCCGGTCTGAGTCCATCAAAGGCTCTATAAGATCCGCCGGGATCACATCTGCCATTCCGTAAGCCGTCTGTTCTTCAGGACTCTCCCAGACTGGCTCTCCAATCTTTTTCTTCATGTTAAAACACTCCTATTTGTCAATCTTTACTCTGGGATCGATCACCGCATACATAATATCGACGATGATATTCACGATGATGATAAGGCCTCCCACAAATATTGTCAGTCCCAGGGTCACTGAATAATCGCGGTCATTGATAGCCGTTACAAAATAGCGGCCAAGCCCTGGAATTGAAAACAGCTTTTCAATAATAAACGTTCCTGTCAGAAGGGCAGCCACCATGGGCCCTACATAGGTGATGACCGGAAGCAGGGAATTTTTCATAGCATACTTGCTGATAACTGTAAATTCAGGAACCCCCTTTGCCCTCTCTGTGCGGATGAAATCCTGGCGCATCGTCTCCAGCATCGATGAACGCATCAGACGGGTTATGTAGGCAATCTGAGAAAAGGCCATGCAAAATACCGGAAGTACATAATGCTTCCAGGATGTCAGGCCATATGATGGAAAGATTCTCCACTTTTCACAGAAAAAGTACATCATCAGCACGCAGATGACAAAAGATGGTACGGAAACCCCTATGGTGGCAAAGACCATCGCCAGCCCGTCGGGCAGGCGCCCTCGCTTCACCGCCGCCACTACCCCCAGCGGAATTCCCACTGCCAGCGAGATCAGAACGCCCCAAATACCGACTCTGGCAGATACCGGGAACCCCTGGGCAATCAGCTCATTTACCGTAGTATCCTGTTTTTTGAAGGATGTGCCCAAATCCCCGTGGGCGAGATTGTTCAGATATCTGACATACTGAACTGGGATCGGATCATTCAGACCATATTGATCAGATATTTTTTCCAGTATCTTGGTGGGAACATTTCGATTCTCAGCAGGGCTGAAGGGCCCTCCAGGAATGATATGCAGCAAAAAGAATGTGATTGTCACCAGCACAAACAGCGAGAGGATGCCGGCGCCAATTCTCTTGAGAATGTACTTCAACATATAACTACCTCACTTTTGCGGAAACACGGTAAATGAAAAATAATACCCTGCCGCGAATAATTATGTTACATTATACTCATAAATAATGTAAAAGTCAATTAAGATTATCCCGTCAGACCCTAAACATTCCCTCGCTTTCCCGCCTTTTCTGCCTATTTTTTCCTCTCGCCGCAGGATAGCCGGCTAAAATATGGTTTTATTTTGCTTCCTTAATATAATCCCGAATCAGTTTCCCCTTTCTGCTGACTAGTTTTCCTCTCCGAAATACCAGATCCCGCGAAGCCTTCCTAAGAATTGCTTCCTCCGGTGTGGGCGCATCCACTACCGAAAAATCGGCATAGCATCCCGCTTCCAGGCCATAATGCTCTGCCAGAGCGGTCACAGCCGGATGGTAGGTTATCATATCCATAGTCTCTCTCAGACACTTCACAGTTCCAAACTTATGAACCTGTGCCGTCAGAAGTGCCTCTTCCAGCAGATCACAGTTTCCAAACGGCCGGAAAGTATCTCTGATATTGTCCGACGCAATCGACACATTGACACCGGACTCTGTAAGCTGCCTGACTCTGGAAGGACCTCTCCGCTCGGTGTTCATCAGATACATGTTGCAGGAAGTCAGAGATGTCACATTTATCTTGGCCTCTGCCGCTTTCTGCACAAGATTCTCCGCCCTGTCCTCTTCCAGGCCGGAAGCATTCAGCCCCGTAACATGCCCGCAGGTCACTTTGCCTTCCATGCCGTACTTTTGGGTACATTCTATGATATATTCAAAGCAGTCCAAATTCGTCACATCTGATTCATCACAATGCAGATCCACCGGAAGCTGATATTTCTGCGCCAGCTCAAAGCAGTCATCTGTCACTGCCCGGTAATCCGGGCAAAGGTGAGGATACCCTCCAATCACATCAATCTCCCCGCGTTCAGCGGCTGCACAGAGCTCTCCGCGGAACTCATCTGGAAATCCCACGCAAGACTGAATTGTAATATAATCCGCATATTTTATTTTTAAATCATTCATCGCCTTTAACGCCAGTGTCTTCCAGTTGGGATGAAACAGTACATTGGTTCTCAGCAGAGTCGTGCCATGCACAATGCACCATTCTGCGGCTTTACTGGAATGCTCCATGATTTCCTGGTAGATGGCATCATCCGTCCAGCCATAGTAAGATTCCATCTTTCGGTCAGAATTGGCGCAGGCTTCTATCAGGCTCACTGTCTCATCATTGTCCATAGTAAATGCTTTATCGATATGCATATGGGTATCCATAAAACCTGGAAGTGCTAATTTCCCCTCACCATAATAAACCTGCTCCGCGTCTTTCGGATCTAAGTCCCGTTCCGCCCTGACAATCTTTCCGTCCTTCACAGCAAGATCTGCATCGGTCATCAGTTCCCCTTTTCCAAGATACAAATTTACGTTTTTAATCATGCAGTCATACATAGATTCATCATCTCCTTATACCATCTTTCCATATGCCGCTGTAATCTTTCCCCTATGAATTACATACGCCTTTTTTACTTGAGACCGCAGTGCCTCAGGGACACTGTCAGCATTCAGGATTACCAAATTCGCCCTGCTTCCGGGAAGAATTCCATACTCTTTTAGTCCACAGGAAGCGGCCGGGAAATAGGTAATCATCCGCATAATATCCGTCAGCTCCCGTTCGCTTCCATATTTATGTATCTGGGCAGTCAGCAGTGCTTCCTCCAGCAGGTCGCAGTTTCCAAATGGCCGAAATATATCTCTCACATTATCCGAAGCTACCCCCACTGGAACCCCAGCCTGCCTCAGCTGCCGCACCCGCGTTGTTCCCCTTCTGTTCTCAGACATTAAGTACAGGTTCTGGGAAGGTAACGTTACAACGTGCACTGCAGCTTTCGCACACCAGGCAACCGCATCTGCGACGGCCTCCTCATCCGCCCCCTTTGCTCCCAGCGCTGTCACATGGCTGACCGTCACTTTGCCCTCCATCTGCTCTCTCCAGGTTTTTTCGCAGATATAGCGGAATAAGGAAAAATCCGGCTCATCCGATTCATCGCAATGCACATCCACAGGCAGCTGATTCCTAGCTGCCAATTCAAATATTCTGTCGATATTTCTTTGCTTTTCATCCGCATCAGCAAACCCATAGCCAGATTCCTCCACTGTCAGATTGGGATATCCTCCGATAAAATTGATCCAGCCGTTTTTCACAGCCTTTTCCCATTCTTCTTCCATTTTTTCTGGACAGTCTGCTGTAATCAGGATATCTATTTTGGACTTATATTTTTCTCTCAGCCGCTCCATGGCTTCAAGCGCAGCAGTCCCTACAATCTCATTCACCATAACGTTCGTGCGTATCACCGCGGTGCCATTCACAATACATTTCTTGAGGATCTGCTCCGCATTTTCCATAATATCCAAAATGATGCTTTCCCTGTCCCAGTTATAATAGTACTCTGCCAGCTTATCCGCAGAATGGCGGCACGCTTCCAATAGACTGTCAATCTCTTCATCATCTGCAGTAAACGATTTTTCTATGTGCATATGGGCATCGACAAACCCCGGAACAATGACGCGTCCCTCAGCGTCAATCACCAAATCCGCACTGCTTGTATCGATTTTATCCGCAATCTCAGTGATATAGCCATCTTTTATCCCCACCTCTTTCTGTACGCATCCAAAAGGCAAGTACAATTTTCCATTTATTATCGCCAAATCATATCTCATATGCATTGCCGTCCTTTCCTGCATAGGGTTCTTCAACCTCTTCTCCCTTCACATATCTCGCCGTGATCTGCCTGTCATCTCCGCAGTACAGATAACGCTCTATTCTCTGCTCCAAACTTCTTGATACCGGAAGGCTTAATTCTGAATCATCAATAACCAGAGCGTCAAACTGATAACCGGTCAGGAAACACCCTGTTTTTCCAAAGAATTCTCCGCCGCCTTTTGTCGCTAAATAAAATGCCTCTGATATTGTAACAGGGCGGCAGCCTGTTTTCAGTGAAAGCATCTTGGACGCCTGCACCGCCGCCCGCATACAATCTGCAATATTCATAGTATGTCCTGCTGCAATATCACTTCCAAGCCCAACCCGGATTCCCTCATCCAAATATCTGCGAAGCTGCATCACACCGCTCATAATATCCAGATTCGAGTGGATACAGTGGGCCACATAAACACCGCGATCCCTGAGCAGGGCAATTTCTTCCTCTGTAGTGTGAACGCAGTGCTCCATCACCGTTTTTATATCATCTCCGAAGACTCCGTTTTTTACGTATGTCTCTGCGTAATTCGCACAGTCCGGATGTCTCTGCAGACTCCACTTTACTTCTGTTCGGTTTTCATCCATATGCGCCTGGAAAGGAGCCTGATAAGCCAATGCTGCTTCCCGCATTTCCCGCATAAGTGCATCACTGGTATCCAGTGACCACCCTGATGTAAAAATATACTTCACGCGCTCCGAATCTTTGTATTTTTCCGCCAGCCTGAGAGCGCTCTTCATGGACTGCTCTTTTGTCTCTTCCGCTGTTTCCTCAAACAGCGGAAGATCAGACTGACTCTTTCCAGCATATGCATACATTCCTGTCTTCTGCAGCATTTCCATTAAGGTATCCGCATTTCGTTCCATACCTGATGGAAAATGCACAGAATGGAGAGATCCATATTTCCACAGATCGTGAATCACCGCCCTGCAGACTTTTTTTTCTATCTCCTCATCTATGCTCAGAGCTTCTGTCGGGCTGCAGTACCGAAAGCACCAGTCGATCAGTTCCCTATCATATCCATTCCCGATGAGGGGATACTGAAACGGATGCAGGTGCAGATCTGTATATGCCGGAATAATGATTTTATCCGTATAATCCACTATGAAATCCCCATATTCCTCCGGCACCTCAGCTGCAATGCCTTCGACGCAGCCTTCATCCGAAACTATTATATACTGGTTTTCAAACAGCTCAAACCGTTCTTTTGTCGGTGTATGTACAATATTTCCCTTAAAAATCTTCATGCCGCCCTCCTTTATGGCCGAAAAACGGCCGCGGTACTTCCTGCCCTTCAATAAACCGTCTCTTGATCTGCCGCTCATCCCCGCTGTAAATAAACCGCTCTATGCGGTCCGCAGCAGTGTGTTTCTGCAAGGGAGCCAACGCATCGTCGTCTACTACCAGAGCGTTAAAAAGATATCCTGGCTCAAAGCTCCCTACTCCGCCAAAGAATTCCCCGCCGCCTTTCGTGGCCAGATAAAAGGCTTCGCTTACAGACAGCGGTGCTTTTCCTTCCTCTACATACAGGATCTTCGACATTTCTATTGCCGCCCGCATATTATCCATCATATTTAACGTATGGCCTGCCGAGATATCACTGCCGATGCCAACCCGGATCCCTGAGTCCAGATATCTTCGCACCGGCATGATCCCGCTGCCCAGATTGCAGTTAGAATGAGGGCAATGCGCTACAAAGACGTTGGAATACCTCAGCGCCTGTATCTCATCCTCGGTCGTATGAATACAGTGGGCCATAATGGTTTTAATATCATTGCCAAAAATCTTATTTTTTTGATAAACTTCTGCGTAGTTTCTGCAGTCTGTAAAACGCTTCAGAACCATTGACACTTCTTTTACATTTTCATCCAAGTGAGACTGAAGAGGCATATGATAGCGTCTCGCCATGTCTCCCGTCCATTTCATAATCTCCTCCGTGCATCCTGGCGCGAACGACGGCGTCATAATATAGTGAACTCTGTCACTTTTTCCTTCCCATTTCTGTATAAGGGCCAGAGCGGTCTGCATGGATTCCTGTGTTGTTTCTACATCGTGCTTATCTTTCTTATAATCTGTATGGTTCTTTCCCAGGTAGCAATACAATCCTGACTGGATCATTAATTCAAATAAAATATCATTGGTCTGGTAATCCAGCGCGCCGAACTGCACGGAATGTAAGATTCCGTATCTCCACAGTTCCTCTACAAATTTACTTAAAATTTTTCTCGCCGTTTCTTCTTCTCTATAAAGCTCTGTTACCGGCGTGGCATATTGCTCAATCCACTCCATTAATTCCAAGTCATACCCCAGCCCGTTATCCGGATACTGGTTAGGATGCAGATGCAGGTCTGTGAATCCTGGTATAATCATTTGATTACCAAAATCCTCTGTGTTATTTGGGTCAAATCCGTCTGGCAGTTCTTTTGCAATACACTCAATTCGGCCTTTTTCATCGACTAAAATATAGCTCTGCTCTGCAATCTCAAAGGACTGGGGCACCTTTGTGTACACAATATTTCCTTTAAATGCTTTCATTCTTTTCCTCATTTCATCTTAAAAATTCATCAAAATAATCGCAGCAGTTCCCAGAACCAGGCAGAGGATCGATACCTGGTTCAGCTTCTCTTTCAAAACAATCAGCCCAAACAGAACTGTCATCATAAGGGTTCCGAGCTGGGATACCGGATATAATACAATGGCTGGCAGCCTGGAAACGTTATACAGGTTTCCAAGGTTCGCGATTCCTTCTGCAATTGCCATCCCCACCGCCGGTCCAAAAAAGTCTTTCTTTGTAAAGCGGTAGCCAGGACGGCCAGACCTGCTTTTGTCCTTCCGGTAAAAAATCAAAGCCAGAATCGCCGCGCAGATTCCCCCAGCTCCGTAGGACACAATCGAATACTCCCACACATCTTGGTTGGGCATCCGGTACTGATGAACCTTCATAATATAATTTGATAATCCTGTTCCGGTTATGCTGCCGACACACAGCAGCCACCAAAGCCGGCTTTTTCGTCCTTCTCCCTCTTCTTTGCTATAATTGCTCAGCACCAGGACCCCCAGGATCAGGCACGTGCCGACTGCCTGGCAGAACGTTACTTTCTCTTTGAGAAATACGATCGACAGCACTGGCGCCACAATCACATACATGCTGAAAATCAGCACCGTTAATGACAGCGGCCCCAAAGCCATTGCTCCCAGCAGGCACATTCCGCCTGCTGTCGTGCATATCCCTGCCAGAGTTCCCATGAGCACCGTATAAGAAGAGAAGTGCAATCCGCCCATTCCGGCTTGTCCCACCACTGTAAACACTAGAATAGCCAGCAGCATCCAGCATACCTGGAACAGATTCGCCGGATATATCCGGCCTTTCAGCGAGGCCGACAATCGGTTCTGAAAAAGATTAGCCATAAAATAACTAACGATTATCAAAACCAAAACCATATACTTCATGCGCTTCTCCTCCTTAGTGTTTTATTAATTATCCAGACCTACAACCCCCTGAACCAGGAAGTCCATTCCAAGAATTTCTTCTGTCGTTGGCGTGTAGCCTTCCTCATATGCGATCGTACCATCCTGCTTATAAATAGGCCCTGCAAATACCTCAAAAGTTCCTTCCTTCATCATCTCAACGGTATCCTCTACTACCGCCTTGACATCATCCGGAACGCAGGCACCGCACGGAGCATTGCCTGTCATGCCTTCCGGATAACCTCCGCTGACAATTCCAGCCGGGAAATTTCCTTCAATCGTCTCCCTGAATACTTCTGTCTGCTTTGTGCAGATGTCAATCGTACCAGTAATAAACGTATTGGGAGCAATATCGGATCCATCAATGTGGTACCCAACCACATAGATGCCAGCCGCTTCACACATTTCACAGATTGTCTTTGTATAATCCTGATACTGGGCAATACAGTCAATATTCTGAGACGCCATGGCGTTCACCGCATCTGTCTGCGATCCTACATCATCCCATGATCCTGTGAACACAACATGAACCGTCGCATCTGGATTGACAGACTGAACTCCCAGTGCAAATGCGTTAATGGAATGCATTACCACGGGAATCTGGAAAGAAGCAATAAATCCGATTTCATTCGTCTTTGTCATCAGACCTGCGCAAACTCCGTTCACATAAGCGGAATCCCAGCCATATGTAACAAGCGCGCTGATATTATCCATGGCCTGCCCCGTTTCATTGCTGCAGAAAAATGCCACTTCAGGATGTTCCTGTGCCACCAATTCAGCATACTCTCTGTGCCCATAGCTTGTTGCATAAATAATGGTACAGCCTGCTGAGATCATCTGCTCCATTACTGCCTGTGAAGAACTGTCCTCCGGAACAGACTCTTTTATCATAATCTCCACGCCAAGATCCTCTCCCGATTGGATACATCCATTATATAATGCCTGGTTATAGCCATAATCATCTCGGGTTCCAACCAGCAGAACACCGATTTTGGTCGCCCCCTTGCCTGGAGCCGTCTGTGTCCCTTCCGTCCCACCGGCGTCTGAATGATTTACATCCGCACTGCTGCCGCATGCTGCCAGAAAACTGCACACTAGAACCGCCAACAATAACCTTGCTGCTCTTTTTACTATTTTCTTCATAAAGCTCTCTTCCCTTCTTAAAATAATAATTGATAAAAACCGTCAGGCTTCTGCATACAGATTTATTAATTTTGAATTTCCAAAGGTCTTCCGATCTTTTTTAATTCTTCTGGCATCGATGGATTTTTGTTCATCGAGATAAAAGCCAGGGCAATCAAGGTAACAACATAAGGAGCCATTGTTACGATATTAGTCGGAATCGGAATGGCAAGCAGCTGAAATAAAATCTGCAGGGACTGAGCGGCCCCAAAGAGATACGCTGCCATGTAAGCCCGCCCCGGCTTCCAGGAACATAAAATCACAAGAGCCGATGCAATAAACCCCCGGCCGCCAGCCATATCGGCTGTCCAAGTCATGGTATAAGCGCAAGAAAGCTGTACACCTCCGACCGCAGCAAGAATCCCTGCAGTCATTACGGCACCATACTTCAGAAGCCTTACGTTATATCCATACGCGACAGCCACCTGGTGCACTTCCCCCGCCGTTCTAATGGCCGTTCCGATCTTCGTCTTAAACAAAATGAAGCCAACTACAATCGGTAAAAGATATGATATATATGTCAGAATGTCTTGGTTAAAAATGGCATCTCCAATAAGGGGGATCTCTGAGAGCAGAGGAATCGCAATCCTGCCAAAACCTGAAATACTTTTGCTGATCAAAGAAGCCCCAAAATAATTTGTGACTGCAGAACAGAAATAATTTATAGCCAATGCCAGCGCAAACATATCTGCGCCGCAGCTAATATTAAAATGAATCTGTAAAAATCCGACAAATGCCCCAGCCAGCGCGGCCAGCAGCACTGCCAAAAGCAGATTGTCCGTATAATAGCAGGCCGCAAAACCTACACAGCATCCTGTCAGCATGGCCCCCTCTACGCTCAGGCTAATGTGCCCTGCCCTCTGCCCTATCAGATCACCGATCAGTGCAAACATAATCGGAGTCCCAGACCGAATGGTATTCAGCAAAAAATTTTCTATTAAATTCATCATTTTTCACGTCTCCCCCTTCCCAGGCCAAATATAGTAAGTAAAATAACTGACATTAAGATCGTCGATGCGGAGGATCGCAGGCCCGTAGTGATCTCCAGCGAGGTTCCGCATACGCTCAGCGCAGACAGCAGGAAGCTCGTAAAAATCGAAACAATCGGGCTTCCCCCTGCGATACCGGTTGCCAAAAAGCCCAGGTAGCCCAGATCATGCGCCGTAGCCTCCCGCATCTGGAATTCAACACTGCTCATAACAATTCCGCCTCCCAGGCCGGCTATCGCTCCGGCAATCAAAAACGCCCAGCAGCGCGCTTTCTTTACAGAAAAGCCTGCAAACTCCGCTGCCCGCTCATTTCCCCCTATAGTTCGCAGTTTAAATCCAAGCTCCGTTTTGGCAAATACAAATGCGGTAATGACTACCACAAACAGCGCAGCAAAAATCATAACATTCGCCCGAGTCCCGGCAAAAGCCGGAAGCCTCAGCTGCTCCGCGATTCTGGCTGACATAGGATAGTTATTTCCTGCCGTATCCTTAATGGGCCCAAATACCATATAGGCGACCAGCTTATACATGATATAATTGCTCAGCAGAGTCGTTAGGGTTTCATTCATGTTTAATTTCATTTTGCAGAATAAAGGAATCGCCGCCCAGAGTAATCCGGCTGCCGCTGCTGCCGCCAGCATAATCGGGATTCCGACGACCCCTGGCAGGCCGCTGCAAAGGTACACTCCCACGATATTGGCGGTCAGACATCCTGCAATCAGCTGACCTTCCCCGCCGCAGTTGCTGAGCCCAACCTTAGCCGGAATCAGCGCCGCCATGCCAGCCAGCAGAACCGGTGTCATCTCTACTGCAATCTCTCCAACGTTATATTTGCTGCCGGCAAAGCACATCACCAATGCTCTGTACACGGTCAGCGGGTTCTGCCGCTGCGTTAGAAGAAAAATCGAGAAAAGCCCAATCGGCACAAATATGCCTGCCAGCACTCTCATCAGGACTTTTCTTATCTCCGGTCTGTCAGCCCCCGCTTTCACAGTCATTTTCTGCATCATTCTTTCACTCCTTTCAGCATCACTTCCCCGATCATCTGAGAATCGAATTCAGACGGTTTATAAGATCCAAAAATACTGTTTTCAGAAAGTACAATCAGACGGTCTGACATCATAAATAACTCGTTCAAATCCTCCGAAATAAAGATCACTGCTGTTCCCTCTCTTTTCAAGCGCTCAAGTGTCTCGTGGACTGCCGACACCGTCGCAATATCCAGGCCGCGGCTTGGATAACTGGCGATAAACAACTTTGGATGTGCAATGACTGCGCGGGCAAATGCCATTCTCTGAATATTTCCGCCGGAGAGCTTTTCCGCCTTTCTGGAGACATCTGGAACTTTCAGTTCTTTTATTTCTTCGCACTCCTCTACCTGTTCCTTCAGATCATTCCAATCGATCATGGGACCTTTTTTCTTGTATGTAAATCCTGAGATCGCCATGTGTTCCAGGACAGTATAGCCTGGCACCAGATTATCCCGGATCGGATCCTCCGAAAGAATACGAATTCCCAAATCCAGCCTCTGCCGCGTGCTGAAATTGCTGATATCTTCTCCGTCCATAGTCAGCTTTCCTGAGCTGAGAGGTCGAATGCCATAGAGCATCTCCGTCAGCTCCCGCTGTCCATTTCCCGAGATGCCGGCAACGCCTAAAATCATTCCTGGAGACACACTGAAATCTGCGTTATAAATAATCGGCCGCCCATAGTCATCGCGTATCGTAATCGCCTTCGCCGTCAGGATCGGCCTATCATCAATATCAGGCGGCAGGGTGTCTTCCTTTCCAGTGAACACAGCCTGCACATGGATCAGCTCTTCCTTCTCCACCTGATCTTGATCCCCGATCATCTTTGTTACGATCTCCCGCTCTGAGAAGCCCTCCTCCTGATAAAAGGTATGAACTAGTTTTCCTTTTCTCAAAATGTGTACCACATCTGCGACCTGGACGATCTCATGGATCTTATGAGTAATCAGCAGAATGGCGAACCCGTTGTCACGGAACACCGTAAGCAGCTTTAAGAACGCGTCAATTTCATTTGGCGATAACACGCTAGTTGGCTCATCAAAGATTAAAATCCGTGTATTTTCATTCATAAGGACCTTCAAAATTTCAATGTGCTGCCTCTGCCCCAAATCCAGCCTCCAGACATATTCATCCGGATTCACATGCAGACTGTACTGTTCGGACAGTGCTTTCACCTTTTTGCGAAGCTCCTTTTTTCTGAAAATCTCCCCCGTGTGATCAGTTGATAAAAATATATTCTCCAGTGCGGTAAATGCCGGAACAAGCCGAAAATCCTGAAAAACCATTCCAATTCCTTTTTCTCGGGCAACAGAAGGATTATACTTCGTCATCTCCTCTCCGTCTAAAAACAGCCTTCCGCCATCGATTTTATAGACGCCATACAGCATTTTCATCAGAGTGCTTTTTCCTGCTCCATTCTCTCCCGCAAGCGCATATATTTTTCCCGTCTCTATCTCGAAGCTGATTCCATCATTGGCTGTAAAATCTCCGAAAACCTTCCGCAGATTCTCCGCCCGCATTATCACATTTCCCATATATGTCTCCTCCTTCCAGTTTCATTGCCATACGCCTGCAGACTTTTAAACAAAAAAGACGTAAGCCTTTTTCAAGATACTTACGTCTTTGTAGTTAAATTTTCTTCGTATTTAATTTCATTTGAACATAATCTTCAATCATTGAAATACACCCGTCAATCCCAACCCGATCGCTGTTCAGCGTCATATCGTAATTGACTGGATTGGTCCAGTAATTTCCTCCGCTGTAATATTTATAATAATCTGCCCGATACTTATCGGTCTTGCTGATCAATCGGTGTGCCTCTGCCTCACTGACCCCCATACGGTCCATAATCCGCTTCAAACAGAAGGCTCTTGGGGCTTCGATATAGAAGCTGAATACGTTCTCTCTCCCCTTCAAAACGTGATCAGCGCACTTTCCGACAATAACACAGGATTCTGTATCTGCCAGCTCCCGAATGATCCCAGCTTCAATTTCAAACAAATGCAGATCCGATACAAATTTTCCCTCATGTGGTTTCGGCTGCAGTGTTCTCGGGAGGCGCCGAAGTACATTGACCAGTCTGTTTCCAACCAGCTTTTCATCCGCTTCCAGAAATCTGGTTCTGTCATATCCGCACTTTTCCGCCGCCAGAGTTAGAATCCGGTTTTCGTAGCAATGAATCCCTAAATCCTTTGCAACCTGTGATGCAATCTGTTTTCCCCCGCTGCCAAAACCTCTGGCAATCGTAATTACAAATTTCTCTGCCATCCCTTCGCCCTCCTTCTGTTTTTGTTTGATTCCTATTAGCAAAAAAAGCCTGTAATATTTTTACAGGCTTTCTCGAACTGATTAAATCATCTTTGATTTAATTCTCCATATTGATTTGCTAAAATATAATTGTATTTTAAGCGTTTTATAAATGAAAGTCAATCGCTGATTAAAACATTATTTTTACAGAATTCCAGTGAATCTTTGTGCATTTTTACAAAAATATCATTTGATACCCAAAATAGTAAAACTGTTTGGAGGCAACTCCATAAGAACAGGTAAGACATTAATTCTCCAAAGTCAAAAACCTCCCAGGGCCAATATCCTGAGAGGTTTTTCTGCACATCAGATTCTAACTTAGCTGCCCGGTTGGTTTTGTTGCTTATAGTCCGTTGATTCATAAACCGTTTACTTTATACAATTACTTCATGGAGGTACAAATGAAATGATAACGGTAGAACTAGGAAAAAGAATAAGAGATCTGCGAAATTCCATTGGATTAAGCCAAGAAAAATTTGCACTTCAGATTGGAATGGATAGAACCTATCTAGCCTCTGTTGAAGCAGGAAAACGAAATATCTCCATTTGCAACATAAAGAAAATAGCAAACGGTCTTGGCGTGTCGTTAAGCGAGCTTTTTGAAGGGCTGTGAGGAGGAACAAAATGATTTATGACATTACTCAGGAATTAAGAGATTTCACTTACATTACAAGCGTTTATAAATGTATCGCTGCATACAATTTGAAAGGACATCAGATCGGCAGAAAAATTGGAGATATGCTTGAAATTCTGACGATGGGTGGCATATACAAAAATAGAGATCTTTTGTCTAAATTAGACACCGAGGGAAAGTTAGAGGGATATACCACCGCTGGACATAAAGTTGAATTTGGATTCTATAAAAATGTACAACAAAAGCAAGGACTTTTTGGAGCCGTAGAATGTAAATGCGTTGGCGTAGAAGAAACCACGGCTGGAAAAGGACAAAACTGTTTGCGTAAAAAGTCTGTTGGAGAGAGCTTTACAATTGAATTTAATGGAAGATGGATGGAGACGCCTATCATTCAAACAATAAAAGTGCTGTCAGGAACAGCAGATCATGTAACCATCGAATTAACTGACAGCAAAACTCGTATTTCTCAGATACTTGATATGGATATCGGAGATAATATCAAATTAATTGTCGATGAAAAGCAGAACCCTTTACATACAACACCTCACGGAAATATGCTCGAAGAAATTCCTGGTCTGATTCGAATTTGTAAAACTATTAAATTTGACAAAGAAGCAGATGGTGTATTCCAATTTTCCTTATACAACTGTCTTGCTGGGCCTCAAACGATAGAGAAGGCCAAACAAGCTTCGTTAGTAGCTATGGATTTAAGGAAGAAAATAGATGGACATTGGGGAAAAGAGGAAATTTCGGCAAATCAGAAAAAGATGAATTTTCTTCACGTTCTTTGTGAATACTCCCATTGGGAGGAGAAGTCACGTAACGTAATTACTACATGTATTGATCACAATATTATTGTGCCTGATGCGGTCTTAATTAAAGCATTTGAAGTTTTTGAAGCAGCCTTCGGAATTAAAAATATGCTCAATAAGATTAGCAAAAATCAATATGCATCTAGTGCCCAAGTGCGAAACGCGATTCAGTTGGTATTTGAACATTTTGAAGATCATATTTTCTATGATATTGCATTGCACTCCTATGTGAAATTCGATTATGCTGATGATAAACTTTTAGTTACGCCCATATAAGCATCGGATAGGGGAGATTTGACCCTCCCCTTCCACACCACGCAGCGTACCGTTCGGTACTACGCGGTTCAATAGTTTACACGTACTTTTAGATAGTGGGCAGTCATGGATGGATATCCAAGTCT
>CALWBQ010000043.1 GCA_944376125.1 uncultured Lachnospiraceae bacterium
GATGATTGGTGTGAAATTTAAACTACTCATTTGATGCATCTCCGTTCCACCTATGGTCTTGAAACAGAGAAAAGCATACATCAGACTCTTAAATGCTGCGTAAAACAGACTTAAACAGTTTATAAACTGGTATTTTCCCGATAAATAGGCTTCTTAAATTTATTTTCTGCAAGATAAGCTGCGTACACACGCCTATGAACGCACCAGCAAGGCATTCGAAAACCATGAGAAACAGCAACTAGAGCATCGTTCCCCGGCCTACAATTATGTAAGTAACCGATATGCTATTATGTAATATGGCATAGAAATACTGTGCATCCAGATATACTTTTCCGGAATGATTCGTTTGATCAACAGCATCCCGGTCAGTCAAAGCGCCACCCGGCCAGGCTATATCAGTGTCATCATGTTCCCACATTTTCTTACCTACTGAACCACCATATCTGCTTGGGATGGTGTCTCTATAAATTGACTGACTAAATGATTGGGCAGGTAAATAATTGGAAAGCAAGAAGCCCGCCCATCTTGGCACAAGTCTGATCCGGGCAATCCGCCTCCAAGGCGTGGATATGTCCATTCTCCATCTGTACTTGATTTTTTCTGCTTCATATTCAACTTCAATGATCTGACCTGACATCTTAGACAGATATTTGATATAAAACAGCGTTATCCTGCACGATTTGAATCCATGTTCCGTGAGGCCGTGTCAGCAGCCAGATGCTTACCACTATGCTGATTCCTAAAATCATAAGAATCAATACCGCTAATAGAATCGTTTTTCGTTTTATGGCTCTATCACATGCACGTTCTGATTTGCGAAAGCATCCTCCAAGAGAAAATCACCCTCTATACTTTTATCCTTTCGGTCAGATATACTTCGCCGTCCTGGGTGACCAGCTGCATATCGAAACCGACAGAGGTAACGACTGTGCAGTCCTCCGCTTACAAGAGCCTAAAGATTCCTTCGCCACAGCGATTCCGGGCTCCAATCTGTCAGGCCGATCCATCTGGCCGGATACCGACCAGATGGATATTCCCTCCGATGTCCAGCAGTGCCGAAGTAATCTCTGCCTTTTCAGAAGTTCGGCCCAGCTGTGCTCCGGCATATCCCTTGTCGACCGCACTAAGATCCATCTGTATCCCTTCCGGTACGATAACAACATCGTCATTCAGAGCCACATTTTTATACCCTGTGAGGGAGAGCAGCTCCTGATTTTCCTGTTCAGATGGAATTCTGTAATTTTGGTCGATAAATTTCCATGCGTTTATCAGCGGGTAAATCGTCGGATCGAGAGCACCATGCATTGGACGAGATATTTCCAGCATAAACCGAGCAGCTCCACAGTATCCAGGCGCAAAGATATCGTTTCTTCGTTGCTGTGATTGACAGCGTACTCTCGCAGCTTTCATCTGTTGTAGATAGAAGGGCCTTTGCCTTCAATATTCTATTTTCGTCCTCTTCCAATACATCCCCACATTTTCACCATAGGCAGTAAGAGTCATATATGTCCCCATGGCAAACACATCTATGCAATGTTTCGCCCGTGCCATTTCCTGAAATACTGCACTCTGTAAAAATCAGGGCAACGGCGGCGATACAGGCGCAAACCGCCAGTTTCTACCTATGGTTCATGCCTTGCGCTCCCTTCTTTGTCCCTGCCAGTCTTTGCAGCCCTTTCCCCACATAATATGCGATAAAAACGAACAAGCCCATAATCGCCACATACTCGGTGAAGAAAAGAATCACAGGCCGCTTAAAATCAAAAAAAACAAAGGAGGAGGTAAGAAACATATAGTCTAAAAACTGGTTATGCAAAAAACCATACAACCCATATCCGGCGATTCCAATGCTTACAATACGCAGGGTAATACGGGCAGATTTTCTGGAAACCGTGCCGGTCATTTTCCGTATCATTCCAAGGAGCATATTCCAATGCAGACCAAGATGCAACGCCATGAGAACAAAGCCCCAAAAAACACACAGGATATGTAATGTGCGGGCAAGCGCTACGCCTCCAGTGATGGGCAGGAAAGCAAACACTTCTCTGGAAAGAATGACGGCGCTGACCATCGTTCCCAGCATGGAAAGCAGCAAGAGAAGGTTGACGATCAGCTGTAACATGCGAAAGGGTGTATATTTCCCTCGAAACAGATGCCCATGCCACCTGAAATTTAATACGTGGTGGATAATCCAAAAGAGAAACAGTACCAGGCCAATCCATTCGTGTGCGCTTCCACCCGTTACCTGCCTTGCCATTAAAAACAGGAGCAGGAGCGTCATTACAAGATCAATGCTGATCTTGGCCATCATTTTTGGTTTCATTGCGATTCACCTAAATTCAATCCAGCAATCCATTCTGTCACATCACTCTGCGCATCTGTAACATTGTTCCGGGAAATGGACAGACCATCTTCGATGACTGTGGCTTGTGGCTGCAGTTCCTGAATAGTCTGGATGGTTCTAGAAAAGCCGCTCCCGCCATGGGATGTAAAGGGGATAATGGTCTTTCCGCTGAAATTATAAGTTTCCAGGAAGGTATACAGCGGCATAGGAAGGTCTGCGTTCCAGTTGGGGTAGCCAAGGAAGATGACATCGTAGCTGTCCAGATTATCAATTTCTGTGGCAAGCTCCGGCCTTGCGTTTTCAGAAAGCTCGTTATAGGCAAAATCTAGAAGATCATCATGGGTTCCCGGATATTCCTGTACCGTCTCAATACGGAACAGCTCACCGCCGGTTTCCTGCTGAATTAGCTGGGCAAGGTACTGCGTGTTGCCCAAAACTTCTCCATCGACCACGACACGGCTGGCTCCGGCAACCGTATCCAAACCATCTGTTTCCGGTACGGAAAAGTAAACGATCAGGATATTGCCGTTAGATTCCATTCCTTCCGTCGCGGTGAATTCCTCCGTTTGGCTATTTTCTGCGGTAGGAGAGGAAGATGGATTTTCCGTTTGCGTGGAGGGTTCCGGTGTTGTTGTTCCTGTCTGCTGGCTGTTTCCACAAGCAGCCAGAGAAAGAACCAGAAGGGAAGAAAGAAAAATAGCTGCTAATTTTCTCATGGTAAGATTCTCCTTTGCTTTATATTTTCTCTGTCAACAGATGCTTTTGCCCATCTGATAGGCTTCTTCCATAGCGGGCTTTCCTGAATTCTCCTAACTGCCACGCCCTGGCTCCATAGATCACGCCTTTGGCCTTGGAATCCGGCAGACAATCAGCAAACCTGCGAAGCCCGTCTATGGTGCACTCCATCGCTGTTTTCCCAGCGGCTGCGGTGGCAATGAAATAGAATTCTTTTTCCGCAAGGTCAGAACCACAGGCAAGACAGCGGTCAATCAGCGTTTTCATCTGCCCGGCCCTGCTGCCCAATAGTCGAAATCACCGATCTCATACTCCCGTATCGCCGGTTTGTCCAAGAAAAGAGAGCGATGCAGGGGCGTCCCTTTTGCAAAGCTATTGCGCTCGATCCGCGTCAGTTCCAGCGGGAGCGTACTGGAAACTCTGCTGCTGCTCTGGAATCGTTTAAGGTAATGAGAACCTCTTTGTCACCTGCGGCCATTTTTACCTGCTGTCCTTTTACACTTTCATAGGTTGAAGAGAGGCTCCTATCCTCCAACGTTGATACAGAAGAAGATGTTGTCGTGCAGACCGCCAGAAAAAGCATCAAAATGACCGCGATTCCTGCAGTAAGCGTTTTTCTGAACATGGCGGCCTCCTGCATTCACAATCTACTGGAGCAATCCCAGTTCCTTCAGCCAGGGTTCAATGTCCTCCTCGTCGTTGGCGGTCAGCCCCTCGGCAATCACAGCGTCCGGGCAAAGCTCACTGAAAATATGAAGGCTGTTGTCTATAGAGTCACTGGAACTGGTGCAGAATGGGATGATTGTTTTTCCGGAAAAGTCGTAAGAATCCAGGAATGTGACGATCATGGCCGGAGCCTCATCCCACCAGATGGGATAACCAACAAAGACCGTATCAAAGTCTGCTACATTGTCGATGCTGACCGTGATCTCCGGGTGCACGCCGCCTAAAATCTCGGCTTCTGCTTCTTCCTGAAGATCATCATATTCTTCAGCCCTCTGAATCTCGGCAAGAGTTCCGCCTGTCAGATCCGCGATCTGCCGGGCCACTTCCTCTGTATTTCCCGTGTGAGAAAAATAGGCGATTAGGATATTTCCTTCTGTCTGTGTGTCCTCCGGAGCAGCAGAGGTTTCACCGGAAGTCTT
>CALWBQ010000044.1 GCA_944376125.1 uncultured Lachnospiraceae bacterium
TGCAGCGGCCAGATCGGCTGCCCTGGCGTCTGCCGACGGGGAGGCGCCGCCGGCGCCTTCCCTGGAAAATGAGGCCCCTGCCGTCTCTGCAGCCGGCGTTCAGGCTGAGACAGCGGCTGCAGAAGACGGGGCGGCTGTTCCGGAGGCGGCTGCAGAAGAGAGCCTGACAGATGAGGCTGCTTTGCCCGGAGCTGCCGAGACGGATGCCGGGCCGGGAGTGGCGGCGGCAGCGTACTCAGCAGGTCCCGGGGCTGGGGCGGATGCCGCTGCGGAGACTTCGGGGGACAGCGGGAATGAATACGCCAAGTGGCAGAGGCGTTTAAATGAGCTGGACAGCCAGATTCAGACGATGAGGGACGAACAGACGGGATCTGCGGCAGTCTCCATAAAGGCTATGGCCGATACGGAACTGAATTTGTGGGAAAAAGAAATGGGTTCTATTTACGGGGAAATCATGGAGCAGTTGGATGAGCTGGGGAGAGAGGAGCTGGCCCGGACACAGCGGCAGTGGATGAATGAGAGGGATGCTGCGGCTGAGAAGGTAATTCCTTCTAACAGCGGAAGTTCTATTGAGAGCGCTGAATACACGGCTTCTTTGGCGGAGTCCACCAGAGCTAGAGCCTACGCGCTCCTGGAAGAATACCAGGAGTATCTGAAGCGATTGTAGCTGCAGTGAATGTACTGAATATGGGGAGAGCAGCAGGCCGCCGTGCGGAGAGCGCACGGCGGTAACTTTTGCAGGTATTGTTCAGCCATGAGGAATCATAGGATCCTATGATTCCTCATGGCTGAACTGTTATGAAATATTCCCCAAGACAGTCTTGATAAATGGATTTTCCTATGATAGGATATATAGAATGTAGGGTGATTATTATCCAAAAAAGATCTGCTGAAGGCGGATCGACAGATTCGGAGGACGAAAGAAGTGCAGAAGTATGGTGTAAATGAACTGAGGAGAATGTTTCTGGAATTTTTTGAGAGCAAAGGTCATCTGGTGATGAAGAGCTTCTCCCTGGTTCCGCATAATGACAACAGTTTGCTGCTGATTAATTCCGGTATGGCACCTTTGAAGCCATATTTTACCGGGCAGGAGATTCCGCCCCGAAGAAGGGTGTGTACCTGCCAGAAGTGTATCCGTACTGGAGATATTGAAAATATTGGAAAAACTGCCCGCCACGGCACGTTTTTCGAAATGCTGGGAAATTTTTCCTTTGGCGATTATTTTAAGCATGAAGCTATCGCCTGGTCGTGGGAATTCCTGACGGAAGTGGTAGGACTTTCACCGGACCGCCTGTATCCGTCTGTGTACCTGGATGACGATGAGGCATTTGATATTTGGAATAAGGAGATCGGAATCCCGGCAGAAAGGATTTTCCGCTTTGGAAAGGAAGACAATTTTTGGGAGCACGGCTCTGGTCCCTGCGGTCCCTGCTCTGAGATCTATTATGACAGAGGGGAAAAGTACGGCTGCGGCAAGCCTGACTGTACGGTCGGCTGCGACTGCGACCGCTACATTGAAGTGTGGAACAATGTATTCAGCCAGTTTGACAACGACGGCCACGGCCATTACAGTGAGCTGAAGCAGAAAAATATTGATACCGGCATGGGTCTGGAGCGCCTGGCAGTGGTGGTGCAGGACGTGGATTCCCTGTTTACCGTAGATACCAACAAGGCGCTGCTGGACCGGGTCTGTGAGCTGGCCCATGCAGAATACCAGAAGGACCATGAGACGGATGTGTCCCTGAGAATTGTCACCGACCATATCAAGTCCTGTACATTTATGATCTCTGACGGCATCATGCCCTCCAACGAGGGCCGCGGCTATGTGCTCCGCCGTCTGCTCCGCCGGGCTGCCCGCCATGGAAGAAAACTGGGGATCGAAGGGGAGTTTTTGGCAAACTTGAGCAGCACAGTTATCGCCCTCTCCAAGGATGGGTATCCGGAGTTGGAAGAGAAAAAGGCGATGATCTTTAAAGTCCTCTCAGAAGAGGAAGATAAGTTCAATAAGACTATCGACCAGGGATTGTCAATTCTGGCTGATATGGAGGAGAAGATGGCTGCGGCAGGTGAGACAACTCTGTCTGGGGCAGACGCCTTTAAGCTGTATGATACCTATGGATTCCCTGTAGATCTGACAAAGGAGATCTTGGAGGAAAAGGGTCTTGGGGTCGATGAGGACGGCTTTGCCGCTGCTATGAAAGAGCAGAAAGAGAAGGCGAGAAAGGCCAGAAAGACTACAAATTACATGGGGGCTGATGTTACTGTATACCAGTCCATTGATCCGGCGATCACCAGCACATTTGTGGGTTATGACCGTCTGGTCCATGATTCTGACATTACAGTTCTGACCACAGAAGATGAGATCGTAGAGGCTCTCACTGACGGGCAGAGGGGAACTATCCTGGTGGAGGAGACCCCGTTCTACGGAACGATGGGAGGCCAGCAGGGGGATACCGGCGTGATCACCAGCGGAAACGGTGAGTTCCGTGTAGAGGATACCATTCATCTTCAGGGCGGAAAGATCGGACACGTGGGCGTGATGGTAAAGGGAATGCTGCAGAATGGGGAGACGGTGACTCTGAAAGTCTGCGAGTCTGCCCGCCGGGCCACAGAGAAAAATCACAGCGCTACCCATCTGCTTCATAAGGCGCTCCGCACAGTTCTGGGAACCCATGTTGAGCAGGCGGGATCCTATGTGGGGCCCGAAAGACTGCGTTTTGACTTCACCCATTTCTCTGCCATGACTCCCGATGAGATTAAGAGAGTGGAGGATATGGTCAATGAGGAAATCCGAGCTGCCCTCCCGGTTGTTACCCAGGAGATGAGCCTGGATGATGCAAAAAAGACAGGGGCTATGGCTCTGTTTGGAGAAAAGTACGGCGAGGTAGTTCGAGTTGTAAAAATGGGAGATTTTTCCACTGAGCTTTGCGGAGGGACCCATGTGGCAAATACCAGCTCGATTCAGGCATTTAAGATCCTCTCCGAAGCCGGGATTGCAGCAGGCGTTCGGAGAATCGAGGCGCTGACATCTGATGGGCTGATGAAATATTACCAGGAGGCAGAGACGGAACTCCACGAAGCGGCAAAGGCGGCAAAAACAACGCCGGCCGGGCTGACTGGAAAGATTGAAAGCCTTCTGGAGGAGATTAAATCTCTCCACGCAGAGAATGAAAAACTGAAGAGCAAGCTGGCCAACGAGGCAGTGGGCGACGTTATGGATCAGGTTCAGGAGATCAAGGGAATCAAATTCCTTGGGATCAAGGTGGCTGATGTGGATATGAACGGGCTCAGAAACCTTGGCGATCAGATGAAAGACAAGATCGGAGACGGTGTGATTGTGATTGCATCGGTGGCTGACGGGAAGGTTAATCTGATGGCGACAGCCACTGACGGAGCTGTGAAGGCAGGTGCCCATGCCGGAAATCTGATTAAGGCCATTGCAGGTCTGGTCGGAGGGGGCGGCGGCGGCCGGCCATCTATGGCGCAGGCAGGCGGAAAAAATCCGTCCGGAGTGGATGCTGCTCTGGAGGAAGCCGCAAAAGTTGTCGCAGAACAGATAAAATCATAAAATCTTCTTGACGTATGGCAAATTTATGATATAATCAAGGAAGTGCGATAAATACCCATACAGTTGTATTGTGCACAATTACACAACTGGAGGGAGGTTAGGTGTGAGGCTATGTCAAACGTAATTGTTAAAGATAACGAGAGCTTAGACAGCGCTTTACGCAGATTCAAAAGAAACTGCGCGAAGGCTGGCATTCAGCAGGAAATTCGTAAAAGAGAGCATTACGAGAAACCAAGCGTAAGACGTAAGAAAAAGTCTGAAGCTGCTAGAAAGCGTAAGTATAACTAAGCAAATCAGGAGTTAAGCCGTTGCAGTATGGTGCGTATATGAGCCGTGCTGCAGCGGCTTTTTACTGTAAGGGGACGCCAATCTGTGATTCCTTGGAATGGGGCAGGAGCCGCCTGCATATAATGAAAAGAAACCAGGGCGGGATGTGGGCGGATGCTGAAATCTTCGAAAGAGCTGCTGGTGACATCCCTGAAATTTCCCGGCGATGTTCTCCTGGGGGAGATGCTTCTCTCATTTTCTGGAAGGGGAAGCCTGCTGGTAGAAAATTACCGGACGATTGTTTTATACAGTGATACGCTGATCAAGCTCCAGGGAAAGAACTACTGTCTTCTGATTCACGGAACCAGGCTTTCCATAGAGTATTACAATCAGGAGGAGATGAAAATTGCCGGGCAGATCCAGTCGGTAGAATTTAAGTAAATATTCTCATGTAAGAGGGGAAGTGGGATGATTCTCAAGCTGATCCATTGGTTACAGGGGATTGTGCAGTTAGAAATAAAAGGATTTTCTCCGGAGCGCTTTTTCAATCTCTGCAGTCTGAACGGAATTGAGATATGGGATCTGATTTATGAAAATGGAAGATGCCGTTTGTCTATGATCCTGCCGGATTTCTGGAAAATACGGGCTTTTGCGAGAAAGTCCGGTGTCAGGGTGAAAGTGGCAGGGCGGCAGGGACTTCCTTTTTTTGTGCAAAGGAACAGAAAAAGGAAACTATATTTTCTGGGGACAGCATCATTTTTCGCGCTGCTTTATGGATTGTCTCTTTTTATTTGGGATATCTCATTTTCTGGGAATTACCGCTATACAGAGGATACTCTTGGAGCTTTTTTAGAGGAAAGAGGGATCGCCTGCGGCGTGAAAAAAAATCAGGTAGACTGTGAAGAGCTGGAAGCAGCACTCCGGTCAGGGTTCCCGGAGATCACATGGGTGTCTGCCCGGGTTTCCGGTACCAGACTGTATATTCAGATTAAGGAGAATGAGGTGCTGTCGAAAATTGAGGAGCAGGCCCGGCAGCCTTGCAATATCGTCGCAGACTTTTCCGGCACGATTACGGAAATGATTGTCCGATCTGGAGTGCCTATGGTCTCTGTGGGGGATACGGTAGAGGAAGGCCAGCTCCTGGTCAGCGGATTCGTTCCAGTGACGAATGATGCAGATGAAGTGGTAAAGACCAATTTGGTCCAGGCAGACGCGGATATTACGGCTAGGAGCAGCGGCTCTTACTGTCAGTCTTTTCCGCTGCTTCATTCTGTGACCGTGGATACGGGGAATGAAAGAGCAGGATTCTTTATTCGCATCGGCCCCTTTTTGGCGCGATTTCTCCTGCCGTCCAGGGAGGGCTGTACTTGGAGAACCTCTTTTCAGGAGCATCAGCTCAGTTTGTTTGGGGATTTTTGCCTGCCAGTGTGGTGGGGGAGAATCCGCTCTTCTCAGTGCATTTCCTATGAAAGATCTTATACGGAGAGGGAGCTGGAAGAAAAAGCCCAGGCAATTCATCAGACTTATCTGAAAAATTTATCGGAAAAGGGGGTACACATTATTGAAAATAATGTTAAAATATTAAAAGATGCGTCTCTGTGCCATGTGGAAGGAAACTTTGTCGGAGAGGGACCTGTTGGAAGAGCAGAGGCCATTGCTGGCGAGTAAAGGAGTATGATAGACAGACATGAGTATAATGGATACGATGATTGACATCCCCGCCGAGCACGAGAGAAATGTGTGCGGCCAGTTTGACGCTTACCTGAAAAAAATTGAAAAGACTCTCCATGTGACGATGGTTGCAAGGGATGGTGCCATCAAGCTGATCGGCCCGGAGGAGAAAGTTCTTCAGGCGAAAGCGGTGTTCAATGACCTGATTGAACTTTCGAAGCGGGGCAATGCCATTACGGAACAGAATGTAGATTACGCTCTGGCGTTGTCTTTTTCAGAGAACAGCCATAAAATTTTGGAGATTGACCAGGATATTATCTGCAGGACCGTAGCTGGACGGCCGGTGAAGCCAAAGACTGTGGGACAGAAGGAATATGTGGATCAGATCAGAAAAAAGATGATCGTGTTTGGGATTGGCCCTGCCGGGACTGGAAAAACCTATCTGGCTATGGCCATGGCGATCCAGGCATTTAAAAACGGTGAGGTCAACCGGATTATTTTGACGAGACCTGCCATTGAAGCGGGGGAGAAACTGGGGTTCCTGCCGGGGGATCTTCAGAGCAAGATTGATCCCTATCTGAGGCCGCTCTACGATGCTCTGTACCAGATCATGGGGGCAGACAGCTACCTTCACAATGCGGAGAAGGGCCTGATCGAGGTGGCTCCTCTGGCTTACATGAGAGGCCGGACGCTGGACAATGCCTATATTATTCTGGATGAGGCCCAGAATACTACTCCGGCTCAGATGAAAATGTTCCTGACTAGAATCGGTTTCGGATCGAAAGTGATCGTTACTGGAGATCAGACCCAGAAAGACCTTCCGGCCGGGACTGTCTCTGGATTGGATATGGCTATTCGGATTCTAAAAAAGATTGACGAGATTGGATTCTGCTACCTGACGAACAGCGATGTGGTTCGCCACCCGCTGGTTCAGAAAATTGTCCAGGCGTATGATGATTATGAAGCAAACAATACAGCAAAAGAAAAAACGGTCAGAGGAAAGGGATACCGGGGGAGGAACAGCCAATGACGGTAAATATTGAGTATGAGGCGGAAAAAAAACTGGGTGTTGATTACGATTCTATTATCCGACAGGTGGTAGAAGAAGCTCTGGACTATGAGGGGTGCCCCTACGAGGCCGAGGTCAGTGTCCTGCTGACGGGTAATGATCAAATCCAGGAGCTGAACCGCGAATACAGGGAAATTGACCGGCCCACTGACGTTCTGTCATTTCCTATGATAGAGTTTCAGCATCCGTCTGATTTTTCCAGGGTGGAGGAAGAGTTCTGCGACTGCTTTAATCCGGAGACAGGAGAGCTGCTTTTGGGGGATATTATTCTGTCAGTGGATAAGATTGAGGAGCAGGCGGCTGCCTATGGTCATTCCCGAGAGCGGGAGCTGGCCTTTCTGGTGGCCCACAGTATGCTCCACCTCTGCGGGTACGACCATATGGAAGAGGATGAGCGGATCGTCATGGAGAAGAAGCAGGAGGAGATCCTGCAGAGAAGGGGGTACGTAAGATAAGTGAAAGGCTTATGGGGCAAAACATGGGGAAGGGTTCTGGCGGCGGCAGTATGTATTCTGGTGCTCTCAGGATGCCAAAAAGGACAGGTGGATGCTTATGCGACCCTGCCGACAGCTGAGGAGAATCAGACAGAAACAGAACCTGCTGAGACGACGAGGCCCGTGATCGAGATCAGCCAAGAGTCTGAGGAGATTCAGGAGGGGGAGCCGGAATATTACACGCCTGAAGAGCGGGTGGAAGAGGATGGCAAGATCCGCAGTTACCTGACGGGCGAGATGGTGGATGCCGCGATTGGGAACCGCCGCCCTCTGGCTGTAATGATGAGCAATGATAAACAGGCGCTGCCTCAGTACGGAATCAACCGGGCTGGGGTAGTCTACGAGGCTCCGGTTGAGGGGAACATGAACCGGTATATGGCTCTGATTGAGGAGTTTGATGATTTGGACAGAATCGGCTCTGTCCGATCTGCCAGAACATATTACATCTATTTTGCCAGGGAATTCGAGGCAATTTTTGCCCATTACGGACAGAGCACATTTGCCAGGCCGTATCTGAAAAACGTCGCTGGGATCAACGGGATTGAGGGTGCAGGGAGTGCTGCCTTTTATAGGAGCAGTGACCGGAAGGCGCCCCACAATGCCTATACCAGCGGAGACGGTGTGAAGAAAGCTGCGGAGAGTCTGGGGTATACCTGGGAATACCCGCAAGAGTATCAGGGCCACTATCGTTTTGCCAAGGGGACAGTTACTTTGGAAGAAAGGCCGGGGGTTATGGATGCGGCTGCCGTAGATCCTGGATACAAGCTGAATAAAGCCCGCTTCGTGTACAATGAAGCTGACGGATTATATCACCGATATCAGTATGGAGATGTCCATATGGGAGATGAGGGACCGATTGCGGTAAAAAATATTCTGGTTCAATGGTGTGCCTGGGGGCACTATGCTACGACGGAATACCTGAATATTGATGTCCATACCGGTTCCGGCGGGTACTACATAACCAACGGGAAGGCAATTCCCATCACCTGGGAAAAAGATGGGAAATTCGGCGTCACCCGCTACTACGATGCAAACCATGAGGAAATTACCCTAAATCCAGGAAAAACATGGGTGTGT
This sequence comes from uncultured Lachnospiraceae bacterium, assembly GCA_944376125.1. GTDB lineage: Bacteria > Bacillota > Clostridia > Lachnospirales > Lachnospiraceae > UMGS1370. The sequence continues at coordinate 8,147 of CALWBQ010000044.1, forward strand.
ATTATCGCGACGACGGATGCTGGACAGGCCGTCAAGATAGAAGGCTTATAAAAAACAATTAGAAAGAGATTAAAACGATATGCAGACAAACAATCCGAGGGGAAAGAGTGAGAAGAAGGGCGGATCCTCGAAGGTCCATAATTTTGTTGTCCAGGGAAGCATCCTGGCAGTGGCAGGGATCATTGTACGGCTGATAGGAATGGTATACCGGATTCCTCTGATCGATATTATCGGAAATGAGGGAAACGGGTATTATACATCGGCATACAGCGTGTACTCGATCCTTTTGATTATTTCTTCCTACAGCCTTCCCACGGCTGTATCTAAGATGGTGGCAAGCCGCCTGGCTGTGGGCCAGTACCGAAACAGCAGCCGGATTCTGAGGGCGGCGTTTCTGTACGCTACTATAGTGGGAGGAGCGGCGGCTTTGATCCTGTGGTTTGGGGCCGGATGGTTTGCAGAACTTTTGGGGATGCCTTTTTGCAGATACGCTCTTCAGACCTTGGCCCCTACGGTTTGGATCATGGCCTATCTAGGCGTTCTCAGGGGATATTTCCAGGGCCACAGCACCATGGTTCCTACGGCTGTTTCCCAGATCCTGGAGCAGATCGTCAACGCTGTGGTGAGCATTGGGGCAGCGACATGGCTGGTGCAGAAGGGCCTGGAGGCTAACCTGGTCTATGGAGAGACGGAGTATGCCAGTGCGTTCGGCGCCGCCGGCGGCACCATCGGAACCGGCGCTGGGGCTGGAATTGCCCTGCTCTTTTTCCTGCTGCTTCTGTTCAGCTACCGCCCGGTTATGCGGAGACAGAACCGAAGAGACCGAACGAGGCGTCTGGATTCCTACGGCCGGATTTTTGGAGTGATGACGCTGACGATACTCCCCATTGTTCTGAGCAGCACTTTGTACAATATCAGTTCCGTTTTGGACAACTATTTATTTGCAGAGGGCCTTCGAAATTTGGGGCAAGAGCAGCAGATGGCAGAGCTGTGGGGGGTCTTTGGAGAGTACCACCTGCTGTTCAACATCCCAGTGGCGCTGGCTAACTCTCTGTCCTCTTCCCTGATCCCATCTCTGGCCAACGCGGTAGCGACCCGCCAGAGAAAGCAGGTGATCCAGAAGACACGGACAGCCATCCGGTTTACTATGATGATAGCGATTCCAGCAGCCGTTGGGCTTACAGTTCTTGCCGGGCCGATCTCAGATCTGCTGTTTGCCAGCCATGACAATACTTTGCTGATCAAGCTGATGCAGGTGGGATCTGCCGCTGTGATCTTTTTCTCACTTTCCACAGTGAGCAATGCAATTCTTCAGGGAAGCAACCATATGAATATCCCGCTGCTGAATTCCGGGATTGCCCTGGTTCCCCATATCATTGCGCTGATTGTCTTTCAACAGGTGCTGGGGCTGGGAATTTACAGCGTGGTGTATGCCAACATCCTGTTTGCCCTGATTGTCTGCGTGCTCAACAACTTGGCGATCAGGAGGCATTTGAGGTATCGCCAGGAATATAAAAAGACTTTTGTAATCCCGCTGCTGGCATCCGCATTGATGGGCGCTGCCGCCTGGGGCGTCTGCACCGGAATCCAGCTTTTAATGCCGGAGGACATTGCAGGCAGCCGGATCGGCCTGGGGATAGCTGTGTGCTGCGCTGTCATTGCCGCGGTGGCGCTGTATGGGATTGTCCTCCTGAAGGCCGGAGGCTTTACCAGAACTGAGATCAGAGAAATGCCCATGGGGACCAGGCTTCTGAGAGCGGCAGAGAGGCTGCATCTGATGTAAAACACTGGCCAGAAGGACAGGAAACCGCTGAAACATGTTTAAAATAGAAAGATAAGCAGATACTAGCTTTTGAAAGGAGAATTTCCATGAAAAAGTATGTATCTTGCTTATTTTTATTTCTGGGAGTATCGGCTGTGTGCCTGCTGATTGGCTTGTTTGCTGCTAAGCGTGCCCCCGCGCGTGAGGAAAAGGGGATCGAGAATACAGTGGTCGAGTCTTACACAGCACCGCCTGACGGCGCTCCAGCGGCAAATCAGGAAGAAATTCAAAATGTCGCAGCGGCGGAGGAGCCCCCATACTGTCTGGTGGCCGAAAATGGCTTTCTCCTGGTCTTTCGCCGGGATCAGGATGAGGTCTGCCTGTTTACTCATATTCCGATTGTAGACTTTCCTCAGGAAGAACAGGATAAATTGAGGCAGGGAATTTGGTTTTCAACGATGATGGAAGTATACAGTTATCTGGAATCCTATACAAGTTGATTCCAGAAAGAGAAAAGGGTATAGTATAGGCAGGGCATATTGTCTTCTCAGGCAAAATAATTTTGACGGAACGAGGTTTTAGAATGAAGAAGAGAGTGCTGGTTATCGGAGGCGGAGCATCCGGCATGGCCGCGGCGATCGCTGCGGCAGGCAGAGGCGCAGATGTTGCAATTTTAGAGCATATGGACCGGGTGGGAAAAAAAATCCTGTCAACGGGAAACGGCAGATGCAATCTGACCAACCGAAAGCTGGATGCGGCCTGCTACCGCAGCAATCAGGAAGATTTTCCCATGAAAGTTTTAGAACATTTTTCGCCCGACGATACGATTTCCTGGTTTCGCGGGATGGGGCTGGAAGTGAGAGAACGCCAGGGGTATTATTATCCGGCATCTGATCAGGCATCCTCCGTTTTGGATGTTCTCAGGATCCGGCTGAGAGAGCTGGGGGTGGATGTGGTGTGCGGGATTGAACCTGCCAGTATACAGGTCAGTGCTGAGGGATTTAAGGTGATCTGCAGGAAGAGAGAGGGAGGAAGCCTGAAATATTGCGGGAATGCCCTGATTTTAGCCCCCGGATCTAAGGCCGCCCCTTCCACCGGGTCAGATGGAAGCGGGTATCGGCTGGCACAGGAACTGGGACACCGCATGATCCGCCCGCTTCCGGCACTGGTTCAGTTGCGCTGCCAGGGAAATCTCTATAAGGCGATGGCTGGCGTCAGGACAGAAGCAAAATTGGTTCTCTCTGCATCAGGTCAGGAGCTGGCTCAAGACAGAGGAGAGCTCCAGATTACCGATTATGGACTCAGCGGGATTCCGGCCTTTCAGATCAGCCGTTATGCTTCACGGGCGCTGGATGAGAGGAAAAAGGTCACAGTGACAGTGGATTTTCTGCCCTCCAGAGAGAAGCGGGAGATTTTGGATTGGATATTCAGAAACCGGGCTCTCTTTCCCGACCGCAGCGGAGAGGAGCTTTTGGGAGGGCTGATGAATAAGAAGCTGGCCCTGGGACTATTAAAACTGGCGGGGATCCGGCCGGGAGATCCGGCGGGCGGCTGGAGCAGAAAACAGATCGAAGCCCTCTGCCGCCAGATTAAGGGGTATGAAGCCCTGGTGCAGAGCGTCAATCCCTTTGCCAATGCCCAGGTGTGCTGCGGCGGCGTGGATACCCGGGAGATAGATCCGGAAACGTTGGAATCACGGCGGGTGCCGGGGCTTTACCTGATCGGAGAACTGCTGGATGTAGATGGGATCTGCGGCGGCTACAATCTCCAGTGGGCATGGGCCACTGGCAATCTTGCCGGACGGGCGGCTGCCGGAGCGGTGAGGCCAGGCAGAAAAAAACGGAAGGAGGAAACTATATGATCCGGATGACACAGGTGAAACTTCCGATCCGCCATACGCAGGAGGAGCTCAGGAAAAAGACAGCAAAACTCCTCCGGATCAGTCCGGAAGAAATATTGAACCTGTCTGTAGTGAAACAGTCAGTAGATGCGAGAAAAAGGCAGGAGATTACATACAGCTACGTTTTAGATGTGGAGGCCAGACAGGAGGATAAGCTGGTTCAGAGAGCAAAAAATTCCAATATCTCAATCCGAAAGGAAACCTCATATGAGTTTCCGAAATCTGGTGATGAGGCTTTGAGCCATCCGCCTGTCATTATCGGGACAGGTCCGGCCGGGCTGTTCTGCGGCCTGATGCTGGCCAGAGCAGGATACTGCCCCATTCTGCTGGAGCGGGGGAAACCGGTGGAGGAGAGAACTCGTCTGGTCCGTGAGTTTTGGGCAGGCGGGCCTTTGGATGTTAACTGTAATGTTCAGTTTGGGGAAGGCGGAGCTGGAACGTTTTCTGACGGGAAGCTCAACACACTGGTAAAGGATGTCTCCGGCCGCAACGGGGAGGTACTAAAGATCCTGACGGAGTTTGGGGCAGATTCGGCGATCCGCTATCTGAGCAAACCCCACATTGGAACCGATGTCCTCAGCAAAGTGGTAAGAAATATCCGGGAGGAGATTATACGTCTTGGCGGCCAAGTGCGGTTTGGATGCCTTGCAGACGGATTTCGGTTTGCAGTTCAGAATGGGACACGCTCCCTCACTGGGGTGTCTGTGAAACAGGTGGAAACAGGCAGGAAGGAAGTGCTGGATGCAGAAGCTGTAGTTCTGGCTATTGGCCACAGTTCCAGGGACACATTTCAGGTCCTTCTGGACGAGGGGATTCCCATGGAGCAGAAGGCTTTTGCGGTGGGACTGCGTGTACAGCATCCGCAGAAAATGATTGATGATTCTCAGTACGGCCGGGAGGCTGCGGAGATTCTTGGGCCTGCCAGCTATAAGCTGACCTGCCAGACCTCCTCCGGCCGCGGGGTCTATTCCTTCTGTATGTGTCCGGGAGGATATGTTGTCAATGCTTCCTCGGAACCGGGACGGCTGGCGGTCAATGGGATGAGCAACCATGCCAGGGACGGGAAAAACAGCAACAGCGCCATAATTGTGACAGTGACCCCTGAGGATTTTGGCGCTCCGGGACCGCTGGCCGGTGTCGAGTACCAGAGACGTCTGGAGGAGAAAGCCTATTTGCTGGGAAAGGGAAAGATTCCTGTCCAGCTCTACGGGGATTTTGCGGCCGGAAGGATTTCGCGGGGCTTTGGGGAAGTGGAACCCGAATTTATGGGGGAATATGAGATGGCAGATTTGAGACAGCTTCTTCCGGAAAAATTGTCCGGTGCTTTCCTGGAAGGGATGGAACAGTTTGGAAAGAGGATCAGAGGCTTTGACCGGCCTGACGCGATTCTTGCCGGTATTGAAAGCCGCACCTCCTCCCCTGTGAGGATTCCCAGAGATGAAGGGCTTGAGAGCAGTGTGAAGGGACTGTACCCTTGCGGGGAAGGTGCCGGGTACGCCGGAGGGATTACCTCTGCCGCAATGGATGGAATCCGGGTGGCGGAGGTTCTGGCAAAACGGTATCAGCCGCTTCAAAAATCTTCTATATGACATAAAAACAGATAGACGCTTCATTGACTGACAACAGGAAGGAGAAAACTGCCATGGAACAGAATTTCAGAGCGAGACTCAGGGACAAAAAACGGATCGTGATCAAGATCGGATCTTCCTCTCTTACCCACAGCGAGACAGGCGATCTGAATTTGCTGAAGATTGAACAGCTGGTGAGGGTCATCAGCGACTTAAAGGGAAAGGGGAAGGATGTGATTCTGGTGTCTTCCGGTGCTATCGCAGCCGGCCGCCAAGCCCTGGGCCACAGACAAAAACCGGACAGCCTGGCTCAGAAACAGGCATACGCTGCGGTGGGGCAAGCCCGGCTGATGATGGTTTACCAAAAGATTTTTTCTGAATACAATCAGACGGCAGCTCAGATCCTTTTAACAAAAAATACCATGACCAATGATGCATCCCGATACAATGCCCAGAATACCTTTGAGGAACTTTTAAATCTGCATACGATCCCCATTGTCAATGAAAATGATACGGTATCCACCTCTGAGATCCCTCTGGTAGATCATTTCGGAGATAATGACCGCCTCTCTGCTGTGGTGGCGGCTTTGGTAGGGGCTGACCTTTTGATTTTGCTATCTGATATCAACGGACTGTATTCCGATGATCCCCATAGAAACCCTCAGGCGGAGATGATTGCTACAGTTCCTGAAATTACCCCGGAGCTGCTGGCAATGGGAAAGGCGACCTCCGGCAGCGATGTAGGGACGGGAGGAATGGCAGCCAAGCTGGCTGCGGCCCGGATCGCGACCGACAGCGGATGTGATATGATTATTGCTAACGGGGAGGATGTCTCTGTTGTCTCCTCTATTATCGAAGGGGAACAGAAGGGAACTCTGTTTTTGGCCCATCGGAACAGGGACTTTGATTTAATCAATTATATCAACTACGAATATTGATGGCAATTTTAGTGTGATGCCATCCGCAAGCTGAAAGGAGAAATAATATTGGATCAGGAGAGAATTGACCGGATTAATACACTGTACCACAAATCTCAGGCGGTAGGTCTGACGGACGCCGAGAAGGAAGAGCAGGCGGCGCTGAGAAAGGAATATCTGGAGGCAATCCGCAGAAATTTAAGAGGAACTTTGAATAATATTTCTATCAAAGAGCCGGATGGCTCCATTACAGATCTTGGAAAAAAATATGGAAATCGGGAATAAAGAGGAGATCCGAAAGAGAATTGCAGAGCTTCGGAGGCTGGTAACGGCTGAGGAGAAAAGCAGGTGGGACACAGCGATTAGAGATCGCCTGTTTTTGCTGCCTCAGATGGAGAATATTTCCGGGGTTTACTGTTATATTGATATCCGAAATGAGGCGGGCACGAGGCAGATCCTGGAGAAACTGTGGGAGCAGAAAATCCCGGCAGCTGTCCCTAAAGTTATCGGACGGGATATGGAGTTTTCCAGGATTGGCTCCTGGGAAGATGTGAGTCCTGGATGCATGGGGATACCAGAGCCTGTCAGGCCGGATGCCCTGCCGGATGAGTTTGACCGGAATCCCCTGGTCCTGGCTCCGGCGGTGGCTCTGGATAAAAAGGGAAACAGAGTCGGATACGGAGGAGGCTATTACGACCGCTTTTTAAGCAGGCTGATGGGAGGATATGTGATTGGCTTGGCTTATGAATTTCAGATCTATGAGGATATTTTGGCGGAAGGACACGACCGGGCAGTGGACGGAATCCTTACGCCGGACCGTTTTATGGTATGCAGGAGGGACAGAATATGATGTTGCAGGAATTCGGAAAACGAGCAAGAAAGGCGGCTGCTGTTTTAAATACCCTGGGGTGTACAGAGAAAAACAGAGGACTCAGGATGGCAGCAGATATGCTGGTCAGACAGGAGAGCGCGATTCTGGCTGCCAATGAAATTGACATGGACAGGGCAAGAAAGAACGGTATGAGCCAGGGACTTTTAGACCGGCTGGCCCTGACGCCGGAGCGAATAAAAGCTATGGCAGGCGGCCTTCTTCAGGTGGCAGATCTGGAAGATCCGGTGGGGGAAGTGCTGTATATGAAGAAAAGGCCCAATGGGCTGATGGTTGGACAGAAGAGAGTCCCGCTGGGAGTTGTGGGCATGATCTATGAGGCGAGGCCAAATGTGACGGCTGACGCTTTCGGCCTCTGTTTCAAATCTGGAAATGCCGTAATATTAAAAGGCGGGAGTGATGCCATTGAATCCAACAAAGCCATTGCGGAGGCTCTGCGGGCCGGACTTGCAGATGCCGGGCTGGTCGAGGATGCCCTTCTCCTGATTACGGATACCAGCCGGGAGACGGCCAGGGAGCTGATGCGGCTTAACGGCTACATTGATGTGCTGATTCCCCGGGGAGGAGCCGGGCTGATCCGAACAGTGGTGGAAAACAGTACAGTGCCGGTGATTGAGACAGGGACAGGAAACTGCCATATCTACGTCGATGAGTCGGCAGATTACTCTATGGCGTTGGATATCATTGAAAATGCCAAGACCCAGAGAATCGGGGTCTGCAATGCCTGCGAGTCCCTGGTGGTCCACAGGTCAGTGGCTTCTGAATTTCTTCCGCTTCTGCAGAAGCGCCTGTCAGAAAAGCATGTGGAGATCCGGGGGGATGAGGAGGCGTGTAAAATCGTTTCCGAATTTGTTCCGGCATCAGAGGAGGACTGGGGAAAAGAATATCTGGATTACATACTTTCCCTAAAGATTGTTGGCTCTGTCGATGAGGCAATTGCCCATATCAACAAGTACAATACAGGTCATTCTGAGAGCATCATCACATCCAATTATGCCAATGCCCAGAAATTTTTAGACGAGATTGACGCGGCGGCCGTCTATGTCAATGCCTCCACCCGGTTTACCGATGGGGAGGAATTCGGGTTTGGGGCGGAGATCGGCATCAGCACCCAAAAGCTCCACGCCCGCGGCCCTATGGGGCTCAAGGAGCTGACGACAACAAAATACATCATTTATGGAAATGGACAGATCCGGTAAAGCGAGTCTGCAGGCAGTTTGGATGCCGGTCTGCCATCAGGATCTTCTTCCTGACTTTGACAACTTTATTACACTTTTCTGACAATTAGAAATAGCTGGTTGCTTTTTCTATTTCTGCCGTTTATAATAAACGGGTACCACAGAAATGGAGAGTGTTTGAATGAATTACAAGGAATGGAACCTGGAAGCGGCAGTGCAGCCAAGTGTACAGCCGGAAACCATACCGGAGACAGAGCCGGAGAGACAGTGCTATTTTATGGCGAAAGCGAAGAAACTGGTGGCTATGCAAAGTGCCAGGGCCGGGCGTCCTCTCACTTGCTGTATCCGCACCTTCGGGTGTCAGATGAATGCCAGGGATTCAGAGAAATTATTAGGGATTCTGGAAGCTGCGGGCTATGTCCCCACAGAGGATGAGGATGCAGACTTCACCCTTTATAATACCTGCACGGTCAGAGAAAATGCTAATTTAAAGGTGTACGGCCGTCTGGGACACCTTGGTTCCCTGAAAAAGAAGCATCCCGGCATGGTGATCGCCCTCTGCGGCTGTATGATGCAGGAGCCTCAGGTTGTAGAAAAAATTAGAAAAAGTTACCGCTTTGTGGATCTGATTTTCGGCACCCACAATATTTATAAATTAGCAGAGCTCCTGACAGAGCGTCTGGAGAGAGAGTCAGGCATGGTAGTGGATGTCTGGGAGGGGACGGACCAGATTGTGGAGGAACTTCCTACGGACCGGAAATTCTCGTTTAAATCCGGCGTCAATATTATGTTTGGCTGTGACAATTTCTGCAGCTACTGTATCGTTCCCTATGTCAGGGGGCGGGAGCGGAGCCGAAGCCCGGAAGATATTGTGGCAGAGGTCAGAAGGCTGGCCGCAGACGGTGTTGTAGAAGTGATGCTTCTGGGACAGAATGTCAATTCTTACGGAAAAAATTTAAAAGAAACGATTACATTTGCTCAGCTTTTGCAGCAGGTAGAGCAGGTAGAAGGGATTGAGAGGATCCGCTTTATGACTTCCCATCCGAAAGACCTGTCCGATGAGCTGATTCAGGTTATGAAAGATTCCAAAAAGATCTGTCATCACCTCCATCTGCCTCTCCAGTCAGGGAGCAGCAGAATTTTGAAGCTGATGAACCGCAGGTACACGAAAGAGCAGTATCTGAAATTGGTGGACAAACTGAAGACGGCAATTCCGGATATCGCCCTCACGACAGATATTATTGTAGGATTCCCCGGGGAAACCGAGGAAGATTTTTTGGAGACGATGGACGTAGTGGAGAAAGTTCGCTATGACAGTGCCTTCACATTTATTTACTCCAAACGAACCGGGACACCGGCGGCAAAGATGGAGAATCAGGTACCAGAAGATATTGTGAAAGACCGGTTTGACCGTCTGCTGGCTCAGGTACAGAGAATTTCCTCTGAAGTTTCAGGGCGGGATGTACACACAGTACAGAAGGTGCTGGCGGAGGAGGTAAACAGCCATGACAGCCGTTTGCTGACTGGCCGTTTAGATAACAATACTGTGGTGCATTTTCCAGGCGATCCGTCCCTGATCGGCAAGATCGTGGATGTCTACCTGGATGAGATAAAAGGTTTCTACTATATGGGAACACTGGCAGACGTGCAAGGAGGAAAGATACAATGAAGAAACCATGGAGGACTGCGGCTGCATTGGCGGCAAGCCTGGTACTCACAGTTCCGGGAACCGCCTATGCAGACGATTATGTGAATGAAGGGCCCGGTGTAGCCTTGGGTCAGAGTATGGAGGAGTCCAGCCCAGGGCTGATATTAAATGATTCCAACAACAATGTGGTCGGCGGCCCGGGGGCGGCGCTCGTTCCGGAAAACAGCGGAGCCTCAGAGCCTGGCGGAGAGACAGCATCCAGCAGTACGGCGGATGTCCCTGAGACACCTGCTGCAGAGACTGTGACGCCGGCGGATCCGGCCCAAGGAACGGGGGAGACGGCTGCTGCGGCTGAATCAGGAGAAAACTGGACAGCAGGGACGATCACCCCGGCACAGAAGGAATTCAATGGCGTAACGTTAAATTATGGTGTTGGAAATGGTGGATTTTACAGCAACATGTCTCTGGTTTTCAACAGCGGTTTAGGCGGTTCCATCACATACACCAGCAGTATCAACAACGGAGGCTGGCTGGGCTGGAACTACGTAGGGGAGCTCAACGGCGCCACTGACGGCAATGCAGATACCAGGATGGAGGCAGTGAGAATCAGCCTTTCCATGCTGGCGGGCTATAACTATGATATTTATTACCAGGTGACACTGGATACCATAGGGCAGCTTGGATGGGCTAAGAATGGTGAGATTGCAGGAACTCTGGGGAGCGATCACTATATTACAGATATCGAAATCCAGTTGGTTCCCAAGGGGCAGCCTGGTCCGGAATCTGACCGGTACCGCTTCTATTCCGTATATGAGTCCAGAATGTGGAGAGATGAAGCCGGGGCAATCCATTACGATGATCCAAACGGAAATGATTATTCCGGCTGGCTGGATGATACGGAGAGCCGCTTCTATGTGGCCAATTCTATGGTGCTGACCGGCTGGCATTACATTGATGGGTATAAATACTATTTCCGGGAGGACGGAAGACTGGTGCAGGATGTGGACCCGATTATCGGGAAGCAGTCCAGCTATATTATCAAGATCAATAAGCTGGCTAACTGTCTGACAGTCTACGCAAAGGACGGTGACAATGGATATACCATACCGGTAAAATCCATGTTGACATCGGTAGGAGATGCGACACCGATTGGAACCTTTAAGAGCCCGGAGCGGTATCGCTGGCGTTATATGCTCAGCGGCGTTTACACCCAGTATGCTACCAGAATCACAGGCAATTATCTAATCCATTCTATTCTCTATGAGAAACAGGATCCTACGAGTCTGCTGGCTCAGACTTACAATGAGCTGGGCGTGGCAAAGTCGGATGGGTGTGTTCGCCTGGTGACGAAGGATGCCAAGTGGATCTATGAGAACTGCCAGGCAAATGTGCCGATCACGATCTACGAGGACGCTACCAGTGTGGGGCCGTTCTACCGCCCAGATGTGGTGCCGGTGCCCAATGTCCAGGAATGGGATCCGACGGATACGGAAGTGAAGCTGGAATAAACGGGAAGGCTGCCTTGCGGCGTTTCCCGCAATCAATGGACTGAAGAGAAAGGATATACATACGTGGCTGGATTATCACCAATGATGGTCCACTATTTGGAGACCAAAGAGCAGTACAAGGACTGTATCTTATTTTACCGGCTGGGTGATTTCTACGAAATGTTTTTTGACGATGCTCTGACAGCGTCGAAGGAGCTGGAGATCACCCTGACAGGAAAGGAATGTGGCCTGGAGGAACGCGCGCCGATGTGCGGCGTTCCTTTCCACGCTGTGGACAGTTATATCAGCAGGCTTGTACAAAAAGGCTATAAGGTTGCGATCGCGGAGCAGATGGAGGATCCCAAGCTGGCCAAGGGACTGGTCAAGAGGGAAGTGATCCGGGTCGTGACACCGGGAACGATTACCAGTGCACAGGCACTAGACGAGACGAAGAACAACTATCTGATGGGGATTGTCTACCTTGGAGAAGTGTTCGGTCTGGCTGCTGCCGATATCAGTACTGGTGATTTTTTCGTAACTGAGGTAAACTCGGAGAGAGATCTGTTTGATGAAATCAATAAATTTTCTCCATCTGAGATCGTGTGCAATGAGGCATTTTTTGTGTCCGGCGTAGATGTGGAGGATTTAAAGAACCGGTATCACGTGGTGATCTCAGCTCTGGAAAGCCGTTTTTTCAGTGATGACAACTGCCGGCGGATTTTGAAGGAGCATTTTAAGGTCAACCATCTGGCGGGTCTGGGTCTGGGCGATTATGAGACTGGGGTGGTAGCTGCAGGAGCTGTCCTTGGCTATCTGTATGAGACGCAGAAAAGCAATTTGGAGCATATGGCAACGATTATCCCGTACCATGTAGGCCAGTTTATGATTCTCGATTCATCTACCAGGAGAAATCTGGAACTGGTGGAAACCCTGAGAGAGAAGCAAAAGAGGGGCTCTCTTCTCTGGGTTCTGGATAAGACAAAGACGGCTATGGGGGCCAGGCTTCTGAGGAGCTTCCTGGAACAGCCTTTGATCTCAAAAGATGAGATCCTGCGCCGTCAGGAGGGAATTCAGGAGCTGAATATGAGCTATATTTCCAGGGAAGAGATCCGGGAATACTTAAATCCCGTCTATGATCTGGAGCGCCTGGTAGGAAGGATCAGCTATAAGACTGCCAACCCCAGGGATCTGATTTCTTTTAAAAATTCTCTGAAGATGCTCCCCTTTATCAAGACAGCCCTGCAGGAGTTTTCTGCCCCCCTGCTCCGGGAAATCGAGGCGGATCTGGATCCTTTGGAAGATATCTGTGATTTGATTGAGCGCTCAATCTTGGATGATCCGCCGGTTTCTCTGCGGGACGGCGGAATTATCAAGGATGGCTTTTCGGAAGAAGGGGACAAGCTGCGCCATGCCAATACGGAGGGCAAGGCATGGCTGGCCGACCTGGAAGCCAAAGAAAAAGAAAAGACCGGGATCAAGAATCTGAAGATTAAATATAATAAGGTGTTCGGATATTATTTTGAGGTAACCAATTCCTTTAAAAATCTTGTGCCGGAATATTTTATCCGCAAACAGACACTGGCTAACGCAGAGCGCTATACCACAGATGAACTGAAAAATCTGGAGGAAATTATTCTGGGCGCAGAAGATAAACTGGTAGCCTTGGAGTATGATCTCTTCTGCCAGATCCGGGACTCTATCGCAAAAGAGGTAGTTCGAATCCAGAAGACGGCAAAGGCTATCGCTGCTGTGGATGTCTTCGCATCCCTGTCCGTTGTAGCGACGAGAAATAATTACGTGAAGCCCTCGATCAATGAGAAAGGAATTATTCAGATCCGGGCAGGACGCCATCCAGTGGTGGAGCAGATGATTCCAGATTCTTCGTTTGTGGCCAATGACACTTATCTGGACAACGGAAAAAATCGGATTTCTATTATTACAGGCCCAAACATGGCGGGAAAGTCAACTTATATGCGCCAGGTAGCCTTAATCGCTTTGATGGCTCAGGTAGGCAGTTTTGTCCCCGCTGAGGAGGCGAATCTCTGCATCTGTGACCGGATATTTACCAGAGTGGGAGCTTCTGATGACCTGGCATCCGGACAGAGTACTTTTATGGTGGAGATGACGGAGGTGGCAAATATTCTCCGAAATGCCACCCGAAACAGCCTGCTGATTCTGGATGAGATCGGGCGGGGAACCAGTACTTTTGACGGCCTTTCTATCGCCTGGGCGGTGGTAGAGCATATCAGCAACACAAAACTTCTCGGGGCAAAGACCCTGTTTGCCACCCATTACCACGAACTGACAGAGCTGGAGGGAGCCATCAGCGGCGTCAACAACTATTGTATCGCGGTCAAGGAACAGGGGGATGACATTGTATTTTTGAGAAAGATTGTCAAAGGCGGGGCGGATAAGAGCTACGGAATACAGGTGGCAAAACTGGCAGGTGTGCCGGATTCCGTCATTGCCAGGGCAAAAGAGCTGGTGGAGGAACTGAGCAGCGCGGATATTACTGCCAGGGCGAAGGAGATCGCTGCCGGAAGCCAGGCTCCCCCGCCCCACAAGGCGGTTCCCAAGCCTGACGACGTGGACATGCTTCAGATGTCACTGTTTGATACTGTGAAGGATGATGACATCATCCGGGAGCTGGGAGAGCTGGAGCTGGCACAGATGACGCCCATCGATGCCCTGAATACGCTCTATCGCCTGCAGAACCGGCTGAAAAACCGGTGGGACGGAAATGCGTCCTCCAAATGAGGGAGTGAAGCAGAATGAATATCGCTGTATTAGACGAAAATACTATCAACAAGATCGCGGCTGGCGAAGTGATCGAACGGCCTGCCTCTATCGTAAAAGAACTTCTGGAAAATTCCATTGATGCCAGGGCTACCGCCATCACAGTTGAAATCAAAGATGGAGGGATCTCCCTGATCCGGATCACTGACAACGGGTGCGGCATGGAAAAGGAGGATGTGCCTATGGCATTCCTGCGGCATGCCACCAGCAAGATCCGCAGTGAGAAGGATTTGGATTCTATCTTATCTCTGGGATTTCGCGGTGAGGCTCTCGCCAGCATCGCTGCAGTTGCGAAGGTAGAGCTGGTTACAAAAACCAGCGAGTCTCTGTCGGGGGTTCGTTACCGGATTGACGGAGGGAAAGAACTGGGAATGGAGGAGGTGGGGGTCCCGGAGGGGACAACCCTCCTGGTCCGTGATCTGTTTTACAATACCCCGGCCAGAAAGAAATTTTTAAAGCAGCCGGCTACGGAAGGCGGGTACGTCCAAGATTTGGTGGAAAAGATCGCTCTCTCCCGGCCGGATATTTCTGTTCGGTATATTAAAGGAAACTCAAACGTCCTCCACACTTCGGGAAATCACAATCTGAAAGATATCATTTATGAAATATATGGCCGGGAGCTGACCGCCAATCTGATCCGGATTGAAACGGACGGGGAGCCGGTCAAGGTGTCCGGCTATATCTGCAAGCCGATTGTGGCCAGATCCAACCGAAGCTGTGAGACCTACTTTATCAACGGCCGCTATATCAAGAATCCTCTGGTCTCCAGAGCCATTGAGGAAGCCTACCGGCCCTATCTGATGAAGCATAAATTTCCATTTACTGTGCTGCATCTCACCATTGACACGCATATCCTGGATGTCAATGTCCATCCGGCGAAGATGGAAGTGCGGTTCCAAAATGGGGAGGCCATCTACAATGCTGTTTACCAGGCCGTGTCAGCGGCTCTCCACGAAAAGGAGCTGATTCCAGAGGTTTCCCTGACGGAAGAACCGGAGAAGGCCAGAGAGCATGCCCGGCCCCATGAGGATAGGAGGGAAACACCGGAGCCCTTTGAAACGAAAAGGCTTGCCGCCATACACGCAGAGAAAAAAAAGGTATTTCCTCTGAGCAGCTCTTCCGATGCTTCCCCAACTTCTGGAATGTTTCGGGAAGAGCAGATACCCTACATGTTGGGGAATGGGAAGCGGGAGAACGAAAACGGGGACCGGGATTTCGAAAATTTGGGCGGAACAGCTGCTAAAGAAGGCGCCAGGCTGGAAAAGAGAATAGAAAAAGGTCAAGAAAAGCGGCTGGAGAAGAAAGAGGCAGAACAGATGGAACTGTTTGATGGAAAACTGCTGGAACCGTCTGCCAGATACCGCCATAAGCTGATTGGCCAGCTTTTTGATACCTACTGGATGGTAGAGTACCGGGATCAGCTCTTTATCATTGACCAGCACGCGGCTCACGAAAAAATTCTTTATGAAAAGACAATGAAGGATTTAAAAGAGCGGAGGCATGATACGCAGATGGTGAGCCCGCCGATTATTCTCACGCTGACAATCCAGGAGGCGATGACTCTGGAGCGCCACAAGGATTATTTCGCAGACCTAGGATTTGAGATTGAGCCTTTTGGCGGAAGAGAATATGCTGTTCGCGGGATTCCGGCGAATCTTCTCTCTGTGGCCAAGAAGGAGCTTTTGATGGAGATTCTGGACGGTCTGGGGGAGGATAGTTCTTCCTGGACGCCGGAAACCATATATGACCGCGTGGCGACGATGTCCTGTAAGGCCGCAGTGAAGGGCGGCCATTCTCTTAGCTTTCAGGAGGCAGACCAGCTGATCGACCAGCTCTTAAAGCTGGAAAATCCTTACGCCTGCCCTCATGGACGGCCAACCATTATCTCCATGAGCAAATATGAGTTGGAAAAGAAATTCAAGCGGATCGTGTAGACCGCGCTACAGGAGGCAGAAGTGAGACAGCCGCTTATTATATTGACAGGCCCTACTGCGGTAGGAAAGACATCCCTCTCCATCCGTCTGGCCAAGGCGGTGGATGGGGAGATTATCAGCGCCGATTCCATGCAGATCTATAGACATATGGATATCGGATCGGCGAAAGTGACGAAAGAGGAGATGGATGGTGTGCCCCACCATCTGATCGATCTGCTGGAGCCCTGGGAAGAATGCAATGTAGTGACATTTCAGCATCTGGCAAAGTCTGCTCTTGATGACATTGCTTCCAGGGGGAGGATTCCCATAGTGGCAGGCGGAACAGGCTTTTACATTCAGGCCCTGCTGTACGACATCGATTTTAAGGACAATGAGGAAGGCGGGGCGATCCGCCGGGAGCTGGAGGCAGAAGCCCAGGAAAAAGGAGCATCCTGCCTTCACAGGCGTTTGAAAGAGGTGGATCCGGAATCGGCTGCAGCTATCCACCCTCATAATGTGAAGAGAGTGATCCGGGCTTTGGAGTACTATAGGCAGACAGGGGAAAAGATCTCAGCCCACAACGAAGAAGAAAGAAAAAAAGAATCCCCCTATGAATTCTTTTATTATGTTTTAAATACAGATCGAAAGACCCTGTATGAGCGGATTGACCGCAGGGTAGACGCCATGGCAGAGGCTGGACTGGTTGAGGAAGTCCGGAAGTTGAAAGCTATGGGGTGTACAAGGCAGATGGTGTCTATGCAGGGGCTTGGATATAAAGAAATCCTGGATTACCTGGAAGGCAGGTGTACCTTGGAGGAGGCTTTGTACGTGCTCAAGAGGGATACCCGCCATTTTGCAAAGCGCCAGCTCACTTGGTTCAGAAGAGAGCGGCAGGTGCGCTGGCTGAACCTGCCGGATTTTGAAAATAATCCGGATAGAGTTATGGAACATATCCTGTCAGAGACAGGTCCTATTTTACAAGAATGGAGAGAAACACACGGATGAATATTGAGGAAATGTATGAGGAACTCGGGATCAGCAGACCTGTGCTGGAGCTGGGGAGAGAGATAGAAGAGTCTTTGAAAGAACGTTTTCTGGAAATCGATGCTAATGCGGAATACAATCAGATGAAGGTGATTAAGGCCATGCAGGATAACCGGGTCAGTGAGACTCACTTTGCAGCCACTACCGGGTACGGCTACAACGATGCCGGGAGGGATGCCCTGGAAGGCGTGTACGCCAGTGTATTTCACGGGGAAAGTGCCCTGGTGCGGCCTCAGCTGATCAGCGGAACCCACGCTCTTCACATTGCCTTATCCTCCAATCTTCGCCCTGGGGATGAGCTGATGTCACCGGTAGGCAAGCCTTATGACACTCTGGAGGAGGTTATTGGGATCCGCGAGTCGGTTGGATCTTTAAAGGAGTATGGAGTAACCTACCGCCAGGTGGACTTGCTGGAGGACGGCAGCTTTGATTATGATGGGATCGAAAAAGCCCTCAATGAAAAAACTCGTTTGGTAACGATCCAGCGATCCAAGGGATATCAGACCCGCC
This sequence comes from uncultured Lachnospiraceae bacterium, assembly GCA_944376125.1. Classification (GTDB taxonomy): domain Bacteria; phylum Bacillota; class Clostridia; order Lachnospirales; family Lachnospiraceae; genus UMGS1370. Next base: position 25,759 of record CALWBQ010000044.1, read on the forward strand.
CAACCCTGTCGGTGGAGCGGATCGGAGAGCTGATCGCCTTTATCAAAGAAAAAAAGCCGGATGTTATTTGTATGGTAGATAACTGCTACGGAGAATTTGTAGAGAGAAGAGAGCCTCTGGATGTAGGAGCGGATATGATGGTAGGGTCCTTAATCAAAAATCCAGGGGGCGGTCTGGCGCCTATCGGCGGCTATATTGTGGGACGGGCCGACTGCATTGAGCGGGCAGCCGTCCGGCTGACGGCACCTGGACTGGGGAAAGAGGTTGGCGCCAGTCTGGGACTGAACCGTTCTTTTTTCCAGGGCCTTTTTATGGCTCCCACAGTAGTGGCGTCAGCTTTAAAGGGTGCAGTTTTTGCTGCCAGACTTTATGAGAAGCTGGGATTCCCTGTGGTTCCCAACGGAACGGAATCCCGGCACGACATTATTCAGGCCATTACTTTCGGGACGCCAGAGGGAGTGATCGCCTTCTGCGAAGGGATCCAGGCGGCGGCTCCGGTGGACAGCTATGTTACGCCGGAACCATGGGCTATGCCCGGATATGATGCCCCAGTCATTATGGCAGCAGGAGCATTCATCCAGGGGGCTTCCATTGAGCTGAGTGCCGATGGGCCCATCAAGCCGCCCTATGCTGTATACTTTCAGGGAGGCTTAACCTGGTACCATGCGAAGCTGGGAATCTTAAAATCTCTGCAGAAATTAAAGGATGCCGGACTTGCAGACCTGTGACAGGTTTTGACTGATTCTCGGTAATCGGGAGACAAGCCGTCGAAGGAAAAGATGAAAACGGTGTATACACCAGCGGATTCTTGTGATAAAATAAAAGTTGTCTGCAGGACATAGGAGAATTTGACATGAGAAGCAAAAATTTCTGGGTATTGCTGCTTTTGCTGCTGACAGGCATTGTTTTAGGGGCTTTCATCGGCAACCTGGCGGAGGAGGCAACAGGAATGACCTGGCTGAATTTTGGCCAGTCTTTTGGTTTGGAATCTCCTCTGGTGATTGATCTGGGGATCCTGGTGCTGACTTTTGGTCTCAGCATTAAGATTACAATGGCTAGTATTATCGGAGTGGCGATTGCCCTGCTGATTTACCGCTTCTTATAGCGGAGAAAACTGTGATTTTATTTCCGGGGCCGTATTGGAGAGATGCGCGGAAAGGAAAATCATGGGAAAAGACAATAAGAAAAGACAACAGACAGAAGAAAGAAAACGGACGACGATGAAGGAACTGCCAGCAGGCCAGGGGCCTTACGAAAGGTGCTGCCAGAGAGGGCCGGGGGTCCTGAGCGATGCGGAATTGTTGTCCGTAATCATCCGAACCGGTACCAGAGATCAGACGTCTCTGGAGCTGGCTCAGGAAATTCTTTTGATGGATGGGGGAAGAGATGGAATAGGCGGGCTTTGTCACCGTTCTCTGGAAGAGCTGATGGCTGTCAGGGGGATCGGCAAGGTAAAGGCGGCCCAACTTTTGTGCATTGGCGAGCTTTCCCGCAGATTATGGCGAAGCCGGACCATGAGGGATGAGACGAAATACCGGGAACCAGAACAGATCGCCGGCTACTATATGGAAAATCTCCGACGTCTGGATCAGGAGCATATCTATGCTATGTTTTTTGACAACAAACAGAACCTGATCCGGGATGTATTGCTGTCAAAGGGGACGGTCAATGCCTCGGTTCTCTCTCCAAGGGAGGTTTTGATCGAGGCGCTCAAGGTCAATGCCGTCCGTTTTGCTCTGGTCCACAACCATCCAAGCGGGGATCCTTCTCCTAGCCGGGAGGACTGCCTGCTGACGAAGCGGGTAAAGGAGGCTGGGGCGATCATCGGGATTGCCCTGTTGGATCATATTATAATTGGCGATAATGAATATATCAGTTTTAAGGAACGAGGAATTTTATAGATGGAAACCAAACGCAGCAAATATATTCTGGCGGGCTTGACCCTGCTGTGCGTCCTGCTGATCGGGATTTCTTCCCTGCAGGACGGGTTTATGGATCCTTTGAGGGCGGGAGTCGGCTATCTGCTGGTTCCGATTCAGTCTGGCGTAAATGCTGTAGGCTCAGGTATTTATGAGGACTTAACAGATATGGCGGCTCTCCGGGAGGCTCAGATTGAGAATGAAGAGCTGAAAACGAGAGTCAGCGAGCTGACGGAGGAAAATAATCGTCTCCAGGCAGAGCAGCAGGAGCTTCAAAGGCTGCGGGAGCTGTATGAGCTGGATCAGGATTATATGCAGTATGAGACTATTGGAGCCAGAGTGATTGCCAAGGATTCCGGCGACTGGTTTCAGATTTTTCGGATCAACAAAGGGTCACAGGATGGTGTGCAGGTGGATTCCAATGTGATCGCCGGCGGAGGCCTGGTGGGCATTGTTACTGATGTAGGGGCAAATTATGCTACAGTCCGTTCGATTATTGATGATCTGAGCAGAGTCAGCGCTATGGGGATCCGGACAGGAGATAAATGCATCGTGGCCGGTGATTTGACGCTTTACAATGAGGGAAGACTGCGGATTACCAACATCACCACCGACGGCGACATCCAGGACGGCGATCAGATTATTACCTCCAATATCAGCTCCAAATTTCTTCCTGGGATTCTGGTAGGGTACGCGGCAGACATCACGATTGATCCGGAGCGCCTGACCAAATCCGGGTATCTGATTCCGGCTGCTGAGTTTGATGATCTCCAGGAAGTCCTGGTCATTGTCGGCACCAAGGATACTGGGGACAGCGAGCTTGGCGCCCTGGAAGGCAGCGGAAGCTGAGGAGGTGCCTATGAAACGGATACTGATTAACCTGTTTTTGATGGTAGTGGCGTTTATTATTCAAAATTGCATTTTCCCGCTTCTGCCATTTTTAAGCGCTTCCCCTAATCTGCTGCTGATCTTTACGTTCTCACTGGGGTTTATCCACGGAAAAGAGGCAGGGATGCTGTACGGATTTTTTGCGGGACTTCTTACGGATCTGTTCGGCGGAGGCCCTTTTGGATTTTACAGCCTGCTCTACGTTTATATCGGCTATGTCAATGGGAGCTTTACCCAGTATTACTATGAAGATTATATTACCCTGCCGTTGATACTTTCCATCGGCAATGAATTGGCGTATAATCTCTACATCTATGTATTCCGTTTTTTGATCCGGAAGAGACTGGATGTTTTATACTATCTGAAAAACATAATTGTTCCTGAGATCATTTTTACGGTTGTCACCACATTATTGCTGTATCGGCTGTTCCTCTTTATCAGCCGGAAACTGGAGGAAATGGAACAAAGGAGAGATTCAAATTTTGTTTAAAGACCTGCTTGAAGTGCTGAAAGATTTTCTGAAAAAACTGGTTTCGTCCAGATTGGTCACCCTGTCAGTCCTATTTATTGGGATGTTCGCTCTGCTGACAGTAAACCTGTTTAACCTGCAGATTGTACACGGGGAAGATTATCTGAATGAATATATGCAGAAGACCGAGAAGGTCATCTATACTCCCGGCACCAGAGGGAATATTTTTGACCGTAACGGAAATGTACTGGCTTACAACGAGCTGGCTTATTCTGTGGCCGTTCAGGATACAGGTGCCTATCAGACCGCCCAGGACCGAAATGCTATGCTGCTTCGCCTGGTAAGAATTCTGGAAAAGCACGGGGAGACTGTAGAGGGTGAGTTTGAGGTCGGATTGGATGAAAACGGGGAGATGGTCTATACCAGCTCCAGTGAATCTGCCAGAAGGCGCTTTTTGAGAGATTACTATAACCTTACGACTGCAGACGACCTGGATAAAGACGGGAAAAATCCGTCTGGAATTACTGCGCGGGAAGCCTTTGAAGGAAAGTTTACCGAGTACCGGATGGATTCGATTGTAGACGAGAATGGAAATCCGGTGGTGCTCTCAGATGAGACAGCCCTCAGCATGGTGAATATCTGGTACACCATGAAGCTGACAGAGTACAGGAAGTATGAACAGACAACAGTGGCAACCAATGTTTCCGACGAGACGGTGGCTGAGATCATGGAGAATACCGCAGATCTTCAGGGGGTCACTATTGAAGAGAGCTCAGTCAGGGTCTATAATAACAGCATTTATTTTGAGCCCCTCATCGGCTACATTGGCAAAGTACAGGAAGATCAGCTTGAGGAACTGAATAAAGGAATTCCAGAGGGGAGCAACCAGGCCTATCAGCTGACCGATCTGGTAGGACGGACGGGTCTGGAAGCATCTATGGAAAAGGAACTCCAGGGGAAAAAGGGGTATAAAGTAGTCAACGTGGATAATATGGGCCGTATCCTTGAGGTGAAAGAGGAGGTCCAGGCGGGAGCTGGCAATGATCTCTATCTTTCAGTGGATCAAAATCTTCAGATCGGCGTGTATGAGCTTTTGGAGCGCCAGCTTGCAGGTATCCTTTTGGATCATATCCGGATGGAGGATATCGGTGAGAATGAGACGTTCACAGCTTCTAAGATCCCCATCCCGATAAAAGATGTCTATTATCAGCTTATTAACAACAATGTCCTGTCGCTGTCCCACATGGGATCAGAAGAAGCCTCTGCTATGGAGCGGCAGCTTTACCAGATTCAGACATCCTCTCAGGAAGCGATTCTGGAAAATATCCGGGCGGAACTTTTGAGCCCCCATGCCACGACGCTGGAGGATTTGCCCAGGGACATGATGGCCTACATGGTGTATATCTATGAGTACCTGGCTTCCGATGAAGTCGGAATTATCCAGAAGTCTAAGATTGATGAGACCAGCGAGGCTTATCTGGCCTGGAAAGCGGATACCATCAGCCTCCGGGATTACATTTACGCAGGTATTGCTGATGGATGGGTTGATACGACAAAACTGGACAGTGATGCCAGGTATTCCAGTGCAGACAGTATTTTTGAGAACCTGGTAGATTACATTATAGACGCCTTAAAGGATAACAGGAATTTCACGAAAAGAATCTACCGCTATCTGATCAATGACGGAACGGTTCAGGGCTGGCAGCTCTGTGTGGCTCTTTTTGACCAGGGAGTTTTGGAGTACGATGAGGAAGCCATAGCTCGTCTCAGCTCTGAGGGCGATGGCTATGCCTATACATTTATCAGAGAAAAAATTGAGAATATTGAGCTGACGCCGGCGCAGCTCGCCTTGGATCCCTGCACGGGTTCCTGTGTTGTCGTAGATGTCAACACCGGAGAAGTGCTGGCTTTGGTGACGTATCCGGGCTATGACAATAATAAAATGTCCGGAACGGTGGACGCTGACTATTACAATCAGCTGCGGGAAGATCTCTCACTGCCGCTGAGAAATAATGCCACTATGATGGTAAAAGCGCCGGGATCTACTTTTAAGCCGATCACAGCCATCGCTGCCCTGGAAGAGGGGGTGATTCAGCTTGGCGAGATGATCAACTGCACAGGCATCTATGAGGAGATTGACACACCTCTGCGGTGCTGGATTTACCCTGGAAGCCATGGCCTTCTGGATATTATCGGAGGGATCGGGAATTCCTGTAACTATGTGATGGCAGAGCTGGCTCATAGGATGTCTACGGATGAAAACGGCAATTACTCTGCATCAAAGGGTCTGGAGACACTAAAGAAATACGCTACTATGTTCGGACTGGATCACACATCAGGCGTGGAGATCGATGAGGCATCCCCCCACATCTCCGACACGGATCCGGAGAGATCCTCTATCGGACAGGGCAGCCATACCTTTACCAACACGCAGCTGGCCCGCTATGTGACGGCCCTGGCCAACAGAGGTACCGTCTATGAGCTGAGCCTGCTGGATAAGCTGACAGACTCGGAAGGCAATCTGATTGAGGATTACAGCCCGACAGTATCTTCTGTCATTGATATACAGGATTCCACCTGGAATGCGGTTCAGGCTGGAATGAGGCAGGTAATCGCTGAGGGATCAGCGAAGAATATTTTTGCAGACCTGCCTATCGAGATTGCCGGGAAGACAGGAACCGCTGAGGAGACAGGGAGAACCAACCATGCGTTCTTTATATCGTTCGCACCCTATGCATCTCCGGAGATTGCGGTGACGGTCAATATTCCGTACGGCTATTCTTCCGGAAATGCCGCTACCCTGGCAAAGAACATTTACAGATATTATTACGGATACACGACTCTGGATGAAATCATGGGCGTAGGCGCTCTGGATGCCACCACAGTGGAAATTCAGGATTAATGGGATAAAAGCTGCAGCCCGCAGTGCCGTAGTTCCTAAAAGAAGAGGAGACAGTCATGCGTCATAACACAGTAGTGATCAAGGGCAATAAGGCCGGCATGTCAGTTTATCTTGACCCTATGGTTCCATTCGAACAGCTGGTCGAAGATGTGGCAAAAAAATTTAGGGAGAGTGCCAAATTTTGGGGGTCTGTCCAGATGACTCTTTCCCTGGAGGGCCGGCCGCTTTCTCCTGAACAGGAATTCAGGATCGTAAATACGATTACGGAAAACTCCCAGATTGAGATCGTGTGTCTTCTGGATACGAATGCAGAGCGGATTCACCGGTGTGAAAAGGCTTTAAATGACAAACTGATGGAACTTTCCGCCCAGACTGGACAATTTTTCAAAGGAAATCTTGGGCGGGGAGATACTCTGGAATCGGAGGCCAGCATGGTCATAATCGGCGATGTGGAGCACGGCGGGCGCGTGACGGCCAAAGGCAACATCATTGTTCTGGGAGAATTGAGAGGCTCTGCATTCGCAGGGGCTGCCGGCAACGAGGAAGCGGTAGTGGTGGCCCTAGAGATGGCGCCTCTGCAGATTCGCATTGGAGATCTGGTGATGAAGGGGTCGGAGAAAGGAAAGCGCCTGGCCAGAGGACCGGTGATTGCCTACGCTGAAAACCACGCCATTTGTACCAAATCATTAAAGAAAAGTTTGTTCAGTATGCTAAATTTTAATTAATACTGGAAAAATTACAAATATTGGGTTAAAATATATATTGGATTTTTGTGCAGGAGGATATTGCCATGAGTGAAGTCATTGTCATTACTTCCGGTAAAGGAGGGGTAGGCAAGACGACGACCTCTGCAAACGTGGGAACCGGCCTGGCCATTTTAGGCAAGCGGGTAGTCCTGATCGATACCGATATCGGACTCCGCAACCTGGATGTGGTCATGGGGCTGGAGAACCGCATTGTCTACAATCTGGTAGACGTGGTAGAAGGCAACTGTCGTATGAAGCAAGCCCTCATAAGAGACAAAAGATATCCCAACCTGTACCTGCTGCCTTCCGCTCAGACCCGGGATAAATCAGCCGTTACCCCGGAGCAGATGGCGAAGCTGGCAGATGACCTGAGAGAAGATTTTGATTACATACTGCTGGACTGCCCGGCTGGAATCGAGCAGGGCTTCTGGAATGCAGTATCCGGTGCTGACCGGGCGTTGGTGGTAACGACGCCAGAAGTGTCGGCAATCCGGGATGCCGACCGCATCATCGGCCTTTTGGAGGCCGCACAGATGCGGGATATTGATCTGATTGTCAACCGCATCCGGATGGATATGGTTCGCCGAGGGGACATGATGTCCGTTGATGATGTGATTGATATCCTGGCGGTCAACATTATCGGGGCGGTTCCTGATGATGAGTCTATCGTAATATCTACCAACCAGGGAGAACCTCTCGTAGGTATGGGTTCCCTGGCCGGACAGGCTTATATGAATATCTCACGCCGTGTAATGGGAGAGAATATCCCGCTGATGGAGTGGGACCATTCGAAAAGTTTTTTGGCCCGGCTAAGCAGCCTTTTAAGGCACGCTTAGGAGGGAATTGGATGAGTATCTGGCCTGGAATTCCAAAACAAGCGTCAGGAGCCATAGCCAGAAAGCGGCTAAAGCTCCTTCTGGTAGCGGATAAGACAGATTGTTCGCCGGAGATACTGGAAAAAATGAAGGATGACATCGTCCATGTCATTTCAAATTACATAGAGATAGATAAGGATGGAATTGAGATTCAGGTTGTTCAGTCCCGTTCTATCCCGACGCCCAAGAGAGGCCCGGTTATCAGGGCAAATATCCCACTTTGCAGGGGATCTGGGCAGCCGGTTTACACTGTACCAACCAAGAGGACTTGATTTATATGCTTTTTAATTACGACTTCAGATATTATAACATTCGCCTGCTGATCGAGATTATGCTGCTGAATGTCATCGGTGTTTTGGTGCTGAGAAGTGCTTCCAATATGGACAACGCTGTTGTGACCAAGCAGATCATCGGTATTGCGGCAGGATTTGTGCTTGCAATCGGGTTATCGCTGATCGATTACCATAAGATCGCAAATTTAAGTACTTTAATTTATATAGGCTGTGTAGTGTTCCTGGCGGCAGTGCTTCTGTTCGGCAAATTTGTCAGCGGAGCGACCCGCTGGATCGTTCTTCCGGGGATCGGACAGATACAGCCGTCCGAATTCACCAAAATTGGTCTGATTGTATTCTTTTCCTGGTATTTCAACAAATATCAGGAAAGGCTCAATCAGCCTGTAGTGCTGGGAATCTCTCTGGTTCTATTTTCTGTCCCTGTCCTTTTGATTCTGGCAGAGCCGAGCCTTTCCACCAGCATTATTATCATCCTGATTTTTCTTGCCATGCTGTATGCGGCTGGATTGAGCTATAAATGGATCGGGGGAGCTCTGGCTGTTGTAATTCCTGCAGGAGCGCTTTTTGTCTACCTGCTTCGCTACGAGATGATCCCTTTCCTGCAGGGGTATCAGGCTAACCGCATTCTGGCGTTCGTCTTCCCGACAGATCCCAGATACCAGGACAGCAATATGCAGCAGGATAACTCTCTGATTGCCATCGGTTCAGGACAGCTGATGGGGAAGGGGCTCAACAATACGACGATCGCTTCCGTAAAAAACGGAAATTTCCTTTCCCAGGAGCAGACGGACTTTATTTTTGCCGTTATCGGGGAGGAACTGGGGTTTCGGGGCGTTATGATCGTCCTAGGACTTTATTTTGTAATTATCTTTGAGATCATCCATCTGGCCTCCAAGGCCAGGGATATGACAGGGCGGCTGATCTGTGTTGGTATGGCTGCTCTGATCGGATTCCAGAGTTTTATTAATATTATGGTTGCGACGAAGATGATGCCCAATACCGGACAGCCTCTTCCCTTTATCAGCGCCGGTATTAGCTCTCTGCTGAGTATTTATATCGGAATCGGACTGGTGCTGAATGTGGGGCTGCAGAGAAGAAACGCACATTAAGTATGAATGAAGGAGGGCCTATATGAATGTAGGATTAATCGCACACGATGCGAAGAAAAAACTGATGCAGAATTTTTGTATTGCTTATCGGGGAGTACTCAGTAAAAATTCCTTGTATGCCACAGGAACTACGGGAAGATTGATCGAGGAGGTTACAAATCTCGACATCCATAAATATCTTGCCGGCCATCTGGGAGGCGGGCAGCAGCTTGCTGCTATGATTGAGCACAATGAGATGGATCTGGTGATTTTTTTGCGGGATCCTCATAACCCGAAGATGCATGAACCGGATGTCAATGATATCGTAAAATTGTGCGATACTTACAATATCCCTCTTGCAACGAATCTGGCGACAGCAGAGCTTCTGATCAAAGCCCTGGAGCGCGGGGATCTGGAATGGCGCGAACAATACCGTTAGGAGTAAACTGCAGTGATGACTATCAATAAAGTGCTGGCCAAAGGGCGGTCTCTGGCGATTCGCGGGGTTTTCCTTTCCATAGTGTTGTCTGCGCTCTTTCTTAGCGGATGCGGCGCTGAATTGGAACGTCCGTATGATTTTTCACAGACAGATGCCTTCGATGAGCAGTCAGATGAGGGCAGCCTGAGAGCGGCTGGCTTTGCAGAGAATCTGTGTGTAGTAACAGATTTCTCCGGGGACAGTGACAGCTCTGTGACCGCTGAGGCGGCGGCTGTCTTTGATCTGGCAGATGCCCAGACTATCTTCAGCAAAAATGCTTTTGAGAGATTATATCCTGCCAGCACAACAAAGGTGATGACCGCCTTGCTGGCGATCAAATACGGGAATCTCTCAGATGAGGTGACAGTGACCGAGGATGCAGTCATTACAGAGGCGGGGGCGACTCTGTGCGGAATTCAGCCGGGAGATAAACTGACTCTTGAACAGCTTTTATACGGCTTGATGCTGCCGTCAGGGAATGATGCTGGGGCAGCCATCGCAGTCCATATGGCGGGGAGCATTGATGCGTTTGCCGATATGATGAATGAGGAAGCCAGAAGGCTTGGCGCTACAGGTACTCATTTTGTAAATCCCCATGGCCTCCATGATGAGAACCATTACACGACAGCATATGATCTGTATTTAATATTTAATGAGGCCCTGAAATATGAAATCTTCCGACAGGTCACAGGAGCTACAGCTTACTCTGCTTCTTACCAGTCTGCATCTGGCGAAACAGTGACTGCTACCTGGAAGGGCGGAAACTGGTTTTTAACGGGAGAGAGAGAAGAACCAGAAGGACTGACGGTGTTTGCTGGAAAGACAGGGACAACCCAGGCCGCTGGATATTGTCTGGTTATGGCCAGCAGGGACGCCGCGGAGAAGGAATACATATCTGTTGTAATGAAAGCTCCCAGCCGCTCTGGGTTATACGATAATATGTCAAATATTATTTCTAAAATTGTCAATTAGTTGTTGATTTTTTTGAAAAATACTACTATAATTAAGTTAATTGAAATCGACTTTTTATACAAATTAACGACCCAAGGAGGAGATTGCTATGGTTCAGATTATTGCAGGAAAAAAAGGAAAAGGAAAGACAAAGCATCTGTTAGAAAGGGCAAATACGGCGATCAAAGAAGCCACTGGTTCTATTGTATATCTTGACAAAAGTTCCAAGCATATGTACGAATTAAACAACCGCATCCGCTTGATCAATGTAAACGAATATCCGATTTACTCCAGCGAGGGCTTTATCGGTTTTATCTGCGGTATCATTTCCCAGGATCACGACCTGGAGACCATGTTTTTTGACAGTTTCCTCAAATTGTCCAGTTTAGAGGATGGGGACATTTCAGAAACGATTTCAATTTTGGACAAAATTAGTGAAAAGTATCACGTAACCTTCGTGTTGAGCATTTCCATGGATCTGGAAGAATTCCCGGAGGACGTAAGAGATAAAGTAGTAATTTCTCTGTAAGGAAAGAAATATTGAGATGCCGCAGAATGGGAGCCAATTCGATTCTGTGGCATCTTTTTTAATACGGATTTCATGCGGCAGTGGTTATGGATTGTGCAGCAAACTGCTGTGGGGATGACAGGACTAGATGGAGAACAACTGAGATATGCATAATGAACAATGGAGCTATATCTGCGGCGGCTTGACGGAAGGGCAGGACAGATTTGTACGGCTAAGACTATGGCGTTTGCAACCGTGATGTGCTTCGAACATCCGGAGGTTGTAGAGCAGGCGAGACAGGAATGGAAGGAGAAAACCGGGGGAACCTATCACTGCCGGTAGAGCCAGGAAAAAAGCCTGTTATTCCCTAGAAGGGAACAAGACAGCTTAGAGAGGTCACTGCATATGGGCAGGGACATTCTGCTGCAGTAGAGATAGCGGGACAGCATACCAATATTATTGCTATGCAAAAAGATGGAGCTTATTTAACCGGAAATGCGGAATCAGCAGACAGCAGGAAGGAGGATTTCTCCGATGATTTTTCTGGAATCGGCATTGAAGAGATTTATCAATTTGCGGAATATGCTGATCCATCCAGACTGGAAGAGCTTCTAGGGCCGCAGGCCGAATACAATATGGCTATTGCAAAAGAGGGAATACGCCATGAGTACGGTGCCTGTGTGGGAAGATCTCTTATCAAATGCTATGGGAACGATGTGAAAGTGTTGGCCAGAGCGCTGCCTGCCGCAGGGTCAGACGCCAGGATGAGCGGATGCCCGATGCCGGTGGTTATTAATTCCGGCAGCGGGAATCAAGGAATGACGGCTTCTCTGCCTGTCATCGTCTACGGGGATTATCTGGGAGTCTCCAGGGAAAGGCTTCTTCGTGCGCTGGCTTTCAGTAATCTTCTGGCCTTATACCAGAAGTCAAAAATCGGGCGTTTGTCTGCCTACTGCGGTGCAGTAGGCGCAGCATGCGGAAGCGGGGCGGCTATCGCGTACCTCTGCGGAGAGAATTATGATGTGATATGCAGAACGATTGTGAATACGCTTGCGAATGTATCAGGAATTGTCTGTGACGGCGCAAAACCCTCTTGTGCAGCTAAAATTGCTTCTGCAGTTGATGCGGCGATTATGGCATACATGCTGGCCAAGGATGGCTACGCATTTGGTTCTGGCCAGGGACTTGTGAAGGACACGGCAGATCAGACTATTGACTGCATCGGCCTTTTAGCTAAGGAAGGAATGCGGGAGACGGACATGGAAATACTGAAATTGATGCTCCAATAAGGGATAGAAAATATGGACTATTGCGGGAAGATCAGGCTGATATTGGCTAGATCTTCCCGCTTTTGACATGGGGGAATCCTGTCATTCCTTTTCACTTGCACTTTTTGGGGTTTTCTCCTATAATACAAAGAAGGAAAGGAGGCTTTTTTATGGCCGCAAAAAAGAAAAAGAAAAACGGCAAGATTATTCGCTATCGAAAGCCTCTAAATGTCAATATTGGAATGATCATTTTTGCACTGATTTTTGTGTATATGAGCTTCAGTGTGTATACGTATTTGAAGAAAGAAAAAATCCAGTTTTATGAGGTGGTAGAAGGCGGTATCGTCAATGATCAGGAATACACAGGGCTGATACTGAGAGACGAGGAAGTAAAATATACAGACCGTGCCGGCACGATCAACTACTATGTCCGGGAGGGACGGAGAGCCTCAGTGGGAACTACCGTGTATTCCATCGATGAGACCAATGAGATGGCTGCTTATCTCCAGCAGAATGCAGCAGATCAGACTCTCAGCACAGAAAATTTGGAAAATATAAAAAAACAACTGTCTGCATTTAATATGAACTTTGATGAGGAACATTTCAGCACGGTCTATGACACAAAATATTCTCTGGATGCCTTGGTATTGGAATATGCTAATTTTGATACGGCCGACAGCCTGGCGGTTATGGAGGCGGCCGGGATTTCTTTTACCCAGGTGAGGGCAGACCAGGCAGGTACTGTTTCCTACATGATTGATTCGTTTGAGGATTTGGAACCTTCTCAGGTAGAGGCATCAATGTTTGACAGAAGCAATTATAAGAGCACAATTCTCAGGGCAGGGGATACGGTGGAAAATGGCGGAGCTGCCTATAAAGTGGCAGTCTCAGATAAATGGAGCATCCTGTTTCCGATGAGCGATGAGGACATCAGCCGATACAGCGGGCGAGAGACTTTGGAGGTGACTTTTAACGGGAGTGATCTGACAATCTCCGGAGATTTTTCGATTATCACGGGAGCTGATGGGGGATCCTACGGACAGATAGATTTTAATAAGTACATGGTAGATTTTTTATCTGACCGATTCGTTGATTTTGAGATTGTTTCAGACAAGGTGGACGGTCTGAAGATTCCAATCTCATCTGTCACAGAAAAAGAATTTTATCTGGTTCCGAAAGAGTACCTGGATACAGGAGGCGATTCGACGGAGTCCGGGTTCCTGAAAGAGACGTACTCAGAAAATGGCACCTCGGTGGTATTTACACCAGCCACACTCTACTATGAGACAGAAGATTATTATTACATAGAGGACGGCGGAGAGACCGGATTTACATCTGGGGATTATATTGTTAAACCGGAATCTTCGGAGCGCTACCAGATTGGAGCCAAAGCGACGCTGGAGGGCGTGTATAACATGAACAAAGGGTATACCGTTTTTAAGCAGATCGATATTTTGGCGTCCAACAATGAGTATTATGTTGTCCGGAAAAATATGGATTATGGGCTGTCCGTCTACGATCACATTGTGCTGGATGCCAGTACAGTTGAAGAAGGAAAATTAATTTATCAATAATCGAATATCAGGGAGGAAATCATGGTTAGAGAGCAGTACTTGAAAGTAAAGGAAAAAATAGAAAATGCCTGTGTGCGGGCCGGCAGGAAGCCTGAGGACGTAACCCTGATCGCGGTCAGCAAGACGAAACCTCTGGAACTGCTGAGAGAGGCTTATGAAGCTGGTGCCAGGGATTTTGGAGAAAATAAGGTTCAGGAGATTATTGAAAAAGAGCCTCAGATGCCGGAGGACGCTAGATTCCATATGATCGGCCATCTCCAGCGCAACAAAGTTCGGCAGGTGATTGGAAAGGCAGTGCTGATCCATTCTGTGGACTCCCTCCGCCTAGCTAGACAGATTGAGGAGGATGCTGCGAAGGTGGGGATTGTCGTGCCCGTGCTTTTAGAGGTAAATGTTGCCAGAGAAGAGAGTAAGTTTGGCTTTTTTACAGAAGAAGTGGAGAATGCTGTCAGGGAAATTTCTTCTCTTTCTCATATATCTGTAAAGGGATTGATGACAATTGCTCCATTTGTCGAAAATCCAGAAGAAAATCGAAAAGTTTTTCAGGAATTATATCAATTATCTGTTGACATCAAAAGTAAAAACATTGATAATGTTACTATGGGTGTGCTCTCCATGGGCATGTCCGGGGATTATGAGGTGGCTGTCGAGGAAGGTGCAACGATGGTCCGTGTAGGGACAAGTATTTTCGGCGCCCGCTGAATAAAAAGGATAGGAGAGAATTAACATGAGCCTGTTAAACAAACTGATGGAATTGACCCGTCTCAATGAAGAAGATGATGACGATTACTTTTTAGATGATGACGACTATGAGGATGAGAAGCCGGCAAAGCGTTCTGTATTTTCCAGAAGCAGCCGGAACGAAGATGAGGATGATGAGGATGAGCCGGCTGCACGGCCCCGGTTTATGGGTGCGAACCGCAGCTCCGGCAAGGTCGTTCCCATGCGCCGGAGTATGGAAGTAACGATGATTAAACCTACTTCTATGGAAGATTCTAAAGAAATCTGTGATTATCTGCTTTCTGGAAAAGCTGTTGTTCTCAATATGGAAGGGATTCACACAGAGGTAGCTCAGAGAATCATTGATTTTACTTCAGGTGCAACCTACTCTATGAGAGGGAATCTCCAGAAGATCTCCAGTTATATTTTTATTGCTACGCCGGATTCTGTGGAACTCTCGGGGGATTTCCAGGACCTTCTTTCGGGGGGCAGTCTGGGAGCTGGCGGCCTGAACATCCATCTCTAATGGTGTGAAAAGGCTGGATATATTGCTTTATGGAAAAAGAAGAATTATTATTTCGAAAAAGGATCGGGGAACTTGCCCGCATTTGTTATGAGCGGGATGTTCCAGTGCATACGGATTTTTTGACGCTGAATGAGCAGACGACATTTCTGTCCCTGGTTCCTTCTCTTCCGCCGGTTCGATATGAACTGACCGGCGGCTATGAGATGGCGGAGAGGAAGGTTGTTTGCTTTCTTCCTTCTTATGAGGAATGTCTTTGGAATAATCCCTTTACATGTCTTCTGGCGCAGCCAGTAAATCCGCGGTTTTCCCAGGAACTTACTCACAGAGATTATCTGGGGGCATTGATGAATCTGGGTATTGAGCGAGATAAGATCGGTGACATCCTGATTGACGGCAAACTCTGCCGCATTTTCTGCATGGAAGATATGGCAGATTATCTGTGCGGGGAGCTTCATTCTGTCAGCCGGACAACGCTGACTCTGTCCCGTGTTCCGGCGGGAGAACTGAAAATTGAGCCGAGATTTGAACGGATCAGCGGCAGTGTGGCTTCCCTGCGCCTGGATTGCGTATTAGCTTTGGCATGGAAGTCCTCTAGATCCAAGATGACACCTTATATAGATGGAGAAAAAGTGTTTGTCAATGGTCGTCTGGCGCTTTCCAACAGCCAGGTGCTCAAGGATGGCGATATTGTCTCTGTTCGCGGTCTGGGGAAATTTGCCTACCGCGGTGTAGAGACAGAGACCAAAAAAGGGCGGCTGTTTATTGCGCTGGATCGATATTGCTGAAAGACGAGAGCGGAAAGGAGCTTAATATGGCTGAACGTTTAACTGTACATGACCGGCATCAGAGGCCAATTTACGATATTGTTCTTGAACCGGATTTTGGCCGTCTGAAGGACGAAGTGATTTCATTGGGCACTGCTTCGAAAAAACTGTGTATTGTTTCAGATTCCAATGTGGCAGGTCTCTATGGGCAGGAGGTATTGGAAATTTTATCCGGATGCAGCCGGGAAACAGTTTTATTTGTCTTCCCTGCCGGTGAGGAACATAAAAATCTGGATACTGTCAAAAATTTGTATGAGTTTTTGATCCAGAATAAATTTGAGCGGGGGGATATGCTGGTTGCTCTGGGAGGCGGAGTGACAGGGGATCTGTGCGGTTTTGCGGCTGCCACTTATCTGCGGGGAATCTCTTTTATACAAATTCCTACCACCCTTCTTTCGCAGGTAGATAGCAGCATCGGCGGAAAGACAGGAGTCGATTTTGATTCCTATAAGAACATGGTAGGGGCTTTCCATATGCCGCGGCTGGTATATACGAACCTGTCAACTTTAAGAACTTTAGACAATGAGCAATTTGCTTCTGGAATGGGAGAAGTCCTGAAGCATGGCCTGATCAAGAATCGGGATTATTACAACTGGCTGGCCAGCCATGCAGATTCTATTAATGCCAGAAATTTGGATGACTGTGAGAAAATGATCCTGGAGAGCAACCGGATCAAGCGGGATGTGGTCGAAAAGGATCCGAAAGAACAGGGAGAGAGAGCGCTTCTTAATTTCGGGCATACCCTGGGTCACGCTATTGAAAAGCTGAAAGATTTTACCCTTCTTCACGGGCATTGTGTGGCTTTAGGATGTGTTGCGGCCTGTTCCATCAGTGTCAGAAGAGGCTGTTTGACAGAAAGCGATATTGTAGGATTCTGCCAGACTTTGGAGAAGTACCAGCTTCCCATATCGACCAGCGGCCTGGTCATTGAGGATGTGATTGATGCAACCAAACATGATAAAAAAATGGATGGAGGAACGATCAAGTTTATTTTGCTAAAATCGCTGGGAGAAGCATATATTGACAGAAGTGTCACAGAAGAGGAAATGAGGCTGGGTTTGGAGGCTATTATCCGATGAATGTGAAAGTGAAACAGGCGGCTGGCTTCCTGCTCAGTGCTGCTATTTTAATTTTTTTGGATCAGTGGACAAAGAGTCTGGCGGTTCGCTATCTCAAGGGGCAGCCAGGCAGGCCGATTGTAGACGGCGTTTTCGAGCTGCTCTATTCAGAAAACCGGGGAGCTGCTTTCAGTATTCTGCAGGGCAGACAGATCTTTTTGTTTCTTATAACGGCTGCTGTGCTGCTTTTTGTGCTTTATATTTTTATCAAGATGCCTGCCGGAAAAAGGTATTGGCCTCTTATGGCGTGCTTGATTCTTCTGTTTTCTGGAGCTGTAGGCAATATGATTGACAGACTGAGCCAAGGATATGTAGTCGACTTTTTGTATTTTTCACTGATTAATTTTCCTATTTTTAATGTGGCAGATATTTATGTAACTGGTGCAGCCGGATTGTTTTTAGTCTTGCTGTTATGGTATTACAAAGAGGAAGAACTTGAGGTATTTTCCCTTTCTTCCAGGCGGCATTCCGGAAAGGGGACTGAGAGTTGAAACGGGAATTTCTGGTAGAGGAAGAGGAACAGGATATCCGGATCGATAAATATTTGTCAGGACTGTGTGATGTGTCTCGCTCTTATCTGCAGAAACTGTTGAAGGATGGATTGATTCAAGTAAATGGCGTTCCAGTGAAAGGCAGCTATAAAGTAAGCGAAGGGGATCGGATCTTAGCAGATTTGCCGGAAGCTGTGGAGCTGGAAATTGCTGCAGAACCCATGGATCTGGATATTTTATATGAGGATGAGGATATTCTGCTGGTAAATAAGCCCAAAAATATGGTGGTTCATCCGGCTGCGGGACACTATACTGGGACTCTGGTTAATGGACTGATGGCTCACTGCCGCGGGAATCTGTCCGGCATCAATGGAGTGCTGCGGCCGGGAATTGTCCACCGGATTGATAAGGATACAACTGGTGTGCTGATTGTCTGCAAAAATGATCGGGCCCATCAATCGATAGCAGATCAGCTGAAGGTTCATTCGATTACCAGAAAGTATTATGCGATCGTTCATGGATCCCTGAAAGAAGAGGAGGGTACAGTAGATGCTCCCATTGGCCGCCATCCCACAGACAGAAAGAAAATGGCTGTTAATTATAAGAATGGAAAACCGGCTGTGACGCATTACCGGGTTCTGAAACGGCTGCGAGGATATACACTGATTGAATGCCGTCTGGAAACGGGCCGGACCCATCAGATTCGTGTCCATATGGCAAGTATTGGACATCCGCTTTTGGGGGACACGGTTTATGGCCCCGCAAAATGTCCTGTTTCCGGGCTGGAAGGCCAGACACTGCATGCCGGAGTATTGGGAATCGTTCATCCAAGAACCGGGGAATATATGGAGTTTACTGCTCCCATGCCGGAGTATTTTAAAGAGCTTTTGGAAAAATTGCAATAGTTCTGATGAGCCTAAACTGTTACGACAAATTGTAATAATTGTTAAAAAATAAGACATATTTGATATTTTTTTACAGTTTATATGTACTTTTTTTGAGCTTTGTAGTATAATATCTTAATAAGAAGACTGCATTGGTTTTGGCGGCAGTGTTTGGGCGAAAGGAGAGAGGACTATGAATGGAAACTTAGTTATCACAATCGGACGGCAGTGTGGGAGTGCCGGGCGCCAGATCGGACAGGAAATTGCAAGGCAGCTTGGTATTAAATGTTATGATAAGGAGCTGCTGTCTCTGGCTGCCAAGAACAGCGGTCTGTGCCAGGAACTGTTTGAAACCCATGATGAAAAGCCTACCAGCAGCTTTCTGTATTCTCTGGTTATGGATACATACTCTCTGGGATACACAACTTCTGCATATATGGATATGCCAATCAATCATAAAGTCTTTCTTGCCCAGTTTGATACAATCAAAAAGCTGGCAGATGAGGAGTCCTGTGTTATTGTGGGGAGGTGTGCAGACTATGCTTTGGCAGACTATCCCAATGTGGTGACCACGTTTATTTGCGGGGATGAACCAGATAAAATTAAGCACCTGATGAAGATGTACAATGTTGATGAAGCCAAGGCGCGTGACATTATGATCAAGACAGATAAGAAGCGCTCCAGCTATTACAATTACTATTCCAGCAAGAAATGGTCCGATGCCCGGAGCTATGATCTCTGCGTCAATAGCAGTGCTCTGGGTTTTGATGGAACTGTTAAATTAATTATTGATTTTGCGAAAGCAAAAGAGCAGTGGAAGAGCCGCTGATTTTGTATAAAAGGAGAGAGGCCAGTTTTCATAGCCGTGAAAACTGGCCTTTTATAATGGATTTTTTAAGGGGACGATAGCAGTGCTCGCTGTTTTGTTCCATAAAATCTTAATTATTTTGTAAAAAATACACGCTGTTATTATTTGACTGCTTATGCTATACTATTATGGTCAGCGTACAGGGGAGAACGCCTTAAAATGGTGTTGCCCCTGTATCTTGATGCTACGGTGCTTTTGGGACAGAATTTATTTTAGGGCGGTATAATGTTACATGATCAAAGATCCAGAGATTTTGGGATGGATATTCAGAAATAGGAAACAGACAGCGGCAGCAATGATTTTCACAGCCTTAGGACTGCTGACAGCGAATATGGCAGAACGTTACCATCCGCCTGCAATCCGACAGGAAGAAATTCAGGCGGCTGAGGAAACTATGGAAACTGAAGAAACCGCAGAAGCTATAAAGCAGGCAGCTGCGGAAACCGAGACAATTCAGGAGGAATCATATGAACCTTCTATCTCCCGGCTGAATCTAGCATACTATTTCCCGGAGGAGGCAAACCAGGCAAATGTGATGGAGAGCTATGCGGGAAAGGTTTATCAGAATTTGACAGTGAAAGAATCAGAATGGATTGGTTCGATTTATGATTTGGCCGAGATTCGTCCATCTGTTATGGCATCCAGATTGGGAAAAGGAAAATCCTCTGTTCTAGGAAGATATAATTCCAATGACAGCAGGCAGGATCCCGATGATCCCAGCACGTGGATGATTGATAATTGGAAAAAAGTAAACATTACATTTTATAATGGGGACGGAAAGGTTCTAAGAAGCTATTCGAATGTAAAAGATGTCTTATCGATGGCCAGCGTTTATACATATATAACGGATATAATGGATACGGATTTATTTGAACGCTATGCGAATCAGCTGTGGGACGATTCTCATAGCTATACTGTATCAATGAGTGATGTCTATTACTGTGAAGGATGTCTCGACAAAACGGAGGAAGAGCTCTTAGCGGAACAAGAGGAAGAAGAGCTGGCGGTAACAACAGCTTTTTCGGAGAGCGCATCAGAAACTTCTGCGGCTGCCGACGCGCAGAGGCTGATACCTGGTGCAGGCGAAGAGAAACAGCAGGAAGAATCGCTGCCGAGTGCAGAAACAGAACTCTATGAGGAGCCGGATGATCTGATTGCCAGCACGGAGGCGGCTACAAATGAGGATGGAGAGCCAGTTGGCATGACGATTCGCAAGAGCACGGTTGATCCAACCCAATGGGATCACGTGGGACCCGGCGAAGAGCCTGTTGCAACCCCCGGAAATGCTTCCTACGAAGGAGAAGCGGCTGCTGAAGATTCTTTAGAGGGAGCGTTAGATACGGTTGAAACAGCGGCAGAATCTGAGGCGGCTGCTGCCGGCGGCAATTCCGTACAGCCTCGTTCTCACAGCAATTGTCCAGGTCACGTAGATTTAAATATTTCAGTCTGCGTTTTGGGGCTGAAGGAAAAGAATGGGCTTATAGGAATAGACGAAATTGGAAATACCATCCAGACGGCTGCAGACAGCGTTGAGGCGGATGGAACGGCTTGGCAGGGATGGAATGGCGAGATGCTTCAGGCGGCTAAAACCATTGCTGATCAGGATTGGTATCAGGAGTATGGTTTGAGTATTTCAACGATCCACATGAGAGATGCCCTTTCTTCCGAAGAGGTACAGAAATATATGGATGGTCTCCCTGACGGCCTGTCCAAAGAACGAAGAGAACTTGTTCAGTATGCTTTGTCCTCGGTAGGCAAGATCCCCTACTATTGGGGAGGAAAGGCGTCCTCACCAGGATATGAGGGTAATTCTTTCGGCACCTTAGTCCCGTCAGACATGGAAGGAAGAATACTGAAGGGACTGGATTGTTCTGGCTGGATCAACTGGGTTTACTGGTCTGTTACCGGGAAGCCCTTGGAGGGACAGAGCACAAGCGGGCTGGCTCTCTGCGGCCGGGCAATTCAAAGAGAAGAACTGCAGCCGGGAGATATTGTTTTAAAAACAGGAACGGGAGCCCATGTGGTAATGTTTTTAGATTGGGTGGAAAATGGCCAGATGCTGGTAATACACGAATCCAGTACGGCTGTAAATAATGTCACGCTGAAAGTGATGGAGGCGGATTGGCCTTATTATAGGAATTTGCTGGACTGATCTGGTGAAATCATAATTTGGGAGGAAATTTTATCATGCGTTACCGAAAAGGACAACAAGATGACTTTGAGGAATTTTATTTGGACGAAGACGATTACGATGACGGTTACTCGGATCAATTTGAGAGGGAGGAATTGCGGAGGTCAGCCGAAAGAAGCCGTACAAGCCGGCGAGAGGGGCGGAACGGCAGCGACGTGGACAAGTACCAGAATTCAGCCAGACACTATCGCGGCATGGAGAATATGAGCAGGCATGCGAATAGCTGGGATGAGGATGGCGATCTGGATGAGATTCAGAGGATGAGGAGCCGGAAAAGACAGCCAGGACGGAGGAGCGGGGAAAACCGTGAGAGAGAGGAAGTTCCTCGCAATTCTGTAAAAACACAGCCTTCTGGAAGGGGAAGAAGGCACAGCAGGAAAAGCAGAAAAGCAAAGGT
The DNA here is from genome assembly GCA_944376125.1 of uncultured Lachnospiraceae bacterium. Classification (GTDB taxonomy): domain Bacteria; phylum Bacillota; class Clostridia; order Lachnospirales; family Lachnospiraceae; genus UMGS1370. Next base: position 47,737 of record CALWBQ010000044.1, read on the forward strand.
TTTGATTGCGATTCTGGCTGTGATTGCTGTTGTAGCAGGTGTTCTTTTTTTCCAGAGATGGTGGAAGACCAGAGATGGATACTGGAATATTGCGGTATTTGGCGTAGATTCCAGAAGCGGCAATCTAGAGAAAGGTGCGCTGTCGGATGTGGAGATTATCTGCAGTATCAATAAAAAGACAAAAGAGGCAAGATTGATTTCTGTTTACAGAGATTCGTATCTTCAGATTGATGAAGATGGCAGCTTTAATAAAATAAATGAGGCATATTTCTTAGGAGGCCATGAGCAGGCGATAGCCGCATTAGAGAGGAATCTTGACATCCAGATTGATGATTATGCTACCTTTAACTGGAAGGCAGTAGCAGATGCGATCAACCTGTTGGGAGGAATTGATCTAGAAATTACGGATGCAGAATTCTCTCAAATCAATTCTTTTATAACAGAAACAGTAAATTCTACAGGAATTGGCTCTTACCAACTGGAACATGCTGGAATGAACCACCTGGACGGCGTGCAGGCTGTGGCTTACAGCAGACTGCGGCTGATGGATACCGACTTTAATCGTACGGAGCGCCAGAGAAAGGTAGTTCAGCTGGCTCTGGAGAAAGCAAAACAGGCAGATGCGGCAACACTAACCAATATTATTATGAGCATACTGCCTCAGATATCTACCAGTATCGGAGCGGAAGATCTGATCCCGATTGCGAAAGATATCACCAAATATGAAATTGGCATGACAGCAGGTTTCCCCTTTGCCAAAACAACAACGCGGATCAACAAAATGGACTGTGTGATTCCGATGACTCTGGAATCCAATGTTGCGGCTCTCCATTATTTCCTTTATGGAGATGCGGCTGCTTCCTATGTGGTTCCATCTTCTGTGAAATCGATCAGCGGCCATATTTCGGAGGTTTCTGGAATTTATGAGGAAGGAGAAATCCCTGGTTTTGTTTATGAAGGCAGCCAGGAGGAAACAACTTCTTCTCAGCCAGGAAATTCCAATCAAGGAACGGTCAGCCAGACAACAGCTGCAGCACAACCTGCCGAAACGCCTGCGGAGACACTGGCAGAGACAGAACCGGAAACAGTGGAAGAATCCATTGAGGAGACAGCAGAGGATTCGATGGAAGAGTCACCGGAGGAAACAACAGAAGAAAGCAGAGAAGAAGAGACGGAAGAAAAGTTTGAGGGTCCAGTTTCTCCTATGGCACCGGAGGAGACACAGCCCGCAGGTCCAGGAGCTTCTGCAGAAACTGAAGAGGAAGGGCCCGGTGCGGGTCTTCCTGCACCAGAAGAATCTGGACAGAGCGGGCCTGGAATTATTCATTCAGGGTCAAATGGAAGTGGAACGTCAGCTCCTGATTTAGAATCAGAAGCTGGCCCAGGTGTCAGTGAAATGCCTTTGTATACGGGTCCTGGACAATGATAAAGAGTCCTGATGCTCTTTCCATTACTGAGAGACGATAAATAAACCATGTCAATACTTGAAATTTATTTGTTTGTCCAGTACAATAATGATACGCCGCAGGCGGCTGTTTTGATTGGGAGAGCTGCTGAAAGGAGAAGATATGATGGAAATGGGGAAAAAGATTCTCGAAACGCTGGAGTTCTTAGCTCATGACATGCAGGACATGAAGCAGGGCATAAAAGATCTGAAGCAGGACATGCAGTCTATGGATCAGAGACTGACTCAGGAGATGCAGTCAGTGAAGCAGGATATGAAGTCCATGGATCAGAGACTGACTCAGGAGTTACAGTCAGTAAAACAGGATATGCAGTCTATGGATCAGAGACTGACCCAGGAAATACAGTCAGTGAAGCAGGATATGAAGTCCATAGATCAGAGACTGACTCAGGGGATACAGTCAGTGAGGCAAGAGGTAGGAAACGTTAAAATTATATTGGAAAATGATATTAGCAAAAAGATTGATATTATAGGAGAAGGCCATGATTTTTTAAAAGGACGTTTGAATGAGGCCCTGCTGATGGAAAAGAAACGCGAATCTATGGAGCTTGACCTGATCAATCTTAGAATGGATGTTAAAAAAATCAAGGAACATTTGAATATTGCTTAATTTTATTGCCAATCATTTTTTGATATTTATGATAAAGATAATGTTAATGGAATGGCGGGATTGTTTCGAAAACGGCATGGCTGAGATGAGGGCTATGCCGTTTATTTGACTTTATTTACAGATTCGTGCTAGAATAAATTAGAATGGATATAACTATGCGTTAAACTATTCTTTCGCGAATAGTTGAAAGAAAGGAACTCTTCTCTTATGAAGCTGCAGAAATTGCTGAGTTTAACTAGACAGGCTGCAGATGCTTACCAAATGATTGATGATGGGGATCATATTGCTGTCGGTATTTCTGGAGGTAAAGATAGCCTGACACTTTTATATGCGTTAAATTATTTGAAGGAATTTTATCCTAAAAGGTTTTCAATAAGTGGAATCACTGTGGATTTAGGATTTGGCAATTTAGACCTGGATCCCGTCAGATGTCTCTGTGAGCAATTTTCGATTCCATATACGGTAGTTTCTACTGATATCGGCAAAATTTTGTTTGAGACACGTCAGGAATCCAATCCGTGCTCTCTGTGTGCCAAAATGAGGAAAGGCGCACTTAATCAAAAAGTAAAGGAATTGGGATGCAATAAGGTTGCTTACGCCCATCACAAGGATGATGTGATTGAAACAATGCTTTTGTCTCTTTTATACGAGGGGCGTTTTTACTCATTTGCTCCAAAGATGTATCTGGATAAAATGGATCTCTGGGTTATCCGGCCATTGATTTATGTGTCAGAGGCTGAAATTATAGGATTTCAGAATAAGTATCAGCTTCCGGTGTGCAAGAACCCATGCCCAGTTGACGGCCATACGAAACGCGAATATGTGAAAAAATTAACGAAACAGTTAGAGGCTGAAAATCATGGAGCAAAAATTCGCATGTTTCATGCTGTACAGGCCAGTAAAATAAACGGTTGGAAGGAGGAATGATTTGTGGCAGCACTCTCGTACCATGATCAGAAAGATATCGAAAATATAAAGCATTTAAGAGAGCTTATAAAGGAACTGCCGCTCTTCTGCTCTGACTTTTTTAGAGGAATTGAACCGAGAACCTCATCTCGGACAAGGATTGCATATGCCTATGATTTGAGCGTTTTTTTTGAATTCCTTCAAAAGGAAAATCCACTCTTCCACTCTAAGGAAATAAAAGAGATCCAGCTAGATGATCTTGATCAGATTACGTCTACGGACATAGAAGAATATATGGAATTTCTTAAATACCGATATAATGGGAAGGGACAGGAAGTGATGAATCGTGAGCGCGGGATTATGAGAAAAATTTCTTCGCTGAAGAGTTTTTATAATTATTTTTACCGAACTCAGAAATTGGACCACAACCCTGCCGCTCTTGTGCAACTGCCAAAATTGCACGAGAAAGAAATTATCAGGCTGGATGTAGATGAAGTGGCTCTTTTGCTTGACGAGGTTGAGCAGGGAGATAAATTAACAGAAAAGCAGAAAGCGTTCCATGAAAAAACAAAGATCCGGGATTTGGCGCTTCTCACACTGCTTTTGGGAACAGGAATCCGAGTTTCTGAATGTGTAGGTCTCAACTTGAACGATGTGGATTTCAAAAATGGAGGTATCCGAATACACAGGAAAGGAGGAAAAGAGGTTACGGTCTATTTTGGACAGGAGGTTGAAGATGCCTTAATGGACTATCTTGAAGAGCGAAAGCATATTATCCCGGAAAACGGCCATGAAGATGCACTGTTTTTATCACTCCAAAAGAAACGCCTGTCAGTGCGCAGTGTTGAAAATTTGGTAAAAAAATACGCCAAAATTGTCACACCAACAAAAAAAATTACCCCCCATAAGCTGCGCAGCACCTATGGAACAAACCTGTACCGGGAGACTGGAGATATTTATCTTGTTGCAGATGTGCTGGGTCATAGCGATGTCAACACAACGAAAAAACATTATGCGGCTCTGGAGGATGAACGCCGAAGAAGTGCCAGAAATGTGGTGAAACTGAGAAAAGATTAAATTGCGAGAGCTGGAAAGGAGAAAGAATTATGGCATCGAATACTTATGGTGCAGATGTTGTCTGGAAAGACCGGAAGCATATTCTTTGGTTTCCTTGGACATTTACAAAGTATTCCATTTCAAATGACAGACTGATGATTGAGCGGGGACTCCTGAGAACGGTAGTGGATGAGACTCTGCTCTACCGCATTGTCGACATTACAATGGAACAGACACTGGCTGGAAAACTTTTTGGTACCGGCACACTGCGCATTTCGGCCAAGGTGGATAAGACCCCAGAGATACGGCTTATCAATATTGCTAAACCGAGGGAAATCCGGACAATGCTGTCAGAATTGGTGGAAGAATCCAGACATCGCCGAAATGTAGTGGGAAAAGAATTTTATGGTGGTTCCAGACACGCTGATATGGATCAGGACGAAGAAACTGATGATATTTGCGGCAGTGATCTCTAAGAACATTATATACTATCTATGATGGATAAATTGGCGGCAGGAATTTTGAAAAAGGATTCTGCCGCCAATTTTTGTTGTGCGGCAGAATGAAGTTATTCAAAAGGATTTTGTGATTTTTCAAAATATACTACAGTAAGGTAACAGCCGGTATGAATCGTATCATCTGTCAGACCGTTTATGCTTTTAAGCTGTGCGATATATTCCGATGTAGTATAGGGTGTATCAGCACTGTATTCTGCAGCCAATTTCCAGAGACTGTCACCCTCTTCCAGAAGAACACTTTTGTAATAGGGAACATAATCGGGAACGACAGGCTCTTTGGCAAAGATATCGAGTTTAATCACGAAAATCAGACTGACAGCCATCATAACTATAGAAATCCATAATAACATATAAAGTTTCTTTTGCCGCATACTGCTCTCCCCCTCTTGCTGTGATGCTTTTGTGAACGTATGTTCTGGTTGATGTTTATACTATACTACCAGAACACATGTTTGTCAATTCCTTTTCGAAAAAAATCCAAACAAATGTTTGCATTTTAGGGGAACATATGGTACTATAATATCAGTTAATAATTTTGTGACAATTTGGGAGGTTACCTGATGGCAAATGGAAAAATTACTGCAAAGCAGCAGGAAATTTTAGAATATATCAAGGAGACGATTTTGAAAAAGGGATATCCGCCTGCAGTTCGTGAGATTTGTGAGGCGGTTCATTTAAAATCAACTTCATCGGTTCATTCCCACCTTGAATCTTTAGAGGAAAATGGCTATATTCGCAGGGATCCTACAAAACCCCGCACAATTGAGATTTTGGATGACTGCTTCAATTTGACACGGCGGGAGGTCACAAATGTCCCTCTTTTGGGAACAGTTGCAGCGGGACAGCCTTTGCTGGCGCAGGAGAATATTGAGAACTACTTCCCTATCCCAACGGAAGTTCTGCCTAATGCTGAGACCTTTATGCTTAGGGTAAAAGGGGACAGTATGGTCAATGCCGGAATTTTGGACGGCGACCAGATTATCGTTGCACGGCAGAATAGCGCTGAGAACGGTGAGATTGTGGTTGCATTATTAGATGATTCTGCAACTGTAAAACGTTTTTATAAAGAAAATGGCCATTACCGTCTTCAGCCGGAAAATGACTTTATGGATCCAATTATTGCAGAGGAGGTCCAAATTTTGGGAAAAGTGGTTGGACTGATCCGCATGATGTGACGGTATACATATTGATGAAGACAGAAAACGCCAGGTTGATTTACATAATATTTTTACGTAAACCAACCTGGCGAAATGCTGTACTCTTAATTCCTATAGTTCTTGAATATCGACAATGGTTTTTCCATCACGCCATATTCTTTCTAAATCATAAAAGAGGCGGTCTTCCCGGCAGAAAATATGGACAATAATATCTTTGTAATCCATCAGGATCCAATTTGCAGAGTCATATCCCTCTATCTGCTTATATTCAAAGCCTGCCTTCCCCAACTGCTCTTCTACGCTGTCTGCCATTGCCTGAACCTGATGCTGATTGGCTCCGCTGGCAATGATAAAATAGTCTGCCAAGACGGAGATATCGTGAATGTCGATGATAGTAATATCCTCGCCTTTTTTTTCTGATAAAGCAGAATAGGCTAATTTTACCATTTCTTTTGATTGTTCCATTATTTTTATACATCCTTTCTGGAAGCTGCCTCTTTTGGCGGTATTTCGCCTCTGAGAGCAGCGTAGTATTCATATGCCTGACAGGTCATAGGATCTGCAGAAGCATTTTTTTGTTTTAAATAATCCAGTGTACCTTTTAAAATTTGATAAAGGGCTTCATCAAGGTCACAGAAGGCCAGTCTGCGCATCTCTGGCAGGTTCGGAGCTTTATATCGGCGCGGTTCAATATAATCTGCAATATATACAATTTTTTCCAGCATGGACATTTCCGGACGGCCAGTTGTGTGGTACAGAATAGCATTCAGGATCTCCGGATCATGAATTTCATATTTATGTTCTGCTAACCATGCGCCATAATTTGCATGCAGAACGGCTGGGGCGCGGCGCTGCTCTTCCGTAACAGATATCTTGTGCTGCAGACATTTTTTTAATACTACATCATCAGAAAAACGTTTGCCACAGTCGTGAAGGAGACCGGCAATTTCAGCTTTGCCGATATCACACCCGTACCGCATGGCCAGGCACATACTGGTATACGATACAGAGAGTGAATGCTCATAGCGCATGGGAGCCAGCTTAGATTTCAGACGTTTGCGGTACAGCGCAATTTGATCTGCTGAATAGGAACTGTTCATAGAAACCTCCCGATATTGATAAAGATGGTGTTCTCTGATATAGCGGAACACAGGATCTGGAACATAGGCTTGGACAGAGATGCCTTCTGAAATCATGCTGCGAATTTGGGCAGATGCGACATCATAGATATCGCAGTGGAGAAGATAGATGGCAGCGCCATACTTTTCTTTTAAGTAAGCAATCTGCTCTGTCATACTCTTATGTGATTTCTGATAGTGGCGTCCTGCCACCAAAAGGATCGCCTGTTCCATTACTTTCTCTGGGTGATACCAATTTTCGATCTCATAAAGGGAATCTGCACCGATAATAAAATAAAATTCCTCGTTAGGGTATTCCTGGCGAAGCAGCTGAAGCGTCTGTGCTGTATAGGTATCTCCGCTGCGCTTCACCTCAAAATCTGAACAGCAGAAGTATGGATATCCTGCGATGGCTGCTTCCACCATCTGGCATCGCACAGCGGAATCTGTAATTTGGTGATCTTTTTTGTGGGGTGGGTGTCCGGAAGGCATAAACCAGACAAAGTCCAGGCGATATTCATAATATGCCTGCCGGGCAAGCCTCAAATGTCCATTGTGGATGGGATCAAAAGTCCCTCCCATAATTCCAATTTTGGACATAAAACCTCCTATGGAAGGATGATCTTCCGTTTTTGCTCATCCTTGGCAGGTTTATATAATACAATTTTTCTGCCAATTACCTGAACTACCTCCGAGCGGGTCCGTTCTGCGAGAACCCGGGATATTTCGCGAATATCATCCAGGCAGCTTTTTAAAACGGTAATTTTTATCAATTCTCTGGCCTGCAGAGCTTCATTGACAGCCTCAGTTACCTCGGGGGTAAGGCTGGATTTTCCAATTTGAAAGATAGAATCCATTTCCATGGCAAGTCCTTTTAGATAGGATCTTTGTTTACTCGTCATTTCTTTCCTCCAGGCCCATTTTCAGGCCCTGTATATGATATTATTTATAGTAATCAAATTCCAGGCCATACATACGAACTGTGTCGCCTTCCTGAATTCCGGCTTTTTCCAGATCTTCCAGAATGCCTGTGTTTTTCAGAAACTTCTGGAAGAATTCAAAACCCTTCTCAGAATCCAAGTTGGTATAGCCCAGCATCTTTTCAATTTTTGGCCCCTCTACGACATAAACGCCCTCTTCTGCCTTTTCAACCGTATAAGGAAGATTTTCTACAGCCTTCATACTGATATCATATTCTCTTTCGAAGATAACTGGCTTGGTATCCAGATTTTGAAGCTGGCTGTAGACATAATAAAGGAGATCGTTTACGCCCTCCCCGCTGACAGCAGAGATCGGAAATACACGAATCCCTTCCGGCTCGAATTCACGGCGCAGCCTGTCTACTGGGGATTCAGAATCCTCCTCGGTATAAATCGAATCGATTTTGTTGGCAGCAATAACCTGAGGACGGGTAAGAAGCTCAGGGTTGTATGCAGCCAGCTCCTGATTGATGGTGCGAATGTCCTCTACGGGATCTCGCCCCTCTGTAGAAGCTGCGTCAACCACGTGAATCAGTACTTTGGTGCGCTCAATATGCTTTAGGAATGAGTGGCCAAGCCCAACACCCTCAGAAGCTCCCTCTATCAATCCGGGAATATCGGCCATAACAAAACCAGCCCCATCCCCCAGATCAACAACTCCCAGGTGAGGATTTAGGGTGGTAAAATGATAGTTGGCAATTTTAGGCCGGGCATTGCTGACACGAGACAGCAGAGTGGATTTCCCCACATTTGGAAATCCAACCAGGCCAACATCAGCAATCACTTTTAGTTCCAGAAGAACCCAGAGCTCCTGAGCCGGCTGGCCGGGCTGGGCATATTTGGGAACCTGCATAGTGGCAGTTGCAAAATGCATATTTCCAAGGCCGCCTTTTCCGCCTTTTAAGATAATTTCCCGGCGGTTTTCCCCGGACATGTCAGCAATTACCTTTCCGGATTCAAATTCCTTAATAACAGTACCCTCCGGCACTTTGATAATGAGGTCTTTCCCATCAGCACCGTGACAGCGGCGTTTTCCGCCCTCTTCTCCGCTTTCTGCTACATATTTCCGGACATGACGGAAATCGGTGAGGGTGTTCAGTCCATCTTCCACTTCAAAAATAATATCGCCGCCGCGGCCGCCGTCGCCGCCGTCTGGACCGCCGTTGGCCACATACAATTCTCTGCGGAAGCTGACATGGCCGTCCCCGCCTTTTCCTGATTTAATAAATATTTTAGCACTGTCGGCAAACATAAACAACTGATTCCTTTCTGAATCTAAAAAGAATAAAAAAGAATTCTGCATCGCAGAATTCTCCGCCTGCGGCGGGCCGCGTCAGCAGCACTCTCTTTTTCCGCCGCAGCGCGATCCCTGCGGAACATTTTATCCCATAAGAACCTTTATTCCCCATGAGATAAAAAAGGCTCCATACCGTTAAGTATGAAGCCTTCAGATTATTCGTTGATTGCTCTCGGATAAACAGAAACCTGCTTCTTGTCTCTGCCTTTTCTTTCAAACTTAACAACTCCGTCTACTAAAGCGAATAAAGTATCATCGCCGCCGCGTCCTACGTTGTTGCCAGGATGGATCTTGGTCCCGCGCTGTCTGTACAGAATGTTTCCAGCCAGTACGAACTGTCCGTCAGCTCTTTTGGCGCCAAGTCTCTTAGACTCGGAATCTCTACCGTTCTTGGTAGAACCAACACCCTTTTTATGAGCAAAAAACTGAAGGTTCATCTTAAACATTTGTCTACACCTCCTCAAATCGGATATGAATATATGATCTCCCGTACTCTTCCTCTATGTTCTTCAGCCCAAGGACAAGAGAATTCATCAGGAGACTTGATTCCGGACTGATATTAGAAGGGAAGGAAAAGGTAAACATTCCTGTCTCTTCATCCGCTTCCCCGTTAAATGCATCTTCTGTAAACGCCTCAATCGAATTTGCTGTGGTGAACACCAGCGCTGAGACTGCAGCACAGACAATATCCTGACCGCTCTCCCCGTAACCGGCGTGACCGCTGAGACTGATGCCTGTATAGCAGGATTCAGAAGAAGCTGCACTTTTCTTTGTAAATACCGTTACCTGAATCATAATTTGTCATTAAGCATTGATCTTTTCAATCTTAACCTGAGTATAGAGCTGTCTGTGGCCATTCTTTTTGTGATAGCCAGTTTTTCTCTTATACTTGTAAACGATAACTTTTTTGCCCTTGCCTTCTTTCTCTACAGTTGCGGTAACAGTTGCACCTGCTACAGTCGGGCATCCGATGGTCAGTTCGCCGTTGTTTACAGCCAGTACCTGATCGAAAGTTACGGTTTCGCCAGCATTTACGCCGAGCTTTTCTACCTTAATGATATCGCCTTCAGCTACTTTGTACTGCTTGCCACCTGTTGCAATAATCGCGTACATGAAAGGCACCTCCTATTATCATTACTCGCCAGCTTAGGTGTCTGCATCAAACATCCTGCAGAACTTGTAAACCTCGCTGTGCGGCATACTCTATAAATTTAGCATTCTTTTCTTGACATGTCAACAGTTTTTTTGCTGTTTTGGAAGGTTTTCATAATCTTTACAACTGTGCCGCTGAGGGCGATGAGGGCTAAAGCATTGGGGATCACCATCAGGCCATTGAAGAAGTCTGCCAGCTCCCACACTAGATTGACTTTCAGGGTAGAACCGACAACAATAAAAATGACTACCAGAGCGGAATATACTTTTACCGCTTTTTTGCCAAATAGGTAATCCACATTTATGGAACCAAAAAACTGCCAGCTAATAATGGTTGAGAATGCAAAAAAGAATAAACACACAGCGACAAAAATATCGCCGAAGGATCCGAAACCAGTGGTAAAGGCACTCTGAGTGAGAGCAATCCCCTCTTTGCCATTGGCAAGAACTCCGGTGGTTAAAATTGAGAAAACAGTCAGGTTTAAAATGACAAAGGTATCAATGAAAACGCTAATCATTGCCGCCAGTCCCTGCTCGTGCGGATTCTTGGCTGTAGCACGGGCATGTGCATGAGGTGTGGACCCCATGCCGGCCTCATTAGAAAACAGTCCCCTGGCGACACCATATCGAATCGCCTCTCTTATAGTGATGCCGGCAGCACCGCCGGTGACAGCTTGGGGTTGAAATGCGCCAACAAAGATCATTTTGAGAGCAGCCGGGAGCGCTGTGATGTGCAGAATGATCAGGGCTAGGCTCCCGATAATGTAAATTCCGGCCATAAAGGGAACCATTTTCTCGACGACAGCCGCCAGGCGCTCTGTGCCGCCGAGAAAAATGAAGCCTGCAAAAATAGCGATGATGATTCCGACAGCGATCGGAGGAATCTGGATATTGCGCGATTCAAATACTTCGGAAAAGGCAGCTCCGATAGAGTTAGACTGGACCATATTTCCCATAAATCCGAGAGCCAGGATAATAAAGATGGCAAAGGCTGCAGCAAGAATTTTTCCGAAGATGCCGTGAAAGGCTTCTTTAATATAATAGACGGGGCCTCCTGTGACCTGACCGTCCTTTACAGTCTTAAACTGCTGAGCCAGGGTCGCTTCACCGTATATGGTAGCCATTCCAAAAAAGGCAGACAGCCACATCCAGAAGATTGCGCCTGGGCCGCCCATGACCAGAGCTGTTGCAGCGCCTGTCAGATTCCCGGTTCCTACTTGGGCTGCAATAGCAGTAGCCAGAGATTGGAGCGGTGTCATTGCCCCGTTGCGCTCTTTTGTTCCTTGGAGTTTAAAATGACCGAATACCAGACGGCATCCTTCCGGAAATTTGCGGATCTGAATAAAACGGAGACGAATAGTGAAGAAAATGCCGGTGCCGCAGAGAATGATGAGGAGCAGAAAACTCCACAGAAAATTGTTTGCACTTTTGACCAGATCTAACATGATTACCCTCTTTTCTTTAGATTTTTTGGCAGGTTTCAGCAGACGGCCCTATCCAGCCGTCCTGCCAGGAAAAAACGACAAAAAATAAGAGCTGACAGAAATCAGCCCTCCAAAGAGTAAGAACGAATTGCATGTATTGTATGCCCTGTCCTTTTGCCTGAGAGATAGGCAGGCCATGCGGCCTGTGTTACACCTTCGGCGCCCAAATAAATTGAGACTCTCCAGAGTATTGTCATATCACGAAACGCCTCTATTCTATCACAGATATCTGCTGTATGCAACATTTTGTATTGTATTTTATGAGAATCTTGCTATAATGGGTTACGGCTCAGAAGCCAACTATGAAAACAAAAGAGGTACTTCCTATGAAAACGCAGAATGTAAGTTTTTACCGCTGCTGCTACGGATATGCAGTCAGCGGAATGGTCACGTTGTCTTTTGGGGCAATCCTTCCATCTCTAATTGAGGAGGCAGGGATGAATTACGCTCTAGCGGGAGGGCTGCTGTCCTTTATGGCAATCGGAAACCTTTTGGCAAGTTTTATCTATCCCGCGGCAGCCGGACAGATGGGACACAAGAAATCCATAACAGCTGCGGCAGCTATGGTGCCGCTGTGTCTTCTGGGCTTTACTCTCCTGCCCTCGATTCCGGTTATGTATGCTCTGATTTTTCTCCTTGGGATATCCAGGGGGTCTATTACGCTGATTAACAACTTGATTGTAAATAAAATCAGCGGAGGATCCGGCAAAGAGCTGAATCTCCTCCACTGTTCGTTCGCTGTAGGCGCGTTTCTGTCCCCCTTCATCATCGGGATTTTGATTTCCGCTGGGATTGGCTGGAAGGTGAGCCTTTATATGCTGGCCGCTCTGGCGGCGTCCTCAGCCATTTCTTACCATCTGCTGGATTATGGAATCGTGCCGGATCCACGGCTGACAGAGAGAAGAAAAAAGTGGAAAGAGGAAAAAACGGCAGATAACCGAGGCTTTTTGAAGAATACTGGATTCTACTGCATTGCTTTTCTCCTTTTCTTCTACCTGGGGATGGAAAACTGCATCAATGGCTGGTTCGTCACCTACCTGCAGAGCACTGGTGTGATGAGCGAGGCGTTTGCGACCACGATGGTATCTGTCACTTGGATGGTCATTATGGCTGGAAGACTTGTATGTGCCAGACTTTCAAAAAGCTGGCCAAAGAAGAGGATCATTCTGATGGATGCTGTGGGAAGCGCCCTGTGCTTTTTCCTTCTGATTGCAACGAAAAGTCTGCCGGTTATCACAGTCTCTTTGGCAGGACTGGGCTTCTTCCTGTCTGGAATTTACCCTACAAGCATTGCGAATGCAGGAAGCCTTATCATGGGATCCACCATCGGAATGTCTATCCTCACAGCGATTTCTGCAGTGGGTGGGATCATCACTCCTCAGATCATCGGCATGGTGGCTGACAAGACTGGAATGACGGCAGCTATCAGCACCTTGTCAGTCAATGTTATTCTGGTCTGCCTGCTTGCCATTTTTAACGATCGGCGGCCGCAAAAGACCAGCGGCCTGCTCTAAAAGAGGACGCCTGACTTTTTTGCGGGTGATCTCCACCAAATTCAGAAGGGTCATGTCAACGACAGTCGTTTTGACTGGATCCTTCTGAACCAGCCCTTTCAAAGCAGCCATCACAGACAGTCGGTCTTCCTCTTTTTCCATATCGATAAAGTCAACGATGATAATCCCTGAGAGATTTCTGAGACGCATCTGGCGGGCCACTTCCTCAGCTGCCTCCAGATTGATTTTCAGGACAGTTTCGCGAAATTGCTTTTTCCCTGAAAATTTTCCCGAGTTCACATCGATTACGGTCATAGCCTCTGTCGGCTCGATCACAAGGTAGCCTCCGGACTTTAACCATACTCTGGGCTGAAGTGCCTGTGTGATGGCCGTCTCCAGGCTGTAGAGAACCGAGAGAGAAAGCATGGGATCCTGATACAGAGTCAGCTTTTGCAGATCCTCCGGCTGACTGGCAGACAGGTAGGCTTTTAATGTGCCGTAGATCTCGGGATCATCCGTAACAATGGCTTCGAGACTCCCGAAATGGGTGCTTTTTAAGTCTGTCACGTATCCGGCTGGAGACTGATAGAGGATGCTCCCCGGTGTTCGGTAACTGCATTCTCTGGTAAGGCTGGTAAACTGCTGCTTCAGAACTGTGTATTCTTCCAGAATCCGCTCAGGAGGAACTTCCCTTGCATTGGTGCGCACAATGAGCCCCCACTGGGAAACACCAGCCTCCTCCAGCATTGTCCGAACTGTGTCTTTCCAAGATCGGGAAGAGATCTTGGAGGAAAAACCGATCTGACTGGAACCGGTGGTCAGAACACAGTATCTGCCTGTCAGAGAAAGATTTGAGGTCAGGACAGGTGCTTTTGTCTTCACAGCTTCTCTGGAAACCTGAACAAGGAGCTCGTCACCCTCTTTCAGCACGCAGGTCTCAGACTGGGAAGGAAGCCCGGAGCGAAGTATCCAGTGCCTCCGATTGTCTGTCAAGCTGTAATACCCAGTCAGGTCTTCATTGATCCGGATAAAGGCGGCATCAATGTTTTTAACAACCTTCTGCACTCTTCCTACATAGATATTGCCCAGGATCGAATGCTGTGACCTGGGCTCTAACGCAATCTGAACCGGCTTGCTGTCTTCCGTCAAGACAGAAGCAATCTGATTCTTATATTCTGTTATAATCAATTTCGTGTGGACGGATGGATGGTAATTCAATGGCATCTCCTTTTTATAAAAGATCTTCCCCTACAGCGTCCAGGGGAACCAGAATATTGCCGTCTGCCGATTGAGCATCGCCAGGCTGCCTTGTATAGAGTTCTTCTCTCTGAATCAAGAAGGCAAATTCTGAAAGGGTTTCTCCGGCCTCTTTGCAGTAGGCATCCAGAATCATTTCCGGCTTTACATTGGCACTGCTTCCAGCGGAAATCCGTAAGAGAATACCGGGAGCCAGACTGCGTCCTGCTGCATCCTGCTTCTCTTCCGGAACAGGACAGGACAAGAGTCGGCTTTCATAGATCAGGGGCTTCAGATCCATTTCCTTTTCCCCCTTTTTGGTCTTTTTTATTACCGGGATAGAGGGACGGCTTAAAAAGTCCAGGAGCCCCTGGAACCAGGCTGTTTCGTCTTCCGGTTCATAGCCAGGACGAAACTGAATGGTATAATCGGCGGCGGCAACAGCAGCCATGCCATTCAGCGCCTTTTCCGGGAGCAGCCGATAACTGAGAACCCGGATGCCCTCCACGGACACCTCATTTATGCGGCGAATCATTTCCTCGGAGGATTCGGTAGAATGAACTTCAATGTCCATATATTCTCCATTGCTGGTCAGCCCCACACTTAGCGGTGAGGCGAAGGACATAATCTGATGGGGACTGAATCCTTCGCTGTAGCGAATATCTACATCAGCCCGGCGCATAGCCTTCTGGAAATAGCGCATGATATCCAGATGGCCGATGAATTTCATCTCTCCTTGTTTGGAAAACTTAATTCTTATTTTCATAGCAGACTCCTCCTTTCCAGCGCATTGCTCCGCAGCCAGAACATCTCTGACGGCAGTTGGGTGTTACGGTTTCATTTAGGGCATTCTTCCATTCCCGTTTTAAAAACTCTTTTGAAACGCCTGCATCTATAAAGTCCCATGGGAAAATCTCATCCATGTCCCGCTCCCTAGTGGTATAAAAATCGATGGACAGGCCGCAGGTCTCAAACGCCTTCATCCAGATATCATTGTGGAAACATTCGGACCAGGAATCGTAGAGTGCACCGTTTTTGTAGGCTTCTTCCAACAGTGCGCCGGTTTTCCGATCCCCTCTGGCAAAGACTCCTTCCAGAACAGTCAGATCTGCCTCGTGCCAGTTGTACCGCAGGCTCTTGTAATTGAGCATTTCCCGGAATTTTCCGCGAACAATATTTGCCTTTTCCAGGAACTCTTCTTTGGTGCACATTCTGGCCCACTGGAAGGGCGTAAAAGGTTTCGGAACAAAGAAGGAGGAGCTGGCTGTGACCTGAACCTTCCCCTGACGTTTTTCCTTTGGTACTTCATCATAATAGGTTTCTGCCACTTTCTCAGAAAGCAGGGCGATGCCCTCCATATCCTCCACAGTTTCTGTGGGGAGTCCCAGCATGAAATACAGCTTAACTCGGTTCCATCCGCCGCGGAACGCCTCGGCGGCCCCAGAAAGGATCGCCTCTTCCGTAAGGCCCTTGTTGATGACATCCCTTAAACGCTGAGAGCCGGCCTCAGGAGCGAAGGTCAAGCTGCTTTTCTTTACATCCTGGACTTTGCTCATTACATCCAGAGAGAAGGCATCGATCCGCAGAGAGGGAAGGGAAATATTGACCCCTTTTCCGTGAAACTCATCAATGAGAAAGGTCACAAGCCCCTCTAATTCAGTATAATCACTGGAGCTTAAGGAGCTGAGGGAAATCTCCTCATGTCCGGTGCTTTTCAGCATTTTATATGCATAGTCCTTCAGATAATCCAGGCTATGCTCCCGAAGCGGGCGGTAAACATTTCCCGCCTGACAGAACCTGCATCCTCGGATGCAGCCTCTCTGGATTTCCAGAACTACCCTGTCCTGGGTAACTTTCATAAAAGGAACCAGTGGCTTCTCAATGTAAGTGGCATCGTCGGGGTTGACCACAAGCTCTTTTACGATTTTTTCCTTTGCGTGGGGATTATTGGGCGTGAAACTTAAAATAGTCCCGTCTTCTTTATAGGCTACATCATAAAAAGAAGGCACATAGATTCCAGGTACCTCTGCCGCTGCCTCCAGGAATTCTTTTCTGCTCTTGCCCTGCCGTTTCCATTCCTTATAGATATCCATCAGATGATAATAAACCGTCTCACCCTCACCGATATAAAACAAATCAAAAAAGTCTGCTAATGGCTCTGGATTGTAGGCACATGGACCGCCTCCAATTACAAAAGGATCTGCCAGGGTCCTATCCCAGGAATGAAGAGGGATCTTGGACAATTCCAATATCTGGAGAATATTAGTGTAGCACATTTCATACTGAAGAGTGATTCCTAAAAAGTCAAAATTCCGCACTGGCTCCTGAGATTCCAAAGCAAAAAGCGGGATGTCCTGTTCTCTCATCAGCTTGTCCAGATCCAGCCAGGGGGAAAAAACCCGCTCGCAGTAAATATCGTCCCTGCGGTTGAACATATCGTACAAAATCTGCATTCCCAGATGGGACATACCAATCTCATATACGTCCGGGAAGCACATGGCAAAGCGGATGTCCACTCTCGACGGATCCTTTACCACTGAGTTTATTTCACCGCCGATATAGCGGGCGGGCTGCTGTACGCTCAGCAATATTTCATCGCTTAATGCTAATTTCCTCATGTTTTCTTTTAATCTCCTATTATTCATGGCTGTTATTCGCTCACATTGGTTCCGGATTATTATAAACTACATAATGCAAATTAGCAACAAGTAAAAAGGGGCTGTCACATCAATTTGTGATATGCCCCCTTCTAGGCTTTTATTATTTAATATTTTGATTTTTACATTACGGGTAAACTAATGACAGAAAGCTACACTTAATTCCATCCATAAATCTTAATTAACTTCTGATAAGAGTTCGGGTAGGCTCCAACCGGGAAATTTCTTACATCCGAAGTATTGGAATTGATTAAATAATCAACCGTATTCCCCTGTTCATCTTTTACAACTTGAGATATCATCACAATATGGTTCCAGTCCGTTTCCGAGCCCATGCAAATCAGATCCCCCTCTTTCCCATTATAATAAGAGGAGTCTGTTGAGGCCATCAGCCCGTCCCCCAAATTTCCAGAGGCATAAGCATAAAAATCATCCACACCGACCCAGGAGGTGGAATAATCTTCCGCCCCATTCCAAACCCAGCGTTCCTCTCCTTGATCATCCATGGGAATGCCGCCAGCAAAAAGACACTGGGAAACGAAATTCTGGCAATTTCCTCCTCTACCCGTAAAATCATCCCATTCTTCGTTTCTTCTGCCTACCCACTGGCTACTGTAAGCCACTGCTTGGACCCGGTCATACTCATACTGACA
Source organism: uncultured Lachnospiraceae bacterium (assembly GCA_944376125.1). Taxonomy (GTDB): domain Bacteria; phylum Bacillota; class Clostridia; order Lachnospirales; family Lachnospiraceae; genus UMGS1370. Next base: position 65,519 of record CALWBQ010000044.1, read on the forward strand.
GGCCTTCGGCGTTGAATTGAATTGCTGGCTGCGAATTTCCATGTCTTCCCTTGCCTTTGCCAAAAGTTCATCTACCCTGCTGGGGAGAAACGAGCCTGCTTCCGGAATCACCAGTTCTTCACTGTCCCAGTCCCAATATTCTCTGATCAGATTCCAGTAAATGGAGTCCCACTGCAGATGCCCCGCGATCTTCCACCCATCTGCCGTATCCTGCAGCTCAAAGTGATGTACAATATTATACAATGTTGTATCGATTTCCGGGTGCTGACTGAAATTCTGGGTACTGGTTTCCGTAATCCAGATATCGGTTCTTCCATCTCCGGCAGTTTCTGCGGCCGTTACATTTAACTCATAGTCATAATCATCCAGGTGCAGATCTGTTTTCTGCATCTTCCTAAGTCCTGTTACATAATCCACGGCGCTTTCATTCAGCAAAAGCTGATCCTCTGCCGTATTCAAAAAAAGCGCTGACATATCCTGGGTTTTCAGGGACGCAAGCCCATGATAGTAGGCTTCCATATATTGGATAATCAGTTCTCTTTGTTCCGGGAGCAGTTTCTGTTTCTGCTCGCCAGAAAAGGGATCCCTGTTTTCTGACCATCTTTCATCCTCCAGTTCTGCGTTTTGGCCTTCCGATGCATCGAATTCTAATCCATCGGCTTCTGGTTCTGCCGCAGTTTCCGCGCCTTCATCAAACACTTCATATCCTGTTTCCCTTAGTTCGCATCCTGCCAGCCATATGAGGCAGCTGAGCACAACTGCTGATATCCTCGTTTTTTTCCCTGCTCGTATTATCACCTGTATCTTCTCCCCAAGCAGCATTGGCCTTCACCTGTATGCCAATGCCAGTCCATCAAATCAGTAAATTTACAATTATGCCTGCCAAAAAAGAAAACAGCATAACAAAGGCGAGATACAAAGCAAACCGCCTTGTCCCCATAATAATTTTTACCGCTCCCAGATTAGTAATTTTTGTAGCCGGACCAGTAATCATAAAAGAGGCCGCGCTTCCCACGCTCATTCCGTCAAAAAGCCACTGCTGCAGCAGAGGTATCGTTCCGCCCCCGCAGGCATAGAGGGGCACCCCTACTGTGGCTGCCATTAACACCCCCAGAGCTTCATTTCCTCCGAACAGAGAGGTCATAGCATCTGCTGGGACATACCGCTGAAATAGGGCAGACAGCAGGATACCGATCAGGAAGTAGATTCCAGTAGCTTTTATATTGCGCCCAAGATTTTTCACATACCGTCTGAGCAGATTTGGATCCGTATCCCGGTTGGCCGGTCCGTCAAAACTGTCGAAATTGAAAAAAGAGCGGTCCTTATAAAACAGAAGGATGAGCAGTCCAGCCAGGATTCCGCACAGGAAACAGCTAAGAATTCTTACTGCAAGAACGGTATTGCCCAAAGCTGCGCTGTAAACGATAAGCTGAGGATTTAGCAGGATGGAACTCATCATAAATGCGGCCAGCCAGTCATCTTTCATCCCGCTTCGGGAAAAAGAGGCTGCAATAGGAATGGTTCCATACATGCAGAGGGGAGAAGCAACCCCTAAAGCACTGGCTGCCGCAATTCCCAAAATCCCCAATCTTTTTCCCTGAAGGGAAAGAAATACCCGGTGAATGGAATCTTTGGCAAATACAGAAACCGCAGACCCGATTGCCATTCCTAAGACCCAGTAAATAAAGATCTGATCCCATTGGACTGTAAAATAATACCAAATATATACAAATTCCCGATGAAGAGTCTCCATTGTTTCTCCCTCTCTATAACATCAGATGCTTGCCATCTGGATCCTTCGGAATGTCGTGAAATTCCTCTTTATTGCAGGCAGACAGCTCAGCTCTTTTCAATCTTTTGATTTCCTGTGGACCACACATGTGTTTCCTTTGCTGCTGCAGGTGTGTTCTGCGCCATCACGCCTACTAATTTATGAGGCACATAGGGCTCTTCCAGATAGGCAATCTCTTTCTCTGTCAAAACTAAGTCTACCGCTTTGACCGCTCCTTCGATATGGCTCAGTTTTGTTGCTCCTACAACAGGAGACGCTGCTTTCGTCAACAGCCACGCGAGAGAGATCTCGGTCATGGATACGCCTCTTTTATCGGCCAGCTCCGCTACCCGCTCAATGATTAAATTGTCCTGCTTAGCAGTTGCATCGTATTTAAATTTTGCATAGCTGTCTTCTTCAAGGCGTTTGGAAGTTTCGCCGGGATGTTTGGAAAGGCGTCCACTTGCCAAGGCACTGTAAGGCGTCATGGCAATATTGTCTTCTGCGCACAGTTTCGCCATCTCCCTTTCTTCTTCACGGAAGATCAGATTATAATGTCCCTGGATGGACACAAACTTTGCAAACCCTTCTTTTTCCGCCAAAGCATTGGCTTTTGCAAGCTGGTAAGCAAAACAGTTTGAGATGCCTATATATCTTACCTTTCCAGCCTTTACCACACGGTTCAGCCCATCCATGATGTCATACAAAGGCGTTTCATAATCCCACATATGATAAATGTAGAGATCAATATAATCCATGCCCAGGTTTTTCAAACTGGTATTTACCATCTGCTCAATATGCTGCTGCCCGGAAATACCTGAGGCAATCTCTTCCTGAGTGCGCGGAAGAAATTTCGTAGCCAATACAATTTTATCTCTATCCGCAAAATCTTTGATGGCGCGCCCAACATACTGCTCACTGGTGCCGCTCTGATAGCCAATGGCTGTGTCAAAAAAGTTTACGCCCAACTCCAATCCCCTCTTAATAATCTCGCGGGAGTGTTCCTCGTCAATCGTCCAGCTGTGCTGTCCGTTTTTTGAGTCACCAAATCCCATGCATCCCATGCAGATCCGGGATACGTTAAGCTCCGAATTTCCAAGTTTTATATACTGCATTTTCATAGCCTCCTGCCATAAATTCTCTTTTTTACTGGAAAGTGCCTCCAGCCTGCCTGTTTTTAATGATCCATTGCCGCAGCACCTCTGCTAACGGCTCCCCGCCGTCCTCTACAATCCCCAGGGGTTCCCGCACCTCTGCCTTCGGGCACAATTTAGCAATATCTTTCCTGATATTGCCTACAACACCTCCGCAGTATGAATAAAACGGAAGAATGATTTTCCCAGATAAATCGTTGCGATACAGCCAGGAAGCCAATGGCGGCGCAATCGTTCCGCACCAGTCAGGACACCCTGCAAAAATAATCGGATAAGGACGCGGAGAACTGGCACCTGGAAGAAGCTGCGGATAACAGCTGGTTTGGATTTCCCGTTTTACTTGCTCTAATAATTTCGGGAAAGCCATCGGATAGGGATGCCGGGGATGAATCTCGCACCAGTCACCGGACGTGATTGCCTGCAGCGTTTTCGCAATCTGATGGGTATTGCCTGAATAAGAGTAGGAAACAATCAGTGGATCATTCATATTCAAGCCTTCTTTTCTTTTCCAAATGACATGCATTTGCCGATTACATCGCCGGTTCTCAGATACTCATAAGTAGGCATTTCAAACAGTACCGGCTTTAGGGTGTGATAGTCAATCTTATCTGCCTCATTCAGCACGTTTTCGTCGGCATAGGTTGCGTCAATGGTGCAGATAAAGCTCTCGAATCCCTTCGTCTCGTAAATATCCTCTACGCTGCATACCATGGTTACCGGCGCCTGTACGATCATTGGCACACCTGCGTCATCTGTTACATAATCAAACAAAGCGGATTTGTCCTCCTTGTTTCCGCTTACGCAGCCGGAGCGATCCGCCGCCGCAAGCATTGCCTCATCTACAATGTTAATGGAAAGTTTTTTGGCTGCTTTGATTCCCTTATTCGTATAGTGGGCAGATGCCAGGCTGACCATTACATGGTCATGGCCGATAATGCCAACATGGCCCACAAGGAGCCAGTTGGGCTTTCCATCGACCATGGCCCCTACGACAACGAGAGGGGTGGGATACAGTGCCAGTGCGTTTCCAATGTTCTTTTTCATGTTGCATAACCTCCTAAAAATAAATAATGATATTATAAGATATTGTCTTTCAATTCCATCTCTTCCAGAAAAGAAGCGATGGGCATGGGAACAGAAACCCACCAGTTGGGATAACCCGGGATGATGGTATCATGCTGCTCCATGTCCTTCGCATGTATAGAAAGCTCCGGGCGTGCCTGCTCATTCTGATCCTGCTGGGTCTGCTCCAGTACAGTATTGTAATCTCTGGAATAAGGCTCTGCCGGCTGGATCTCAAACAGGTCAGCGCCTGTCTGCCGCTGGATTTCTTCGGCGATTCTTCAGGTATTGCCTCCTCAGGAAAAATAGGCTATCAGGGTATTTTCATCACCGCTTATCCATCAATATTTGCCAGATTATAGGCGCGGCTTCCGAGCCCAATATCTGCGGCATGTTCCAGCGTCAGCAGCCCGTTGCGGGACTCAATGCGCTGGATTAGGGAGGATCCATCTTCTGCGGAATAAACCAGGTCAATGCACGCCTGGTCCAGCGCAACGGGGTCGAGGGGTGCCAGGATGCCAATATCATGCATGTCCGGCTCAGCGGGGCTGCCATCGCAGTCACAGTCCACCGACAGACGGTTCATCACATTGATATACAGCATATTCCCATTCATATAGTCGGCCACCGACTTCCCTGCCTCCGCCATAGATTCCAGGAAAGCGTTCTGGTCGCCGCTCCACATGCTGCCCCCAGTTCCGCCGGAGTGGATGTGAGCCTTTCCTTCAGAAGAAGCAATACCTATAGAAATGTTTTTAATCGCCCCGCCAAATCCTGCCTTAGCTTGGCCTTCAAAACGGGAAAGCACAATAAAATAATCATAATTTTCAAAATGGGAACCTACATAATTTTCCGTAAGATGAGTTCCGCCGGTTACCGGCAATGTCATGGAACCATCTGAATCCATAATGTCTACATCGGCAATGGCCGTATATCCATGGTCTTCGGCAAGCTGCATGTGATAGGCAGTATTTGCCCGCTCACCTCCGTAGGCGGTGTTGCATTCAACGATGGTACCGCCCACTGCCTGAACCAGGCCGCCGATCAACTCTGGGCGGAGATAATTGCTGCCTGTCTCACCTGTGCTGATCTTTACGGCAATATTTCCTTCTGGCAGCTGTGTTCCAAGGGCTTCATAGATTGCCATCAGCCCCTCAGGACTGATATCCGTCGTCATGTACACAACCGGAGCCTCTTCTGAAATTGGTACCTCCTCTGCAGGCGCCGGCGTTTCCTCTTGGACAGACTGTACGGATTCCTGCTTTGGTTCTGTGTTTGCTGTTTCTGCCTGAGTGGGCTCAGCAAGCGTGCTTTCCAAAGAAACTTCCAGTTCGTTCGCCGCGCATCCTGCCAGCAAAGCCGCACATAACATAAATGTCAAGCCAATGGAAAGTCGTCTTTTCATAAATAACCTCCTTTAATCTTTTTATCCTGCCCTGTGGTTAACGTGATTGTGAATTTTTCCCGGACATCCCGCGGAAAAAGCGGGAAGCGTAGTAAGCCAGAAAAATAAACGTCCCCATCATTGCGAGATAGTCCAAATAAAATAGGGGAACCGGTTCATTGAAATCCAGAAAGACAAATTGGGTGCGCAGCAGCATATAGGTAAGAAGATTCCGCCGGATAAATACGGTCAGCCCGCAGAGCGCAACCACTGCTCCCAGGACGGGAAATACGATCTTTCCCTTCTTAAAATCCTCTTCCGGTTTCCATGCTCTTTTCATCATTCCCATCAACATTCCCCAGTGAATTCCCAGATGCAGCGACATCAGGACAAACCCCCAATAAGAGGAGGCCATATGTAATTGTCTTGCTAAGGACATCCCGCCGCGAATCCCTAAAAATGCGAATACATGGTTGGAAAGTATGACCCCGCTGATCATCAGCCCGAGCATAGATAGAAAGACCAGGATATCGATGGCCAGCATAAAAAGCCGGGATGGAGAATATCTCCCGTGAAACAGATTTTTATGCCAGTTTCCATTGAGGATATGGTGAATAATGAACAGGAGAAACATTCCTGCTCCGACCCATTCGTGGGCCATATCCCCCCAAAACTGGTATCCCATTAAGAACAGCAGGGCCAGTGTCATCAGGATATCGGCTGTGATTTTGATTACCGCTTTGGGCCGCACTGATCTCCTCTCCTTTCCTTCTGCATCATTCTATGCCGAGACTGGCGATCCAGGCTGCCACTTCCTCTTCAGCGCTGCCTACGCTGCTTCCGGAAACGTGAAGCCCTTCCAATATCTCAGCTCCCGGCGCGCTGTCAGGCAGTTTTTCCAGGCTGCGCCCGAATCCGCTGCCGCCGCTGGTGCAGAAAGGAATGAGCGTTTTTCCTTCCCAATCATAGGACTCTAAGAAGGAATAGACCAACATAGGAGCATCGCTCCACCAGTCGGGATAACCTACAAACACCACATCATAGCTGTCCCAGTTTTCCACCTGCGAAGCCACCTCCGGACGGGCATTATCCGCCTGTTCCTGCCGGGCGACATCCAGGAGCGTATCATAGTCATCGGTATAGGGCGCGGCGGGCTCAATCTCAAACAGGTCAGCCCCTGTCTCTTTCTGAATCATCTGGGCCATCTGTTCTGTATTGCCGGACCAGGAGAAATAGGCAACCAGAATCCCGCCTGCTCCTTCTGCGGGTTCCTCCGGCTCCGCGGCGGTCTCGGAAACATCCGAATCTTCAGAATCCTCGCTGGGTTCAGAAGTTATCGTTTCCTCCGCGGCAGCCTCCGCAGACATTTCTTCAGAAGCATCTGTGCCAGATTCTGAAGAATCAGATGGAGACTCAGTCACCTCATTTTCATTTGATGATGAATTCTGGGAGCCTTGTGTGCCGCAGGCGGCAAGTGAAAAAATCAAGACTGCAGATAACATAAGAGATACTATTTTTTTCATAATTATTTTCCTTTCTTTTTATTAATCAACAGGCACTTTGCTCTTGTCTGAATGATTCATTTGATCTGCTGGCACATTCCATTTAAGAATTTTGCAAGGATTGCCGCAGGCAATGGCGTTATCCGGAATGGATTCCGTTACCACACTTCCTGCACCGATAACTGCATTGCTGCCAATTGTTACTCCTGGGAGGATGATGCTGCCTCCTCCAATCCAAACATAGTCACCGATATGTACTGGCCTTGTCTGTGTCTTGACTGCCGCAATCCCATTCGGCTCGTGCCAGAAGCGCTCGCTCCCATCAAGTGCATGGACAGCCGTATAGATCTTTACATCCGGTCCAATCATAGTGCATTCCCCTATGATAATGGGTGCGGTATCCAGCAGTGTACAGTGCATATTAATGAAGCTGTTATTTCCAAGATGGATATTATAACCATAATCTACATAAACTGGTTGATTCACACGGGCATTCTTTCCAAAAGTCCCCAAAAGTTCCTGTAAAACAAGGATTCTTCCCTCGGTATCGCCTGCGGGCAGGCTGTTATACTGCCGCATCAGATCTTTTGCATGATTTTGCTGCTTTCTCAATTCTATATCCCTGGCATCATAGGTTCGCCCGCTTTGTTTCTTTTCAAACTCAGTCATTCTCAATTCCTCAACAATTCATTACCTTGTAGCTTAAGTATATTCGATATATTTTTCCATGTAAAATACTTATCTTTTATTATTATCCATGTGTTTTTCGTATGTTTTAATTAACATCCACCAACCGCCATCTAATAGCAATCCCGTGAGTGATTGATAAGTTGTCCAAAAATTAAGCAATATTCATCCGGCAGATTCTGACCGCATCGACTGTATCCTGAATTATGCTGCATACTTCTTCCGTGGATTTCTTAAAATACGCAAAATTATCGGCAGTCTGAGAGTGCATCAGATAAAAATCAAAATAATCAACACCGCATGCTTCCAACTGCTGCTCAAAAAAAGGCCTGATTTCTTCCTGCTTTTTGAAATAAGAGCTCGTTAATTTATCCGTCAGGATATAACTCTCCCTGGGATACCTCTTTGTCAGGCACTCCCGGATAGCCGTTTCGCTTTTTCCATCCAGATAACCATGGGCGGTATCAAAGTAATTAAATCCATTTTCAAGGAATAGGTCCACCATACGGGAAAATTCGCCCAGATCGACCTCTCCATTTTTCATAGGGAGGCGCATACATCCAAATCCAAAGTTTTTCTTTACATTTTCAAAAATAGTCAAGATTATTTATTCTCCTTCTGCTTTTGCTGATTAAGACAAATTTAGAGGTTTTTACAAAAGACTTATTCCTTCTGTAAAACGTTTTGAAAATATTCCTTAACTGTAACGGGGTTACGTCCAAGAATCTGTGTTAGCGTAAAAGCATTTCTGAACAAACGGTCCTCCATTTTTGACTGAACGCAGGCCAGGCTCCATCATTTGCATAAACACGGCAGGCTGGATGATAACATAAGGAACTCCAGAATCAACCAACATTTTTTCTACATTCTGCTTCTTCTATCAACCACTTTTCAGATTTCTTACTTTTCCACCATGCTCTCCTGCTGGGCATTGTACCGGGCTCCATATATCTGGATCTGATCGAGTTTTTCGTTCAGAGCCGTCAGTTCATCCGTTGTAAATTTCACATTAGCTGCACCAATATTTTCCTCCAGCCGGTTCAACTTTGTGGTTCCCGGAATGGGAACAATCCAGGGACGTTTGGCAAGAATCCATGCAAGGGCTAACTGTGCCATGGTGCAGCCTTTCTCCGCAGCCTGGACCTGCAGGAATTCAAGTAATTCCTGATTTGCCCGCAGCGCTTCTTCATTGGAGAACCGGGGCATTCCACTGCGAACATCCTGAGAAGAAAATGCGGTCTGCTTTAATTTTCCGGTCAAATATCCGCGTCCAAGCGGGCAGAAACATACCAGGCCAATACCCAGTTCCTCTAGTACAGGGAGCAGTTCCTTCTCTACATCCCGATACCACATGGAATACTC
>CALWBQ010000045.1 GCA_944376125.1 uncultured Lachnospiraceae bacterium
GTTTTTTACTGTAAGCTAAAGCAATGCTGACTCACCTGCATAGCAGGTGGTTTTTTTGTTTCCAAAGTTCCATTTTTCGGAACACGAAAAATTACACAATGGAAACAGGCCCATGGCCTAACAATAATCTGCAGGGCGCCTTGGCAAGCACCAACAGCCGGGGCGCCCTGCCCTCTGATCCCCTTTCAAGCGATGAAACGAAGCGCTTTCTTTTCTTGAAAAGTTTACATTTCGTCCATACTTTCTTCACATATAACTGGTAATATGTAACATGTCAAGAAGGAAACTCCTTTTTCACATTTTCATTTAAACTTTTTCATACTTATGGCCGGCAGATCATTTGCCGGCCCCTCCCTTTTCTATAAGCAATATCTGGCCAATCTTGCATTTTCCTATATCCCATGCTACAATAAAGCATCATACCAGTTCTGGGAGGAGTGCGGTTTTGCCCGTATCGCAGGTGTCCGGTCTCACACTAACTTATCCCGGGAACACGCTGCGGCTGGTATGATTTTTTAGTTCCTGCGGAGGAATTTACCAATGAATTCCCTGAAATCGTAATTTCCAATTTTTTTTAAAAAATAGTTGCAATTTCCTCAACTATTTGCTATAATGATTGAGCGTTGAAAAACGGGGTATGGCGTAGCTTGGTAGCGCGCTCGGCTGGGGGCCGAGAGGTCGCAGGTTCAAATCCTGTTGCCCCGACTTTTTGAAAACCCTGCAGAATCAAACAACAATTTGATTCTGCAGGGTTTTTTAGTCCTTATCAGTGACATTAGGAGTGCCTCAAAATCATCCATAAAGGAATTTCTGAGGCACTCCTGTTCTATTTCTGTACGTAAAATAGGAGCCAGTGCTCCATAGATGATCGCTCATCTATTTTGCAGCGGCTCCTTTTTCTTTGCCAATTTTTTATTTTCTCTCTGCAGATTGGCCATGCAGTCCGTTCATTATGAAGGCTGTTTGCCGATGTAAGCCTGGATACCGCCGTCTACGTACAGTACCTGACCATTTACAAAGTTGGAAGCGTCAGATGCTAAGAAGACAGCCGGGCCGCCCAGATCTTCTGCCTCGCCCCAGCGGCCTGCAGGAGTCTTGGCGATAATGAACTGATCGAATGGGTGTCTGGAGCCATCAGGCTGAATCTCACGCAGAGGAGCAGTCTGAGGAGTTGCAATGTAGCCAGGCCCAATGCCGTTGCACTGAATATTGTACTCGCCGTACTCAGATGCAATGTTTCTGGTCAGCATCTTTAAGCCGCCTTTAGCTGCTGCATATGCAGAAACGGTCTCACGGCCGAATTCAGACATCATGGAGCAGATGTTGATAATCTTTCCGCCGCCCTTCTTGATCATGGACGGAATAACTGCCTTAGATACGATGAAAGGAGCGTTCAAGTCAACATCAATTACCTGACGGAAATCCTGTGCAGACATTTCGATCATCGGGATTCTCTTGATGATGCCAGCGTTATTTACCAGGATATCAATTACGCCCACTTCTTTTTCGATCTGAGCTACCATAGCGTTTACAGCATCTTCATCGCAGACATTGCAGACATAGCCGTGAGCTGTGATGCCAGCTTCTTTGTATGCTGCCAGGCCCTTGTCAACCAATTCCTGCTTCAAGTCATTGAATACGATGGTCGCCCCTGCTGCTGCCATAGCGCTGGCAATTGCGAAGCCAATTCCGTAAGACGCACCGGTAACCAATGCTACTTTGCCTTTCAGCGAAAATGCATTTAAGTCTTTCACTTTCATTTTCCCATTCTCCTTTGCTAAATTTGTATACAACTTTGTTAGCTTGTATACAAATCATACCATATCTAACTGTGTTTGGCAATACGTTTTTTGCATAATTTTAAAAATTTTTTTTGACTAAATTTACCAGTTTTCAGATTATATAGCAGCGATCCGGTCTCTCAGCTCCATCATCTTCTCATCCAGCCCCGCCACAACCGCTGAATACTCTTTCAATTCTTCTCCAATCAGTACCGCTTCCTGTTTTCCTCTCTTGTACCGAAGCTGGTGATCCAGGTTTGCCCAAAAATCCATAGCGCTGGTTCTAAGCTGGATCTCTGCTCTCATCCATTCTGCCCCGCCCTGATAATAGACCGGCAGCTCCACGATCAGGTGAAGGCTCCGATAACCAGAACTTTTAGGATATTTCAGGTAGTCTTTCACCTTGATCACCCTTAGATCGTGGTGCGCTTTCAGAGCATTGGCCACCAGATACACATCATCCATAAATGCGCAGACTGCTCTCACACCTGCTATATCGCAGATGTGTTCCAGTGCTTTCTCATCCGCCTTTCCATACCCCTTTTTGACAGCCTTGGCTTGAATACTCTCCCAAGTCTTTACCCGGCCCGATGTGCTGGAAATGACTCTGCGCCCAAGCCCTATCGACAGTTCTGCGTTGATCACTTCCAGTTTCGCCAACAGAATCCTCACTGCACATTCATACTTTGCCTTGAAATAATACGTTGTCCCGGTTCCTGTCTGGCCAGGTGTCTTCCAAATCACATTGTTCATCCGGCATTCACTTCCTGTCTCGTCACTAAGTTACCTTCTCTCCAGTGTATCTTTGACAGAACACCAAAGGTACCTCTTCAATATATGCTGGAAAAAACCAGGTTATGCCGCATCTCTGCGGTTTTAGGCAAAAAAATTCCGAATATACACAGGCGCCGGGAATTCTCCCGACGCCTCTGCTCATCCTAGATATCAAATTTTCCTTCTTCCGGCTCTTCTTCAAAATAATCCCGGTATTCTACATCGATCTGGTAGCGCATCCGCTTCATGCTGAAATACAGATGCTCCTTCAATACGTGCTCCAGCCCATCGATGTCCTTCTGCTGGATTTTCTGGAACATGGCCTCGTGCTCATTTATAATCCTCGGAAAATCTGTCTCTGTGACAAAGTCCAACATCCGAAAACGGGTATAATGGAGCTGTTGAGCCTGAAGAATCTCCCAGAGCTTCTGCTTTCTCGTCTCCTCAAACCAGATGCTGTGCATCTCAGCATCCATCCTGTAAAACTGTTCCGGCTTGAAATCGGGCTCCTGGATGATTGCCTGCTGTCTGCGGATCTCATAGCGGATCCGTTCCATCATCATCGGCGTGATGATTTCCATAAAATCCCGCAGAACCATGGTTTCTACTGCCACCCGCATGTAGATCATCTGTTTGATATTGCTCAGGCTCAAGAGCGTCACATAGATTCCCTTGTAGGGAACTGTTTTGACAAAGCCCTGCTCCTGCAAAAGTCTCAGGGCGTCCCGAACCGGAGTCCGGGAAACGGAAAAGCGCTCACAGATCTCATTTTCACGAATCAGCTGACCTGGCTTCAATTCCAAATCCAAAATATCTTTTTTTAATTCCTGATAAACCATTTCTTCCCGGTTTTTATAGCCTGTTTCTTCCATGCAGTTCCCTCATTCCAGGTTTTTGTATACAACTTAATCATATTACATACAATTCAATTTTGCAAGACTAAACTTTCACAATTTATCGGGAACTGCCGCCGTCAGGCTCCTCCGCCTTCGCTTTATCGAAAAAATGGTCAGACAGATATCGGATGATATCTTTTCTGGTAACAATCCCGATGAAATTATCCTGATCATCCACGACCGGAACAAAGTTCTGGTTCAGCGCTTTCTCCATCAGGTCTTCCATGGTCGTGCCGATGTTGACAGGATTGTAGTCGCTCCTGCGGCTGATGACAGTAATCGAGATTGACTCCGCTTCCTTTAGATTCAGATCCAGCTTGTTCTTGATCCCCCACAGAAGGTCTCCTTCTGTAATCGTTCCTATGTATTTGCCCGCCCGGTTTATAATGGGGACGCAGGAATAACGGCGGTGCTCCATCTTCTCCAGCGCCTGGCGCAGAGTATCTTCCTCATAGAGGTAAGCGATATCTTTTTTGGGTGTCAAAAAAAATAATATATTCATCCACATTCCTCCAATAGTATCTATCTTATTTGTTGCGAAAGCTCTATCAAGCAGGGCGTAAACCCAAATTGCGAATACTCTCGGCAATCGCGTTGGCGATCAGCTCTCATATGCGGTGATGCCGCTGGAAACGGCATGTTCCTTTCACAGGAAACTACGTTCCCTATGAAAGGGAAAAATCCTGTGCCACATAAGTATAGCACAGGATTTCCTGTTCGCCAAGACTGTTCTGACCGCCCGCCGGCAACCGTTTTTACTCCATAAAGTCCAGAGGATCCACCGGAGCACCCTGGTGATCCATCTCCACGTAAACGTTGCTGCCTTCCACGCAGTAATACTTGGTCGGCTCCGCCACATACCCCAGGATCTGGCCTTTCTCCAGATAGTCTCCCGCTTCCGCCTGAATTTCTTTCAGCTGGCCGCAGGTCACCGTATACTCGTTTCCAAGGTTAAGAACAGCATAGTTCCCGATCTCTTCATTATTTCCAATCTCCGTAATTTGAGCATTGGCGGGGGCCACTACCGGCATACTGACCTCACCTTGGATCACAATCCCAGGATTGCATTTGTACTGATCCAGAGTGGGAAAATAAATCGTAGTGTCCATGCTGTAATCCAACAGTACATTCCCCTGAATCGGCCATGCCATCCGGCTGTTTTCAGTAAAATTCAGCGTGAGGGCCGTGGCAGACGACTGCCCTGCTCCTGCTTGAGCTGCGTCCACCTCATAAGTCTCAGCAGGGCTCAATTTCTCCTTATGTCCGGACGCTTCTGCTAACTTTTCTTCCTGATAGGTCTCTTCTGCAACTGTTTCTTCTTTTCCTGACAGCTCCGCCGCCTGTCCTGCAGTCTCCCCTGATATCTCATCTTTTTCAGCAATGATTCCAGGGGTTTCCTGCATCTGTAAGTAAGGCGTCTCCTCTGTCTGTCCTCCTCTGTGTATGGTCACGGTTCCCGCCGCAGCTACTATCGTCAGCAGACCAAGGACTACCATGACAAGGACTAATTTGTCCCTGAATAACTGTCTTGCTTTTTCTTTCACGTTTATCACCTCGGTACTATTTTTACCAAACCAAGGTTTCTTATTCAGAAATCAGTACAATATTTTTATAATAGTAGTCTAAAAGGTCCTGGGCACTCCACCCTTCCTTAGCCTTCTCATTGGCCCCAAATTGGGAAAATCCGTAGCCATGCCCCTTCCCGGAAGACACCGTCCTCACGTTTCCCTCGTATTCTTCTATCACAAAATTAGGAGAAGGCAGTCCCAGGACATACTGAACTTGCTCCCCGCTGCAGATCTGATTCCCCACCTGGATTTTTTCTACATATCCCGCCTCGTCTCTCTCTGCAATCTGAATGCATCCCGGCACATCGTCAGCCGAGAGAGGCTCATTCTCTGAAAGCACAGCCAGCTTTTCGGCAAATTCCTCTTTTGTCCAGTTCTGGATCGCGAGAAAGCCATCTATTTCAATATCTTTTGCGCTGTCCACCGGCGCCAGGTAGGGATGCAGTTCGTCTCCCTGTCTGGTCATCCCCGCGCTGGCTCTGCAAAAGAGCGGATCGATCAATTCCTCCTGGAAGGTTATGACCTGCCCCTCTGTAGCTTTCACAGCGTCTTCCACTTTCTTGTAGAGCCTGGCAAATTTTTCGGTCCCCCAGGCCGCCTTGAGCTGCTCTTTCTCCAGATTTTCCAGTTTCAGAGAAGATTCCTCAATTTCCGTATCATCCCCCATCTGCTTGACCAGGTAAGTTCTGGCAATAATCGCCTGAGCTTTCAGTGTCTCCTCCTCATAGTCTGCCGGGATCTGCCCAGCCACCACCCCCGGCAGATACTCTTCCAGATTGATATAGCCTCCATTTTCAAGCAGGATTCTCCGTTTCCCCTCGGCAGGATATCCCCCTCCTTCGTTCGCCGCTGCGGTTCCGCCAAATACCAGCGCAGCGCCATAAGGAATCAAAATACTGATCAGAAGGGCTGTCCACAATTTCTTCCCGATCTTTGCCACCTCCGCAGAATTCTATTTTTTTAATTATATGCCATTCTGTCCCTTTTTAGACGAAAAGCGCCCGGCATAAGCCAGGCGCTTTTCTGATATGTTTCTTTATTTAAATTACAGTTCAATCTCCACTTTATTCAGATGCCAAATATCTTTTACATACTCTTCGATCGTACGGTCAGAGGTGAATTTCCCGGAGCAGGCTACGTTCAGCATAGCAGCCTTTGCCCACCATTTTTCATCGCGGTAAGCCTTATCGATCTTCTCATGGGCTTCTGCGTATGCACGGAAGTCCTTTAAGATAAAGTAGCGGTCAGCTCTGTCGCTGTTCTGTGTATTCAGCAGAGAATTGTAAATCGGTCTGAACAGTTCAGGATCCTGCGGGGAATAAAACCCATTGATCAGCTGCATCAGCACACGGCGGATATCCTGGTCGTTGTTAAAGATATCCATGGGATTATAACCGCCATTGTTCTCATAGTTGATCACTTCGTCGGAAGACATTCCAAAGATAAAGGCATTCTCCTTGCCGACCTCTTCTACGATCTCCACATTGGCGCCGTCCATAGTGCCCAGGGTTAAGGCTCCATTCAGCATCAGCTTCATGTTCCCGGTACCTGATGCCTCCTTGCTGGCAGTAGAGATCTGCTCGCTGACATCAGCAGCCGCAAATATAATCTCTGCGTTGGAAACCCGGTAATCTTCAATGAAGACTACCTTGATCTTGCCGTTGATGCTCTTGTCATTGTTGATCACATCTGCAACCGAATTGATCAGCTTAACGGTCAGTTTTGCCACCTGGTAACCTGCTGCAGCTTTCGCGCCGAAAATAAAGGTTCTCGGAACGATATCCATGTTGGGATTATCCTTCAGTTGATTATACAGATACATCACATGAAGAATATTCAGAAGCTGACGCTTGTATTCGTGAAGCCTTTTAACCTGGACATCAAAGATGGAGCGGGGATCGACCTCTATGCCGTTGTGCTCCTTGATGTACTTGGCCAAACGCTGCTTATTCTTATATTTTATATTCATAAATTCCTGCTGGCAGCGCTCATCGTCAACGTAAACTGACAGCTTCTTAATGTGAGGCAGGTTGGTGATCCATTCGTCGCCGATCTTGCTGGTGACCCAGTCAGCCAGCAGAGGATTGCCGTGAAGCAGGAAACGGCGCTGGGTAATTCCATTGGTCTTGTTGTTAAACTTCTGAGGCATCATTTCATAGAAGTCTTTCAACTCCTGATGCTTTAAAATCTCTGTGTGCAGCCTGGCAACACCATTGACGGAGAAGCTGCCTGCAATGGCCAGATGGGCCATCTTTACCTGTCCATCGTAGATAATGGCCATCTTGCGCACCTTTTCATGGTCACCCGGATATGCCTTCTCTATGGAAGCGATAAACCGGCGGTTGATCTCCTCTACGATCTGATATATTCTGGGAAGCAGTCTGGAGAACAGCTCAATAGGCCATTTTTCCAGGGCTTCCGCCATAATCGTGTGATTCGTGTAAGCGCAGGTCTTGGTTGTAACCTCCCAGGCTTCATCCCATTCCAGATTATAGTCATCCAGCAGGATCCTCATCAGTTCAGCCACTGCCACGGTTGGGTGAGTATCATTCAACTGGAATACGTTCTTCTCGTAGAACTTCCGCACATCATCGTGGTGTTCCATATATTTTGCCACTGCACGCTGCACGCTGGCAGAAATAAAGAAATACTGCTGGCGCAGACGCAGCTCTTTTCCTGCATAGTGGTTGTCATTCGGGTAAAGAACCTCCACGATGGTCTTTGCAAGGTTCTCCTGTTCCACTGCCTTCTGGTAATTTCCCTTGTCAAACTCATCCAAACGAAATACTTCCATGGGCTGTGCATCCCAAACTCTCAGCGTGTTCACCACATTATTCCCATAGCCGACCACCGGCATATCGTAGGGAACTGCCATGACAGACTGGTAGCCTTTCTGCACAAAGTGATTTCTCTTTCCATCCCACTCGGATTCTACATAGCCGCCAAACTTTACTTCTGTGGCATACTCTGCGCGGCGAACCTCAAAAGGATTTCCATTCCGCAGCCAATCATCGGGAACCTCTTTCTGGAAACCATTCTCAATCTTCTGCTTAAACATTCCGTAGCGGTAACGGATTCCGCAGCCATAAGCCGGATACCCCAGAGTAGCCAGCGAATCCAGGAAGCAGGCAGCCAGGCGGCCAAGGCCGCCGTTTCCAAGCGCTGCATCTGGTTCCTGATCCTCAATAACATTCAGGTCAAAGCCCAATTCATCCAGAACCTCTTTGATCTCTTTTCTGGCCCCGATATTGATGATATTGTTGCCCAGGGCACGGCCCATCAGGAATTCCATGGACATATAATATACGGTTTTTACATCTTCTTTCTCGTATACCTTGTGGGTGGCGATCCACTCATCAATGATGACATCTTTTACTGCGTAGGCGACCGCTTGGAACATCTGCTCCTGAGTAGCTTCATCTACGGTTTTGCGAAATAGGTTTTTTACATTGTAGATGACAGTTTTTTTGAAAGTTTCCTTATCAAATCCCTGATTCATGAATATTTTCCTCCTATTTTCAGCCAGATATCTTTTCAACACCCAGCTTCACATTCTCACCATTTATATTCCATTCCTTGGAATATCCGCCCATCTGTCCGGAGATAATCTCCTTCGCCATAACATCCGTCTTAATCTCACTGCCGTGGGCATCCAGAAGAGCGGCGATCTTGTCACTTCCCTCCTGGTAAATGCGGATATAATCCATCACTTCAAACCCAGCTTCTTTCCGCATAGTCTGGATCTTGCTGATCAGCTCCCTCACAAAGCCTTCCTCTATCAGTTCCGGCGTCAGGTTTGTATCGAGAATCACGGTCACATAGTTGTCTTTCTCTGTCACATAGCCATCCTTTTGGGCAGTATCAATCAGAAGGTCTTCCTTAGTCAGAACCACCTCTGTCCCATCAAAGCTGAATTTCAGGCTGCCCGTTTCATTTAAGGTATCCATGGCCTGGCTGCCATCAATCTCCTGGAGTGCTTTCCGGATGCTGCCAAGCTGCTTGCCGTATTTCGGGCCAACTGTCTTGAGCTGAGGCTTAAAGGTGTAGGAGGTAAATTCTCTCACATCCTCTTTAAATTCTACGCTCTTAACATTCAGTTCATCCTCAATAATCTCCTTATAGAAATCAGAGAGGGAATGATCTGCCTTTATAAACATCTTCGCGATAGGCTGACGGTTCTTGATGTTGGCCGTATTTCTGGCTGCACGGCCTAAAACTACAATCTTCAGAACCTCGTCCATATCACTCTCCAGATCCTTGTCAATCCATTCCTCATTTACCGCCGGGAAATCGCACAGATGGACGCTCTCAGGAGCGTTCTTGTCAATGCTTCTCACAAGATTCTGGTAGATTTCCTCCGTCATAAACGGGATCATCGGCGCGGCTGCCTTTGATACGGTGACTAAAGCTGTGTAGAGTGTCATGTAAGCATTGATCTTATCCTGTTCCAGTCCCTTTGCCCAGAAACGTTCTCTGCTTCTTCTGACATACCAGTTGCTCATATCGTCGACAAACTCCTGGAGCGCTCTGGCGGCCTCCGGGATCCTGTAGTCATTCAGGTTGGAATCCACGGCTTTCACCATAGAGTTCATCTTAGACAGAAGCCACCTGTCCATAACCGGCAGCTTATCATATTCCAGTGCATACTTGGTTGCATCAAAATTGTCAATGTTGGCATACAGGACGAAGAAGGCATAGGTATTCCACAGAGTTCCAAGGAATTTTCTCTGCCCTTCCATCACGGCTTTTCCGTGGAAGCGGTTGGGAAGCCAGGGAGCACTGTTGATATAGAAATACCAGCGGATCGCATCCGCCCCGTAGGTCTTGAGAGCATCGAAGGGATCCACAGCGTTTCCTTTGCTCTTGCTCATCTTTTGTCCATTCTCATCCTGGACGTGACCCAGAACGATGACGTTCTCATAAGGTGCTTTGTTGAACAGCAGCGTCGATTCTGCCAGGAGAGAATAAAACCAGCCGCGGGTCTGGTCTACAGCCTCAGAAATAAACTGGGCCGGGAACTGAGACTCAAACAGCTCTTTATTTTCAAACGGATAGTGATGCTGCGCAAACGGCATCGCACCGGAATCAAACCAGCAGTCGATCACCTCGGGAACTCTGTGCATCTGCCTGCCGCAGTCCGGACAGGTAATCGTTATCTTATCAATGTACGGCCTGTGGAGCTCAACTCCTCCCTCCGGATAATTGGGGCTCATAGATTTCAGCTCTTCCCGGCTGCCGATAGAAACCTGCTTTCCGCATTCACATTCCCAAATATTGAGAGGAGTGCCCCAGTAGCGGTTTCTGGAGATTCCCCAGTCCTGAACATTCTCCAGCCAGTCTCCGAAGCGGCCTTTGCCGATGGACTCCGGAATCCAGTTGATCGTGTTGTTGTTGCGGATCAAATCATCCTTCACAGCCGTCATCTTGATGAACCAAGATTCCCGGGCATAGTAAATCAGCGGTGTTCCGCATCTCCAGCAGTGAGGATAGCTGTGCTCAAATTTCGGCGCTGAGAACAGAAGTCCTTTCTTGTCCAGATCCTCCAGGATCATGGGATCTGCCTTTTTGCAGAATACGCCTGCGTACGGCGTCTCTTTGGTCATCTCACCTTTGCCGTCCACCAGCTGAACGAAGGGCAGGTCATACTTGCGCCCTACGTTGGCGTCATCTTCACCAAACGCCGGTGCAATGTGAACGACGCCGGTACCGTCTGTCAGGGTAACATAGGTATCACATACCACATAAAATGCCTTCTTATGCTGTTTTTCACAGAGAGGCACAGCACAGTCAAATAGAGGTTCATATTCTTTAAATTCTAACTCTTTTCCTTTATATCGTTCCAGGATCTCGTATGCAGGTTTTCCTTCCTCCCCCAGGCTTCCCAGAACTGTGTCGCAGAGAGCCTCTGCCAGATAATAGGTATATCCGTCTGCAGCCTTGACTTTCACATAATCTTCATTTGGATTGACGCAGAGAGCCAGGTTGCTGGGCAGAGTCCAGGGCGTAGTGGTCCATGCCAGGATGTAAGCGTCCTCCCCCTTTACTTTAAAGCGTGCAATGGCAGAGCGCTCTTTTACATCTTTATATCCCTGCGCCACCTCATGTGAAGACAGGGGAGTCCCGCATCTTGGACAGTAGGGCACAATCTTAAAGCCTTTGTAGAGCAGCCCCTTTTTCCAGATCTCCTTCAATGCCCACCATTCCGACTCAATGTAGTCATCATGGTATGTCACATATGGGTGCTCCATGTCAGCCCAGAAACCGACGGTAGCGGAAAAATCTTCCCACATTCCTTTATATTTCCAGACGCTTTCCTTGCAGTGCTCAATGAACGGCTCCAAGCCATATTGCTCGATCTGCTCTTTTCCATCCAGGCCCAGCATTTTTTCCACTTCCAGCTCAACTGGAAGGCCATGGGTATCCCACCCTGCTTTTCTAGGCACCATGTAGCCCTTCATGGTCCTATATCGGGGAATCATGTCTTTGATTACGCGGGTCAGAACATGGCCGATATGAGGCTTGCCGTTGGCTGTTGGCGGCCCGTCATAGAACACATAGGGTTTTCCGTCCCTGCGCTGCTCGATGCTTTTTTCAAAATTATGGTTCTCTTCCCAAAATTTCTCGACTTCTTTTTCCCGATCCACAAAATTTAAATCTGTAGATACCTTCTCATACATTGTGTATTCCTCCATTCGTTGTAAGCGCAGCGAATGTGCTGTCCTCTCACAGGGAACAAGGTTTCCCGGAAAATAAAAAGGCCCCGCCCCAGAACGGGACGAAGCCTGATCTTCGTTGACCACCCATCACTGCATACTGATTATATGAGTTCCCAGTAACGTGGGAAATACGGCACGGCTTACAGCAATTCAGCCCTCAGCCTGCAACTCCAGAGTGATTTTGGATACCGCCCTACTTGCACCGGTCTTCCACCATCCCCGGCTCGCTTTGGCTTTCAAACGGTTCTACTGTCTCCTTCACAGTCTTTTCCTGCTGATATTCTGGTCAAATACCCTTGACCACTTCCCCATTATAGGAGACCTGCCAGGAAAAGTCAAGGAAAAACCCCGTTATTTCCCAGTTTTCACCCAGATTTCCATCTCTCTCTGCACATGCTCTTATCTGTCTTGGAGATAATAAAGGCGATACAATATACTTTTTGGAGGTCTGCCATGGTGCTCTCTCTCATTTCCTATATCGTCATACCTCTTTATACTCTGCTGTTTGTACGCGGAACCGACTGGTTTTCTTCCAATTTTTCTGTCATCAGCTCCTTAAAAGAGAAGGAAAATGCCTTCGCCCTCTGGGGCGCTCTGGTAGGCTGCACTCTCTACCGGATGCTGTTTCCGCTGATCCAGTCTGCCCCCTTTTCCCAGTACAGCTCCTCCCGCCTCTGCCGTCCTCTGTCCCGCCGGTTCTGCTACCTGCTCCTAAATCTGGCGTTTTTGTTTCTCATCGCTGCCGTTTTTGTGCCGTATCTGCCCAGCCAATTTCCCATCCAGGCTGGACTCCATCTTTTTTTCGCATTTTTTTCTGCTGTTTTTCTCTTCCTGTGTCTGCTTGTCTTAATCTATGCCTACTACATGAACCGCCCGGCCAAATATGCTCCGTTTCTCTATGCCGTCTGGGCTGCAGCGGCAGTCTCCCTTGTCCTTTTGAAAGCTGCCGGCATTGTAAATACGGTTTTAGAAACCTTTATCACCATCTCTGCCTGTGTATTAATCCGAAAACTGTACCGAAAAGTCTGCGGCCGCTAATGGTTCTGCCTTCAAAACCGGGAGGAGATTGGCCTTCTCCCTCTGAGCCTGAGGCTCTAAAAAAGAACTGTAGCTGTAAAAACAGAAGCCGGAAACCTTCCCGGAAGCTCTTCCCGCCTCCACCTGCCGCTTTAATATGTCGTCCCTGCGAAGCCACTCAGATATCCCAGTATAGTCTGTCACATCCGTGCCTGCGCGGTAAGCTGCCAAGCCCAGATACAGCTCTGCACCGCCCTTTTCTTTCAGAGACGTCCAGGTTTTCAAATTTTCTTCAAACCGATACGGCGCATCCTTCCCCGATGGAGTCTTCGTCTCAAACCCCCAGTACAGCTGAGGCATAATATAATCCACAAAGCCATCCTCAGAAAGCCATCGGTCAATATCCGCGAATAGTTTCTGGTCACTTCTCAGATGTTCCGCATATCCCTGAGGGCTGATTCCAAATACCGCCTGCTTGAATTTTCATTGTTAAGCTCTGGGTAAAAATAATCGTCAAAATGTATCCCGTCCACATCATATCGGGATACCACTTCCCGGTTTCCCCAACTTAAAGAGATAAATGGTTTATTTGCGTTTTTACTCCACTTTGCCGATAAAACGGTAGTAGATTTCAATCTCCTGGGTGCGGGTGTTGTTTTCGTCTTTTACGGCTTCATGGACGACAATCTTCTCGATCAAGGCATTCAGCAGTTCGGCAGTCAGTTCTGTGGGATTCACATACTGCTTAATCAGGTTCACCCATTTTTCGGCGTCCACGGCGCTCTGCTGTTCTGCGGCAAGGTCGGCGTTCAGCCTTTCGATCTTTTCCGCCAGCTCCTGCTGCTCGGTCTGATACCGCTGGGACAACATATTGAAGTTGTACTCGGTGATGCGCCCTGCGGCCCAATCTTCGTACATCTTGGCAAACAGGCGGTCCAGTTCGGCTTTGCGCTTCTCTGCCTTATTCAGCTCTGCTGCCTGCTTCTTCTGGCGGGCAGTGCGCTCCCGGTCACCGGCTTTTAGCAGCTTCTGCAACAGCCGCTCCTCATCCATCTGAGCCTGGTAAGACCAATATTGAATCCGCGCCAGAACGTAGGTGTAAAGGACATCGTAGCGGATATAGTGCATGGTGCAGTGACCGGTGCCCTGGCCATAGTTGCTGCAATGATAGTGTCCATAGGGCTTTTTGTTCTGCTTGTTCATGCCAAACGCCAGTGACCAGCCACAGTCTGCACACTTCACCAGCCCGGAGAAAATCTGTGTCGTGCCGTCCTTTTGCTTGCGGCGGCGCGTCTCGATCAGCTCCTGCACCCGGTCAAAGACATCCTTGCTGACAAGGGCTTCATGGGTGTTCTCCACACGAACCCATTCCTCTTTCGGCTTGCGGACCTTTTTCTTGTTCTTGTAAGAGATGTTGGTTTGCTTGTTGTGGATGCTGTTGCCAATATAGGTTTCATCTTTCAGAATACTTTTGACCTGTGCAATCGTCCAGGCGTAGGACTTTTCCTCCGGCGCACCGGCGTAGATGTTAGCGAAGGTTCCGTACCGCTTGTAGTTCAGCCAACCGGCGGTGGGCACTTTTTCCGCAATCAAAATGCGGGTGATCTTGGCCGCGCCAGCGCCATGAACAGCCAAATCGAAGATTTTCTCTACGATCCAGCGGGTTTCCTCATCCGG
>CALWBQ010000046.1 GCA_944376125.1 uncultured Lachnospiraceae bacterium
AGTCATGGTAGAGCTGATGAAAGGACGTCACATCTCCTGTGAAGTTCATGATCCTCTGGGCAGAGTGATTTCCTCCGGCTATGGTCTATTGGATGAAAACACGGCGTTGATAGAAATGGCTTCCGCTTCCGGCCTGACTTTAGTGGAACCCTTTAGGCGCAATCCCTTTTTGTCCAGCAGTTTTGGGACGGGTGAGCTGATAGCCAGAGCTGTAAAGGACGGCTGCCGCAAATTAATTATTGCCATCGGAGGAAGCGCTACCAACGATGGCGGGATGGGAGCCATGGAAGCCCTTGGAGTGTTTTTTCGAGATGAGAAAGGGCAAAAATTAAGAGGCAAGGCGGAGAATCTGATTAAAATAAAAGATATTGATTGTTCCGCCATATTGCCGGAGCTTGAGAAGACCCGGATTACAGTAATGTGCGACGTAAAAAACCCTCTGCTGGGAAAAACGGGGGCAACCTATGTCTATGGTCCGCAAAAAGGAGCTGATCCGGAGATGCTTGAAAAGCTGGAAGCGGGCATGGAAAATTATGCTTCCGTCCTGAAGAAAACCACGGGAACAGACCTCTCGGATATGGCCGGAGCCGGAGCCGCCGGCGGAATGGGAGGGGCTTTATGCGCTTTTTGTAAAGGAGAGCTGCGCTGCGGCGCAGATATCATTCTGGATTTGATTCATTTCTCCGAAATACTGGAAAACACGGATCTGGTGATTACGGGAGAAGGACGCCTGGACGGTCAGTCTGCCAGCGGAAAGGTGCTGGATCGGGTGGGAGAGTATTGTCTCCAAAAAAATGTGCCGGCTATTGCGATTACAGGATGTATGGGAGCCGGGGCTGAAGCTATATATAGAAAAGGAATCCGGACCGCCTTTCCTATTATCCAGGAATTGCTGCCGGAAGAAGAGCTCTTTGCCCGGAGCAGGTCTTTGCTGGCCGATGCCACAAACAGGGTCATGAGACTTTTGCAGCTTGGAATGAAATTAGGCGGACAGATTCTGTAAAAAAGATTTGTATAATCCCCCTGACCCGTGCTATAATATTCCTAATGGCATTAAGCAGCGCAGCAGAAAACAGCGAAGGCGGTAAGTAAGAAAGCGCGCAGTAAAAAATAAGGAAAGGATGGTGGCCTGTGAGAACGAAACGGCATCCTGTTAGAAATACAACAATTGTTCTGGGAACAGCTCTGGTATTAATTGAGGCCTTCAATCGGATGGTCTTCCGGTGGATGGGCGAAAAACATCCTTTATCCTGTGAAGACGGAGACTTCCATGACTTTAGTCGAGGAAGATTTTTTTATAAGAAAGTGGAATGCTGTAAAGAAAATGAGCATAAAGAGCCTATCCTTTTGCTCCATGAGCTGTCTCCGGCAGTATGTGCGGATTCCTGCGATGAGCTGGCAAGGCAGCTTTCCAAAAAGAGGACGGTATATACTATGGATCTGCTGGGGTGCGGCCGGTCGGACAAACCTCCAATTACTTATGTAAACTTCTTTTATGTGCTGCAAGTATCCGAAATGATAAGCAAAGTCATCGGGCAGCCGGTTCATCTGGTTGCAGAGAAAAACAGCGCGGCCATAGCGATAGCCGCCGCCAGATATAATCCGCAGCTTATCAGCCGCATTACTCTTCTGAATCCCATCCAATGGGAGGAAGAAAAGAGAACGCCCGATCAGAAAAGCCGGATTGCCAAAAAGCTGATCGAGTGTCCTGTGATTGGAACTTTCCTTTATCATGTTGCTTTTGGGAAAAGCACGGCCGCTCATATGGGCGGCGAAACCGCGCGGTATCTTTATGCCAGTATGGCAGGGCAGTATACCAATTATGATGTAGCCTGGATGTTGGAGGAGATGGATATCCCGGTGAAAACAATAAGGAGCGTATAATGGGGAGAATAATTGCGATAGCGAATCAAAAAGGCGGAGTGGGAAAGACTACAACAGCGATCAATCTTTCGGCCTGCCTGGCTGAGGCGGGCTGTCACGTATTGGTTATCGATTTGGACCCGCAGGGAAATACCACCAGCGGTCTGGGAATTGAGAAGCAGCGTCTGGATCGGACCGTTTATGAAATGATGATTGGAGACTGCGAACTGGAAGATTGTTTGATTTGCGATCTGTTTGATAATCTGGATCTGGTTCCGGCCAATGTAAATTTGTCGGGAGCAGAAATTGAACTGATTGGAATCGATAAAAAAGAATTCATTTTAAAGAATTCTTCGCGGGATCTGAAGGAAAAATATGATTTTATCCTGATAGACTGTCCTCCGTCGCTGAACATGCTGACCGTCAATGCGCTGACGGCGGCTGATTCTGTGCTGGTGCCAATTCAGTGCGAGTTTTATGCTCTGGAGGGTCTCAGTCAGCTGATACATACCATTAATCTGGTAAAAAAGCGGCTCAACCCTGGGCTGGATATAGAGGGAGTCGTCTTTACCATGTACGATGCCAGGACGAATCTTTCCCTGCAGGTAGTGGAGAATGTCAAGAGCAATCTGCGGCAGAATGTGTATAAAACAATTATCCCCCGCAATGTGCGTTTGGCCGAAGCGCCCAGCCATGGCCTGCCGATCAATCTTTACGATACGCGGTCGGCGGGAGCCGAGAGTTACCGGCTGCTGGCAAAGGAGGTCATCGAGCATGGACGGGAGGAGCATTGAGATAGGATTACAGTAGGGGTAGAAGGGACAGGATATTTATGGCAGCAACCAGAAAAAAGGGCGGTTTGGGTAAGGGACTGGATTCCCTGATTCCCAGCTTTGACCTGGAAGAAGACAAAGAGAAAAGCACAGGGGAAAACAATCCCCTGATGATGGACATCCATAAAATTGAACCAAACAGAGAACAGCCCCGTAAGATTTTCGACGAGGATTCTCTGGCAGAATTAGCGGATTCCATACGGCAGTATGGAGTTCTTCAGCCGCTGCTGGTAAAAAAACAGGAGGATTACTATGCTATTGTCGCCGGCGAGAGACGGTGGCGGGCGGCCAGACTGGCAGGCTTAAAGGAAGTGCCGGTGATTATCAAGGATCTGGACCGTCAGGAGAGCATAGAAATCGCCCTGATCGAAAATATACAGAGACAGGATTTAAATCCTGTGGAGGAAGCCAGAGCCTATCAGATGTTAATTCAGGAATTTGGATTAAAGCATGAAGATCTGGCGGAGAGAGTAGGGAAAAGCCGCGCCGCTATCACCAATTCCATGCGTCTTTTAAAGCTGGACGACGGGGTGCTGGATATGCTGATTCGGGGCGATCTGACCCAGGGACACGCCAGAGCCCTGCTTGCCATTGAAGACAAAGAGCTCCAGCTAAAGGGAGCTCAGACGATTATAGATAAGAACCTAAGCGTCCGGGATGCAGAAAAGCTGGTGAAGGAGCTTTTAAATCCTCCGGTAAAGAAGGAAAAGCCTGAACTGCCGGGTCAGTCTGTCTATAAGGACATCGAAAAAAGACTGAAAGACCATCTGGGAACTAAGGTAAATATTAGCCGTAAAGATGAAAATCAGGGAAAAATTGAGATTTCTTATTATTCCGTGGATGAACTGGAAAGAATAATAGAAATATTGGAAAAAACACAGTAGGAGGAAAATACTAGAACATGAACAACAGTATGCTGAACAACCTGATCTTTGATCCGGCCTATCTGATTTTTGGTCTGGCGGGTCTGGTGGTTATTCTTCTCATTCTGGTTATTGTGGGGATCTTTAAGATGAAGTCATTATACCGCACATACGACCGGTTTATGAGAGGAAGGGATGCCGAGAGCCTGGAATCCAGCTTCCTTCAGGTTTATGAGGATGTGGAGATGCTCAAAAAGGAGGATAAGGCCAATAAAGATGTGATCAAGGCGATAAACAGAACGCTGAAACGGTCCTATCAGAAGACGGCGGTGGTCCGCTACGACGCCTTTCCCGGTATGGGCGGCCAATTCAGTTTTGCCATGACTCTCCTGGACCGCAACGACAGCGGAATTCTGCTCAACTGCATTCACAGCCGGGAGAGCTGCTATCTCTATATTAAAGAAATCAACCAGGGAGAATGTTCTCTGACCCTGAGCAAGGAAGAGGCGAAAAGTCTGGAGGAAGCGAAGAATCGCCACTGACGGCGGACAGAGTGCAGAGAAGCGTGGATGGATTAGAGAGATTCAACGATCAGAGATGATTGGAGATAGAAAAATAAAAAAGGGAGGAACTGCCAATGTCCTATGTATCTGAAGTAATGGAACGTGTCGTAGCCAAAAATCCCGGCGAGCCGGAATTTCATCAGGCAGTAAAGGAGGTGCTCGACTCTCTGGCGCTGGTCATTGATGCCCATGAGGAGGAGTATCGCAGCATCGGATTGTTAGAGCGTCTGACGGAGCCGGAGAGAATTATTTCTTTCCGAGTGCCCTGGGTGGATGATCAGGGCAAGGTACAGGTAAACCGCGGCTACCGGGTGCAGTTCAACAGCGCGATTGGCCCCTATAAAGGAGGTCTGCGTTTCCATCCCACGGTGAATCAGAGCATTCTGAAATTCCTGGGCTTTGAGCAGGTATTTAAAAATTCC
>CALWBQ010000047.1 GCA_944376125.1 uncultured Lachnospiraceae bacterium
GTTTTTTACTGTAAGCTAAAGCAATGCTGACTCACCTGCATAGCAGGTGGTTTTTTTGTTTCCAAAGTTCCATTTTTCGGAACACGAAAAATTACACAATGGAAACAGGCCCATGGCCTAACAATAAATATACGGCCGGCAGGATGCCGGCCGTGTTTCTAAAGTTACGCTCTGGACGCTGTTATTTTGCAGTTAAATACGCTTCAATCTCGGCAAGAGCCTTCTCTTCGTCGGCACCGTCCGCCGTAACCGTAATTTCCTGTCCCACTGGAAGCACCAATGTCATCATTCCCATGATGCTCTTGGCATTGACCCTGGTGTTGCCGGTTTCCATATAAATCTTACTGTCATACTGGCTTGCTACCTGTACAAGCATTGCAATGGGTCTGGCCTCCAGCCCCGTTTCCAATTCAACCGTAATTGTTTTCTTTACCATAATTTTCCTCCTCATTTTCCTTGGGACAGGCTGCCTCCTATCCCGCTTCCAGCGTCTTTCTCCCGGAGCTCCTCTGCGATAGCGCTGAGTTTCCTCAGGCGGTGATTCACACCAGATTTCCCTACGGGAGAGTCCAGAGCTTCTCCCAGCTCTTTCAGGCTTGCATCCGGCCTGGCAAGGCGGAGCCTGGCGATCTCTTCCAGATTTTCCGGCAGCCGGTGAAGTCCAATGGTATCGCGGATGTAAAAGATATCTTCCATCTGTCTCACCGCCGCAGATACCGTTTTGTTGATGTTGGCAGTTTCACAGTTTACCTGCCTGTTTACCTGCCCCCGCATCTCTCTCAAGATACGGATGTTTTCCAATTCCATCAGAGACACCGGTGCTTCCATCACGTTGAGCAGATCAACGATCTGGCTGCCTTCCTTGACATAAACCACAAAATATTTTTTCCGGATCACCATTTTGGCATCGATCCCAAACGTTCCGATCACAGTCTGGATCTGTGATGCCTTCTCGGCGGTGGGACAGACAATCTCCAGATGGTAAAACTTTTCCGGATCGCTGATAGATCCAGCCGCCAAAAATGCCCCCCGGATAAAACTCCTGCGGCAGCAGGAGCGCTGCAAGATCACATTGTCAGCCAGAGAGAGGGTCTCCCCAATCTCTCCATTTTCCTGAAGGATCTTAGTCGCCCTCAGAACCTTCATCGCGTCCTGATGGTTCTGAACAGCCACGGTATAAGTCAGTGTTTTTTTCAAGAAAGCGTTTCTCCTGACAGAAACATCCGTCCCTATCTTAAATGTTTTTTTCAATAATGTAAAGCCTTTTCTTGCAACAGCCGCATTTTCTGTGTGAATTTTTATGCGGTAGTGGTCATGTTCCGATATCTGAACCCTGCCGCAAAAACTTAAAATCGCAGCCAGTTCCGCAATCTGACAGTGCCGGGCAGTGCTGGCCTGGCGGGAAAGTTCTTCCTTTACCTTAGAAGAAAATGACATCCACTATCCCTTCCTTCTCCTATCCTGGTCAATATCCCTGTGTTCCAGCTTGATCCCCCACTCATCATGGGCAGCCAGACGGCGGTAAACCTCCCCCGCGATGGTGACAGATCTGTGTTTGCCGCCCGTACATCCGATCGCAATGACCAACTGGTTTTTCCCCTCCTCCACATAATGGGGGATCAAAAATTCCAGCATATCATACAATTTCGCCAAAAATTCATCGGCTGTCCCGCCCTGCTTTACGAAATCCTGAACCGCTTTCTCCTCACCTGTGTGATACCTGAGATCCTCTTCATAGTAAGGGTTGGGAAGAAACCGGACATCAAAGACTAAGTCTGCGTCGCCAGGGATCCCATATTTAAATCCAAAGGACAGAACTGTTACAAACAAATTCTGATAATTTTTGTCTTCAATAAATATTTTTTCCAATTCCTGGCGGAGTTCCTTGGTCAATAATTTGCTGGTATCAATAATATAATCTGCCGCTTTTTTTAAAAATTCCAGCCTGCTCCGCTCTTTCGCTATTCCCTGATCGATTCGCCCTGCACCGGCCAGCGGATGCTTTCTCCGGCTTTCTTTATACCGTTTTACCAGGATCTCATCGCTGGCATCCAGGAAAAGAATCTCATAGGGCATGTGCTCTGCCTTCCAGCCATCCAGAATCCGCCCGAGATCAGACAGTTCCTCCCCGCTGCGGATATCGATCCCCAAAGCTACATTCTGAATATCCTGAGAGTTCTCCTCAATCAGTTTTGTAAAACGCTCAATCAGAGAAATCGGCAGATTGTCCACACAGTAAAATCCCAGATCCTCCAGAATTTTTAAAGCTATGGTCTTGCCCGCTCCGGACATTCCCGTTACAATCACCAGTCTCATCCTATCTGTCCTCCTCCAGTCCTTTCTGCCCAAAACCAATGCTTTAAAAATCGCCTAGGCGGCGAACTTCCATCTCCAGATCTACGCCCGACTGCAGCTTTACTCTCTCCTGGATCTGCCTGCAAAGCTCCAGGATATCCGCTGAAGTGGCATGGTTCCGGTTGATCACAAAGCCGCAGTGCTTTTCCGACACCTGAGCTCCTCCCACCTGAAAGCCTCTCAGACCGGCTTCCTCAATCAGCCTGCCTGCGAAATGGCCCTCGGGCCTTTTGAAGGTGCTGCCTGCGCTGGGATATTCCAGCGGCTGCTTTTCCCTTCTCCTTGCCGCAAGCTCCTCCATCCTGGCCTTGATCGCCGCAGATTCCCCTGGTTCCAGCAGGATCTCACCCTCCACAACGATATATCCTCTCTCTAAAATGTTGCTGTGCCGGTAGCCGAGATCCAGGTCCTTGGCCTCCAGCTCCAAAACTTCCCCTGATTTATTTAAAACTGTGACCGACTGGAGCACTTGCTTGATCTCCCCGCCGTAGGCACCCGCATTCATCACCACAGCTCCCCCCAAGGTGCCTGGTATCCCTGCGGCAAATTCAAATCCGGTGAGAGAAGACTCCAGAGCTTTCCTGGCCAGCCGGGATAAGAGCAGGCCGGCACCGGCGCGGATCCGGTCTCCCGTCACCGCGCACCCGCAAAAGTTCTCCATAGAGATCACCGCTCCCCGGTAACCTGCGTCACTGACCAGCAGATTACTCCCATTTCCTAAAATATAATACGGTATTTCTTCTCCCCGGCACAGCTTTACCGTGTCAGAAAGCTCCTTTACGCAGGAAGGGGCGGCAAAATATGCCGCCGGCCCCCCTGTCCGAAATGTTGTATGATGTTTCATCGGTTCATTGGTCCTGACGCTGCCAACTCCCCCTGCCGCTTTCTCCAGCTCTATTAAAAAATCGGACATAGCCTCTCCTTTTTAAATCCCCTGACGGGATAAATTAGCCTGAACCCGGTTATAAAGCTCCTGAGCTGCATTGTAGCCCATCTTTTTCTGCCTGTGGTTAACTGCCGCCGACTCCACAATAATAGCCAGGTTTCTGCCAGGCCGGATAGGAATGGAATGGCAGACTACTTTATTTCCCAAAAATTCTGTATACTGATCTTCCAGGCCCAGACGGTCATACTCTTTATCTTTATTCCAGTCCTCCAGCTTGATAACCATATCCACCTGCTGGCTGTCCTTTACACTCTCCACACCGAACATTGTCTTGACATCGATGATGCCAATTCCTCTCAGCTCAATAAAATAGCGGGTAATATCCGGTGCGCTGCCCACTAAAGTCTCATCGCTGACTCTTCTCAGCTCTACCACATCATCTGTCACCAGGCGGTGTCCTCTCTTGATCAGCTCCAGTGCCGCCTCGCTCTTTCCAATACCGCTTTCCCCCATAATCAGGACGCCCTCGCCAAACACATCCACCAGAACGCCATGAATGCTGATGCACGGTGCCAGCTTAACATTAAGCCAGCGGATAATCTCCGCCATCAGATCAGATGTCGTCTTGGAAGACACCAGGCAGGGCACGCCGTAATAATCCGCTCTGGCAAGCATGTCCTCATCCGGCTCCATTGCCCTGCTGTAGATCAGGCAGGGGATCTGGCTGGACAGCAGCCGGTCATAAATCACCTGTTTTCTCTCGTTGGACAGGGTGCTCAGATATGCCTGCTCTACATTGCCGATGATCTGAACCCGCTCATTGTCAAAATGTTCGAAAAAGCCTGTCAGCTGCAGGGCAGGTCGGTTTACATCCGGATGGGAAACAACGATCTTATCGGTATCGATCTCCGGAGTCATATTCCTTAATCCCATTTTACTGATAATTTCTGTTATTGTTACTCCATACATAAGGCTTATCTCCTTTATATCCATTACTGCTGTAATGCTTTAGATATAAGTATACAGGCTGATCACGGGTTTTGGCAAGCGGGTTTTCGGAAAAATTCATAGACAGCCTCGGCGGCCATCCGGTTCATCCCTGGAACTTTCATCAGTTCTTCTACTGAGGCGTCCCTGATCTTCTCAATCTCTTTAAAATGGCGCATGAGAGCCTTTCTCCTGGATGGCCCGATCCCACTGATGTCATCCAAAATCGATTTGACCTGATCCTTGCTTCTCAGGCTCCGATGGTACTCAATGGCAAATCGATGGGCCTCATCCTGAATTCTAGTAATAAGCCGGAAACCCTCCGAATGGCGGTCAATGGGTATCTCCGCATTGTCGTAGTAGAGTCCGCGGGTTCTGTGGCTGTCGTCTTTCACCATGCCGCAGACCGGGATGGAAAGGTTCAGCTTGCCCAGAACCTTTAAGGCGATATTCACCTGGCCCCTGCCGCCGTCCATCATAATCAGATCTGGAAAGCGGGTAAAGCTGCCATAGGAAATATCCATCCCTTTTTCTCTCAGCTCCTTTGCCTCCTGGAGGCCATGGGAAAACCGCCGGGTCAGCACCTCCTCCATAGACGCATAATCGTTAGGCCCCTGCACAGTCCGAATGCGGAATTTCCGGTAATCGCTGCGCTTTGGCTTTCCGTCTTCATAGACAATCATGGACCCCACAGATTCCACACCGCTGATATTGGAAATATCGTACGCCTCTATCCGGCCCACCTTGGGCAGGCCGATCCAGGATCCCACCTGGTTCATAGCGCCGATGGTTCTCAGCTCTTCTCTCTTAATTTTCTCTGAATCCTGAATCAGGATCATAGACGCATTCTTGGCAGCCAGCTCCACCAGCCGCTCTTTGTCTCCCTTCTGGGGCACTCGGATATGAACCTTCTGCCCCCTTTTGGCCGTCAGCCACTGGGTAATGATCTCCTCTTCATCCAGAGGCGCCTGAATCCACAATTCCCTGGGAATAAACGGCGTCCCGGCATAAAACTGTTTGACAAAGCTGGTAAGGACCGCGCTCTGGCTGTCGTCCAGAGCTACAGACAGGCGGAAATGATCTCTCCCGATGAGCTTTCCCTCCCTGACAAAAAACACCTGCACCACAGCGTCCTCCCCGGCCTTTGCCATGGCGATAATATCCCGGTCATCCATGGTCTGGCTGGTGATCTTCTGCTTCTGGGCGATGTGCCTGACGCTGTTCAGCAGTTCCCGGTACTCGATGGCCTTTTCAAATTCCATGGCATCGGAACACTCCATCATTTTTTCTTCTAAAGATTTAACGATAGGCTCGAAATTTCCGCTTAAAAAATCCAGAGCATGGGAGAAATTTTCCCGGTAGGCCTCCTTTGAGATATATCCCTGGCACGGTGCATCACACTGTTTGATGTGATAATTGAGACAGGGCCTCTCCTTGCCGACATCTCTCGGAAGCACCCTGGAACACGTCCGGATCTTATACAGCTTCTGAATCAGTTCCAGGGTATCCTTTACCGCTGTAACGCTGGTGTATGGGCCGAAATACCGGCTTCTGTCCCGCTTCATAGTACGGGCCATCATCAGCCTGGGAAATTCTTCCTCCACCGTTGCCCGGATGTAGGGATAGCCCTTGTCATCCTTCAGCATGGTATTGTATCTAGGGCGGTATTCCTTGATCAGGTTGCACTCCAGCACCAGCGCTTCCATCTCCGAATCCGTGATAATATACTCAAAGCGGGCAATCCGCGATACCATCTGCTCGATCTTGGCTGTCTTGTTCCGGCTGCTCTGAAAATACTGGCGCACCCGGTTTTTCAGGCTCACCGCTTTGCCCACATAGATAATCTCGTCTTTTGCGTCATGCATCAAATAAACTCCCGGCTGAGCCGGAAGTTTTTTCAATTCCTCTTCAATATCAAAAACCATTGTCCTGCCTGCCTCCTCTAGCGAAGCCGCTTTCCGTCAAATTTCCTTCTGGTCTCCAGCGAGCGGATGATCCCCATCAGCTGCTGATCTGCCGTCCCATCCATGGGCGCCATGTCCAGACTGAAATAGATGCTGTCCAGCTCCCGCTGAGTAATCTTTCCCCTCATCTGGTTGAGGGCGCCCAGCTGTCCGTCCAGCTCCTCCTCTTCCAGGAAACGCAGCAGCAGGGGATGAGGACCTGCAGGCTCTTTCTCCGCCTGCACATTCAGTGTCTGCCCGGCGTTCCCCGCCATCCCGTCATCCCCGCCTTTCAGCTCCGTCCGGAAAAATATCACGCCAGAGGCTTCCCCGGGAGAGCCCGCAGAATCCTCAAACTGGGAGAGGGGACGGACAAATACCTGATAATCCCCATACAAAGCCTGGTAAACTGCCAGCTCCTCCCCTGTCTCCCCGTGGACAGCCACGGTGAGAAATTGGTAAAGGCGTCCCTCCGAATCTCTGTAAAACTGTCTCTGTACCGCCATTCTGTCCATGCCGTCTCCTTCTCCTCTCTTGTCTCAAAGCGATTCCTCCGGGGATTGGCCCGTTTCCGGCGCAGACTGTCCCGGATCCTGGTTCGCCGGACCGCCTGTCTCGGGCTCATCCTGCGACTCCGCAGCCGATTCCGCGGCCGATTCCTCCGCTTCTGCCCTGGACGCTTCGATCTGCCGGGCCTCTTCCTCCGCTGCCTCCGGCGTCAGAAGGCCGCCATAGTGGTAGCGGTTCGATGCGCTCCAGAGAATCCACTCATCATATCCCGCGTCGTAGACCGCCTGAATCTGAGCCCGGATCTCCTCATCCCCGTATTCAATATAATGCTCCAGATAACTGGCCGTAAAATCCTGCAGCCACGGCCTTACGGCTGCCATCTCCTCCTCGGGTACGCCGTACTCCGCCAGCTCTCTGCGGGAGCTGCTCAGGGCTCCCAGGATCGTCTCATAGGGCTGGGTGTCCGGGTAA
Organism: uncultured Lachnospiraceae bacterium; assembly: GCA_944376125.1. GTDB lineage: Bacteria > Bacillota > Clostridia > Lachnospirales > Lachnospiraceae > UMGS1370. The sequence goes on from CALWBQ010000047.1 coordinate 7,153, forward strand.
TCGATGCCAAAATTGCCGTTTCCATAGTGGGAAGGGTAGATCATGGGACAAATATAGTCCAAATTCTCCGCCATCTCCCCATAGCTCTGCCCTACGATCTGAGCGTCCTGGGTGCTGTCGATAATAGTGCCGAACACATCCGCCGAAACATACAGTCCCTGGCTGGACAGCTGCTCATAAGCGTACTTCACAAACTCCGTAATGATCTGGGTTTTGTCCATGCCCTGGGTGTCTTCCGGATCAAATACCACATCGTCCATTCCCCGCTCTGTACAGAACCGTACATAGTCAAACTGGATCTCATCAAAGCCCGCCTCCCCAGCTTCCTTTGCAATCTCAATAAGGTAATCCCAGACCTCCCTCTTGTATGGATCCACCCATGCCTGGCCGTTCCGGTCCGTGTAGATGGAACCGTCAGACAGCTTCAGGCACCACTCAGGCTTCCTCTCTGCCAGATAAGGGTCGCGGAAAGCCGGAATTCTTGCGATCATATAGATCCCGTGATCTTTGAGCTTCTCCTCCAGGGCAGGCATATCGCTGATGTAGGCCCTCACCGCCTCGATTTCATTGACTGCCGGTGAATCCATCTGGAAGGTTACGTTTCCAAAATCGTCCTTCACATCAATGACCACAGCATTTAATTCCGTCTGATCAATGTACCCGATAATCTCATCCATCCGGTCTTCCGATCCCGCAGTGTTCGCCGTCAGATAAATTCCCTTTACTTTCACAGGATCCGGCTTTGTCGAAATGCGGATCATTTCTTCTGATTCCTCCGGCGCCGGGCTTTCTTCCAAAGGAGCCGTCTCTTCGGTCTCCGCCGGCTCCGTCTCCATGGGATCTGCGGAGGACTCCTCCTGTGCGGGCTCCGTATCCGTCAGATCCATCATCGGCTCATACCTGCGGCAGCCGGCCAGGAAAAGCAGGCAGGTCAGCGCGCACATCAGAGCCACCATCCATCTCTTCATAAGCATCCTCTTTTTCTTTCATCCGCTCTGGGCGGCAGGCCGCTCCCGCCGCCAGGCTTCCAAAAACTGCCGTACAACTGTTCGTAATGCTTATCTTACCACATTTTTTGGGATTCGCCAACCCTTTTGCCCTATTTAGCCTGTCTATCCCCCACTTTCCTCCCATTTTTCTTCCACTTTTTTAGTTTTTCTCTCACCGGGCCCTCTATCCGGTGAGATTCCAATATTTTCTGGATCGACTTGCGCCAGGTCCATTCGTCCAAGCTGCAGACCTCCAGATATTCCTCTGTCTCTTTAGGAAACCTCACGCAGCACATCGAAACGGCCCACGCAACGGCCATCCTCACATAATAACTTTCCCGGTCTGCGCTGTCAAATGCGCAGAACAGGTCAGTAAGCCGCTCTTTTTTTATATAGTAGGTCAGCATCATAACGATCCCAAAACGAATTTCATATTCTTTGCTGCTCTCCGCATATTCTTTCACCAGCGGCCAGACCAAATCAGGCCGTTCCCCGGCAATCTTAAGCCCGCAGCAGAAGCCGTCGCACACTTCCCAATTATCAATCTCGGGAATAAATTCCCGAATCATAGCCTCATATTCGCTCCATTCCGGCCTCACCATTCCCAGGACAAAGGCTTTCAGCAGCTTTTCTTCATGGCAGCAGCACGGCGTTCTGCGGAGCCAGTCCACCCACTGGCCTCGGCTGATCTCCTTTGCCAGCTTGTGGAGGGCGGGTTTTCTGACCCCCAATATTGCAAACTCCCCGGGCACCAGCTTTCGGCAGAAATCCGCATAACCTGGCTCCGCCAGGGATTCCAGCCGATCCATCACACGTTCCTGAGTCCAGGCCGCAGTCATAGTGTCCATCCTGCACTCCCCCTTATCGTTTTTTCCTGCAACCGAGTCTGGCACCAGTATATAACACCCTAAAGCAATTTTCAATCCAGCCCTCCGCCCTAAAGCTACATTCCTGGCGTCTCCAGGAAAAACAGGGAAATTCCATAAAATTTTTTCTGGCCAATTTCCAATTATGTGTTATAATCATATGGAAATGGTTGCGTTATCGGGCTCTGCTGCATGCAGAGGTCGATTTCCCTTTTTATTGTACAGGATTATGCAAGATAGGAGAAAGCATGAACTATGAAAATCGGATTTGACAACAACAAGTATCTCTTGACCCAATCCCAGCACATTCGGGAGCGGATCAGCCAATTCGGTGACAAACTGTATCTGGAATTTGGCGGCAAACTCTTTGATGATTACCACGCCTCCCGGGTTCTCCCTGGCTTTGCGCCTGACAGCAAACTGAGAATGCTTCTCCAGCTAGCTGATCAGGCTGAGATCGTTATTGCCATCAACGCGGAGGACATCGAAAAAAATAAGATCCGCGGTGATCTCGGCATCACCTACGACGTAGATGTCCTGCGGCTTATTCAAGAATTTACTGACAAAGGGCTCTACGTAGGGAGCGTCGTAATCACTCAGTATTCCGGCCAGTCCAGTGCCGACCAGTTCAAAGCAAAGCTGGAGCACATGGGCATCCGGGTATACCGCCACTATGTGATCCAGGGATATCCCAGCAACGTAGACCTGATCGTCAGCGATGAAGGCTACGGAAAGAATGACTACATTGAGACGACCAAACCGCTGGTCATTATCACAGCCCCCGGCCCCGGAAGCGGCAAGATGGCCACCTGCCTTTCTCAGCTTTACCATGAAAATAAGAGAGGCGTCAAAGCCGGCTACGCAAAATTTGAGACTTTCCCCATCTGGAATCTGCCCTTAAAACATCCGGTCAATCTGGCCTATGAGGCTGCCACCGCGGATTTGAACGATGTCAATATGATTGATCCTTTCCACCTGGAGGCATACGGGGAGACTACGGTTAATTATAACCGGGATGTGGAAATTTTCCCTGTCCTCAACGCCATTTTCGAGGGCATCTATGGGGTAAGCCCCTATAAATCCCCCACTGATATGGGCGTCAATATGGCTGGCAACTGCATCATCGATGATGATGTATGCAGGGAGGCTTCCTGCCAGGAGATCATCCGCCGCTACTATGACTCCCTTGGACGGATGGTTCGCGAAGAATGCGGCCAGGAAGAGGTCTACAAAATCGAGCTTTTAATGAAGCAGGCTAACATCAGCCCGGAAATGCGCTCTGTTGTCAAACCGTGCAAAGACCTGGCGTCTTCCATCCAGGCTCCCGCTGCCGCTATGGAACTGGAAGACGGCACGATCGTGACTGGAAAGACCAGCAACCTGCTGGGGGCCTCAGCAGCTCTCCTGCTTAACGCAGTGAAAGTGCTGGGAAATATCCCCCATGACACCCACCTGATTGCTCCGTCTGCCATTGAACCCATTCAGAAGCTGAAAACCACTTATCTGGGCAGCAAAAATCCCAGGCTGCACACAGACGAAGTCCTGATTGCCTTGTCTATGTGCGCTGCCACTGACCGGAATGCCCAGATCGCTTTAGAGCAGCTTCCTAAGCTGAGAGGCTGCCAGGTTCACACCTCTGTCATGCTCTCCTCGGTAGATATTACCACCTTTAAAAAACTAGGGCTTCAGCTTACCTCTGAACCAATTTACGAGCACAAGCGAATCTACCATTAATTTAGGAAGAAAATGCCCCGCAGAGACTCCTGTCTCCCAAGGAAGTCAAAAAAGCCGCTGTCCCCGGATTTCTTGTCCGGAAGGCAGCGGCCTTCTGTTTGAAATTCATCTGATCGCCTTACAAAAGAATGTCCTGCAGGTCTCGTTTAGGGACATAGTGAATCTGCTCCTCATCCCGGTAGTATTGGGTGTTCCCATCCGGGCCCACCGGCACAATGACCACCTTTTCCTTCGGTTTTCCCAATGCCAGAACCAGATCCAGAGCATACCGCTGAGGATCCAGATTTAGATACTCTGCCAGCTTTGACCGGCTGAAGGAGCCAATCATACAGCCGCCAAGACCTTTTTCTACCGCCCCCAGCATGATAGACTGAGCCGCGATCCCCTCATCCCACATCTTATTTTTTCCTAGTGTCTGGTCACACACAATCACAATGTAGGCAGCCGGCCTCTCTCCTTCTTCCGGTCCATCCCAATCGGGAAGCGCCTTGGCCCAGGTCAGCGTCTCAAAAATCTTGGAGCATACATCCCGATCCACAGCAAGATAAAACTTCAAAGCCTGAGAATTGGCGGTGGAGCCTGACAGTCTCGCCAGATCCACCAATTCTTTTAACGTATCTTCCGAAATCCGCTCTTCTTCATAAAATCTTCTGTACGAGCGGCACTTTTCAACGAAATCCTTCAGCATCTCGATCCCTCCCGCAGAGCGTTACTTCTGCTCCTGTACTGCTTCATCGCGGGCCATGCCTTGGCTCTGTGCAGCCTCGCCTGGCTCCGCTGTTTTCTCCTCTGGTTCCATATCAGACGGCGCTTTTTCTTCAGCCGCATCGGCTTTTGTGCTGCTGTCCGGCTCATCTGCCTCTGCAGTCTCGCCATCTCCCGCCTGGCTCTGCTCCTTCTGAACCTGACGGAAAATCTCCATAAACTCTTTTCCAGTGATCGTTTCCTTCTCAATCAGAAATTCTGCAATCCTGTCCATAGCAACCCGGTTCTCGCTGAGAAGTCTCTTCGCCTCCTCGTAGGATTCCTTTAAGATTCGCATGACTTCCTGATCAATCTCTGCCGCTGTGGCATCTCCGCAATTCAAAACTGTGCGCCCCGTCAGGTACATATCCTCCTGAGTTGCCAGCCCCATAAGCCCAAACTTCTCTGACATACCATACTGGGTAACCATAGCCCTCGCCAGCCGGGTCGCCTGTTCAATGTCATTGGCGGCGCCTGTCGTAACGGTATCAAACACCAGCTCCTCCGCCGCACGGCCTGCCAGAAAGCCCACCAGCATAGCATTGATCTCTTTTTTTGTGTTCAGATACTTTTCTTCTTCCGGCACCTGCATCACATAGCCCAGAGCACCCATAGTGCGGGGAACAATCGTGATCTTCTGCACTGGCTCTGCATCCTTCTGGAGAGCGCTGACCAGCGCGTGACCCACCTCATGGTAAGAGACAATCCGTCTCTCCTCCTTGCTGAGAATCCGGTCTTTCTTCTCCTTGCCTACCAGGACAACCTCAACAGCTTCAAACAAATCTTTCTGAGAAACAGCTTTCCTCCCATTCTTCACCGCATTGATAGCTGCCTCATTCATCATATTAGCCAAGTCAGCACCTACAGCTCCCGATGTCGCCAGAGCGATCTCCTCGAAATCCACACTGTCATCCAGAAGCACATCTTTGGAGTGAACCTTTAAAATGTTTACCCGGCCTTTCAGATCCGGCTTATCCACGATAATCCTCCGGTCAAAGCGGCCCGGCCTCAGCAGAGCCGGGTCCAAAATCTCCGGACGGTTGGTAGCTCCAAGCACCAGGAGACCCTTGGAAGAATCAAAACCATCCATCTCGGAAAGAAGCTGGTTCAGCGTCTGCTCCCTCTCATCATTTCCGCCTCCAAAGCGGGTATCACGGCTCTTTCCAATCGCATCAATCTCATCAATAAAGATAATGCAGGGGGCCGAAGACTGAGCCTGCTTAAACAGATCACGGACACGGGAAGCACCCACGCCTACAAACATTTCCACAAAGTCAGAACCTGACAAAGAATAGAACGGCACCTGTGCTTCCCCAGCCACAGCTTTTGCCAGCAGCGTTTTTCCAGTTCCCGGAGGGCCTACCAAGAGAGCTCCCTTGGGGAGCTTCGCTCCGATCTGGGTATATTTGGCAGGGTTATGAAGAAAATCGACAATTTCCTTCAGCGACTCTTTGGCCTCATCCTCCCCGGCCACATCCTTAAAGGTTATGCCGGTCTCTTTCTGGACATAAACCTTGGCATTGCTCTTTCCAACGCCCATGATTCCGCCGCCGCCCATACGCCGCATCATAAAATTCATAAATACTACGATAATGATGAACGGGATGACAAAACTGATAATGGATTCCAAAATTATGCTGGAGTCTGTCTGCTGTTCTCTTATGTCCACGCCGTGGGCCAGCAGGCGCTCTGTATTATTGTAGTCAGTCAGTACCCTCACTGTATAGTAGCGGATAAACGGCGAATACTGGGTCGCCTCCGGTTTGGGATAGATGGTGATCTCGCTGTTGCCCATCAGCACGGCTTCCACCTCATCGTCTTCCACCATACGCACGTATTCTGTATAAGATAATTCCTGGCTGGAACTTTTCGTTACCATATCGCGCATCAGAGTGATTACCAGCAATGTAATAATAGCCGCAACGACCAGCACCAGTATTGTCTGGCCATTGGGCGACATCTTATTGCCGTTCTTATCCTGATTGTTGTTATTTTCCATACGTACTATTCTCCTTCTGAAAAAACGGATGTCACCGTCTATTCTATCCCATTATAATGTTAGTCTTTCCATAAATCAAGAAAAACCAATTTAAAAAGTATGAAAATTTCCTAAATTTTAACAATATCTGCGGGCCTGTTTTCTCTGATTTTCGGACATAATAAGATTAAAAATCGGAGGTGAAACAGAGATGAAAACGGAAACCAAAAAATCCATCAACTACCGGGAACACGAGGACAAAGGCTGCGTCCAAACCTGTTCTGCTACCGACTGTACCGGGCTGATCCCTGCTCTGCCGGAATCGGAAGATCAGCTAGAGGCTTATGAAGAATTGTACCCCTTTCTGACGCCAGCACTCCAAAACAAGAGCCAGGGAAAAACAGTTCGCTAGCCGGCTGGAATTGTCTCAAAAAATCAAGCGGCGGCACGCCCCTCATATGGCATGCCGCCGCTGATATGTTTTATATATAAAAGGTTCTGCCGTCAAGCTGTCTGATTCTGGTTTTCCGCCAGAACAATCTCTGCTGTAACCATCTGGCCGTCCCGCTCTACTGAGACGGATGCGGTCTGTCCAGGCTCACAGTCTGCCATCAGGGTGGACAGCTCATCAATCGTAGCAACGACTGATCCGTTAAAGCTAATGATACGGTCCCCAGCTTCCAGCTTTCCGTCCGAGGCACCTCCCTCAGTTACAGACTGTACATACACACCGGCAGTCCGTCCTGACATCTGAGCCATAGCGGAATTCACTTCCATAACCGTAATATCCAATACTGCTTTATTGGAGCTTGCAGCATTGGGAGCCGTATAGCTGCCATCGTTTATCAGGGCTTCCGCTATTTCCTGTGCAGTATTAATGGGGATTGCAAACCCAAGACCTTCCTGGCTTTCGCCAGAACTCTTTGCGTTGACAATGCCAATCAGCTGTCCCTGGCCGTTAAACAGGCCGCCGCCGGAATTGCCAGGGCTTACCGCCGCGCTGGTCTGAAGCACTTCCAGAGAAATCGTTCTCTGCCCATTGCCCCAATAGGACTGCGTACCTTGATTTTCAACCGCAACTGTGATAGTCCGGTTTGTTGCGCTGATAATTCCGTCTGTCACTGTCCCGCTAAGAGTGCCCCCCGGATTTCCTACAGCGTACACCGTCTCACCTGTCTGCACTTGATCACTGTCCCCCAGCACTGCCGCCGGAAGGCCGTTTGCATCAATCTTCAAAACTGCAATGTCACCATCTTCATAAATACCTGTTACAGCAGCCTCATATTGGGTACCGTCCGACGTGGTAACCATAATGTTGTCAGCGCCAGAAACTACATGGGCACAGGTGAGGATATATCCATCCTCGCTGATAATGACTCCGCTTCCTGCACCGCTCAAAATCTGAGGTCCGAACCAGAACTGGCCCAGTTCCATCTGCTCTGTAGTAATTGAGACCACAGTGGGGCTGATGGCCTTCACGACATCCACCGCAGAAAGTTCTGAACCGCTGCCGGATCCTCCATCCTGGGAAGAAGTTTCCACTTTCTGAATCACCACTTTTTCCTCCTGCTGGCTGGCATTGGCTATCTGCGCACCCAGATAGCCGCACAGGAGAGCGATCACAGCAGCCGCCAGCAAAACCCCGAGAATCCAGAGGCGGCTGCTCTTTTTAGGTTTTGGATCCTGTCCGGGAACCGGTGCCATATTTTCTTCATAGTAACCTTCACTCATAGCAAATTCCCCTTTCTTCTTTTGAAATTCTAATTCTAAAATATTTATAAAAAAATTATTAGCAAACTATTAATAGCAAGCTGTTGATGTTTTCAAAAAAATTTGCCTTCTCTGCACCTTCAGGAAAGCGAATCGTGAACCTTGCACAAAAGCATCCTGAAAATCCCCCTCTCTGTTTCGGTAAGGCCGGCCAGCAGTTCTGTCTCTGCCTGATCCATATTTTTTTCTGCCATGCGGCAACATTCAAGGCCCGCGTCTGTGATCCGGACCCGCTTGATCCGCCTGTCAGACGGGTCATCCAGACCTTCTATAAATCCTTTTTTTTCCAGCCTGGAAACAACTCCTGCTGCGGTGGACTGAGCTACATGGAGGCTTTGTTCCAGTTCTTTAAGAGGCATCTCCCGACCTGGACTCCGGCGCAGTGTCACCAGGACGCTGAGCTGAGTCATCGTAATGTCCTGGGGCCGCATAGCATTGTTGGCCCTCTTGCCCATCTCATCATTGATCTGCTTGATCAGCGCTCCGCAGGAATCCTCTATTCTCATCTGTTCAACCTCCTTACGATGGAATATTAGCACATCCCGCTTGCAAAATCAATAGCTTGCGATTGATTTCACAAATAATTCACATTTTAACTTCTCCGTTTCCTGAACAGCCAGACAGCGGCTCCGGCCGCGGCTACCGCACCCAGAAGGCAGCAGCATGCAGCCGCTATGAAATCCCTCTTCTTTTCTTTTTCTGACATCTTCAAAGTGTCTGACAGAAGGCTGGCCGCCTCACCTCCTTACCGTTACTTTTGGTAAAAACAATTCCTGCTATATGGTAATCTCATACAGCAGGACCCTTCCAAACTCAACCGATTTTCTGTTTACAGGCATTTTCTATTCTCTCAACGGAACGTTTCCTTTTTTCAGGCCATTTTTCCTGAGGCCGGCAGACTGTGTCTCTGTGAAATTCTTCTCCTGAAGGCCAAAAGCTCTGCACTCACAGATGTAGTATGATATAATAAAATGAATGGAAACGGGTCTGTCAATCGTATTACAAGTGAAGAGGAAAACACATACCAAACAAATCGAGGAGGAACAGACCATGAAAAAGAACATGAAAAAGTCCATAGCAGGTATTCTGACAGCCGCAATGGTGCTGTCTGTCGGAGCAACAAGTGCACTGGCAGCAGGGCGGGGCTATGGAAGAAACTTTGTGGATGCCAATAACGACGGTATTTGCGACTATGCGGAGCACGCCTGTCCCTATATTGACTCAGACAATGACGGTATCTGTGACAACTTCGGAGCAGGACGGGAAAGAGGTTTTGGCTGCAGGCGCAATCAATAAGGTGACAGTTCAATGCGGAGTGAACAAGAGGTAAACATGGCCATCGAACAGTATTCCAATATGGTTCGTCGGCTTTGCATGATACATTTGAAAAATTATGCTGACACCGAGGACATATTTCAGACTGTGTTTCTGAAATATGTCCTTAGCTCCGTTTCCTTTGACAGCAAGGAGCATGAGAAGGCATGGTTTATTCGTGTCACAATCAATGCCTGTAAAGATTTTCTTAAAAGTTTTTTTCGCAGCCATGTTACGTCATTGGATGAAATTTTAGAAATGCCTGCGGAAATGCCGGAGGATTACCGAGAAGTTTTGGAAGCGGTGCTGTCACTGCCTCAGAAAAATAGAGAAGTCATATATTTACACTATTACGAGGGCTATACTGCCCCTGAAATCAGCCGGATTTTAGGAAAAAGAGTCAATACCATTTATACGCTCCTGACACGTTCTAGGCAAATGCTTCGGGAAAAGCTGGGAGGTGACGGATATGAATGATAAGATCAAAGAAGCCTTTGAGCAAATACAGGCAGAAGACGAATTAAAACAGAATACCAAAAATTTTATTTTTGATAAAACCAATGGATATAAAAAAGGAAAGGCCATAAATTATCATCGCCTTGCATCTGCCTTTGCATGTATAGCGTTCTTGGCAGTTGGAAGTCATTGGCTTTATTTTACGCCCACGGTAGAAATCAGCATAGACATAAATCCATCGGTGGAATTGGATGTCAACCGTTTCAACCGTATCATTTCGTTTGAAAGCTACAACGATGACGGGCAGAAATTGATGGATTCTCTTGACATCAAGTTTATGGATTATTCGGAAGCGGTAAATCAGATTATAGAAAGTGAAGATGTTGTATCATTATTATCGGACGGCGAGGTGATGACGATTGCCGTTATCGGAACAGACAATGCACAATCCCAGGCAATCCTGTCCAACATCCAAGCCTGCACAGCGGGAGAGCGGAATGCCTATTGTTATTATGCACATTCTGAGGAAGTGGAAAAAGCTCACGAGGCCGGACTGTCATATGGAAAATACAAAGCATATTTGGAGCTGCAGGCACTTGATCCTGCTATTACAGTTGATGAAATCCGAAATATGACCATGCGGGAAATCAGAGATCTGCTTAGTGCCCTGTCAGGCGGCGGAAACGGCGGTGCAAATCGCCCTGGTAATGGAAATGGCCGGCAAAACAGGGGCAATCGCAAAAGGTGATGCACAGTCCCTGCGGGAGCAGCGTATCACCTTTTTCTATCATATGTTTCCTTTTCCATGGGCTTTCCAGTAGGCGGCAGCCGCCTCCTTGTCTCGCCCGATCTGAGCCTTCAGCTCCTCCAAGCCGGCAAACTTTCTCTCCCTCCGAAGGCACTTCATCAGCCGGACTTCCATGTACTGGCCATACAGATTTCCATCAAATCCGAGCAGACAGGTTTCTACGCCTACCGGGTTATTGCCTTCGATTGTAGGCTTCCTGCCGATGTTGGTCACACCGCAAAATTCCTGTCCCTCCGCCAGCACACTGGAGACATAGACGCCGAATGCCGGCAGATACTTTTCTGGGGGCGGAATGATGTTAGCCGTTGGAAATCCCAGAGTTACATTGCCGATTCCTCTTCCGTGGACTACTGTTCCATGAATCGCATAAGGCTCCCCCAACAGTTCATTGGCCTTTTCTATATCTCCGCGGTCCAGTTCCTCTTTGACATAGGTGCTGCTGATATCCCGGTGATCATCCTGCTCTTTGACTATCACTTGGAGCTGATAGCCATACTTGGGGGCCAGCCTGGCCAAAAGGGCGGCATCCCCGGCTCCTTTGTAGCCAAAGCTGCAGTCCGTTCCCACGACAATCGCTTTTCCGTTCATCTGCCCCACCAGAATCCGTCTGACAAATTCCTCCGGTTCCATATGGGCCGTCTCTTTATCGAACGGATATTCTACCAGATAATCGATGCCTGTTTTTTTCATGTTAGCCCGCCGTTCTTCGTTTGTAGTGATCACCTTCTGCGGCGCACTGTCCACCACGGAACCGGGTACTGTTGCGAATGTAAAAACTGCTGTCTTGTAACCATTAGCAGCCCCAATTTTTTTCATTGCCTCCATCAGCTTCTGATGCCCCCGGTGGCGGCCATCAAATTTCCCTAAAGTAACGACAGTAGGATCGTTTATCTGAAATTCTTTTTTTTCTGCAATGTATTCCATGAACTAGTCTGCTCCTTCTCACCACGTGAATCCGGAAACCATCATTCTTCCAAATTTAAAAACATCTTCCACGGTCTCCAGCGCCCGTTTTTCTTCTCGCAGCGGTAGACACCAAGAAAATGGCCCTGGCTATCAGATACCCGCACTGTATCCGAGTCCAGTCCTGCCCAAAAACCATCTGCATCTCTGGCAAAGTCTCCATCTGTCAAAGGATTTCCGTTTTTTACCAATCTGTCAGCTTCCTGGATCGTTTTTGCGCTGGGAAATGCAGCGAGGGCATCTTCTACTGAGACAATCGCATCTCTGACCGTCCCGTTGTCCCGCAGCTTCTCAATCTCTGACAGAGTAAGAGCCTCCGCAGCTAAGAAAGCGCCGACCCGCACCCTCTTTAAGGCTTCCATGCAGCCTCCGCAGCCCAATTGATCTCCAATATCGCTGCACAGGGTGCGGATATAGGTACCCTTGGAACAGGTCACAGTCATCCAAACTCTGGGGAGTTCCATTTTTGTTATCTTCAGCTCCAAAATCTCTACCGGCCTGGCCTGGCGCTCTACTTCTTTTCCAGCCCGCGCCAGCTCATACAGCTTCTTGCCGTCCACCTTCAGGGCCGAATACATGGGCGGCACCTGCTGGTATTCACCCAAAAAGCTCTCTGCAGCCAAGCGAACCTCATCCTCTGACACCTGCACCTCTGACTGGGCTGTCACCCTCCCGGTCGTGTCCTGGGTATCCGTCTGTCTGCCCAAAAGCAGGACAGCCTCATAGGTCTTAGTCTCATTTGCCAGCATATCGCACAGCCTGGTAGCCTGGCCCAGGCATACAGGCAGCACACCCTGAGCTGCCGGATCCAGGGTCCCAGTATGTCCGATCTTCTTTTGTCTTAAAATTCCTCTCAGGCAGGCCACTACATCGTGGGAGGTGTAACCCGGTTCCTTATAAACATTGATTACTCCGTGATACATGGCCTGCTCTCCAGTTGTTTCTCAATTTGTGCCGACAGGTTATTCACTACATCGTGCAGATTTCCAGACATCGTGCAGCCAGCCGCCCGGATATGGCCGCCGCCTCCAAAGAATTGGGCAACCTTGCTCACATCCAGGCAGGAATTCGAGCGAAGGCTGATCTTAAATTCCTGGACTCCAGTCTCATACATGAAAATAGCACATTCTACGCCTTCTGTCACCCGGAGCTGATCCACAATGCCTTCCAGGTCTTTGCTGGTGACACCGTAAAATTCCATATCCTTAGCCCTGATAGCGCTAAAAATACATTTCCCGTGAAGGAATACGATGCTCTCCAGGAGAGCCCGGCCTAAAATCTGATTCTGGACATATGTCTTCCGGTAAAAGCTGTCATCAATAATCTTGCCAAAGTCAATCCCCATATCCATCAGTTTGCCGGCAATCGCCATCGTTCTTCCGGAAGTATTGGAATGTTTAAAAACCCCGGTATCATGAATGATGCCTGTATAAAGACATTCCCCTATCTCTTTCGTAATGAGGCTCTCGTCCATCTGGCAGTAGAGAACCTCACAGCAGGAGCTGGCCTCAGCCTCAATCACATTCTCCTTAGCGTATCTGGTATTCGTTATATGGTGATCCACGCAAAGACTATTTGCTGCCTCATCCAGCAGCTCTGCAAACTTTCCTAACCGCTCTTTGTCGCTGGCATCCAGGCAGATACAGAGGTCATAGACCTTTTCTGCGGCTTCCGTCTGAATCTTATCAAAATTCTTCAGGTAAGAAAAACGCTCGTTTCGGTCTTCCAGGTACAAATCTGCCTTTATATCGGGATATGCTAGCGCTAAATAGTTGTACAATCCCAGGCACGCCCCGATACAATCTCCATCCGGACGGACATGCCCCAGAATCACAACGGTCTTTACACCTTCCAATGCCTGTTTCAATGCTGTCATACGGTTTTCCTTCCCCTTTCCTGCTGATTACTCTTCAGAAGCCTCCTCATCCTCATCGATGATTCCATCTGCTTTTGCCACCTGGTCGATCAGATGAGACATATTGACTCCATACTCGATTGACTGGTCAAATATAAACTGCAGCTGAGGCGTATTCCGCAGATTGACTCTTCTGGCCAGTTCTCTGCGGATGTAGCCTTCAGCGCTCTTTAATCCCTTAATTGTCTCCTTCCCAGCCTCCTCGCTGCCCAGGACGCTGATATAGACCTTACAGTATTTCAGATCTGGCGTCACTTCCGCAGACACGACTGTAGTCATGGGATGGATTCTGGGATCTTTTACGCCCCCGCGAATAATTTCGCTTAACTCCCTCTGGACTTCCATGTTGATTCTTGTATTTTTAATGCTGTTTTTACGCATAATTTTCCTCACTTTCCGGCAGCCGGAAGGAAGATTTACCTGGGCACCTCTACCATTGTATATGCCTCAATAGTATCATCTTCCTGAAGATCGTTAAACTTGTCGAATACCAGGCCGCATTCGTAACCGGCAGCCACTTCTTTTACATCGTCTTTAAACCTCTTCAAGGAAACGATATCACCGTCGAACAGCAGGTCATTTCCTCTTGAAACCCTGGCTTTGCAGCCCCTGGTAAACTTGCCGTCCAAGATATAAGTTCCTGCAATTGTGCCGACGCCGGACGCCTTGAACGTCTGGCGGATGACGCCGTGGCCGATCACTTTCTCCTCAAAAATCGGATCCAGCATGCCCTTCATGGCAGCCTCTACATCTTCGATTGCCTGATAAATGACCTTATACAGCCGGACGTCCACCTTCTCTCTGTCTGCTACAGACTTGGCCATGGCATCCGGACGTACATTAAATCCAATGATAATGGCATTGGAAGCAGATGCCAGAGATACATCGGATTCATTGATGGCTCCCACGCCTCCGTGAATTACCTTCACAGCCACTTCATCATTAGACAGCTTTAACAAGCTCTGCTTGACTGCCTCCACAGATCCCTGCACATCCGCCTTGATAATAATCGGCAGCTCTTTGATATTGCCCGCCTGAATCTGACTGAACAGATCATCCAGGGACAGTTTTGCTTTTGTATCTTCGATCAGCTTATTCTTGCCTTCCGCGATAAAGGTCTCTGCGAAGCTCCTGGCTTCTTTCTCGTTTTCTGTGCTGACTAAAATCTCTCCGGCATTGGGAACATCGTTTAATCCCAAAATTTCTACCGGTGTGGATGGTCCTGCCTCTTTGACGCGGCGGCCCTTATCATCCATCATGGCACGGACTTTGCCGAAGCATGCACCGCAGGCCACAATATCACCCACATGGAGTGTTCCTTTCTGAACCAGAACAGTGGCCACGGGACCTTTTCCCTTATCCAGCTCAGCCTCAATAATGATTCCTCTGGCTTTCCGGTTGGGATTCGCCTTCAGTTCCTTGACCTCAGCGGTCAGCAGAATCATTTCCAAAAGTTCCTTAATGCCCTCATGCGTATGAGCAGAAACCGGAACGCAGACTGTAGATCCGCCCCAGTCCTCCGGGATCAGTTCATATTCTGACAGCTCCTGTTTTACTCTGTCGATGTTGGCACTCGGCTTATCAATCTTATTGATTGCCACAATGATCTCAACGCCGGCAGCCTTTGCATGATTGATAGCTTCTACTGTCTGCGGCATAACGCCATCGTCTGCAGCCACTACCAGAACGGCAATATCCGTAGCCTGGGCGCCTCTCATTCGCATGGCTGTAAATGCCTCATGGCCTGGCGTGTCTAAAAATGTGATCTTCTGCCCATTGATCTCTACCACGTAAGCGCCAATGTGCTGGGTAATGCCCCCGGCCTCCTTGGCAGTTACATTCGTCTGACTGATTGCATCCAGAAGAGAGGTTTTTCCATGGTCAACATGGCCCATAACGCACACTACCGGAGGTCTGGTAACCATCGTATCTTCGCTCTCTTCATCCTCCTTCAGAAGCTCCGCAATCACATCCACCTTTTCTTCTTTTTCGCAGAGGATATCAAACTCCATAGCGATCTCCTCCGCCTGCTCGTAATCCACTTCCTGGTTCACCGTCACCATTTTGCCCTGCAGGAACAGTTTCTTTACAATGGCAGACGGCTGCATTTTCATCTTTTCCGCCAGCTCCCGGATCGTAATCACCTCCGGCAGCGTGATGACCTTTACTTCCTCAGTCTTCGGCTCTTCCTTCTTGACAGGCATGATGAAGGCGCCTTTAGCCGGCTTTCCTCCTCTTGCTCCTGCCTTTGCCTTTCCGTCTTCCACCCGGTCTCTCTTGTCAAACCGGTCATTCTTATGGCTGTTTTTATTCTGACGGCTGCTGCTGGGCTTTGCCTGAACCGGCGTATCAAAGGACATCTTCGCTCCAGACTGGCTGCGTCCCTGTCCTCCCTGACGGTTTCCTCCATCGCGGCCTCCAAAGCCTCCCTGGCGGTTTCCATCGCGGTTCCCCTTGAAACCTCCCTGACGGTTTCCGTCGCGGCTCCCCTTGAAACCTCCCTGACGGTTTCCGTCGCGGTTCCCGTTAAAGCCTCCCTGGCGGTTTCCATCGCGGTTCCCGTTAAAACCTCCCTGGCGGTTTCCGTCGCGGTTCCCATTGAAACCTCCCTGGCGGCGGTTTCCGTCACGGCCTCCATCACGGTTCCCGTTAAAGCCTCCCTGACGGCGGTTCCCGTCACGGCCTCCATCAGACTGACGGGGCTGAGCATTTTCTCTGGAAGACACAGCTTCCCTGGGCTTCTCTGCCTGCTGGGCAGCAGTCTCCTGTGCTTTCACTGCCTCCTTCGGCGCTTCCTTTACTGCCTCTTTCGGCGTGCCAGCGGTTCTGGCCGCAGAACTCTCAGCCGGACGTGCCCCAGATACCGGGCGGGATGTCTCTCTGTTCTGCCGGGACTGCTGCTTTGCCGTCCCTGCCGGCCGGTTTTTTAGCTGCTGGGAATTCTGCGGCCGATATACAGCTACTACTTTCTTCTTATGGGGAACCGCCTCTTCACCGGAAGCAGGAGCTGCCGCCTCCTTCTTTGGAGCCGCCGCACTCCTCAGCATGTTTTCCTGCTCCCCTGTCAGGATCGACAGAGCACTTTTATTTTTAACTCCGCTTTTTTCCAGCATATCTATCACTTCTCTGGGGGTCTTCCCCAGTTCTTTCGCCAATTCATTCACTCTCATGCTCACTACCTCCTATCAGCTTCATTTGTTTCCCCACTGCTTTTGCGAACCCTTCATCTAAAACTGCCAGAGATGCCCTCATCTCCTTGCCCATAGCGCGGCCCAGCTCCTCTTTTTCTCCAAATACCATAAGAGGAACCTTATAGTAAGTACACATATTGGTAAACATTTTCTTCGTATTATCCGATGCCTCTTCCGACACAATCACCAGACTGGCTTTTCCCGTCTTAACCGCCTTCTCCGTGGAAAATTCCCCGCTGGCTGTCTTTCCTGCTTTCGTTGCCAGTCCGATCAAATTTAAGACCTTTCGTCTGTTATCCAAGTCCTTCCATCTCCTTTTCCAGAGTTTCATAGACTTCTTTGGGAATTGCCATCTTGAAAGAACGCTCCAGTCCTTTTCCCTTGATTGCTTTCTGAAGACATTCCTTTGAAGGGCACAGATATGCGCCCCGGCCATTTTTTCTGCCTGTGGCATCTAATGTAAATTCCCCTTCCGGCGTCCTCAGGATCCGAATCATCTCTTTTTTATTTTTGCTCTCACCGCATCCAATACATTGCCGCAGAGGGATTTTTTTCCCTGTACTCACTCTATCACTCCTCGCTATTCCTGACAGTTTTATTCTGCGTCCGGATAATCCTCAGTTTTCTCCTGGTAATCTTCCTGATCCTGATAGTCCTCCTGGTATCCGTTCTCCATCTCTTCCATATCTTCCTGGTACTCAATGCCCATCTCTTCAAACAAGCCGGATTCTCTTGCCTGGGTCTCGCTCTTAATGTCAATCTTGTATCCGGTCAGGCGGGCTGCCAGACGGGCATTCTGGCCCTCTTTTCCGATTGCTAAGGACAGCTGGTAATCGGGAACGATTACCTGAGCTTCCCGTTCCTCCTCATCTGCAACAACACAGATTACTTTTGCGGGGCTTAAAGCATTCTCAATCAGGTAGGCAGCATTGTCATCCCAGTTAATGATATCGATCTTCTCGCCTCTCAGTTCGTTCACTACTGCATTGACTCTGGCTCCGTTTAAGCCGACACAGGCTCCAACCGGGTCTACGTTAGGATCATGGGAGCAGACTGCGATCTTGGTTCTGGAACCGGCCTCGCGTGCAATGGCTTTGATCTCCACAGTCCCATCCCGCACCTCTGCAACTTCTGACTCAAACAGACGTTTTACCAGATCCGGATGAGTCCGTGAAACGGACACTCTGGGGCCCTTAGGCGTATCCTTTACCTCCAAGATGTAAACCTTAATACGCTCTGTCGGCTTCAGGATTTCTCCCTTCACCTGTTCGCTCTCATTTAAAATTGCATCTACACGGCCCAGATTAATGCTGATGTTCCTGCCCAGATTTTTCTGGACAATCCCAGTCACAACATCCTTCTCTTTGCTGTAGTAGTCATTGTACAGCACTTTTCTCTCTTCCTCGCGGATTTTCTGCAGAATGACGTTCTTCGCATTCTGAGTTGCGATCCTGCCGAAATTTTTTGACTCAATAGGAACCTGGACGATATCTCCCACTACATATCTGGGATCCTGCATTCTGGCTTCCGCAAGAGAAATCTGGAGCATGGGATCTTCCACTTCTTCCACCACTTCTTTCTCCGCATAGACAGCGAAATCACAGGTTTCCGGATTAATTGTGACCTTTACATTGTCTGCTTTTCCAAAATGATTCTTGCAGGCTGTTAAAAGAGAGTTTTCGATCGCCTCCAGCAGCACATCTTTGCTGATATTTTTTTCTTTTTCCAGCATTTCAAGCGCCAATAAAAGTTCCTTGTTCATGATTATCCTCCTAATGCTCCTTCTCCATTAAAAATCAAATGCCAGCCGAATCAATGCGATCGACGGCCGTTCAAATGTAATCCGGGTGCCATCTTCCAGGCCAATAGTCACGGTATCTTTATCATATGCTTCCAGGATACCGGTATAGTCCTTCTGTTTTTCCACAGCCTTGTACAGCTTGATGTCTACCTCTTTGCCAATACTCCGGGCAAAATCCTTCTCTTTCTTTAACGGTCTCCCCAATCCAGGAGAGCTGACCTCCAGAATATAACTGTCTTCTATAAAATCCTCCTGATCCAGCCATTCCCCCAGCTCCCGATTGATGACCTCGCAGTCATCTACTGTAATTCCGCCTTCTTTATCAATATAGGCCCGCAGATACCATGTGCCTGCCTCTTTGACGTACTCCACATCCACCAATTCAAAATGGTGTTTTTCCATTACCGGGAGAAGAAATGCCTCTGTTTTTGCTTCATACTGTTCCCTTCTGGTCATCTTTACACCACCTTTCCATCTTTTTTCAATCGCGCTTTCTATCCCCTGAGTTTCAAAAAATTCAGGAAACAAAACGGAAAGAGTGGACTTGCGCCCACTCTTTCTGTCAACTGCCAACATGTTCTGTGCCTCATTATAGCACCATATAGAGGCAAATGCAAGTACTTCTTTGTCAAAAACAAAAATAATTTCCTTTTATATTGGCAGTTTTGCCAAATCCGATCCGCCGCGGATGGCAATGCCGCAAATTCAATCTTTTTCATCATCTGGAGCGTAAAATATATTCCATCGCCTTGTAGTTTTTTCCAATATATGGTATTCTTCATATATAAAAGAAATCAATATTTCCATACAGTTTCAGCAGCATGTCCACTTTCCATTTTTTGTTGCCATAATAGATGGGCCAACCCCTATCCTTCGGCCCGAAGCCTCCTAAAAGCCCCCACTTTTAGGAGGCTTTTTATTTGAATAGGAAACAGCTTTTTCTCTTCCATAAAACGAAGCGGCAGGCCGCTGCAGGGTTATGCAGCCTGTGGCAATCTGGAAGGGCTGCACGAATCATCATCTTCTTCATATTATAAAACATAATCCCACCCCAAGGGAGGTTTTACGATGCCCCCAAAACTGGCTCTTGACCGGGTCAAATGTTCTTACCACCGTCCGGAAGGCGAGACAGTTGCCCTGACCAATATCAGCTTTACCGTCTCTCCGGGAGAATTTCTGGCCATCATCGGACCTTCCGGATGCGGCAAATCCACTCTCTTGTCTCTGATCTGCGGCCTGATGACCCCGGATGAGGGGCGCATCCTTCTGGACGGCGCTCCCATCCAATCTCCCGGACAGCAGGGCCGCATCGGCTATATGCTTCAAAAAGATCACTTATTCGAATGGCGCTCTGTCTTATCGAATGCCTTTTTAGGCCCCGAACTTCTCCATACCCTGACACCATCTGCAAAGAAAGAAATCTCTGATATGCTGGTCACTTATGGACTGGGGGCCTTCCAACATTCCAAACCGTCCGAGCTTTCCGGCGGTATGAGGCAGAGAGCTGCTCTGATCCGCACCCTGGCCCTAAAACCGGAACTGCTTCTTTTGGATGAGCCTTTTTCAGCCCTGGACTATCAGACAAGGCTTTCCGTCTGCGATGATATCAGGGCTATCATCCGAAATGCCGGAAAAACTGCTGTCCTGGTAACCCACGATTTGTCAGAAGCTATCAGCATCGCCGACCGGATCATCGTTCTGACCCAGCGTCCCGGGCAAGTCAAAACCATTGTCCCTATCCATTTCTCCGCTGAATCCTCCTCTCAAAGCGGTCAGGCAGTCAGACCTCTGGAACGGCGGAATCTGCCGGAATTTTCCCATTACTTTAATTTATTATGGAAGGAGCTGCAGTCTGATGAGCAACACCCAGAGTAAATATCTGGCCCGGATTTCTCTTCACAAAAAGCAGGTCCGGCTGACACGCGGTCTGCTCCTGATCCTGTTTCTGGCGCTCTGGGAGATCAGCGCCAGGCTGGAACTGATCGACAGCTTTATTTTCAGTTCTCCCTCTCTGATCCTGTCCTGCCTCGCATCTATGGCAATGGACGGAAGCCTGTTTTACCACACCGGAGTCACAGTTATGGAAACTCTCCTGAGTTTCCTTCTGGTGGTCTCCATCAGCCTGGGGACAGCCCTGCTCCTCTGGTCTAACAGAACTCTCTTTGAGATTCTGGAACCGTTTCTGGTCATGCTCAACAGTCTTCCAAAGTCAGCCCTCGCCCCCATCCTGATTGTGTGGCTGGGGAACCGGATGCGAACCATCGTAACGGCTGCTGTGTCTGTGGCTCTCTTTGGAGCAATTCTCACGCTGTATACCGGATTTTTTCACACTGATC
The DNA here is from genome assembly GCA_944376125.1 of uncultured Lachnospiraceae bacterium. Classification (GTDB taxonomy): domain Bacteria; phylum Bacillota; class Clostridia; order Lachnospirales; family Lachnospiraceae; genus UMGS1370. The sequence continues at coordinate 28,018 of CALWBQ010000047.1, forward strand.
CTGACAAAATCAAATTAATCTACTCCCTAGGCGGAACGAAAAAAGATGTTCTCACCAAGGTGCTTCTTCCCTCCTCTGTTCCACTGATCATCAGCAATATGAAGGTTAATGTTGGACTCTGCCTGGTGGGAGTTATCATTGGAGAATTTCTCTCCAGCAAAGCTGGCCTGGGCTACCTGATCATCTATTCTTCCCAGGTCTTCCAGATGACTCTCATGGTCACTTCCATCTCTGTTCTCTGCCTAGTCTCAGTCATTCTCTATCAGATCATCGCTCTGCTGGAAAAAAAGATTCTCTAAGATAACGATAGGAAGGCAGAGCGGGAGCCTTTTCTCTTCCGCTCTGCCCTCCTATCATAATACAATACACGATTTTCCCAAATTTCAGTATGCTTCCAGCATGACGCTGACCATATCGTCATTGACAACCCAAAGGATATAGCCTGGATAAAACTCCGTATACCCATCTTCATTTCCAGCGTTTTCCCGGACAGCCTCCCTCACAGCCTTCGCGCAGCGCTCGTCCTCAGGAAGGTCCATTTCTCTCTCTAAAAAATCGGCTATCTGGGAGACCACCTCTGCAGCAGCCTCATCATCATAGAACCATCCTCCCAGACTGTGGATTTCCCCGCTCGCCGTATCACTGTCTATTGCCATGGCGCCGCTGTGAACGGCCTCCTGACCGTCTCCCGCCAGACAGTCCCACCAGAACAGCTTATTATAATATGTATATTCCTCCCCGCTGGCCTCGTCCCGGATGACCATATTGCTGCTGTTTTCTTCGCTCTCCATCACCGTCCAGCCCTGTCCAGACAAGATCGCATCTATTTCCGGCTTTGCCGTCTCATATGTGACAGGGAAGTGGGACAGACCCATGCAGGGCGTTCCCCTAGAAATAACATCCGCCTCGTCCAGATAGATTGTTTGATAATTTGATCCATCCGTCTCTTCTGTGTATTCTCCTGAATCCCCCTCTTCCTGCAGCCACTCAGAGAGATCCTCCGGCAGGCTCTCTATCTCAAAAGAAGTATATTCGGCTAATTCTGCCTTCTCCGCCTCAGAAGCGGAAACCGACTCCGACAGATAGTTCGCCAGCAGGCCGATTCCCTCCGCCGCAATCAGGACGATCGCAGCAACCGCCAAAGGCAGCAGCTTATGAGATCTCTTTTTTTCTACCTTTCTGGTCAGAGCCTCCGCCTTTTTCTTGTCTTGAGCTTCCCGTTTTTTCCTCTCCTGATCGGCACGTGGCTGACGCCTGGCCTTTTCTGCTTTTGAAGACAGATCTGCTCCCGCCAGGCTTTTTACTTCCTGCTTTGCACTCCCCGGATACTCTTCCCCTTCTGGCCTCCGCTCATTCAGATAATATCCAACCTCCCACACCAGCGGGCGGCGCACAATTTTCCGGCAGAATGGGCAGTAATTTCCTTTGAGCTTTCCATCACAGATGGGACAAATTTTTTGCAGCATATGTCTTGTTCCTCCTGCTGAAACCAGCGTTCATATTTAGCTTTAGTTTACCATATTTTCCCGCAGGCTGTCCATCTTTCCCTTGCCTTTCTCCGCCATTTATGGTAGAATAACCCCCAACTGCTTTGGCAAAGGCCAAATGTGTGCACGATAAATACATAAAGGAGATTCTCATGGAACAGACAGGAATCCAGGCATTCTTGAAACGCAAGAATGTCAACATTACCGTCCAGACCTATCTCATTGATGCATTGGGTGCCATGGCCTTTGGTCTTTTTGCATCTCTCTTGATAGGAACAATCTTTGCCACTATCGGCGAAAAAACCCAAATCGAAGCATTTATTGTAATTTCTGATTACGCCAAGAGCGCTACTGGCGCTGCGCTGGGCGTCTCTATCGCCTACGCATTAAAAGCCCCGCAGCTGGTACTGCTGTCATCAGCTACTGTAGGAATCGCCGGGAATGCCTTAGGTGGACCGGTGGGGGCTTTCATTGCCACCATCGTCGCCACAGAACTTGGAAAAATTGTTTCCAAGGAAACCCGCATCGATATCCTGGTGACGCCTGGCGTCACCATCATTTCAGGCGTCCTTGTCGCCCAGTTTGTAGGGCCTGGGGTCGCCAGCTTCATGGATGCCTTCGGCGCCATGGTAAAGACGGCCACCGAGATGCAGCCATTCTTGATGGGGATTTTGGTCTCCGCACTGATCGGCATCGCTCTGACTCTCCCCATCTCCAGCGCGGCCATCTGCATCGCTCTGACCCTGGACGGGCTGGCAGGGGGCGCTGCCACCGCCGGCTGCTGTGCCCAGATGGTAGGCTTTGCTGTGATGAGCTTCCGCGAAAATGGAGTAGGAGGACTTCTGGCCCAAGGTCTGGGCACCTCTATGCTTCAGATGGGAAATATCGTCAAAAATCCCAAGATCTGGATCCCGCCCACTCTGACCTCCATGATCACTGGGCCGATTGCCACTATTGTCTTTCAGCTCACCAATATCCATACAGCCTCCGGCATGGGAACCTGTGGTTTGGTAGGTCCTATCGGTATCTATACCTCCATGGGCGGCGGAGCCAAAATGTGGATCGGGATACTTTTGGTCTGCTTCCTTCTCCCAGCAGTGCTGACATGGTTCTTTGGGGAAATCTGCCGGAAAATAGGCTGGATCCGGCCCGGCGACCTAAAATTGGATCTCTGATCTGAAAGCCGCTGAAAAAAGACCGGGGGTATGGGAAGATCTCTGATGATCACCTTCGTTCCCACACTCCCGGTCTTATCTTGTCCAGAATCCGCTGCATAGCGTTCTCTGCCATGGAGCGGAAAATACCTGGAGCCGCCTTAAAAGCTAATTCGTTAAAAATCCCTTCCCGATAATTTCACTGGAGTTGGAGATCAGGATAAACGCCGACGGCTCCTGCTTCTTGATGAAGTTTCGAAGACGCAGCGCCTGCCCTCTTTTCATTGTCGTCATAATAACGGTCTTCGGCTTATGGGTGAAAGCCCCCACTGCCTCATAGACTGTGGCATCCCGCCCAAGCTCATGGATAATGAACTGGCAGATCGGCTCCGGCGTATCGCAGATAATGTTAAAGCATTTGCATTGATTGATGCTTTCAATCACCGTATCAATCACCAGGGACTTGCAGAGAAGACCTAGGGTTGAAAACAGTCCTGTGGTCGGACCGAACAGAAAAAACGCCATCGCCACCGCAGCCGCATCCACCAGGAAGAGGACTGAGCCGATATCCAGACTCGTGTATTTCTTCAGGATCATGGCGATGATATCGGTCCCGCCGCTGGATGCCCCGATGTTAAAGAGCAGGGATGAACCCACCCCAGAAAGGAATACTGCAAAGACCAGCTCCAACAGAGGCTCATTCGTCAGCGGTCCCGCCATGGGCCAGATTCGCTCCATAGCAGAAAGTGCCACTGACATCAGAACGCTGGCGTAGACCGTCATAATCCCCGCTGCTTTTCCCAGGAACAGGAAACCCAGCACCAGAAGAACCATGTTGGCTACAAAAGTAAAATCTCCGGCCGAAAGAGGGGTCAGAGCATTGACGATCGTAGCAAGTCCAGTAACTCCTCCAAATGCAAAATTATTGGGAAATTTAAAAAAGTAAGTGCCTATTACCATGATCAGAGTGCTGACTGTGATCATAAAATATTTGGAAACAAATTTTTTTGCCCTATCCATCTGATGTACCTTATTGAGTGCCATAGTTCTTTTCGTCTGATTCCGTCGATTGCTTTATCCCTCAAATCCTACGCTGTGCAGGAATCTCGCAAAATCCCTTCTGCCCTTTTCCGTACACTTGTAAACGCCGGCGTCCTCCAAAACCTTGGAAAATACCAGGCCAACCTCATCCTGCAGGATCTGCTGAATAGTTTCGCGGGTTACAGAGCTGTATTTTGGAAGAAATTCTTCTACCCAGTCGGCGTGCTTCTCCAGAATCTCATTGCTGCGGATATCTTTTCCTTCTATAATATAATCTGCCAGATCTGCCAATTCTTTCTTTAATCTGGATGGAAGCACCGCCAGCCCCATCACTTCAATCAGACCAATATTTTCTTTTTTGATGTGGTGAAGCTCCTGGTGGGGGTGGTAAACGCCAAGGGGATATTCCTCCGTGGTAATATTGTTCCGAAGCACCAGATCCAGCTCATAAGTGCCGTCCACCTTTCTGGCAATCGGCGTAATGGTATTGTGAGGCTCCCCATCTGTCTCTGCATACACAAATGCCTCTTCATCTGTGTATGCCCTCCAGGCCCCCAGAACCTTGTCCCCTAAATCGATAAGCCGATCTGGATCTGTCCCCCGCAAACGCAGGACTGACATAGGCCAGTAGACGATGCCCGCCTCCACATCTTCATAACCTTTCATAGTAAAATGTCTTTCAATAGGCGCTTTTGCCATGGCAAAAGTATAGTGTCCTCCCTGAAAATGATCGTGGCTCAAAATAGATCCTCCCACGATTGGCAGATCCGCATTGGATCCCAAAAAATAGTGAGGAAACAGCTTGACAAAATCGAACAGCTTGACAAAGGTAGCTCTCTCAATCTTCATAGGCACATGTCTGCCATTAAAAACGATGCAGTGCTCATTGTAATACACGTAGGGCGAATACTGAAATCCCCACTGAGAGCCGTTGATCGTCAGCGGTATGATTCTGTGGTTGTTTCTGGCGGGGTGGTTCACCCTGCCGGCGTACCCCTCATTCTCCATGCACAGCAGACATTTGGGGTATCCGCTCTGCTTGGCCAGCTTTGCCGCCGCAATCGCCTTGGGATCCTTTTCCGGCTTAGAAAGATTGACCGTAATATCCAGATCCCCATAGGGAGTTGCAGTCTTCCATTTCATATCCTTGCACACCCGGTAGCGCCGTATGTAATCCGAATCCTGGCTCAATTTATAATAATAATCCGTGGCCTCCTTCGGAGAATTTTCATAATGCTTCCAGAATGTATCTTCCACCTCGCTGGGCCGCGGCATCAGGCAATTCATCAGCCTGGTGTCAAAGAGATCCCGGTATACAGTGCTGTTGTCTTCCAGCACCCCCGACTGGTGAGCTGCATCCAGCAGTTCTCTCAAAATATCTTCCAGGCTGTCATAAGCTGGAACCTCCTCCGGCTCCTGATACTCATCCATCTTCATCACATCCAGGATCTGGTTCGTCGCATAGATACGGTCTCTCTCTTTGATCAGCCCAGTCTTCAGCCCGTATTCCACTAATCCTTTAATCGCCAAATACACCATACCTTTTCCTCCTGATTTTTGAGAGCTCGGCCGCCCTCAAGATTCTTTTTTATTATACCTGTTTTTTCCTGCTTCTACAATGGAATTTCGTGAGTATCTTCCTATATTTTTTTCAGGTATTTCCCTACCCGCTCTGTCAGGATGCCGCCCAGGATGCCGATACATGCACCCGCTGCGGTTCCCGCAATCAAAAGCACTGGAAAATAGGCAAAAACGCTGGCGCTCTCCACCGCAAATGCAGCCACAGCCAGTTGTCCAATATTGTGGGCCGCCCCGCCCAGAATGCTGACGCCCACCGGAGAAAACCAGCCTTTTTTCTTGCAGAATGCCATAACCGCCAGGCTCAAAATTCCGCCAGCCAGACTGTATATCACGGAAAAACCGCTGCCGAATGTCAGGCCCGCCAAGATGATCCGAGCCAGACTGACGGCCGCCGTCCCGGCAAGCCCTATGGTGTACAGTCCTATAACACTTACTAAATTTGCCAGCCCCAGCTTAACGCCCGGGGCCCCAAGATAAATAGGAAACAACGATTCTATATAGCTGAAAATAAAAGCCAAGGCTACCAAAAGGCCATAATAAGCGGCATTTCTGGAAGCCTGGCCCGGCATTTTTTTCGTTTTTTTTCTCTGTCCCATCCGCCGTTCCTCTTTCTTTCGCTAATTTCCCTTGCATCTCATGCTGCTCTGTGGTATGGTGCTGTTATCATCTGCAGCCGGCAGTTTGCTGACCAGCTGTGCAGATATCCATAAAGCAGAGAATGGAGATTACAATGAAACAGTTGTTCCATAAACATTCAAGAGAATTCTGTCTAGCCGGCGGCCTGATCCTGTTTGCCTGTATCTGGCTTTCCGTCCAGTCCTTCTTTTTTTCAGGCCCCGCAGTCCGGGCAGAGGTATCGGTAGACGGAACCGTAGTAAAAGTGTTTGACCTGGCAGAAGACCAGGCGTTTACCGTTACCGGAGCTGACGGAGGGTTTAACCGCCTTATTGTGCGGAATGGGGAGGTCTGGTGCCAAGATGCCTCCTGCCCGGACAAAATCTGCATCCAGCAGGGGAAGCAGAAGAACGCCGGTTCCTCCATCGTCTGTCTCCCCAACCGGATGATCGTCACCATCATTGGAGAGTAGCCAGAAGATTCTCTGAACCATCTTACCATCAATAAAAGTATTTGGCAAGATGGTCCAAAGGCCCGTTTCCTCTGCCCAGATCCAGACCAGCGCTGAGGGCAGAGCTGATATATTCTTTCCCCCTCCGGACGCTCTCTTCCAAGTCCCAGCCTTTCGCCAGACCGCTGGCAACAGCCGATGAAAGGGTGCAGCCGGTTCCATGACTGTTGGGAGTGTGAATCCTTGGGGAGGAAAACCAGAGAACTTTTCTCTGATCGTACAGCAGGTCATTGGCCTCACCTTCCAAGTGCCCGCCTTTGATCAGAACACTGCACCCCCGGGACAGGGCCGCTGCGGCCTCTTCCATGTCCCCTCTGGTGCGGATCCTGATTCCTGTCAGCGCCTCTGCCTCCGGCACGTTGGGCGTGATCAGACGGGCCATGGGAAACAGGTATTCCGTCAGAATGTCCACCCCGTCCTCCTCCAGAAGCCGGCTTCCGCTGGTGGATATCATCACAGGGTCTATGACGATGTTTTGGGCTCCGTACTGGGAAAGTTTTTCCGCAGTGACCCTGGCGATTTTTCCATCAGCCAGCATGCCGATCTTTACCGCAGAAGGGACGATATCAGTAAAGACTGCGTCCAACTGGTCTGCCACTATTTCCTCTGAGAGCTTCTGAATCCCATAGACCCCAGTTGTATTCTGGGCGGTAACCGCTGTGATCACACTCATCCCGTAGACGCTGAAAGCCATCATGGTTTTTAAATCTGCCTGAATGCCGGCGCCTCCGCTGCAATCGGAGCCGGCAATCGTCAGAACTGCTGGTCTTCTCATTCTGTTTCCCCTCTTATCTTCAGGATCTTTTTCTTCAGGTCTGCGGCGGCCTGCTGTATGTCTTTCTGCCCAAAAATTCCGGACACAACTGCCGCCCCGGCAATCCCGCTCCCTTCCAAAAGGTCTGCGTTCTCCGCCGTAATCCCCCCGATGGCCACAACCGGGATCTCCACCGATCCGCAGATTCTCTTCAGTGTATCGTAATCCATAGCCTTGGCATCGGCCTTTGTCCTGGAGCCAAATACTGCGCCGCTTCCCACATAGTCAGCCCCAGCCGCCTGAGCCGCCCTGGCCTGCTCTTCTGTCTTTGCCGTTACACCGAGAATTTTTTCTGTCCCTAGGACTTTTCTCGCCTCTGCCGCAGGCATATCCTCCTGCCCCACATGAAGCCCGTCTGCCCCGCAAAGAACTGCAACTTCCAGATCATCATCAATGATCAGCGGCACCTGAAAGCGGCTGGTCAATTCTCTGACAAGCCTTGCCTCTTTTAAAAACTCTTCTCTCGGCAGATCCTTCTCCCTGAGCTGAACCATTGTCACCCCGCCTCGGACCGCCGCCTCAATTCCGGCCGCAAACTCCTCCAGGTTCCTGGAATAACGGCGGTCCGTCACCGCATACAGGCAGAGAGCTCTGGAAATCCTGGCTTTTCTCTCTTCCCACCTGTTCAAAACTTGGGCTCTTTCTCTCACTGTCTGATCTGTCAAAAATCCTGCAGCATCGATCAGGCGCATTGGAAAACTCCCAATGCCGTCACTCCTAGCCTCACACTGACTGTATGCCAGCTCGCCGCAGGCGCCGAAAGCACAGACCGCCCAGGCTGCAGCGCCCAGGTAATCTGGGCTGCCTCCTTTTGCCGCCCCTGCCGCAGTCCCCAACACAGCTCCCAGAAATCCGTCCAGCATACAGCCGCTCCCTGTCGTCTTTGCCATCCAGGGGTGGCCGTTTCTGATATAATAGGTCCTCCTGCTGTCTGTCACAATGTCCGTCTCTCCAGTCTGAACCACAATGCAGCCGCAGAGGCCCGCCAATTCTTCCGCAATGGCCGCCTTTTTGCCTGCATTATCCCGGCCGGCAGTGTCCTCTTCCCTGGCATCTATCCCGCAGGGCTCTGCACTCTTTTGTCCTCCTTTCTGCCCTCTTAGAGCCTCCAAAACAGTTCGTATTTCGGATCCGTTTCCTCTTATAAGAGTCACAGGGACGCCCCGCAGAATCTGAAGAGCCGCCTCTCTTCGGAATCTGGAGGCTCCTACTCCCACCGGGTCAAAAATGACCGGGTGGGACAGACGGACTGCCTCCGCTCCCGCCTTTGCCATTGCCGGAATCACCCGCTCATCCAGAGTTCCGATATTGATCACAAGGCTGCTGCAGGCTGCCTCCACATCCTCCGCCTCATACAGCCCTGTTGCCATAATGGGGGATCCCCCGGCCGCCAAAATCACATTGGCTACATTCTGAGCAGTCACGTAGTTGGTCATGCAGTGGACTCTCGGCCTTAAAGCCCTCGTTTTTTCCATCCACTGGGCCTGAAAAAGCTGTACGCTCCCCTCTTCTCTCCCTTCCATCTGCGGCCTCCTCTACTGCTCAGCCGCCAAAATGTGGCTCAGGTACTGGAAGGCTCCGGATTTTTCCAGAGCTCCTACCAAAATTACAGCGATAACCGTCCCGCAGGCCGTGCTCATCAGGAAAGGAACTACATAGGCAAAGAGAGCTGCCTCTTTTCCCATCAGCAAAACGGCTACCGGACAGCAGAGAATTCCTCCCAGGATTCCGGTTCCAAAGACCTCACCGAAGTAGGCAGCGGCTTTCTTTCCAGTTTTCTGGTACAGCCATCCGCACAGGAATGCCCCCACCATGCTCCCAGGAAATGCAAGGAGGCTTCCAGTGCCTATCAGATTTCTCACCAGAGATGTACAAAAGGCCATTGCCACACCGTAACCAGGCCCCAGAAAAATCCCTGCAATTACATTGCATAGGTGCTGGATCGGAAAGCATTTGGATGCCCCGATAGGGATCGCAAAGCCAGACATCGCCACCGCCACTGCTGCCAACATTCCGCTTACTGCTAATTTTTTTACATTGATATTCATATCTGTCTCCTCCTGTCGTCTGATATCTCTTATTCTGTTTCTGTCGGATCACTCATCATAAATGCTGACAATCTCCCCGTCCAAGATCCGGTTCATATTTTTAACAGCACAGAAATTGCCGCACATGGAACAGGTGTCCTCCTTCTCCGGCTTCGCCGATGCCCGGTAAGCCCTCGCCTTCTCCGGATCAATAGCCAGTTCAAACATCCTCTCCCAATCCAATTTTTTCCTTGCAAGGCTCATCTCGCGGTCCCAATCGGCCGCTCCCCGAATCCCTTTCGCAATATCTGCCGCGTGGGCCGCAATTCGGGATGCAATGATCCCTTCCTTTACATCGTTCCGGTCCGGCAGCCTCAAATGCTCCGCCGGCGTCACATAGCAGAGAAAGGCTGCCCCAGATGCCGCGGCAATCGCCCCTCCGATCGCCGCCGTAATGTGGTCGTACCCCGGAGCAATATCTGTAACAAGGGGCCCAAGCACGTAAAACGGAGCACCCTTGCAGATCGTCTGCTGGATCTCCATATTGGCTTTTATCTGGTTTAAAGGCATGTGGCCCGGCCCCTCTACCATGACCTGAACATTTTTCTCCCAGGCTCTCCGGGTCAGCTCGCCCAGCGTCACCAGCTCCTCAATCTGGGAAATATCGGAGGCGTCTGCGATACATCCCGGTCTGCAGGCATCCCCCAGGCTCATGGTCACATCATACTCCTGGCAGATATCCAAAATCTCATCGTAATACTCATAAAAAGGATTTTCGCATCCTGTCATCTCCATCCAGGCAAACATAATAGAGCCGCCTCTGGAGACAATATTGGTCAGACGTTTGGCTTCTTTAAAGCGCTTGGCTGTCTGCCGGTTGATTCCCACATGGATGGTCATAAAGTCCACACCATCCTCCGCGTGCATCCGCACAATATCGATCCACTCCCTGGAGGTAATCTCCTTTAACGCCTTATGGTAATAGACTACCGCATCGTAAATTGGAACAGTCCCAATGATGGCCGGGCACTCTGCCGTCAGTTTCTTCCGGAACTTTCTGGTATCTCCAAAAGAACTGAGATCCATTATAGACTCTGCCCCCATAGCCACAGCATCGTTTACCTTCTGAAGCTCCAGATCCAGATCTTTGCAGTCCCTGGATGTCCCCAGGTTAACATTGATTTTCGTTTTCAGCATAGAACCGATGCCGCTGGGTTCCAAACATTTGTGGAGGCGGTTCGCTGGAATAATAGCTTTTCCCTCTGCAACCAGCTTCATCAGCTTCTTCTCATCCATTCCCTCCTTCCGGGCAACTTTCTTCAGTTCTTCTGTCACGATTTTCTTTCTCGCGGCATCCATCTGCGTAGTGTACTCCATATCCTCTCTCCTTTTTTGCGTAGTCAGGCATATTCTTTTCCGGCTCAGCGCCATCGCTGTGCCGGGACAGCCTCTGTGATCTCTGCACATTGTTGATTGTTCTGGGAACAAAATTCCCTAAAATGCAAAAAGCGCCCGCCCCTATGCAGGGACGGACGCAAATCTGGAATCACAAGCAATTCCATAACAATCATATCTCTCCCTACGTTGGCATTACCCAAATCAGGTTCAAAAGGTCGAAGTTCGATTACTTCCTCTCAGCCTGCCATACAAGCTCCCTATCTATTCAGTTTCAGTCGTTTCTGATCCGTTATTTCACTAACAGTGACTTTCCTGTCATTTCCTTAGGCTGCTCCAGCCCCATCAGCTCAATAAGAGTGGGGGCGATATCTGCCAGGCAGCCACCCTCCCGCAGCTTATAGGATGGGTCAGCATTTACCAGAATAAAGGGCACCGGGTTCGTGGTGTGAGCCGTCCAAGGCTCCCCTGTCTTGTAGTCCACCAGCTGCTCTGCATTGCCGTGATCTGCGCAGATGAACATAACCCCGTCCACTTCCTTGATAGCTTCCACCGCTCTTCCTACGCACGCATCTACGGTCTCGATAGCCTTGATTGCCGCAGACTCCACGCCAGTGTGACCGACCATATCCGGATTTGCAAAGTTGATAATGATCACATCATACTTGCCGGATTTAATCGCCTCCACCAGCTTATCGCAGACCTCCGGAGCACTCATCTCCGGCTTCAGGTCGTAGGTTGGAACATCCTTGGGGGAGTTTACCAGGATACGGGTCTCACCCTCATTGGGCTCCTCCACACCGCCGTTGAAGAAGAAGGTGACATGGGCATACTTCTCCGTCTCTGCGATTCTTGCCTGAGTCATATGATGAGCTGCCAGAAATTCGCCGAAAGTATTGGTGATCTCCTCCTTATGGAATGCCACCAGCTTGTTTGGAATGGTCTCATCGTAATCGGTAAAGCAGACGTAAACCACATCCGGTCTCTTGCCCCTCTCAAATCCGGTGAAATCATCATCGCAGAACGCTCTGGTCAGCTCTCTTGCCCGATCCGGACGGAAATTGTAGAAAATGATAGAATCGTGATCCTTGATCGTAGCTACAGGAGCTCCGTTCTCCATAACAACTGTAGGCATCACGAACTCATCGTATTTCTCTTTGTCATAGGAAGCCTGAATCCCCTCTGTGGCACTGTCAGCCGGAACTCCCTCCCCTTTGGTCAGGGCATCGTAAGCCAGCTTGACGCGGTCCCAGTTCTTATCACGGTCCATAGCGTAGTAACGCCCAGCCACGGTGGCCACCTTGCCTACGCCGATCTCTTTCATCTTTGCTTCCAACTGCTCTACAAACTCTTTTCCGGAAGAAGGCGGAGTGTCACGGCCGTCTAAAAAGCAGTGAACATAGACCTTCTTCAGGCCCTCTCTCTTTGCCATCTCCAAGAGTCCGTAAATATGGGTAATATGGCTGTGAACACCGCCATCGGAAACCAGACCGTACAGATGAAGAGAAGAATCATACTTCCTGCAGTTTTCTGCCGCTGCCTTAAACGCTGGATTCTGGAAGAAATCCCCGTCCTGGATTGACTTTGTGATACGGGTCAGCTCCTGGTAAACAATTCGGCCAGCGCCCATATTCAAATGGCCGACTTCTGAGTTGCCCATCTGCCCCTCCGGAAGGCCCACTGCCATACCGCTGGCGTTTCCTTTTACAAATGGATATTTTGCCATCAGCTCATCCATAACCGGTGTCTTTGCTTCACACACTGCATTGTGCTCGCAGTTATCATTTAAGCCATACCCGTCCAGAATCATCAATACTGTTGGTCTTTTGCTCATTTCTATAATCTCCTTTCGAACTAACAAGCTCTTTGGAAAGTATTGTACCTTATTGTTAAATAGTTGGCAAGTCCTTTTTCAGCAGCGGCAGCTATCCCCGTCAGAAAAGGCGGCACATTCTCGTGGAAGAACATGCCGCCTGATTTTTCTAGCGTTCCGGCACTGCGGGAAGTCCCTGGAACCCCTTCTCCAGATCTTCATCTGTAGGAATATAATCCGTCATTTCGCCATTGTTGAATTTTTCATAAGCATACATATCGAAGTAGCCGGTTCCCGTCAGACCAAATACAATCGTCTTTTCCTCCCCAGTCTCTTTGCACTTTAATGCCTCATCGATGGCCACTTTGATTGCATGGCTGCTCTCCGGTGCCGGAAGGATGCCCTCCACTCTTGCAAACTTTTCTGCCGCTTCAAATACAGCGGTCTGCTCCACCGATACAGCTTCCATAAGCCCGTCATGGTACAGTTGGGAAAGGATCGAACTCATGCCGTGATAGCGCAGGCCGCCCGCATGGTTGGCAGATGGAATAAAGCCGCTTCCCAGGGTATACATCTTAGCCAGCGGGCAAACCATCCCGGTATCGCAGTAATCATAGGCGAATTTTCCGCGGGTAAAGCTGGGGCAGGATGCCGGCTCTACTGCGATAAAACGGTAGTCCTTCTCTCCTCTCAGTTTTTCGCCCATAAATGGGGAGATCAGGCCTCCCAGGTTGGAGCCGCCGCCGGCACAGCCGATAATGATGTCCGGCACAATATCATATTTGTCCAAAGCCGTCTTTGTCTCCAGTCCAATTACCGTCTGATGGAGAAGCACCTGGTTCAGAACGCTCCCCAAAACATAGCGGTAGCCCTCCTGGTGAGTTGCCGCCTCTACTGCCTCTGAGATGGCGCAGCCCAGGCTTCCATTTGTGCCGGGATGCTCTGCCAGGATCTTGCGGCCCACCTCCGTGGTCATGGACGGGGACGGGGTCACCGAAGCGCCGTATGTCCTCATCACCTCGCGGCGGAACGGCTTCTGCTCATAAGAGCATTTTACCATGTAAACCTGGCAGTCCAAGCCCAGGTAGGCACAGGCCATAGCCAGCGCAGTGCCCCACTGGCCAGCTCCGGTCTCTGTAGTAACACCCTTTAAGCCCTGCTTCTTCGCATAATACGCCTGGGCGATGGCGGAGTTCAGCTTGTGGCTGCCGCTGGTATTGTTGCCCTCGAATTTATAGTAGATCTTTGCCGGAGTCTGCAGCTTCTCCTCCAGGCAGTACGCCCGCACCAGGGGTGAGGGGCGGTACATCTTGTAGAAATTGCGGATATCATCTGGGATATCGATATAAGGTGTCGTATCGTCCAGTTCCTGTTTAATCAGTTCATCACAGAATACCGGCCGCAGGTCGTCGTAGGTCATAGGCTCAAATGTCGCCGGATTTAACAGGGGGGCTGGCTTGTTCTTCATATCCGCCCGGACATTGTACCACTGTTTCGGCATCTCGCTCTCTTCCAGGTAGATTTTGTAAGGAATTTCTTTGCTCATGATAGTTCTCCTTTCTGATTTCCATTGAAAGATTTTTGGGAACGGTCATGGATCTTTCGCAATAAAAAAAGCCCCGTCCCCTCGTCTAAAACTCTAAGGGACAAGAGCATCTACTCCTGCGGTGCCACCCTGATTGACAGATTTCTCTGCCCACTCTACGCATACTTCCATATGCTGAACCTTGGTAACGAAGCATCCTCCTCCGTCTCGCCTACTGGCACTGTCCCCGATCCCTCTCCCGAAGGATCCTGACACTGCGTTCTGCTCGCCCTCCGAAGCCCATTCAGCCAAGCTATCCGCACTGCAATCCCACCGCCTGCAGTTCTCTGCGCCGTCATCACCTGTCTTACTTGCTCTTCTTCAACGGTTTTATTTACTGACTTATTTATATCACAACTGTGTTTTTCTGTCAACATTTTTTAAAATTGCCAATGATCAAACTGTTATCAAAAGATCCCAGCCCATCCTTCTATTTCAGGATGGAGCCAGGATCTCCGCATCAGATCATCGACCTGCCTTCCCTCATGCGGAAGCAGCGTTACAGCAGTCCTGCCATCTGGGGAAGTCCCAGGCTGATGACCGGCACATATGTGACCAGAAGAAGGCCGATCAGGATTGCCACATAGTACATCAGCATGTACGGCATGACTTTTGCCAGGCTGCTGTGCCCGACCTTGATCGCCACGAACAATGTATTTCCGACAGGCGGCGTGATGTTTCCAATGCACAGGTTGTACACCAGGATCAGACCGAACTGCACCGGATCCATTCCAAAGGTCTTGACAACCGGGAGGAACAGAGGGGTGAAAATCAGGATCGCTGGGGTGACATCCATAAAGGTGCCTGCGATCAGCAGAATCACATTCATAATCAGAAGGATGATCACTGGATTCTGGGTCAGCCCCAGGAGTGCCTCAGAGATCGCCTGGGGAATCTGGGTAAAGGACATTACCCATCCCAAAATATTGGAAACACCGATGAGGAATACTACCATGCCGCTCATCTTTGCACTCTCCACTACAATGTTCCACAGAGATTTTAATGTAATATTGCGGTAGCAGATTCCCAGAATCAGAGCGTAGACTACAGCGATGGCGGAACCTTCTGTCGCTGTAAAAATGCCGGCGATAATGCCGCCGATTACCACAACGATCAGGGACAATGCGGGAATTGCTCTCAATGTGCAGACCCACAGGTTCTTCCAGTCAAACTTTCCGGGAAGCCCCTTATAGCCCTTCTTCTTTGCAATAATAATGGAAACCGCCATACAGCAGATTGCCCAGATAATCCCCGGCACATAGCCTGCCATAAACAATGCCGCTACCGATGTCCCGCCGGCTGCCAGGGAGTACGTGATCAGGGCATTGGACGGCGGAATCAGAAGGCCGGACGGCGCGGATGCTCCGTTCGTGGCAGCACACAGGGCCTTATCATATCCCTGCTCCTCCTCACCTTTTTCCACCATGCTCCCCACTGCTGCTGCAGCTGCGGATGCGGATCCGGATATCGCTCCAAACAGGGCGTTGGCTCCTACATTGGTCACCAGAAGGGCTCCCGGCATCTTGCCCAAAATCGCCATAACAAAATCTACCAGCCGCTTTGCGATGCCGCCCTGGTTCATCAGATTTCCAGCCAGAATAAAGAATGGGATGGCCGTCAGGCTGAATTTGCTCATACCTACAAAGATTCTCTGAGCACCTGTCACAACTGAGACATCCAGAGGAACCGTCTGCAGAATGCAGATCAGCGATGAAATCCCGATGGCATAGGAGATAGGGACGCCGATGACCAGGAGAACTGCCAGGATTACGATAATGATCAATAATGATTGGATTGCCATACTTTACGCCTCCTCCTTTGCTTCAAAATTCCCTTTGCTGATATCTGCAATGTTCAGCAGTGTATAGATCATATTGAGCACACCGCACAGCGGGAGGACTACATAAAACACGCCGACAGCAACGCTCATCGAAGAGGTCATCTGGCCCATAGCCAATTTTGTGATCTCAATTCCTCCATATACTAGAATAACGGCAGAGAAGGCAAATGCGATCAGTTCGCCGAAGACCGCCAGAGCTTTCTGAGCTCCCTTTCCCATTCTCTCCACAATGACAGGAATGTTCATATGGCCCCTCTCGCCTGTGATCAGAGAAGCGCCGAACAGGCTGGCCCAGGCAAACAGGTAAGAAACTAGTTCCTCAGACCAGGATGAAGGGTCTTTCAAAATATAGCGGGTAAATACCTGCCAGCAGGTCAGAAGGACCATGGCAATTAAGCTGATGCCTGCCAGGACATTCAGCACCTTATTCAATACATTTCTTAATGCTTTCATCTCTTCTCATCCCCCCTTCACTGTTCTGCCGGATACTGCTCATTGTACGCCTGGATTGCGTCGTAAATCGGAGCCAGATCTGGATACTGGTTCAGCATATCTTCATGCATCGGCATGCAGGCTTCCTGAAAAGGCTTCGTGTCAGGGTAGAGGAAGGTTACTCCCTGCTCATTCTCAGCCCGCTCTTTTGCATTCTCTACGGCAGTGACCCATTCCTCTCTCTGCACCTGGTTTACCAGTTTAAATCCCTCTTCAAAGATTTCTCTCTCCTCCTGGCTGAGGCTGTCCAAAAAATCATTATTTCCAATCAAAATATCTGGAATCATCTGGTGCATATCGTAAGAATAATATTTGCACACATCCCCGTGTCCGTTGTCTGTCAGAGCCATCTCATTGTTTTCCGCACCATCGATGATGTGGGACTGGAGAGCTGTGTAGACATCGCCGAATCCCATCGGTGTCGCAGAGCCGCCCAAGCGCTCCATCATCTCCACATTGGTGGGAGACTGCTGCACGCGGATTTTGAGACCCCGGAGATCCTCCAGGGTCTCAATAGGCGTATCTACGGTATAAAAATTTCTCGTACCTGCATCCAGCCATGTCACTGCTTCAAATCCAGCCTGTTTGGTAGATTCAAATATTGGTCCTGTGATAGCCGGATCATCCATAGAGGCGTGGTAAGCCTCGCTTGATGCGAACAAATATGGAAGGTTAAACAGTTTGTAATTTTCGCTGAAGGTCTCCAGCAGAGAGTTGGATGCCACACAGAAATTGATGGCCCCTGTCTGGGTAAGCTGAACCATCTCATTCTGAGAACCCAGCAGCTCACTGGGGAATACCTCTACATTGTACTTATCCCCTAATTTTTCCTCAATAAATTCTTCAAACGCAAGCAGCGCAATGTGCGTCGGGTGGTTCGTCGACTGATTGTGCCCGATGCGGATGATCTGCCGGCTGTCTGCGGATGCCTGGCTGCTGCAGCCGGCGAGAGCACCCACAGCAGCGGCCAGCAGAATCCCTAAGGCCGCCTGATAAAGTTTCTTTTTCTTGCTCATATCCTTACCATCTCCCATTCAACAGCATTACAAAAGGCAGCGGAATCTCTTTTACACCCCGGAATATGCGGAATATCCGCCGTCAATGGGGAGGCAGACGCCTGTAATAAATCCGGCTGCATCATTATTAATCAAAAACAGCACAGAGCCGACCAGCTCTTCCAGCTCCCCAAAACGCCCCATAGGAGTGCCTGCCAGGATCTTTGCCGTCCGGTCGGTAGGGGTTCCATCTTCATTAAACAAAAGCCGACGGTTCTGGTTCCCCACAAAGAAGCCAGGCGCGATGGCATTGACCCGAATTCCAGACTTAGCAAAATAGGTGGCAAGCCACTGAGTGAAATTGACGATGGCTGCCTTTGCCCCTGAATAAGCCGGAATTTTCGTTAAAGGAGTGTAGGCATTCATGGAAGCAATATTTAAGATGTTTCCGTTTCGATCAATCATATCACCTGCAAACACCTGAGTTGGAAGCAGAGTCCCCAGCCAGTTTAAAGAGAATACAAATTCTACTCCATCCTTGTCCAGGTCAAAAAAGGTCTTGCAGTTTTCAATATCCTTTGCCTCAAAGTGGTGCTCATTGTCTGTGGTTGCCCGGGGATTGTTTCCTCCTGCACCATTAATCAGCACATCGCAGAGTCCAAAATCTGCCAGAACCTGCTCATGGACCTGATCCAGATTTGCCCGATCCAAAACATTCGCCTTGTAGGCTTTTGCGATCCCGCCTTCAGCAGTAATCTTGTCTGCCACCGCCTTGGCCGCCTCCTCATTCAGATCCAAAACAGCTACTTTCCCTCCTGCCGCTGCCAGCTTCTCTGCAAACATGCCGCAGATCGCTCCTCCTGCACCGGTCACAACGCAAACTTTTCCTGTCAGGTCTGTGTTCAATACATTTTTTTCCATATTGGTTCCTCCTTTATCTCAAACCTTGTGATTCTGGTTTCATTCCCGCGAAATCAGCGGGATAAGGCGCGGCAGCTTTATTTTGCCGCTTTTTCGCACGCCTCAAACAGCCCGTTCAGATATGCGGCTCCCAGAGCTCTGTCATAGAGGCCATATCCCGGTTTTCCGGTTTCTCCCCAGATCATCCTGCCGTGATCAGGCCGCACATACCCGTCAAATCCTGTTTCTACCAGGGCTTTTGTGATCTCATACATATCCAGCGAACCGCAGGAGGAAAGGTGAGCCCGCTCTTCAAAGGAGCCATCCTCCAGGATCTTCACATTTCTCATATGCATAAATCCAATCCGTCCCATGGCTGAATATTTCCGGACCATAGCAGGAATATCGTTGGATCTGGCGCATCCCAGAGAGCCGGTGCACAGGCACAGGGAGTTGGATGGAGAGTCTACGATAGACAGGTAGCGGTCCAAATTCTCTTCGCAGGTAATGACTCTCGGCAGACCAAAGATCGGATACGGCGGGTCATCTGGGTGGAGTGCCATAACAATCCCGCACTCTTCTGCTACGGGAATTACCTTTTTTAAAAACACTTCAATATTTTTCCACAGTCCTTCTTCCCCCAGCTCACTGTAAGCCTGGATAAGGCCGCGAACTTCGTCCTGTGTATAGCTGGCATCCCATCCAGGCAGATTGATGTCATCCTTCAAAGGATCCAGGCCCTTCATCTGATCCCAATACATCACAAGGCTTGTGGAACCGTCAGCCGCCTTTTTGTCCAGCTGAGTTCTGGTCCAGTCAAATACTGGCATAAAATTATAGGTCACACACTTTACGCCGTATTTTGCACAGCGGCGAATATTCTCACAGTACGCCTCCAGATGAGCATCCCTTTTCTCTGTTCCCAGCTTAATGTCCTCAGAAACTGGGATCGACTCCACAACATCGAAGATCAGTCCATGGGCCTCACAGTCCTCTTTCAGCTTTGCCAAACTTTCCTCCGGCCAGACCTCTCCCGGCTTTACATCGTAGACTGCTGAGACGATGGAGCGCATCCCCGGAATCTGTGAAATATATTCCAGAGAAATCGGGTCGGATTCCCCATACCAGCGAAACGACATTTTCATAAGCGTTTTCCTCCTTCTATTATTGTTATCATTAGCTTACCACCTATTTTAGCGATTTTCTTCGCATATTCTGCTTGAAATATGGTATAAAATGCTATATTATATAAATATGTACAAAAATCAGGAGGTGTATTTAGTGAACATTCACAAAGACATTTTTTCTCAGCGCCAGACCATGGTGCGGAAGGATTTTGAATGCTACCACTACTGTGATATGATTCCCCCTGTTGTGGATTTTCACGAGCACGAATTTTACGAAGTGTTTTTTTTCCTCTCCGGCAATGTTTCCTACAACATTGAGGGGCGCACCTATCTCCTCCGGCCAGGAGATATCCTGCTGACTGACAACAAAGACATCCACCGTCCGGAGATCCGCCCAGGAAAGCCCTACGAGCGTTTCGTCCTCTGGATCAGCCCGTCCTATCTCGCCCAGGTAGAAACATATGGCCCCAGTCTCACTGACTGTTTTACCGACGCCAGTGCAAAAAAGTATAAGCTGATCCGGCCGGACAGTGAGCTGGTCGCTTACTTAAAAAGTATTTTAGAAAAAATCGTGGAAAACCGGGACAGCCAGAAATTTGGCAGCAGTATTCTGGAAAATATTTATCTGATCGAGTTCATGGTTTATCTCAACCGGGCGTATTTTGCAACTTCTGATCTGATCCGCAAGGATATCACCGAAAATGAAAAGATCAATGAGGTCGTGGCCTATATCAATGACCACATTTCGGAAGATCTGACTCTCGACCGGCTGGCTGATGTCTGTTTTATCAGCAAATCCCACCTCTCCCACCAGTTCAAGGTATTTACCGGTCTGACGCTTTTCCAGTTTATCATCAAAAAAAGGCTGACCATAGCCCGCAATATGATCCGGGAAGGTGCAACCATGATGGAAGCCTGCATGCAGTGCGGCTTCAATGATTATTCCAATTTTCACAAGGCGTTTAAGAAAGAATTCGGGCTGAATCCAAAGGAATTCAAGTCCCTCTGAGGCGGGTTCCCGCTCCCGGAGCACCGGCATTGGTTTGCCGACAGAAAAAGAGCCGTCAACGGCAATCATGCCGTCGGCGGCTCTTTTTCTGTCTACTGGACCTGAAGGGATTCGAACCCTCGACCTCTCGGATGCGAACCGAACGCTCTCCCAACTGAGCTACAAGCCCAAAAAGAATCCGTATTTTGATGCAGCAGCATCTGATCCTCCACTGCCATCTTGAGTATTATATCACACCGGATTCCTCTTTACAAGTTTTTTTTGCTCCTACCGCTGCCGCCTCAGCACTGCAGCGATCTGCTCCATCCTGGGGAGGACAGCATCGTAAAACATCTCGTAGGATCTGCAAAAATAATTGTCTCCCATGACGGTTCCATCCCCCAATGCCCTGTGCCTGCGGCATCCGCCCCGGCACACCTGGAAATAGCGGCAGCGGCGGCATTTTTCCGTCCTGTCCAGGGATTCCTTCACAAAGGCCTCCCCCACAGGCGACCGGTCGATCTCCTCAAATCCTGTCTCATTGAGATTTCCCAGGCAAAATTGATCCAAAACGTAGAAATCGCATGGGTATACAGAACCGTCTGCCTCCACCACATGCTGAACGGAGCAGACACCCCTCTGTTCGCAGGATTCCGGCGGATAGCCGGCTAAAATCCCGATGGCATTCTCAAACTGACGGATATACGGCTGCACGCCGTGCTGCAAGTCTAAATACCACAGATCAAACAGTTCAATCAGAAACCTGCCGTAAACCTCCGGGCTCAGAGAATAGTCGTGTCCCCCGGGCTCCTCAGTCAGAGGATCCAGGCAGGCGATGTACTGCTGATAATGAAAGTGGTTTTTTTTGTAAAACTCATAGATCCGGCGGATTTTAGCCGCTGTCTTCGCATGAACTACGGTCAGGATATTGTACTCAACCTTGTGCCGGTTGAAACGGTCGATAGTCTCCATGACCCCGGAGAAACTCCCCTCCCCCGATGGCGTCAGCCTCTGGGAATCGTGGGTGGCCTTGACGCCGTCCACAGACACTCCCACCAGAAAGCGGTTTTCTGCAAACATCTCTGCCCACTCATCCCCCAGCTTGTAGCCATTGGTCTGAAGAGACAGGGAGACTGAAAGATTTTTTGTGTTATATTCCTTAACTGTATCCAGAAAGTCCCTGTAAAAATCAATCCCGATCAGGGTCGGCTCCCCTCCCTGGAAAGCAAAGCCGCAGGTTCCATCTGCGTAAGCGAGAGCTTTCTTCACCACCTGCCTCATGGTGTCCCTGGACATGAAACCATAGTTCTCTTTCATCCGGTTCTGAGCCACATCGCAGTAAAAACAGTACCGGCACCGCAGATTGCACATACCGGAAGAAGGTTTGATCAATAGCTGTAAAGGCGGCATCCTCAATTCCTCTTTTCGTATATTCTAATTTATACTTTTATCAAATATGAGGGACCCTGTCAAGTGCGCCTGGCCCGCCTATTTCAGCCTGGCTCTCTCCCCGCTGAACTCTGCCGCGTACCCTTCCCCCAGATAGATATCGTAATCTGCATATTCGCCGTACTCTTCCCGGAGTGCTCTCTCTATCTCCCCCAGACTATTCACCAGATGCTGCTGCTCCTGGACAGTCAGCTTTTTCACCCTGTAATCATAGGCCAGAATACGGATGAAAAAATCGTAGAGATCCGTCTCTAGATAGTCGGCGGCCGTCATGGAATTAGCCGTAAACCACGGTTCCTTTCGGAGCTGGTCGTACATCCGGGGTGGCGGATTTCCATCCCGGTAGGAAATATACACGTCCAGGCACATTGCCTCCTGCTCCGGAAGGATCTTCTGCAGTACCTCCCGGCGTAGCTGCTCCCCCACCGCTGACGTCGAGACGTCCATCAGCTCCAAAGTCAGGGCCTGCTTTGCCGAGTACCGCTCTGGGTTAAGAAACCAGTGCTTATCCTGGTTGATCCTCATTGTGTGGTCGCTGATCATCCAGACTTCTGTCTCACCGTCCCGGTTGGTAAATGCGATCTCCCATTCATGGAATTTGCCTGGCTGCTCTCCCGACAGATGAGGCGTGCCTCTCGAGCTGACGTACGTCGTGTACATCATGCTCTCTTTCGTCTCAGACGAGACCTGCTCCCAGTTTCCTTTCCCGAAAAATGCATCCAGCTCTGAGTGAAAACGAAGCGGCCAGGTCTGAAAGTAATAATAAATCAGGCCGATGCCAGCCGCTATCAGAATAAATTTAAGCGCGGTGCCGATTTTTTTTAGCCTTCCCATTGCAGTTTCCTTTCTCATTATCTGACCAGTGCGGCTCGACCACGCTGGCTTACGCAGTGCAGCTCGATTCCGCTTCGCTTCATCTCGCTCGCGGGCTTCGCCCTATGCCCAAAGACGGCAGGCGGTCAGCTTGTGCGTAAACGCCCACCGACCGCCTGCCATCTTTGGGCGCACTGCTCATTGCCACCGCAAATATTATACCACATGGGGAAGTGTCAGACATCACTTTTTTCTATTGTTTTTCGCAGGTCTGTTCTCTGATCCGGTCAGTCTGACAGCCCGGTCTCCAGATCCTGCAGCATGATATCCAAGGCCTGGATCCCGCCCTCAGCCGTGTACCACACTGCCGGGTGAGCCAGGTAGACTATGTTTCCGTTTTTGTAAACATCCATGCCCATCACCAGCTCATTTTCCACAATCTCCTGGGCGAGTTCTGCACCCTCCGTGCTGATGGCTGCATCCCGGTCCATGACGAACATATATTCCGGATTTTTTTCCACCACGAATTCAAAGGAAGCCTCATTGCCGTGGGTCGAGGTGGCTGTGTCTGCATCTACGCCCACGTTGTCAAAGCCGATCTCTCTGCCGATGATGGAGCATCTGCCATCGTTTCCTAAAATGTTAAAGCTGCCGCTGGTGCACATGCCCACGATGGCGGTCTTCCCAGCCGCAAAATCTGCCAGAGTCTGGATCCTTTCGTCAAAGCCGCTCATCAGCTCCTCGACCTCCGCCTCCTTCCCAAACATGGAAGCGATGATCTCAGCGTTGGAGCGAACGCTCTCCACCAGGCCAGTCTCTATATCTGTGGTCAGGTAGACCACAGGGGCGATCTCAGCAAGGCTGTCATAAGCCGATGCCAGGCGGCCGCCGATAAAGATCACATCCGGCTCGCAGGCCATTACGGCTTCCAGATCTGCCTCCTTGATCGTTCCCAGAGCCGCCAGTTCTTCATTTTCAGCGTAGCTCTGAAGGTACTCTATGGAAGTGGAAGCCATGCCCACTACCCTGTCCCCCTGGCCCAGACTGTCCAAAATATCCAGGGATGCCATATCCAGGATGGCGATGCGCTCGGGATTGTAAGGTACCTCCAGCTGGATCTCCTGCCCGCTCCCGTCAAGGCTGGTGATGGTGACTGTCTCCGGAGCCGCCTCCGCGCCCTCCGTCTCTGCGTTCTCTGCGGCGGTCTGGGGTTCCGCATCTGCAGCCTGAGTCTCCGCCGCAGCCGTCGTCGCCTGGGTGCTGTTCCCGCTGCACGCTGCCAGCGCAAACGCAGCGGCCGTCACAGTCATTGCCGATACTAGTCTCTTTTTCATGGTATGTCCCTCCATTTTTTTCTGCCGCAGGCCATGGGCCCCGGCCTGATCATTGGTTTAATAGTAAATCGCCAGAGGTTTTCCTTTCACCATCTGGATCTCAAAGTCCACCTGATAAATTTCCGAAAGATTTTCCCTGGTCATCACCTCTTCCACGGTGCCAAAGCGGGCAATCTTTCCATCTGCAAAGGCGCAGATATAATCAGAATAAAACGCCGCATAATTGATCTCGTGGAGCACCAGGACCACGGTCTTTCCCAGCTCATCGCAGAGCTTTCTCACAGTCTTCATCATGTTGGTCGCGTGATAAATGTCCAGGTTATTGGTAGGCTCATCCAGCAGGATATATTCCGTGTCCTGGGCAATGACCATGGCAATGTAGGCCCTCTGCCGCTGGCCGCCGGAAAGTTCATCGATAAACCGGTCCCGGAATTCCTCCAGCTCCATGTATGCGATGGCCTGGTCTACGATCTTCTCATCCTCTTTTGTCAGCCTTCCCCCTGAATAGGGAAAACGGCCGAAGGCCACCAGCTCGCTCACTGTCAGCTTCATCTGGATATGGTTGCTCTGGGTCAGAATCGCCAGCTTTTTGGAGAGCTCCCTGCTCTTCCATTTTCCAATATCCTGCCCTTTAAAATCCACTATTCCAGCGTCCCTGGCAATCAGCCGGGAAATGATCCCCATAACTGTAGATTTGCCCGCACCGTTGGGGCCGATCAGGGACAGGACTTTGCCTTTTGGAATCTCAAATGAGACGGAATCCACCACTGCCTTGCCGTCATATTTTTTTGTAATCTCTTTAATAAACATCGTCACACCCTCTGTCTGGTCAGCAGAAGATACAGGAAGTACACTCCGCCTCCCACTGTGATAAATACGCTGACGGGGATAGAGTATGTATACACATGCTCCACAATCACCTGGCCGCCTACCAGGACGATCACCCCAAACAATACGGAACCCAGGATCAGCCAACCATGCCTGTAGGTCTTTAAAAGCTGCCTGGACAGGTTTGCAATAATCAGCCCCAAAAAGGAGATGGGGCCGACCATGGCGGTAGCCACTGCAATGCAGAGCGTCACACCCAGAAGCAGGCGGCGGATGCAGTTGTCATAATCCACCCCCAGGTTGATGGCCTGATCTTTCCCCAAAGTCAGGACATTTAAAAGTGCCAGATCCTTTCTCAGCACCACAATGACGGCGGCCAGGACGATCAGGGAAAAGACAATGATCTCCGAGTTGATATTGCTGAAGCTGGCCACAAGGGTGCTCAGCAGGTTGTCATACTCATTGGGATCCATCACCCTCACCAGGGTGGACTGGATGCTGGAGAAAAAGGAGGTGAGCACCGTCCCGATCAGCAGCACGTAGAGCACATTGTGGTTGGTTTTTTTGAAAAAATAGCTGTAGATCAGGGTGGCCGCCACCGCCATAATCACCAGATCCACCGCAAAAGAGGCGTTGGCATTGACCGCCAGCAGACTCCCGGAGCCTGCGAAAAACACAACCGCCGTGTGGATCAGGGTGTACAGGGAGTTCATCCCCAGCAGACAGGGAGTCACGATGGTATTGTTGATCACAGACTGAAAAACCAGGGAAGCTCCCCCGATGGCAAAGGCGGTGATCACCATGGCAGCCAGCTTTGGCGCCCGGATATGCATGGCGTACAGAAACAGCTTCTCATTGCTGAACTTGACACCCACCAGCATATAGGCAGCGGCTGCCAGAACTGCCAGCAGAACCAGAACCGCCAGCCTCCGCAAGTTCCGCCCATGGGCCCGGTTGTTCATGAGCTCTCACCTCCTCCCTGGGAAACTGCCGCCCTGGAGGCCGCAGCCCCGCATCCGGAATCGGAAGCCGCCTGAAGTCTGACCGACCGCCTCCCGTGCTTCAGCCGGTACAGCAGCAGTCCGATAAATATCATGCTCCCCAGGATTCCCACCACCAGCTCGATGGGCAGCTCGTAGGGGTGGATCACCACTCTTCCGATCATATCGCAGACCAGGACAAATATGGCCCCGAACAGAGCCGTATCCGCCAGTGTTCCCCGGATCTTGTCCCCCTTAAACATGGCCACAATATTGGGGACAATCAGGCCAATATAGGAAATCGCTCCCACAACAACCACCACAGAGGCGGTGATCATGGCGGCGATGGTCAGGCCGGCAAAGAGAACCAGATTGTAATGGACGCCCAGATTTTTAGAAAAATCCTTCCCCATTCCCACGATATTGAAATGGTTGGCAAAGACAAATGCCAGGATCACCATGGGCACCACCAGATAGACGATCTCGTACCTTCCCCTCATCACCAGCGAGAAATGTCCCACCAGCCAGGAAGACAGAGCCTGAGTCATCTCATATTGATAGGCCAGGTAATTGGTGATTCCTCCCACCACATTGCCGAACATGATCCCCACCAGAGGTACCATGACGGCATCCTTAAAGCGGATCCGCTGGATGAACCAGACAAAGATCCAGGTGCCGAGAATCGCCGTGACAAATGCGAACACGGCTCTGCTCCACAGGGTAGACTGGGGCATAAAGATCAGCGCCAGAAGGATCCCCAACTGAGCCGACGAGATCGTTGCCCCGGTGGTCGGAGACACAAATTTATTCATACACAGCTGCTGCATAATCAGGCCCGCAGTACTCATTCCCACGCCGGTGCACAGGATTGCCAGAAGCCTGGGAAGTCTGGACACCAGAAAAATCTTCCACTGCTCTGCATTCCCCGCGGCCAGGGCCGACAGCTTTACGTCGATCACGCCGACAAAAAGGGAAGCGAAAGATAAAGCAAGCAGAATTGCTGCCAGAATCCATGTCAGTTTTCTTCCTTTGATAATGATTTCCTCCCTTCTGTCACATTTTTATTTCACCGGGAGGCGAACAGCCCGCGTCATACGGTGTTCCCGTCCTGCCCGGCATAAAGACAGAAGAAATTATATCACAGTTAGTCTTTTCTAACTAATATGGATTCGGCATAGCTCCGCTTGCCTGTTTTGTTATAGCTCCGTCTCGAAAAAATAGGTTTCTGTGTCTATGTCTCCGCCCTGCAGCCCAGCCGCTCCTTTAACAAACATACAAATTCTTCCGCCGGTCTGCTGAGCGTCTGTCCGGCAGCCGCGGCATATCCCACCGTCAGCACCGGCTCGCAGCCGATGATGGGGAGGATCCGGATGTCATGGATCCAGACCCTCTCCTCCGGCAGCCCGATCCCCAGGCCACAGAGGTCTGTATGCATCAGGGTGTTGACATAGACGAAATCGCTGTTGCTGCAGATCATATTATGAAGGTTCTCACTGTTGAGGACGCCCATGCTCACCGCCTCCAGGTGGTGCTCCATGGAAAAATAGTCTCTGGCTCCCCGGATAAATTTCAGGCTGGAGAGCTCCTCAAATTTTACGCTGTCCCTGGTATAAAGAGGATGGTTCGGGCCCACAAACAGACACAGTTCCCGGTCTCCCAGGTGATGAAATTCCTGGCGCTTGTGGCCCAGAATATGGCAGAATGCGGCCTCATGCTTTTTCGCCAGGACCACCACCCCGATTTCAGAGATCCCCTTTTTCACATAGTCTGTTACTTCCTCCACTGTCCCCTGAAGGTGTTCGATCACATATTTTCCCCGGGTCTCCTGGTAAAATTCCAGCAGCAGACCGGCCAGAAAATTGCTGGAATAGGTGGCTATCGACAGCTTTTTCCCCGGATTGGCAGGGGCCATACTGCGGATGAGACCCGCATTCTTCAGAATATTTCCGGCGTATTCCCGGATCGTCTCCCCAAAAGGCGTCAGGCGGATTCCTTTGCTCCCCCGCTCGAACAGCTCTCTCCCCAGCTCTCTCTCCAGGCTGGAGATCACCTTGCTCACATTTGGCTGCGTTGTATAGAGACATGCGGCGGCTTTGTTGAAACTCCCCTGCTCGCAGCATGCCACAAAATATTCCAGTTGTCTGATATCCATCGTGTTCTCCCCTCTTGAGTTAGTTTCGTATAACTATAAAAGAAAATTCCTGAGAATGTCAAGCGGTTTTTCAGGTATTCCCTTTCTATGATAGCTCTTTGCCAGCCCTATTATGAAATGGATATTCGGCAGCTCATTCCGGCGGGATAGTTTGTCGTGCTGTGAGGCAGGGGACTTGATGGAAAAATGGAATAAAAAACGATCGCGGCCATCCACAGTGCTGAATGGCCGCGATCATTTTTTATTCATCTTCAATTACAACTCTGATACGGTAGTATTTCTTTGAATTGTTCGGGACAAGGCAGTGTCAATACAGATTCTTCACTTTAAACTCTCTCTCCAGCTCGCGGCGTTGGTCCTTCTTGGCAATGTCGGCCCTCTTATCGTACAGCTTTTTGCCCCGCGCCAGGCCGATCTCCACCTTCACCAGGCTCCCCTTAAAGTAGACCTGAAGAGGGACAAGCGTCAGCCCCTTCTCCGCGATCTTTCCAGCCAGCTTGTGGATCTCCGCCTTGTGCATCAGGAGTTTCCTCGGCCTTAACGGATCTTTGTTGAAAATATTTCCTTTTTCGTAAGGGTTTACGTGCATACCGTAAATATAGACCTCTCCGTTCTGGATCCGGACAAAAGCCTCCTTGATGCTGCATTTCCCCATGCGGATAGATTTGACCTCAGTTCCATACAGCTCAATCCCTGTCTCATACTTTTCTTCAATAAAATAGTCGTGGTACGCCTTTTTATTATTGGCGATCAGCTTAAATGCGTCTCTTCCCATGTGCATCTTCCTCCTGTTATTCCTCCGCCTTGACGGGAATAAAGTCGATGGTCTTCAGCATCCTGTCCGTGTTCATCACCCGAACCCGAATCCTCTGGCCCAGCTTATAGGTCTTCCTCGTCATCTCGCCTGTAAGCTCATAGTGTTCTTCATCGAATATATAATAATCGTCATCCAGCGCGTTCATCCGGATCATCCCCTCCACCGTGTTGGGAAGCTCTACGTAAAGCCCCCAATTGGTAACGCCAGAGATCACGCCGTCAAACTCTTCCCCGATATACCGGGACATATATTCACATTTTTTTAATTTTTCTGTCTCCCTCTCTGCCTCGTCAGCCCGCCTCTCCAGGGCGGATGTCTTTACAGCCACCTCCGGCAGGATTTCCTCATAGTGAGCGATTCTCCGCTCCCCAAGGCCGGATTTCAGGCTTTCTTTGATGATCCTATGGATCTGAAGATCCGGATAGCGCCGGATCGGGGACGTAAAATGGGTGTAATAGCTGGCCGCCAGACCAAAATGCCCTGTGCATTGGACACTGTATCTGGCCTGCTTTAGGGATCGAAGGGTCAGCCTGCTGATCAGGGCCTCCTGCGGCGTATTCTCCACCTTCTCCAGGAGCTTCTGGATCTCTTTGGGATGGATCTCCCCGTGGGACGTTCGGATGAACAGCCCAAAATTGTGGATGAATGTAGCCAGCTGCTTCATCTTTTCCGGATCGGGATTTTCATGGGTCCGGTACAGGAAGGGAAGCTGCCTCCAGTAGAAGTCCTCCGCTACGGTCTCGTTGGCCGCCAGCATAAAGTCCTCGATCAGCTTTGTGGCCGCATTCCTCTCATAGGGCCTGATCTCCAGAGGCTTGCCCTTCCCGTCCAGGATGATCTTGCTCTCCGGAAAGTCAAAGTCAATGGCTCCCCGCTTTGCCCTTCTCTCCCTCAGGATTTCTGACAGCTCTCTCATCAGCTGGAACATGGGCACGAAGTCCCGATATTTCTCCATGAGAACTTCATCCTGATAAGTGATGATTCCGTTAACTGCAGTGTAAGTCATCCTGCGATCTACCCGGATAACCGTCTCCGCGATCTGGTGATCCAGGATCTCCCCCTTCTCGCTAATCTCCATCAGGCAGCTCAGGGCAAGCCGGTCGCAGCCCTCATTGAGGGAACAGATGCCGTTGCTGAGCCGGTGGGGAAGCATAGGGATCACCCGGTCCACCAGGTAAACGCTGGTCCCCCGTCTCAGAGCCTCCCGGTCCAGGGCGCTTCCCTCTTTGACGTAGTGGCTCACATCCGCAATGTGGACCCCCAGATGGTACCGGTCCCCCTCTTTGGTCAGGGTCACGGCATCGTCCAGATCCTTGGCGTCCTCCCCGTCAATGGTCACGGTCTGGAGTCCTCTCAGGTCCAGCCTTCCCGCCGTCTGGGACTCCTCCACCTCCTCCGGGGCTGCCCCGGCTTCCCTCATCACCTCTTCCGGAAATACCTCAGGGAGGCCGTAGGCACGGACGATGGACAGAATGTCCGTCCCCGGGTCGCCTGCATGGCCCAGGATCTCTGTGATCTTCCCCTCCGGATTCTTCCCTGGGCCTCCAAAATCCTCTATCTCCGCCACTACCTTATGGCCTGTGACGGCGCCCATGTCCTTTTCTTTGGAGATAAAAATATCTCTGGAAATCTTAGGATTGTCCGGAATCACAAACCCAAAATTTTTATTTTTCTGGAAATACCCAATAACCTCCCGGTTGGCATGCTCCAGGATCCGAAGGACAGCTCCCTCCGCTCTCTTAGTGCCTGACTCCCTCTCGATCACGATCTGCACCCGGTCGCCATTCAATGCTCCCCGGGTCTTTTCCTCCGGAATAAAGACATCCTGGTCCATCCCCTCCACTGTGACAAATCCAAATCCTCTGGGATGGCCTGAAAAAATTCCATTGACAGAAAAGCTCTCCGGCTTTCCGTATTTTCCTTTTTTTGAGATTCCGGCAGCCCCTTCCGCCACCAGAATATCCAGAACCTCCTGCAGTTCCTCCCTCTGCCCTTTGGGGATATTCAGTAAAGCGGCAATCTCCTTCGCTTTCATCGGAACGTATGCGGGGTCGCGGAACAATGCAGTCAGCATTGCCTTCCGTTCTGCTAATTTTTTCTCTTCCATACAACCTCTTTCTGTCTATGATGGTGAACCGGGTTTTCTCCGGTTGTCAGGCGGCGCATGAATTTCACAGGAAGCGCTTCCTAATGAAACAAAAACACCCTTGTTTCCAAGAGTGTTTGTTCTGCATCTTTATCAATTAGTACAGGATATTTATCACCAACGCCAGGATCAAAAACACAATGCATCCCCACTTGGTAAATTTCTCCAGGGTTCCCTCCATAGAACGCCCTTTATTTCTTCCCCAGTATGTCTCGGCTGCTCCTGAGATCGCACCCAGACCTGCGGATTTTCCCTCCTGCATCAAAATGATGGCAGAAATTGCAATGCCCAACACTACTAAAATAACTGATAAAATCGTCTCTACGACTGCCATATTTCCACCTCCTACGGTCAAACACACATATAATACCATACATTTCGAAAAAAGACAACCTTTTTCCTGTGCTGCTGCCTGTTCACCGTCAGACCGTACAGCTGCTATCATTCAAAAGGAATCTGCGGCTTAATAGCCACCGCCCGCACCGGCGCGCCATCGGCCTCCGCAGTCTTGAGTGGAAATGCGGTGAGGAAAAACAGGCCGTTCCCCAGCAGCTCCAGGTTTTTCAGGTTCTCCAGGATGACAAAGCCCTTTTTCTCCTCTCCCAGCAAAAGACATTTGTGCCTGGGCAGAGCCGCATCGTCCACTGGGTCTGCGCTGGCCGTGTCCAGGCCCATTCCCTTTTTGCCAGAATCTCTCAGATACCGGCACACTTCCATGCAGGGCACCGGGTAGCGCCCAAAATAGGCTTCCGTCCCCCAGTATTTTTCCCATCCTGTCAGGAATAATACGAAATCAGCCTGATCCGCCTTCTCTCTCACCCGCTCGATGCAGCTCATGGGGATCTCCGCCTGTAGATCTCCCGGCTCCCCCAGGACAGCATCCCGGCAGTCGATCACCAGCGCTGTCCCGGCAAAATGAGACAGATCCATTTCCTCCAGCTTCAGCCCTTCCGGGCTGACGTGGTAAGGGCTGTCTGCGTGAGTCCCAGCGTGGGATCCCATCTCAATCCAGGTTTCCCGATACCCTTCTCTTTCCCAGTCCGTCTCTGGAGTCACTCTTGGTGCTCTGTCTCCGGGAAAGACGGGCATGTCCGTCCGAATCGTGTGAGTCAGGTCAATGAAGCGCCAGTTCCTTTCCATGTTTCCCCTCCATTTTTTTCAGCGTCACCATATATCCGGTAAAGAAAATCAGTCCCTTTGCGATGCTGGTGACCGTAAAAGCCCACCAGATCCCGTCGATTCCCAAGGCAGTAGCCGACAGAGCCACCGCCACTGGAAGCCTGGCAGATGTGAAGATAATGCTCAGGATGGAAGACGGGAGCGTCTTCCCCAATCCTGAGAATGCCCCTACCGTAGTGATCTCAATGCACATAAACAGTTGGGAATACCCCAGGATCTTCAGGTAATCGATCCCCATGGGGATAATCTCCGGCTCATGGATAAACAATCCGAAGATGGGGCCGGGAAGGGCGATCAGAAGCCCGCTGCAGAACAGCCCCCAGACGATCATAGTCTTTACCGCCGTCAGATACCCCTGTCTCACCCTGCTGTACCGCCGGGCTCCGTAATTCTGCCCGATGAAGGAGTTGACTGCAGCGCCGAATCCCTCCGCCGTCATCCAGGAGATAGACTCAATCTGACTCCCCACTCTCTGTACAGCTACACCAGTGTCTCCCCACCCGGCTACCAGCCTGGTCATGGACATAGAAATCAGACAGTAGATCAATTCCTGAACCGCGGATGGAAGACCGATCCTGGCCATACTTTTAAAATAGCGGAGCGGTGTCGCAGAAAGCAGTCTGACTTTGTCAAAAATCACGCTGTCCCTCCGCACAGACAGGATAAATACTAATGTTACGATAAACTGCGCTGTCACGGTGGCTACTGCCGCCCCTGCTACCCCCATTTCCGGAAAAGGCCCGATCCCGAAAATCATCAGCGGATCCAGGATAATGTTGGCGATCAGCCCCACCACGTTGGCCAGAAAAGAAGTTCTGCTGTCCCCCGTCGCCGTCAGAATACCTGTCAGAATCACATTCATATACATAAAGATAATGCAGCCGCAGGTGATTCTCATATATTGAACCGCGTCCTCTATGATCTGAGGACTGGTCAGCCCAAAAAAGCCGATCAGGGGCCTCGCAAGGCTAACGGTAATCAGAGCGTAGCATACCGCCAGGAAAATTCCCAGCTGGATGGCCCCGGCTGCATACCGGGCGGCCTCATCCTGCCGCCCCTCCCCCAGAGAGTGAGCTACCTTTACCTGGCCTCCCATTCTGGCAAGCATAACTACGCCCTGGGACAGCCATGTGTACATCCCTGCAGTTCCCACTGAAGCCACCGCCCCGGAGCCCACCAGGCCGATCCAGGCCATATCTGTCAGATTGTAGGCCATTTGAACCAGGGCTGTCGCCATAATCGGCACTGCCAGGCCAGTCAGTGAGGTAAAAATCGGTCCATTGAGCAGATCGATATTCCTTGTTTTCTGTTTTGACTTTTCCATTCTCATTTCCTCATACCGTAATTTTATCCGGTCAGCCGGCCGCAAAAATCAGCGGCCGGTTTCCCTATGGAAGAATACCATCCCAAGCCGGATCCCGTCAATATCTTTATATCAGTTCTCCGCCAAAGCTATTGCTTTTTCCAGCAAATTATGGTAGCGTCAGTGTACAAACCAAGAAGGAGGGGAAGTTTTATGGAATACACATTTACAAAACAGGTCAGAGACAATGCTTCCCTGAGGCAGAGCTTTATGGATCTGGCCGCGCAGACCTTCGGCCTTTCTTTTGAGAACTGGTATCAGGCTGGCTGCTGGTCTGACTCTTACCTTCCCTACAGCTTTGTCTGTCAGGGCAGAATCGTGGCAAACGCTTCCGTCAGCCTGATGGACTTTTCCTGGCGCGGCAAACAGCGGCTCTACATCCAAATCGGTACGGTAATGACGGATCCGGCCTTCCGCGGCCATGGTCTCTCCAGGCGCCTTTTGGAAAACATCCTGGAGGATTGGAAGGATCAGTGCAGCGCTGTCTACCTTTTTGCCAACAATACAGTTCTGGACTTTTATCCCAGATTCGGCTTCGTCCCCCAGAGAGAATACGAATATTCTCTTCCTCTCAGCCCGGTGCCGGGGGACTTTCATCCTCTCTCCGTGGATCAGGAGATGGATCTGCAGATATTAAGACGCTGTTATCAAAAGTCCAACCCCTACTCTGCTTTCACCATGGAAGAAAACCTGGGGCTGCTGATGTTCTACTGTATGGATTTCACGAAGCACATGGTCTCCTACTCCCCCAGCCTGGATCTGATCTGCATCGGGGAGCAGGAGGGAGATACCTTTTACTGCTATGAGCTTCTGGGAAGCCCCCGCCGTCCCCTGGCGGAGACTCTTCGGCTGGCAGCGCCCGCCCAGGCCAGGCGCGCAGTTCTGGGATTCACCCCAAGAGAGGCTGCCGGCGGCTCCTTCTCCCCGGTGTCCCAGGAGGATCTGACGCTCTTCTTCCTAAAAGGCAGTGAAAACCTTTTTGCAGGAGAAAAACTGATTTTCCCGGCGCTCTCCCACGCGTAGGGCGATGCCATCTATCATTTATCATCATTCAGGAGGTCTTTTATGATTCGAGAAGCTCGCAGCAGCGATATCCCGGAGATCATGGAACTCTGGCTGAACGCCAATCTCCAGGCTCATTCTTTTGTGCCGGGTCACTACTGGACAGATCACTATGATCTGGTCAAAAAAATGCTGCCCCAGGCAGAACTGTACGTGCGGGAGGATGAAGATTCCGGAAAGATCCTGGGCTTTATCGGACTGGATGGAACTTACATCGCAGGGATCTTTGTCCTGGATCACGCCCGCTCCCAGGGGATCGGCTCCGGACTCATCCGCCATGCAAAGTCCCTGAAGAATCGCCTCATCCTGAAGGTCTATGAGAAAAATCAGCGGGCGGTAGCCTTTTACAAAAGGGAAGGCTTCCAGATCCAGTCTGAAAGCCTTGATAGTGATACTGGCGAGAGGGAATACTGTATGGTGTGGGACGGTCAGCCGCCTGCCTGACGCCTGCCGGAAACTCCCACACTCCAGCAGACCTTCCCGGCTCCGCCAAAAGAAGGAGCCAGTTTTACTTTGACGGCTTCCACACCGGGCACCAGATTGTAGATGGTCTCTTCCCCGTACGGAAGAGACAGATTCCCCTCTGTCACCGTCAGCCTGATATCTGCCCGCCCTTCTATTGTCAGGGAATTTTTTTCCTGCCGGACGCTGCTCCCCGGCGCTTTTACCAGCGGAACCACGACGCTGGCATGTTCTGGAAGTTCTGCCTGGAAGGCAATCCTGTCATCGGAAAATGTATATCGGATCCGGTACCTGCCCTGGCCCCCTTCCAGTTTCTTGCGGGCAGCATTTCTCAATTCGCCCTCTGCCTCCAGGACAGCAGGCTCCCTGCCGGCTTCGTACATGCGGCTGGAGTCATCGTAGAGACTGCTGTAGCCCGTCTTTTCCTCTTCCCCCTCGATCCGGAAGCTGATGCACTCGTGGCGGTCCAGGGTTGGCAGCTGCATATTGGACGGCTCTTTTCTCACATATTCATTCATCCCGGAACAGAGGATGGGGCCGTATTCCCTCTGCCACAGCAGAGTCATCATTCCCCCGCCGGCATGCCCCTGACTCAGATCTCCGTACTGCCAGTCATAGGAGGTGACATCGGCCGTATACTCCGGCCCCTCCGCCCGGTACAGGGCCATATCTCTATAATAATATATCCCCGTCTTCTTCGGCCGCTGCACAGGCAGATCTGTGATCCGCTCCTCCAGGCCGTAATCCAGGATTCCTGCCGCTGTCTTTGCGTGAGTGAACGTATGGTGGATGCAGGGAGGCTCCCCCAGTTCATACTGATAGATTCCTCCGTACAGAAGTCCGTTGTGGGTACATCGCCGCTGCATCCGAAGCATCCGGGATGCCGCCTGACCAAGCTCCTTTTCCCTGTCGCTGAAAAGCAGATAGCCCAGGGTGCCCCCGTCAGAAGTCCTGCTTCCCCAGTAAGTCCATTTGAAATTTCTGGTTCCAAAGCTGTCGTCAATCCCGCCGTCATCCAGAATAAATCTCTCATGGCTCTTCAGCATCCATATGACGTTATCCGCCAGCTCCCTGTTTTGTGACAGATATGCGTACTGAGCCAGCACCGGCAGCGATTCTTCTATATTATATCCCATATCCACCGGACCGCATCCCATAGGGGTTCTGGCCTCAAAGGGGTACCCTTCCCCTAAGAGGATGCCGTCCTCTGACGCGCACACCAGAACGTCTCTTGCCAGCTTTTCAGCCTTTTTTAAATAGGCCTCTTCCCCTAAAAGATTCCCTGCCATATACATGGCCAGACAGTTGGCCGCCCGGTAATTGATATTATTCTCTTCCAGCTCTTTAAAATCAAAGAGAAACTGAGCTCCCCTGCGGATCCGCTCTGTAATTCTCTCCCTCCAGCCGGACGGCAGGATCTTTCCGTGGCGGGTGACGGCCTCCGCCAGCTGGATAACGGAAAAAACAGTGATCCCCTTCCAGTCTGAGTCAACGTCATTGAGGAAGGAACCGTCAGGTTCCGACACATTGGCCTCTGCCCACTCATACAGCAGCAGGGCCGCATCCAGAAACCGCTGCTCCCCCAGATCTGCCATGGCCAGGAAGGGATAAAAGGCATCCAGGCACCTGCCGTGAAACCGTCTGCACACCGGGCACCACAGTCCCCCTTTCCCCTCCAGAACACTCCCTTCCCGCACCTGGTATCTCTCCAGGCCTTCGCACCAGGTCTTTAAAAGTTCTCCGCTGATTCCCATTCTTCGTCCTCCCGCAAAGCCAGTCTGACAGATTCAGGTCTAAATGACAACTCTCCTTTTTCCTCATCCAGGCTGACGGCAGGCGGCTGCTCCCAGATTTTTTCGCTCTCGGAACTGCCAGCCTCTCCCAGGACAAGGCTGCAGAGCCAGGTGCCTCCCTCCAGGATTTCCCCTTTTAAGGTGGGAATCACCGTATTGGGATAGAGCAGATTCGTGTTGGGGTGAGCCTCAACCAGAAGTCCCTCTCTCTCACCGGACAGATTGATGATGCCGCTGCCGCCGATCCGGCAGAAAGCGGCGATGCCTCTCTCCCCGGCCAGGATCCGGACTCTCTCCCCGGCCCCTGCGGCCTCCGGGGTCTGCTCCGCCCCCTTCGGGAAATATCCCCAGGGGACAGAGTAGGCTCCCTCCGCACCGGTCAGCCGCCTGCCGGATACAATGTGGTGAACCCTTATGTGCCAGGGGCTGCAAGGGATCAGCCAGGTGCTGACCGTCACATCGGGCCATGGGCGCCACTGGCTGTAGATCCTGCCGCCATTGATCCGCAGTTTCTCACACTTTCTCCGGACCCGGTAGCTGTTATCTCCCTCTTCGCAGAGCGCCAGCATAGAGTCTGCCGCCGCCTGCTCCAGGCCCCAGTCTCCCCCGGGGACGCTGAAGCCAAAAAGGGTGGAATAAGCAAATTTCTCATACTTTTCCGCCATCCACGTAGGTTCAAAAGCCGCATACTGGCCTGATGTGAGGGCTTGGACATGGCTTCCCCCCTGGCTCCGCATAAGGATCATATATGGGTGTTTCTGGACGACGGTCTCTCTCAGCTGGGGCAGTTCTTCTTCCCCGGCTGTCCAGAACGGGTGGCCGTCCGGCAGTGCCAGCACCAGAAACGCCTTCATGGCCCACGCCGGTGAACCGGGACCATTGTAAAACTCTGCCATCTTGAGATTGGGATAGCCGTACCCAATGGTCAGGAGATTGTCCTCCGTAAAAATCGGCTTCTGCAGCCACCAGCGAATATTCCGAAAGATGATCCCTCTCATGGTCCCCCAGCTCACCGCTTCCACTCCGGCATAGGCCATGGCCGACCAGTAGGCGCACATGGCAAAGCGGTACGTCAGGCTCCTGCCAAAAGGCAGGGCTTCTCCCCGGGAGGCAAACCAGTAAATAAAATCTTTCCCAAAGCGGGCCGCCCTCTCCCGGAAACGCCCGGCCCTCTCCCGGTCATCCTCTTTCTGGAAAACCGAATACAGCAGGCCGTAGAAATGCATGGCAAAGGCGATATAGTAATCCCGCTGCCGGGCTTTGCCGTCACTGTACCAGCCATCCCCCAGATAACATTCCTCGATCCTGGTGAGAGCCTTTTCCATAACCGCCTTGTCGTAGGGCCTCCCCACATGTTTCAGACCGAGATTGACCATGACTGGGAAAAAGAGCCAGTTATTTTTAGCAAGTTCGCAGGAATTAACCTGACAGAGCCAGGCAGATAGCTGATCCTTCTCTTTCTCAGACAGGGGATCCCATATTTTGTCTTTCTGGAGAATCATAGCGATGCCCAGAGAGGCCAGCTCCACCTGGCGCTGGTCCCTCTCCTTCAGATCCCCCCAGTACTCCGGGCTCCTGGGATCTGTGCCGTGGATGATTCCCTGTCTGTACTGTTCCCAGAATTGATCCTGCCTGCTTCCCCCGGCGGTCAGGGGAGCCAGGCCGAAAAGAGGCCTTAGAAAGCTCTCCATCCTTCCGACTCGCTCCCCATACCTGGCCGACGTCCATCCCAGCCGACATTCTGCTCCTTCCCGGCTCTGAAATTTCAGGACAGCGCCGATCATCTCTACAGCCAACTGCTGCATATCTCTCTTTGTCTGCATCGAACCTTCCCTTCTCTCCATCTCTGCCTCCTTCTTAAAAGACTTTTAACGGGCTCTGCAGCTTGATCAACGCCTCAAGGAAAAAATAGTCCCCATATATGATCGGCACATTGACATGGCGGCCGGCGGGATAGCTCACTGTGCCCTGGCGCAGAATCCCCTGCTCCGACCCGGAAAAATCGGCCCAGTTCTCATAAAGCCCTTTTAAAATCGCAGCCGCCTGCTCCCTGAAAAACTCCCGGTCGCTCTCTTCTTCTAAAACGCCGGCAAGTTCCAGAAGACCGCTGGCTGCGCAGGCAGCGGCGGAGGAATCTCTGGCACTGCGCTCCTCTTTTTCCGCCTTGTAGTCCCACCAGGGTACTTTGTCCTCCGGCAGGTGGGACAGAACGAAATTGGCAATATTCTTAGCTGCATCCTTGTAGATCTGCCCCCCGGTCTCCCTTCCGGCGATGGCCAGGCCGTATAAAGCCCAGGACTGGCCTCTGGACCAGGCAGAGTCCGGCCCCTTTCCCTGGCCTCCCAGATTTTCCAGCTTCTCCCCTGTCACCGGGTCGAAGCGCACAATGTGGGGAACCGTGCTGTCCGGCCGCAGAAAGGCTCTCAGCACTGTGTCTGTATGGGCTTTTGCAATGTGAAAGAATCTGGGATCATCCAGCTCCCCGGACGCCCAGTAGAGCAGCGGAAGATTCATCATAGAATCAATGATCGACCATCCCTGGCTTCCCGCCTCTATCTCATCATTCCAGGCCCGCAGGAACCGGCCTGCCAGATTAAAGCGGCCCGCCAGATGGCTGGCCGCTTTCAGTCCTCTTTGCCGCGACGTTTCATTTCCATCCTCTCTGTAGTGGGCCACCGCGCTGGGAAGCCACATAAACCCCACATCGTGATGCAGGGTCAGAAAATAGTCCAGAACGCCGTCCATCCCCTCTTCCAGCCGAACGGCCAGTTCCTTTGCCTTTTTCTCTCCGGTTTCCTGGTACAGCAGCCACAGGAGCCCCGGCCAGAAGCCGGAGGTCCAGAAACCTGGACCTTCGTCATTGTATGCTCCTTCCAGAGAGACATGGGGATAAGAAAATCCGATTTTTTCTATGTTGTCCGATACCTTTTTCAGGGTTTTCTCCAGGGCTTCTCTCTCCCATCCCATCTGTCCGTCTCCTCTCAAATTAAGTTATGTGTCTTATTTGTTTGCCTCAATGATCTCATTGCCCCGGCGCATCATATTGCTGATGGTCTCTTCCAGGCTCTGGCTGCCGAGCAGGTACTTGTCTGTCTCCTCGATCTCCATATCGCTGATCTCATTCTGATAGGTAGGCGTGCTCTCAGGATAGCTGTCGATCCACTTCTCATCTTCCATGATAGCGGTCAGAGCGTCCATGTCCACCATATCCTCGAAGGAAGCCACGATGCGCTTGACACTGTCAGCTCTGTCTACACCCTTTTCATTGGACATGAACATCCCCTTGATATTCACGCCCTCTGTGCTCCAGAATTTCAGGAAATCAAAGGCCTCCTGGGGATGCTCTGAGGTGCGGGCAATAGAAAATACAGTGGCTTCTGCAGTATTGTAGTGCTCATCATCATCCTCCCACAGCGGCATCCGCGCAAAGGTGGTGGTAAAGTCATGGGCATATTTTTCATTTCCAATATCGCTGAGCACATAGGTTCCCAGCGGCATCATAGCCACCTTGCCGCTGAAAAACTGATCCCGGTAGTTCAGGTTCAGGGCTTTAATGTCGGTCTGGGGCGTGGAAGCCTTATCTGTATTTTCCAGATTGTAGCGGAACTCCAGGAATCTCGACCAGATGGGATCCTCAAAGGTCAGAGTCCCGTCGTCGTAGAAATAGGGATTCCCCTGCTTCGCCGCATTAATTCCAAACACATTTGCCCCCGAGCGGAAGAACGACCCGTAGATGGTATCGGCGCCGCTGCCCTGGGTCAGCTTGATGGCGTAATCCCGGTAGTCGTCCCAGGTCCAGTTGAGATCCGGCACCGGAAGGCCGGCCGCATCCAGCATATCCTTGTTGATCAGCACCAGATTGTTGTATTTCATCTCAGCGGGGATCCCGTATACCTGGTCATCTACCTTTACAACCACTTCAAACATATCCTCCGCGGTGGTTCCCTCGGCCTCAAAGAAGCTGTCCAGAGGGAGATAGGCGTTGGATGAGGCCCTGACCGTATAGGACATCAGAGAGTCTGTCATCACAATGTCCAAGGGCTCCCCTCCCATGATCATAACGTCAACCTTCTGCATATAGTCGGCCGCATTCATATCGCCCAGGTACTCGAATTCCACGGTCACATTGGGGTTCAGCTCATGGTAGGCATCCGCCACCGCCTGGTTCGCCTCCGCGTGGTTGCTCTGCCAGCTTGCAAAACGCAGGGTGACCGGCTCTGCAGCCTCCTCTGAGGCGGCGGCTTCCGTGCTCCCGGCCTCCGTGTCTGCCTGGGTTCCCCCGCTCTCCTGAGTCTGGCCGCTCTGCTTCTGGGTTGTCTCCCCGGTCTGTCCTCCTGAACAGCCGCTGAGAACCGCTGCCGCGGCCAGTGATGCCAACGCCATGGTAAGTGTTTTCTTTTTCATAGAATTTCCTCCTTGTTTATGTTGTATCATATTAAAATGTTTCACTGTGATTATCCTTTAACGGCTCCTGCCGTCATCCCGTCGATGATGTAGCGCTGTCCCAGAAGGAACACCAGGATCAGGGGCACGGTGGCCGATACCGCCGCCGCCATCATCAGCGAGTAAATGTTTCCTGACTCCGACGCGAACATCTTCATCCCCAGCTGGATCGTAAACAGGGTTCGCTTGCTCAGGAAAATAAGGGGCGTCTGGTAATCATTCCAGGTCCAGACAAACTTCAGCACTGCCAGAGTGGCGATGGAGGGTTTGACCAGCGGCAAGATAATCTTTGTAAAAATAGTCCAGTGGCCGGCCCCGTCTATCTTGGCTGACTCGCACAGGGAATCGGGAATCCCCATCATGGCCTGCCTCAGCAGGAACACGCCGTAGGTGCTGAACATTGTCATCAGGATGATTCCCAGGTGTGTGTTGTACAGCCCGGTTTTCTGCATGATGGCAAAGCGGCTGACGATCATCACCTGGGGAGGGATCATCATGGTAGCCAGGTACAGCAGAAAGATTTTGTCCCGGTATTTCCATTTGATCTTTGTAAAGCTGTAGGCCCCCAGAGCCGACACAAGGATCTGGAAGACGGTGGAGATCACTGTGATCTTGATGCTGTTTAAGTAGTACATTCCAAAATTATATTCTTCTCCCCAGACTTCCTTGTAATTAGCCAGGCCCACGAAGGTCTCCGGAATCCACTGGATCGGGAAAGTAAACACTTCATTCTCTGTTTTAAAGGATGTGGAAATCATCCACAGCAGCGGCGTCAGCATTGTGAAGCCTATGAAAAACAGTACAATCGTACACACGATCTTGGGTATATCGAACTTCTTTCCTCTGATAATTAACATAGCTCCCTCCTACTCATTGGCAAAATTCTTCTGGTATTTCCACTGTATCAGTGTAACGATGAAAATGATAACAAAGAGGGCCCATGCCAGGGTGCAGGCGTAACCCATCTTGAAATTTTCAAAGGCCGTCTTATAAATATAGTAGGCCATAACGGAGGTGGAGTTTCCCGGCCCTCCCTGAGTCAGAACGCTGATATAGTCAAACACTTTGAAGGAAGCGATGATGCCCATGATTGCCAGGAAAAACGTAGTGGGACGCACCATGGGAACCGTTATGTAAAGGAACTGCTTGAACCCTGTGGCGCCGTCTATCTGGGCCGCCTCATAAAGGTCGTCCGGTACATTTTTCAGCCCTGCCATAAATACCGCCACATAGTACCCCAGCTGGGTCCAGATGTAGATGGCCATGATCGCCCACAGAGCCCACTTTTCATCCACCAGCCATCTGGGAGGATTGTCAATTCCAATCGATTGCAGCATCTGGTTGACAGGGCCATAGCTAGGCTGCAGCATAACCTGCCAGACGGTGCAGACTGCAACCACGCTGGCGATATAGGGGATAAAGATCATCACCCTCACCAGATTTTTCTTATAGCAGTACCGGTTGATCAGCTCCGCCATCACCAGTCCCAAAACCAGGAGAACGGGGATGGTCACCAGTGTAAACAACAGATTGTTTTTCAGGGAAGCGATGAACCAATCATCATGCAGCAGCTGCTTGTAATTTTCCAGCCCGTTAAACTGGATGGCTTCCCACCCTTTCAGAAAGTTCCATTCTGTAAAGCTGATTCCAAGGGACATGACCACGGGAATCAGTATAAATACGATGAATCCCAGAAGGCCCGGAAGGAGGAATAGAATTCCCGCCAGGTTTTCCTTTCTCGCCACGCGCTTCTTCTGGCGCTGTATCTCTTTTTGAACATCCCCAATCTCCACTGCACTGTCCGTCACTGTCTCCTGCCTCCTTTTCACTTTTTCATGCACATGTGCA
This sequence comes from uncultured Lachnospiraceae bacterium, assembly GCA_944376125.1. Taxonomy (GTDB): domain Bacteria; phylum Bacillota; class Clostridia; order Lachnospirales; family Lachnospiraceae; genus UMGS1370. The sequence goes on from CALWBQ010000047.1 coordinate 71,052, forward strand.
TTTTCAACATTTCAAACCGCTTTTTTGATGTGACCTCAGTGTAATATGCCCAATGCTAAAAGTAAAGTTGAGATTTCTCCAGCAGATTGCCAATTGTACACTATTGCACCAACGGCAATTCCACCCTATTGACAAAGCATTTTTCACCGCATAAGATTAAAATATGTATGAACTATTTCGAAATGAGAGGGATTTTATGTACAATAGTAACAAAAAACTTTTCTTCAACTTTGCCTTTACCTATTTTGTCATTATTGTCTTTGTACTGATCAGCCTGTTCCCCATATATCGCTCTCTGAGCAGGGCAGAGGTGGACAAAGCTCAGGAACGGATCCTGGGGCAGGGCCAGAGCGCTATGCGTGAGCTGGAGACCATCCGGGACAACCTGTTAAATACATCCCGGAACCTCTACATGGATCAAGAGCTGAAAAATCTCTACTACAGCAGTGTCAGCGGGACAGACAGTGAGACCTTCTATAATATGTTTCAGCTTCAAAAACGTCTGCAGCTCTATTTTCAGAATATCCGCGATGTGGCAGACGTCCTCATGTACTTTCCCCGGCTGAATTACGTTCTGACTCCCGACTATATCTACCGGGATAAGGAGCTGTTTTATCAGGCCGGAGCCTATGCTCTGGCATCCCCGGAAGAGGAGGACTGGCTGGATCTGTACTGCTCCCCGGAATACGCCATGACTGCAAAACCCGGATATTTTGCGGATACCGATTCTGCTCAGCCCCTCCCTGTCGTGAATCTGTTCTTTACCTTTCCGATGCCGGGAGACCCCAATATCCCCCTGCTTATCATAGTATCCCTGGACTCCTCCTCCGTGGGGGATACCTTTCTGCTCCCCGAGCTGGAGGGACAGGCCTATTGCCAGGTTTTGGAAGATGGAAATCCGATTGCCAGTTCGGCTTCCGCTGGCAGTGGGGATCGGGATGGATTTTTCTCCGTTTCCCTCACAGGTACTTATGGGATGGAGGCCCGGATCTATATTGACCAGGATTTCTACCGCTCCATCCGGTCTGACAGCCTGAAGCTGATCTTTAGGAGCATCGGTCTGGCCCTCCTGATCGGGGCAGCGGCATCCCTGTACTTTTCCTGGAACCGCTCCCGGCCGCTGGAAAATGTGCTGGACATTCTGCGAAGATCGGAATCGTCGGAACACGACATCGCAGGCCTGGGCGGAATTGAAGATTCCGTTGTGCGTATGGCCTCAGAGATCCGCATGTGCCGGGACACCATAAAAGATCTGGATTCCATGGTAAGCTCAGATCTTCTGGAACGCCTTTTTTTCGGGGACTTTTCCGCGGAAAAAATCCAGCGCGCCTTTATTCAGTACTTTGGCCCTCCCCCCTCCCCCTTTGTCTGCGCGGTTTTCACCTGGGCGGAATCCGGCTGCGATGCCTCTTCCCTGAAGGAGGCGGTATGCCAGTCTCTCTCCTCTCTGGGAAAATCTGCCTACGCCGTCCACACCCGGGGCGGCAGGGTCTATCTGCTTCTGCAGAATGAGGAGGACACCCAGGAGGCATTGGAACAGCTTCTACGGATGATCAGAGAAAACGGCGGCCCCATTGCCAAGGGCGGCGTCAGCAACCCTGCTTCCCAGCTCCAGGCCGTCAAAAAGGCTGCTTTTCAGGCTGATTCCAGGCTGAACGCCGGGCTTCATATTCAGGGCGTCTATCTCTTTTTGCACACCTACTCTTCCAGGGCAGCCCAAAACACGCTGAATATCCGGTTCCTGGATTCCCTGCAGCGCTCTCTGCAGACCGGGAATAAGCAGACCGCTGACAAACTGATTCAGAGTATGTTTGGCCAGCTGGGGACAGACCGGCCGGACGCCGTGGAACTGCGGCAGCTCTTTTTCTCCCTGCGCTCTGTCTACTCTGCGGTGATCAATCAGTTTAATCTGGAGTCCGAGAAAAAGGAGGAGACCGTGCAGACTTCCGTCGCTCTCCCCAACGACCTGGACGAGTACAGCCCGGCTTCCATTGAAAACGCCTTTATCAATCTGAATGGGGCGGTCTATACCTGTTATATGGAGCATCTGGAACGAAACAAAAAGAAAAAAGGGGCCTGTGTCCTGGCCTACGTGGATGAAAATTTCCGGGATCCCAATCTCTGCGCCAGCTCGATTGCCCAGCACTTTGACCTGTCGGAAAAATACATCTATCAGCTGGTAAAAGACGCCTGCGGAGAAACTCTTAATGACCGCATCTCGTTTTTGCGGGTGCAGGAAAGCATACGGCTTTTAGAGACAACCGACATGACGGTGGCAGACGTCGCCCTTCACTCCGGCTTTCTGTCATCCAACAGTATGTACAAAGTTTTTATGCGAGTTAAGGGGGCATCTCCCTCCACATATAAAAAAAGAAAGGATATCTAATGCACTATGAAAGCGATTATGCTCATGTTCGATTCCCTGAACCGACATTTTCTCCCCAACTACGGCTGTGACTGGACAGTCATGCCCAATTTCCGGCGGCTTGAAGAAAGGTCCCTGACCTTTGACCGATTCTACTCTGCCAGTCTCCCCTGCATGCCCGCCCGCAGAGAGCTCCACACAGGCCGGTACAATTTCCTTCACAGCTCCTGGTCCCCGCTGCAGCCCTTTGATGATTCCGTCATCTCCCGGCTGACGGCAAGCGGAGTCTACACCCACATTGTCACAGACCATTTCCACTACTGGGAGGACGGCGGCAGCTGCTATCTGACAAAGTACAACAGCCACGAGATGATCCGGGGGCAGCAGGGCGATCCCTGGAAAGGGCAGGTTCCCTGGCCGGACTTCCCCGACACTCTGGCCCGGAGAAAAACCGGGGAAAACTGGCGCCATGACTGGGTCAACCGCCAATTTCTCACCTCCGAGGATCAGATGCCCCAAAAGATTGCTGTAGACAGCGGCATGGATTTTATCCGCAGAAATTGCGGTTACGACAACTGGTTTCTGCAGCTGGAGCTCTTTGACCCCCACGAGCCCTTCTACAGCCAGCAAAACTATAAGGACCTGTACCCGGACGACTATCACGGAAAAAATCTGGACTGGCCAGATTACGGAAAAAATGAATACGGCGAGGAGGCCACCCGCCACGTGCGCCGCGAATACGCAGCCCTGCTGAGTATGTGCGACCACTACCTGGGAAAGATTCTGGATCTGATGGATGAGAAGGATATGTGGGGCGATACCATGCTCATTGTCAACACGGACCACGGCTTTATGCTGGGGGAAAAAGAGTGGATGGGCAAGAATGTCCAGCCTATGTACGAGGAAATTTCCCACATTCCCTTCTTCATCTGGGATCCTAGATTTCCAGGTGAAGCGGGAAAGCGCAGAAAGTCCCTGGCCCAGACCATCGACATCGCCCCCACTCTGGCCGAATTTTTCCAGATCGATCCCCCAGAGTTTATGGACGGCCGTTCCCTCACCCCCATCATCCGCGACGACACCCCGGTCCGGGAGGCGGCCCTTTTCGGCATCTTCGGCGGCCATGTCAATGTCACTGACGGCCGGTATGTCTACATGCGCGCCCCGTTTTCTCTGGAAAACGGACCGTTCTATGAATACACCCTGATGCCCTGCCACCTGCGCGCCCCATTTTCTCTGATGGAACTGCGGCAGGCTGAGCTCTCCGACGGCTTTCCCTACATGAAGGGGTGCAAGGTACTGAAAATCCCGGCTTCCCAGGAGTACAATGCCTACTGGTACGGGAACCGTCTGTATGACCTGGAAAACGATCCCTGCCAAAAGCAGCCGATTCAGTCAGAAACCACAGAACTCCGCCTCATCGCCGCCATGAGAGAGCTTATGGTGGCAAACGAGGCGCCGTCAGAGCAGTTTCGCCGCCTGGGCATCCCCGAGACAGGGGAGCTCACACCGGAAATTTTGCGGCAGCGCCCTGTGGACAGCCAGTGGACAGAGGAACTTCCTCCCCTGTCCCCGGAGATCTGGCGGATTCTCCTCATCATCGGTTCCAGCCTAAGCCCGGAAAAAAGGCATGCCCTGGCGGAGACTGTCAGGAAGAATGGGGATAAGCCTTTGGACCGGGATGACTTCTTAGAGCTGCTCACCCCCTTTATCCCTCCTTTTTACGGGGAGATGCGCTCCGTCATAAAATTTATATAGGCTTTACAGAAACAGGATTTCATGCTATAGTATAGAAAACGCGCAGGGGAGGTGGCTTGATGTCGGCAATCCGCAAATAAACGGGACAATAAAAATTGATGTTCTATCCAAAAACGGATGGCTTTTTTGTTGTACTTAATTTTGCGGATCGCTGCTCAGGCAGCCTTTGCGGAGGAGTTCTTTTTGGTGAGGCAGAGGCCGGACTGGCCGCCCCTGGCGGCAGCCCCGGTCTGCCTTCAGTTATTTTGTCCGGGCTCCCGATATTGGCTTTGCAGGTGAGCGTCTGCTCAGTATGGATAAGATAGTCCTCCGTCAGAGGGTTATCTTTTTTTATTGCCCTGATTGAGACAGTATACAGCCTATAAAAAAGACAAATTATTTCAGGAGATTAAAAACATGAATCGGGAAAATAAAAAAAGAAAATATGAAAAAGGTTACTATAAAATGCACCCCTGCACTGACAGCTTCGTATGCAAAAACTGCGGGCGCCTGGTGGTCTCAGCCGGAGCGGGCAGCGATCACCGAAACCACTGCCCCAACTGTCTGTGCAGCCTCCATGTGGACATAGAACCTGGAGACCGGGAATGTGACTGCGGCAGCCTTATGGATCCGGTTGCCGTCTGGGTCAGAAAAAGCGGAGAATGGGCGATCATCCACCGCTGCCGCAGGTGCGGGCAGTTCAGCTCCAACCGCACAGCCGCCGACGACAATCCCATGAAACTCATGTCCATCGCCATGAAGCCCCTGTGCCTTCCTCCATTCCCCTTAGAGCGGATCGAGGAGATGACAGCGCTGATGGCAGGTGACGGAAGTCTGAAATGAAAGAAAGGAGGCCAGGCGCTTCGATGACGCTCTGGAGAAAATAGAGAAAAAAATAGGGCGGGCCGTTTTTGCAAACGATCCCGTCCCTTCTGTTTCTGAGCACGCTTACTGATTCTTCAGATATTCATCGATTCCTCTTGCACCGGCTTTTCCGGCCTCCATGGCCAGAATGACCGTAGCGGCGCCAGTCACCGCATCACCGCCGGCAAACACGCCTTTCTTGGTAGTCTGGCCGTTCTCTGCCTCCGCCACGATGCATTTTCTCTTGTTGATCTCCAGCCCCTCTGTGGTGGAGGAGATCAGCGGATTAGGGGAAGTCCCCAGAGACATGATCACCGTGTCCACATCGATGGTGTAATCGGAGCCCGGGATCTCCACCGGGCGCCTTCTTCCGGATGCGTCCGGCTCTCCCAACTCCATCTTGCGAACGACCATGCCTTTCACCCAGTCATTCTCATCTGTGAGAATCTCCACAGGGTTGGTCAGCAGATCGAAGATCACACCCTCCTCTTTCGCGTGGTGAACCTCCTCCACTCTGGCGGGGAGCTCTGCCTCGCTTCTCCGGTATACAATATGGACATCTGCCCCCAGGCGGAGCGCTGTTCTGGCAGCATCCATGGCAACGTTTCCGCCGCCTACTACGGCTACCTTTTTGCTTTTTTCAATAGGGGTGTCATAGTCATCCCGAAATGCTTTCATCAGATTGTTTCTGGTCAGATACTCATTGGCAGAGAATACGCCGTTGGCATTTTCTCCTGGAATCCCCATAAATTTAGGAAGGCCGGCCCCGGAGCCGATAAAGACTGCCTGGAATCCCTCTTCCTCCATCAGCTCATCGATGGTAACAGATTTTCCGATAATTACATTGGTCTCGATCTTTACGCCCAGCTTCTTTACGTTTTCAATCTCAGAGCGAACAACCGTGTCCTTAGGCAGACGGAATTCCGGAATCCCATAGGTGAGAACTCCGCCTGGCTCATGGAGAGCCTCAAAGATCGTCACCTCGTACCCCATCTTTGCCAGATCTCCGGCACAAGTAAGGCCGGAAGGGCCGGAACCAATGACCGCCACCTTCTTGCCGTTGGTCTTTTCAGGAGCAGCCGGGACAAATCCGTTTTCCCTGGACCAGTCTGCCACGAATCTCTCCAGCTTGCCGATAGAGACCGGCTCCCCTTTGATGCCGCGAACACATTTTCCCTCACACTGGCTCTCCTGGGGGCAAACCCGGCCGCAGACTGCCGGGAGTGCAGAGGAGCGGGCAATGACCTCCGCAGCGCCCCTGAAGTCTCTCTCTGTAATCTTCTTGATAAATGCCGGAATGTCGATGGCAACCGGACATCCCTGCATACATAAAGGCTTTTTGCACTGAAGGCAGCGCTTTGCCTCCGCTACAGCTTCTTCCTCGTTATATCCTAAACATACTTCGTCAAAATTTGTTGCTCTCACCTTGGGATCCTGCTCCCGGATGGGCACTCGCTTCATCATATCCATCAGTTGTCACCTCCGCAATGGCCGCAGCCGCCGTGATGGGTGGCGCCTTCCTGTGCCTTTAACATAGCCCGGCCTTCCTGAGTCCTATACATCTGCTGCCGTTTCATCGCAAGGTCGAAATCCACCAGATGGCCGTCAAACTCCGGACCGTCTACACAGGCAAATTTCACCTCGCCGCCCACCGTCACCCGGCAGGCTCCGCACATGCCGGTGCCGTCCACCATAATGGGGTTCATACTGACGATGGTGTGAATTCCCAGCTCTTTCGTCAATTTACAGACAAACTTCATCATAATCATCGGGCCGATGGCCACGCAGACATCATAGGTCTTTCCCTGATTTTTCACCAGATCCTCAATCACGGCCGTAACCATGCCTTTCCTCATGTAGGATCCGTCGTCTGTAGTGATATAGAGGTTTCCAGCCTGGGCCTCCATCTCCTTCTCCAAGAGCAGGAGAACCTTTGTCTTGGAGCCTACGATAACATCCGCATCAATGCCATGCTCCCTCATCCATTTTACCTGGGGATAGACGGGAGCTGCTCCAACGCCGCCTGCTACAAAAAGATATCTTCTCTTTTTTACTTCTTCAATGGGTTCTTTTACAAACTCAGAAGGCTGTCCCAGGGGACCCACGAAATCCCGGAACGCATCTCCTTCTTTCAAAAATGACATCTTATATGTAGATGCCCCCACGATCTGGAAGACGATGGTGACGGTTCCCCTTTCTCTGTCAAAATCACAGATCGTCAAGGGAATCCGCTCTCCCACCTCATCCATCTTTACAATCACAAATTCTCCCGGCTGGCAAACCCGCGCTACCCTGGGTGCCTCTACATCCATCAGGTATATTTTATCAGCCAGCTGCTCTGCCTTTAAAATCCTGTACATTTTCGTCCTCCTGCTTTTTCGAGCTTGGTTTATCTTAGCACTGTTTTTTCTATCTGACAATAGTTTTTCTTTTATATATGCGGAATTCGTAGCACAGATTAAAGTATGTCTGCTCCTCGCTCTGGGCTGTCAATTCCCATTCTCCGCATTTGTCAAGGTTCGGAAAATAGGTATCGGCGTCGTACTCATAATCAATCCAGGTGATCTGTGCGGTGTCACAATAAGGAAGAAACTCCTCATAGATCTCCTGGCCGCCGGCGATGTAAATATCGTCGGAGGGGTATGTCTGAAGAGCCTTCAGGGCATCCTCCAGACTTCTTGCCACCTGGGCTCCCTTCACCTGGAAAGATGGATCCCGGCTGAGCACAATAGTTGTCCGGCCGTAGAGGGGCTGGCCTCCCGGAAGGCTCTGCAGAGTCTTCCGGCCCATAACCACCACTTTTCCCAGAGTCTCCTGGCGGAAAAGCCTCTGGTCATCAGGAATAGAGACTAAAAGATTTCCTTTATTTCCAATGGCCCACCGCCGATCTGCCGCTGCTATCAGTTTCATTCTGTTTCCTCCGCTATGATCAGTTCCGGCCCGTAAGGCAGAGTACGGATCCAATCGCAGAATGTGTGCCATTCTGCCAGTTTATGGTTCTTCCTGGCAAAATAAATATTCACCAGAGTTTCGTAATTAAAAGTGCATGTCCTCATCTGGTTGTAGCTGGAGGGGAGAAGCTGGATCATGTCGTACCAGTCCTCTTTGCTCTTGGTCTCCAGGTACTTCTGGCGAATGGCCTCCAGCCTGGCAATGACCGTATCCATGAAAGCCAGGGTGTCCTCCGTCATGTGGTCCGTGCTGAAATCCTCCCGCGCGAAGGGCTTGCTGTGGATTTTGTGCATGGTGCTGGTGGAATTGGCCACGGTAGCCACTTTGTAGGTGTCGTACTCTTTCCACCAGTAAAGCGGCGCAGTGATATCCACGGAAACAAAAATCTGGCGGATGAATTTTCTGTGGTCGCTCCCCGCCTTTCTCAGACGCTTTGCCAGATCCAGGTCATTGGGTCCCAACACGTAGCTGCCATTCTCGTCGTAATAGCTGTCCATCCTGGCCCAGCTGTTCATGGGATTTCTCGCTCCCCTCATGGCATTTTCCAGATTCATCACACTGGTTCTCTCTAATCGAATCATTAGTTGCTCTCCTCTGCTGAATAATAGTAATATTATAGCGGAATTTTAAAAAATTGCAACTTTCGTTCAAAATGTAACAATTCCTCCGCCCTCATCTGCACCAGAATCCTGCAGCGGAACCGCCTTCCATCTCCAGTCCTCCGCAGTCACAGCCTGATTGCCTTCTGAAGCGCCAGGGAATACAAAATGCGTTCCTTTACCTTTTTTCCTGTGATCTGTTCCAGGGCCATCTTGTAGTAGTCCATCTGGATCCTGTACTTTTCTTTCAGTGCGTCCTCATCTCCCGGGCCTGCGGCGTCAGTCTTATAGTCAATCAGCACCAGCCCGTCCGGCTCATCAATCCAGGCGTCAATCATTCCCTGCACCAGCACCAGCTCATCGGAATCCGCCGCCTTCATCTCTCTGGCGGGAATTCCTACCATAAACTGCTGCTCTCTGTGAAGACGCCCCTCCTTCTGGGCTTCTGCTATTCTCTTTCCTAGCTCCCCGGCCAAAAATCCCGCCAGCACTTTAGCATCCGCCAGGTCTGCGTCTCTCCCTCTCAGAAGTCCTTTGCTCTCTAATTCTCTCAGGGCCTCCTCCGCCTCCTGTATCTGCCTCCCTCTATTCTCTGCACCAATAAATCTAGAAAAATCCAAGAGCTGTAATGCCCGGTGAAAAGCCGTGCCCCTGGCGGCGCCTCCCGGGCCCAGGTAGATTTTCTGCTGACCTGGAACTGCGCTGCCGACCTCCGGGGAATTTTCCTCCAGCCTCGCAGACTCTCCGTTTTCTTTCGCCTCCTCTTCCTGCCATCTGCTCTTGAGCTCTGATACGGACAGCATGGCATACAGGGAGGTGTCAGCCTGGTGAGGATAGGAATACGACAATTCTTTTTCCAGGGAATCTTTGACATCTGAAAATTCCGCCGATGAAAAATCCATAGAGAGCAAATCTTCTTTGCTGCTGCGGCGCTCGATCTGCCGGATCACTTCTCTTCCCACCAGATTTTGTGCCGGACAGATCTCTAAGCGCAGACGGCCTCTGCCTCTCATAGCCGGGAAACTCATCAGCACCCAGTCCAGGCAGGAAGAGGCGCTGGAAAGTACAGTAAACGGCAGCCCTGGCAAAGGCATCGCAGGCTCTCTCCCCGCTGTACCTTCCTGGGTCTCTAAAAGCCCCAGCACCGATTTTCCGTCTCCGCCATCAGCCCAGGAGGGATCTATCCCGAATTTCTCCAGCCGCTTATCCAGAGAGCGGTCCGAAGCTGTCATAATCAGCTTTTCCTTTGCCCGGGTCATAGCCACATAGAAAATCCTCAGTTCCTCCCCCAGTGTTTCCAAATCCGCTTTTCTCTTTAATACCTGCTTCTTTAATGTGGGAATCTTCACTCTCCGCTCCAAATCCAGGCAGTCGGCTCCGATTCCCAGTTCCGGATCAATGAGGATCTTTCCCGTCATATCCTGTTTGTTGAAGCGCTTCCCCATTCCAGCCAGAATCACTACAGGAAATTCCAGCCCTTTACTCTTGTGGATGCTCATAATCCGCACCGTGTCGGCCATGTCCCCGGCACCGGCTTCCCCAAAGTCAGTCTCATACTTTTTCAGCTTCTCAATATAGCGGATGAAATGAAACAATCCCCGGTAGCTGGTTTTCTCATAGGCGGATGCCTTCTCTGCCAGCATATCCAAGTTTGCTTTCCTTACAGCGCCGCCCGGCATAGCAGCCACATAATCATAATATCCGCTGCGCCGATAGATCTGCCGGATCAGTTCATGGATAGGCAGGTAAGATGCCAAAAAGCGGAATTCCTCCAACATCCTCTCCAGCTTCTCCAGTTTCTCCCGGATTTTCGGGAAAGATGCCGACAGTTCCTGCTTTTCTTCATCATAGAGCCACATCCTGACAGCGGCATACATTCCTCTGTCCCCCTCTTTTTTCCCCTGTCTCTTAAAGCCTGCCATCAGCCAGGCCAGCTCCTCATCTGTCATAGAAATGACTGGTGAGCGCAGGACTGCAGCCATGGGAATATCCTGAAAAGGATTGTCTGTTATTGCCAAAAGGCTCAGAACCGTCTCCACCTCAGGGGTATCAAAATATCCGGTCTGAGTCTGTGCGGCTGCAGGGATCCCAGAATTCATCAGGACATTGACATAGGTTTCCGCCCAGCCCGTTATACTTCTGAGCAATATAACAATATCCCCAAACCGTGCCGTCCGGTAGGCGCCCCTTGCCTTGTCCCAGACAGGGAGTCCGTTTTCGGGATCCGTCAGCCGCAGGATCTTTTCTGCCGCCATCCTGGCCTCCAGCTCCCGCTCTGTGTAATCCCTGGCGTCCTCGTCCAGCCCGTCCATGACTGAACTGTCTGTGGGGACGATCATCAGTTCCGCCGGCGTCCCCACCAACTTGGCTTTCCCCTCTTCCGGTATCTCAAACTCTGCTCCGGGATAGAGCGCTGTCTCCTGGGTATACTGGATTCCCCCAAGATTCTTCGTCATAATCTGGTAGCAGATGTCATTGACTGCCTCCAGGACCTGTGCTCTGCTGCGGAAATTCTGGTGAAGCTCCACCTTTTGGAAAAGACTTTCTTCCAAGCTGTAGGTCCGATACTTCTCCAGAAACAGATCCGGCCGGGCCAGGCGGAACCGGTAAATGCTCTGTTTTACATCCCCCACCATAAAAACATTGGGACGGCCGTACCGCTCCCTGGAGAGAGCTCGGATCAGAGTTTCCTGAACCAGATTGCTGTCCTGATACTCATCCACCAGGATCACCTCATATTTGCGGCTCATCTCCTCTGCAGCCTCTGAGGGAACGCGTTTTTTGGCTCCGTCCTCCCCCTCTTCCTCTTTCCACAAAACATTCAGTGCGAAATGCTCCAAATCACCGAAATCTGCCAGATTTCTCTCTTTCTTTGCCTCCTGATACCGCCTTGCATACTCTTCTGCCAAATCCAGCAGAAGCCCCACCGGCTTCCTGATTCCTGCCTGGGCCTCCAGAATCTCATCCGGCGGCTGGATCAGAAAGGTTTCCTTCCATTTTTTTATCACCTTTTTTGCCCGGTCCCGGCAGGATGATACAAATGCCTTTTTCTGTCCGTCCACATCTTTGCTTCGGATCGGCGGAAGTTTTCCAAATGCTGTGCCAGACAGCAGATCATAAAATTCCCTATAATCCTTTATCCTGGAAAATGCAGCCGCCGTCTCAATATCCTCCCCAATCCGTTCTGCATAGGCCGCAGGCCCGTTCTCCTCATCACAGATATCCAAAGCCTGGGAAAGCTGGCAAGAAAGCTCTTCGGCCTGAAGGCGGATATCATTTATCAAAAACTCCATCCACTGGCTATTTCCAATTTCCTGAAAGCTGTCCTCCTCCAGCTCTTTCCGGCACAAGTGAAACCAGTCCTCCGGCCAGGGATAGCTTTGAGAGAAACGCCATACTTGAAAAATAACATCCTCGATCCCTGCGTCACTTTTTCCAGTACCGTAGGTCTCTGCAAAATCCAGAAACTCTTGATCTCCGGAAGAATACCTATCTTCCAGCAGCTTTCCCATCACATCCGCTTGGATGAGAGCCAGCTCGCCTTCATCTCCGATCCGAAACGCCGGATCAATATCCAGGCTGTTGTAGTATTCCCGGATAAAGCTCAGGCAGAAGCTGTCGATAGTGGTAATTTGGGCTCTGGACACCAAGATCGACTGCATCTCCAGGCGCTCATCCTCCGGAGCCTCCTCCCGCCTTTTTTCAATGGCCGCCTGAACCCGCTCTCTCATCTCAGATGCTGCCGCGTTGGTAAACGTCATAACCAGCATCCGGTCCAGATCGATAGGATTCTCCCCTTCCGTGGCCATTTCCACGATCCTCTCTACCAGAACTGCAGTCTTTCCACTCCCTGCGGCTGCAGAGACCAGAAGATTCCGGTCCCGCAGGCCGATTGCCTTTTTCTGGTCTTCCGTCCAGCCTACTGCCATAATGTTTCTCCTTCCTCTTCTTCCGGCATAATCTCCCCCCAGATCTCCTCGGGCTTTAGGGCCCTCAGCCTGCGGTAGCCGTACCCGGCTGTCTTCTTATCAAAGCCACAGACGGCATGGTAAGGACAATAATCGCACCCGGTTCGGCTGCCCTGCTTGTAGGGATGAACACTAACTGTACCGTCCAAGATCTCCCGGCCGGCTGCCCGGAGTTTTTCCCGCACATACTGCCTCAGGGCCTGGAACCGTTCCCGGCTCGCCACGCTGGATCTGGCCTTTGCCACGTACCCGTCTTTCATCGCCACCGGGATCACCTGAGACTCTTTCTCAATTTCCCTGTCCAGATGATGAATCACTTCCAGTTCACTGTTCACCAGACCGTTCATTCTCAACTGTTTTAAGATTTCCTGCTCCACATCCTCAGCCGTCTGCCCCGGCTGCCAGTCTGCCACCGGATCTTTAATATGGTAGTAAAACATTCCTGCCGGGACGGCCTCTTTCCCTGGATGGAGCCGCTGTTCCTTCTCCAGAGCCGCATCCATATAAACCACCAGTTGGAGCTGCAGCCCGTAATAGAGAGCCGCCAGATCGAAAGTGGTGTTCCCGGATTTGTAATCAATAATCTTTACATAAACATGGGTTTCATCCTCACAGAGATCCAGGCGGTCGATCCGGCCCGCCAGATGGAGGGCCTCATCCTCCGACAAGGCGATCTTCATCGCTTTCAGATCATCGATAGAGGAAAAGGAAACCTCAAAGGCCGCAGGGATAAAATCACCCTTTTTCATCTGTTCAGTCAGCGCCCACACAGTCCTGTCGGTAATCCGCTGAATCCGGTCAGCCAGATAGGCATTTCTAGCTGAACTTTTCAGAACTGTGCTGCCATACTCTTCCGTCACTTCCCCCACACATTCCCTGACCAGCTCCTTTCGGCTCTCCTCTGTCATGGACGTCCGATCCGTTTTCCGATCCTTTGCCTTCTTAAAGCAGCGGTCAATGGCCTGGTGAAACAAGGTTCCCAGATCGGCTGCCCTCAGCTCATACTCCCGCCTCTCCATCAGTTCCAGACCATACTGAAGGAAATGAGCATAGGCGCAGGAAGCGTACTTCTCCAGCCTGGTAACGCTCCCCTGGAGCGTTGTCCCATACAAAGCCCTGGCTGCCGCCCGGCCGATCCCTCTCTCCTGGTATGAAGCAAAGGCCGCTTCCGTCAATTTTTTCACTTTCTCCTTCCATTCGCTCTGCCTTGAAAACCAGCGGTACAATTCCAAAAATTCAGGATCCTCCTCCCGGTTCTCCTCCTGGAATCCCGCGATCAGGCGGTCCATTCCGGCCCTTCTTGTCTGGATGGGCCACTCCACCTGGCTTTCGTCCCAGACTTCCAGCTCCGGAAACAGCCGACGGATCTCCCCGATCAGGCTGGAAGGCCGCCTGGCATCCCCCGCCGGAGAGACACTGGCATAGGACAGAACCAGCCTGTGGGAAGGCTTAGAGAGAATCAGATACTGGTAATACCGCTGGATGCAGCCGTCCTCCCTGGCAGTGGGGGCCAGCTCTACCTGGTTCCTGGCAAAAAATTCCCTCTCCTCGTCCGTCAGCAGACTCCTTTTATCCTTCTTCTGAGGGATGATTCCCTCGTTGACTCCTACAAAAAACAAAATTTTCACAGCATCCAAGCGGGTTCTGGTCAGATCACCTGCCACCACCCGGTCCACGGCGGCGGGGATGGATCCCACCTGAATCTCGTCAAAGCCCGCATCCAAAATTCTGGCATATTCTTTTCTGGCAGCCGTCTCGTCCCCTAGGAGTGCCGTAAGACGGTCGAAAAGCTCACCCACCAGCCCCATGGCCTGACTGTATTCCTGGGCAAGAATGTTCTGATCCTCCTGGACAAACTTCTCTTCATACCACTGCAGTTTCTCCTCCACCTTTTCTTCCTCCAGGTAAGAACGAAGCCCCTCTGTGACAGATGCCACTGATGCGCCTTCCCTCAGGAAAATCTCCCTCAGCCTGGCGAGAGGCTCCATAACCTCCTCCCGAAACTGATTTAATTCCACCAGATTCACAGTCTCCCCGCCCCGGTAAGTTCTCTCCCACATCTGGCTCCACTGGCTAAATCCCCGGATTCCCAGGGCACGCACATAGTTTTCCATGCGGTCCGTCATCAGATGCCGGTCCGTCCTGTCCCAGTTTCCCGCCAAGCCGCACTTTAAATACCGAAACATACTCTCATACGAGAAATCCTCGCTGATGACACCCAGCACAGAGCGAATCAGCTCTACCAGAGGATTTTCCACAATCTTCTTTTTGTCATCAAGAAAGAAGGGGATTCCAGCTTCCTGAAACTGGCTGGAAATCTCTTTGCCATATTCATCCAGATCCCCTGTTACAACCGCAATATCCCGGTAGCGCATTCCCTCTCTGCGGACAGCCCTCTCGATCTGGGTGCAGACAAAGCGGATTTCCTCTGCCGGATTTCTCCCCTGATAGATCCAAATCTGATCCCGGAGAGCCCGGCCGCCTTCTTTCTCTCTGTAAGGGCCAGATGGACGGAACACACAGCGCTCCAGGAATCCGACAGCCGGGGACTCCTGAAATCTGGGCTGTTTTCTCAGTACAATATCCTCCATCTTGCCTGCCCCTGCCTTCTGTCTCACTCTTTCCAGGCGGCTGACCGTATGCTTGCCCATGTAGAATAGATTCTGGATCGCTGCCTCTTTATAGGGATCCCGGTCCGGGTCCAGAGTGACGCTGACCGTCACCTTTCTGGCGTATTTTAACAGCAGCCCTATGATCCGGTACTGAACCGGCGTAAATCCTGTGTAGCCGTCCAGGAATACAGCGCTGTTCTGGATCATCCGAGACTGGGGCAGAACCCGGCACAGAGTCTCCAGGATCTCTTCAGCCGTAGAGAAACGGCCCTGGATATATTCCTGAAAACCATCGTATATCACCTTCATATCCTGGAGCTTCTGCTTCAAAAGAGGCCGTGAAGTCTCGCCCTGCAGTTCCTCTAAAGTCCCAGGACTGACACCGTACTGGTAAAACTCAGACAGCATGGATTTCATCTGACCGATAAAACCGTTTTTATCCAGAAATCCCTGATAAAGTCCCAGATCTTTTTTCTTTGCCGCAGCCACCTTCCTCAGCACCATAGACTTGCCCATATCGTCCAGAACCGTCAAATTTTCTACAGACAGCTCCTCAAAAACCCGGTAAGCCAGACGGCGAAAGCTGAGGACATCAATGTTCATCATCCCGTGCCTGGGATGGAGGCTGATGATCTCCTTCTGAGCCTGCATAGTAAACTGTTCCGGAACAATGAAAAAAACAGAGGTGTCCGGTTCCTTCACCGCCAACTCCACCGCCTGTCCATAAAGGCAGCGGGTCTTGCCCGCCCCTGAGCTTCCAAACACAAACTGCAGTGCCATATCTTCTTTCTCCTATCAAACTAATTTATCTGAAATTCGCGTTTCCGCTATTATAGCATAAAAATTATGGGAATTTAATAAATTATAGTAAACTCTTCAGGAGGTTTCTCTATGAGCTCAAGAACTAAAATCGTTGTGCTCCGGATGAAGGAAATCATTTATACAGCCATCTTTGCCGGGCTGGCCATTCTGCTGATCACCCTGTTTCTCTTCATGCTCCGCGCCAGAAAAGCAGAGCAGCCTGCAGGAAGCCAGGATGCAGTCAGCTCGGAGCAGGAACTTTCAGCCTCTTACATACCCGGCGTCTACTCTGCCTCCATCTCTCTCGGCAGCCAGACGGTCAATGTAGAAGTCGCTGTGGACTCCAGTCAGATCACTTCCATTTCCCTGGTGCCGCTGGATGAGACTGTTGCTGCCATGTATCCCCTGATCCAGCCTTCCCTGGACCATCTGGCAGAGCAGATTATCGCCAGCCAGTCCCTGGAGGGAATCACCTATGAATCCGGTTCCCGCTACACCTCTCAGGTGCTGCTGAATGCCATTGAAACTGCCCTGTCAAAAGCAGCTGCAGATTAAATCATTTTCCCTTTAGTTCCCCTTGGCTAACCTCTTTTCTTTTTCCAAAAAGCGTGTATAATGGATAATTGCCTATATTATACTACAGGGGGAATTATACTATGAAACGCAATGGCGCGGCTCCGGCAGCCACAGGAAATCCGATTACCGAAGGCGTAATCTGGAAACAGCTTCTACTGTTTTTCTTCCCGATTTTATTCGGGACTTTTTTCCAGCAGCTCTATAACACTGCAGATGCCGTGGTCGTAGGCCGCTTTGTCGGAAAAGAAGGGCTGGCCGCAGTCGGCGGCTCTACTTCCACTGTCATCAATCTGATCGTCAACTTTTTCGTCGGCCTGTCCTCTGGCTCTACCGTCATCATCTCCCAGTATTATGGAGCCAGGAGGGAAAAACGGGTTCAGCAGGCTGTCCACACTTCCATCGCCTTTTCCATCCTGTTCGGCCTGGTTCTGACCGTCGTTGGAATTATTTTTGCGCCGGCAGCTCTCAGGGCTATGGACACTCCGGAAGAGATTCTTCCTGATTCTGTGCTGTATTTCAGGATCTACTGTGCCGGCCTGATCGCCAACCTGATCTACAATATGGGGGCCGGCATCCTGCGCGCAGTGGGAGATTCCAAACGGCCTCTGTATTTCCTGATTGCAAGCTGCTTTACCAATATTGTCCTGGATGTTCTGTTTGTAGCAGGCTTCTCCATGGGGGTATCAGGCGCTGCCCTGGCTACCATCGCTTCCCAGATCGTCTCCGCCATATTGGTCCTGGCAGTGCTGACTCGAACCAGTGATATGTACCGGCTGTCCTTTAAGGCCATCCGCATCAACTCCCCGATCCTTCTGCGGATCCTCCAGATCGGTTTCCCGGCTGGCCTTCAGTCCGTCATGTACTCGGCCTCCAACATTATCATCCAGGTAAGTGTCAATTCCCTGGGCACGGACGTTATCGCCGCCTGGACTGCATATGGAAAGATCGACAGCATCTACTGGATGATTGTCAATGCCTTCGGCATTTCCGCCACTACCTTCGTAGGCCAAAATTATGGTGCTGGAAAAAATGACCGGGTGCGTAAGGGCATCCGGGTCTGTCTCGCCATGAGCGCTGTGACCACCTTGTTTTTGAGCGCTGTCCTGTACGTGTTCGGCAGCTACATCTATCTTCTGTTTACCACAGATGCTGCCGTCATAGACAAAGGCATGGAAATTCTGCATTTCCTGGTTCCCACCTTTATTACATATGTCTGCATTGAAATCCTGTCCGGTGCTCTCCGGGGAGTAGGGGACTGCTGGATCCCCATGATCATCACTGCTCTTGGGGTCTGCCTTCTCCGGGTTGTATGGATCTTTATCGCGGTTCCCATTTACCCCGATATCAAGACCATCTGTTTCAGTTATCCGCTGACCTGGACCATCACCTCCATCCTGTTTATCGTTTACTTTAAGTGGTTCAGCAAGATTCGAAAACTGCCTAAGCAATCATAAACAGCCTGAATCGGATAGGGGAGATTTGACCCTCCCCTTCCACACCACGCAGCGTACCGTTCGGTACTACGCGGTTCAATAGTTTACACGTACTTTTAGATAGTGGGCAGTCATGGATGGATATCCAAGTCTGTCCACTATGATTGTCTTGGTAAGCACAGAGTTCAGCATTTCCGCCGCTCTCCATGTTCCCTTTC
>CALWBQ010000048.1 GCA_944376125.1 uncultured Lachnospiraceae bacterium
TATACTAGCCATGCGGAAATACATCCTTTCTTGTTTTGTTTTTGTTTGGTCGCTAAAACTATAACACAGAAAATGTATTTCCGTCTTTTTAATTATTCAGTTGTAACACATGTATTGTAAACCTACACGGCCTGCCGGGCGGAAGCACGGTTTTTTCTTGACAATACGGGCCCTTTAAGCTATAATACGTTGAATGCGAGAAGGCTGCAAATTTAGTTTTAGGAAGGAAGCAAACGCGATGGAAGAAAAGAAGAACATTCTGACGTATGCAGGATTAAAGAAATATGAGGATGAACTTCATGATTTAAAGGTAAACCGCAGAAAAGAAGTAGCCCAGAAGATCAAAGAGGCGAGGGAACAGGGTGACTTATCAGAGAATGCTGAGTACGATGCAGCGAAAGACGAGCAGAGAGATATTGAGCTGCGGATCGAGGAGCTGGAAAAGCTGCTGAAAAATGCAGAGGTCGTTGTCGAAGAAGATGTAGACCTAGAGAAAATTAATGTCGGCTGTGTTGTGCGCGTGTATGATATGGAATATGCAGAGGAGATGGAGTTCAGCATTGTGGGCTCAACGGAGGCCAACAGCCTTCAGAATAAGATTTCAAACGAATCTCCCGTAGGCCGTGCCCTGATTGGCAAAAAAGTGGGCGATGTAGTAGATGTAGAGACGCAGATGGGAACCATCCAGTACAAAGTGCTGGCAATACAGAGAGTATAAACCAAAGGAGTGGAACAAGGTGGCAGGAGAGCAGAATCAGGCAAGAACCCAAGAAGAATTAAACCATGTGCTGCAGGCTCGCCGCGATAAGCTGGCTGAGCTTCAGGCGTCTGGGAGAGACCCGTTTCAGGTGACAAAATACGACCAGACTCACCACAGTGCAGAGATCAAAGAGCATTATGAAGAACTGGAAGGAAAAGAAGTGTCCGTAGCAGGCCGTATGATGTTTAAGCGGGTTATGGGAAAAGCATCCTTCTGCAATCTTCAGGACTTGAAGGGAAGAATTCAGATTTATGTTGCCCGTGACAGCATAGGGGAGGAAGCCTATAAGGACTTCAAGAAGCTGGATATCGGTGACATTATCGGCGTGAAGGGAACGGTGTTTACCACAAAGACCGGGGAAATTTCGATCCACGCTACCGAGCTGATCCTTCTCTCTAAGAGTCTCCAGGTTCTGCCGGAAAAATTCCACGGCCTGACAGACACAGATATACGTTACCGTCAGAGGTATGTAGATCTGATTATGAACGAAGATGTAAAGGAGACATTTGTAAAGCGCTCCAAAATCATTTCTGCCATCCGCAGATATCTGGACGGGCAGGGCTTTATGGAGGTGGAGACGCCAATTTTGGTGGCAAATGCAGGCGGAGCTTCGGCGCGTCCTTTTGAGACCCACTACAATGCTCTGGATGAGGATGTAAAACTTAGAATCTCCCTGGAACTTTATTTAAAGCGTCTGATTGTCGGCGGCCTGGAGCGGGTATATGAGATCGGCCGTGTATTCCGCAATGAGGGTGTAGATACCCGCCATAATCCGGAATTTACATTGATGGAATTGTACCAGGCTTATACCGATTACCACGGCATGATGGATCTGACGGAAAACCTGTACCGTTTTGTAGCTCAGGAGGTTCTGGGAACCACTAAGATTGTTTACAATGGCATCGAGATGGATCTGGGAAAGCCTTTTGAGCGGATCACCATGGTGGAAGCAGTAAAGAAGTATTCTGGAGTAGATTTCAGCCAGATCCACACCGTAAAAGACGCCAGGGCTGCTGCAAAGGAGCACCATGTCGAGTATGAGGAGCGCCATAAGAGGGGCGACATTCTGAATCTGTTCTTTGAAGAATTTGTTGAGGAACATCTGATTCAGCCCACTTTTGTCATGGATCACCCCATAGAGGTCTCACCGCTGACCAAAAAGAAGCCGGATGATCCGGAGCACGTGGAGCGCTTCGAATTCTTTATGAATGGCTGGGAGATGGCAAATGCCTACTCTGAGCTGAATGATCCCATCGATCAGAGAGAGCGCTTTGCCGCCCAGGAGGAGCTGCTTGCCCAGGGAGATGAGGAGGCCAACCACACGGATGAGGATTTCCTCAACGCGCTGATGGTAGGAATGCCGCCCACGGGTGGAATCGGATTCGGCATTGACCGGATGGTGATGCTGCTGACCAATTCCTCAGCTATCAGGGATGTCCTGTTGTTCCCCACAATGAAGTCCCTGGAGCCGAAGAAGAGCGCTTCCGAGCAGGTCCAGGCTTCTGCAGGAGCTTCAGAAGGGACGGTCAGCGCGTCGGCTGCAGCTGCCAGCGCATCTGTTCCCAGTGTACAGCTAGACCTCTCCAAAGTAAAGATCGAGCCTCTGTTTGAGGATATGGTGGACTTTGAGACCTTCTCCAAATCCGATTTCCGGGTAGTAAAGGTGGAGGCCTGCGAGGCGGTGCCGAAGTCGAAGAAGCTGTTGAAGTTTACCTTAAACGACGGTACGGAGCGCAGACGCACGATTTTGAGCGGAATTCACGAGTATTATCAGCCGGAAGAGCTGGTTGGAAAGACCTGCGTGGCCATCACTAACCTGCCGCCCAGAAAGATGATGGGCATCGACTCCGAGGGAATGCTGATTTCCGCGGTGTACGAGTATGACGGACGGGAAGGACTGAATCTGCTGATGCTGGACGACGGGATTCCGGCGGGGGCGAAGCTGTATTAATCATTTCTGAACGAAACAGGTATCAGTTCGCAAAATCAGGAAGCGATGATAGAGAAAAGACGAGGTTTCGGTGGTTGTGCCGGCCTCGTCTTTTTGATAAGGGCAGATAGTTAAACTTGCAGGGCTGCCTGGATGGCGGCCAGCAGATCTTCGTATGTCTCGTAAGCGGGAATCTGCGGGAAATCAGCTTTGATTTTCTCTGTGGTGCGGAACAGAAAACCAGTTTTGCCTGCCTGGATCATAGCCAGATCATTGTAGCTGTCCCCAGCGGCGATGGTCTCAAATCCGATAGACTGAAGAGCCTTTACTGTGGACAATTTAGACTGTTCGATGCGCATCTGAAAGCCGGTGATTTCCCCCTCTGGATTTACAATCAGGGAGTTGCAAAAAAGAGTGGGCCAGCCCAGCTTCTCCATGAGAGGGGAGGCAAACTGTGTGAAGGTATCACTGATGATGATGACCTGGCATAAAGGGTGGAGACTGTCCAGAAATTCTTTGGCTCCGGGGAGGGGATCGATGGCTGCGATGGTCTTCTGGATTTCCTTTAATCCCAGTCCATGACTTCTGAGGATTTCCAGGCGCCAGTTCATCAATTTGTCGTAATCGGGCTCATCCCGGGTGGTTCGTTTCAGCTCAGGGATGCCGCTGGCTTCAGAAAAGGCAATCCAGATCTCAGGCACCAGGACTCCTTCCAGATCTAAACATACAATTTTTTGCATAGTATACTCCTTTACCGTATTTTTAGCTTCTATTTTTTATTTTAGATAATATTTCTTTCTTGTCAATAAATTCCTGTGATATAATATTTACAGCGGCACTGAGCCGTGTGCCCAAAGACAGAGGCGTCCGGGGTTTACAGAGAAAATTCGGAAACGAAAATCTGCCTGAAGCTGCCATGCCCCGCGAGGACATGGATACAGCTAAGAGAAGAGGAGGTATCACAGTATGGCAAAAGGTCTAGGTACAGTATTGGCTGCTGCGGTGATGTCAGCGGCTATGAGTATGACAGCCTTTGGGGCGGCCGATGCTGCTGCCCTGGCAGAGGAAAATGCAAAAACGGCCAAAGTTCTGGAAAAGGGCCAGTGGGCAGCGGAGGGGAATCATAAGAAATATGTTTACGATGACGGCACCTTTGCTCAGAATGTGTGGAAAGGCATAGATGGCTATGTCTATCATTTTGACGGAAACGGATACATGGAGGCATCCAAATTGGTGAAAGCCGGCGCATACGGCACCTCCTATTATCTCAATGAGCTGGGACAGCTCTATGAAGACAACAGCAATGCTGGACTGACCAATTTGTGCACCTACCGCTGTGATCAGCCGGCAGGGGAATATGATCCTCAGTATCCTCTGAAAGGCATGCTGGCGGAGTATGGCCTGGAATTTGCACCGGTGGTTGACAACAGTGCATTTTCCAGCTTCTATACCAGGGATGCAGATCCCGCCAATTTCGATAAAAAATATCTGGGGAGCAATGCCGGAGTCGTCCAGGAGTATGCCTATGCCCTCAGCGGAAATCTGGCTGATTATGAAGCAATGTACAAAAAGATGACCACTGGAACGGCAGGATTTGTCTATCCCAACCCCAGTGTGACAGAGGACAATTATCCGGAGCTGCAGCAGGTGTTGGGGGAGATCCGAAATTTCCTTAATTCTTTTGATTTTAAGAATGCCAGCGAGAAGGAGAAGGCACAGAAAGCGGCTCAGTATGTATCGAGGGCCTCATATGACTATGAGACTTATTGGAATAGCTTCGCTGGAAGCAGCTATTACAGAGATAACTGGAGAACGGCCAGTCTTTACGGCTGCTTGGTAGACAAAAAATGTGTATGTGAGGGCTACAGTGATGCTTTCCACACCCTGGCCAGGATGGTGGGGCTGCTGTGTGTGACTTCCTCCAACTCCACTCACCAGTGGGATTATGTGAGGATAGACGGGGAGTGGTGGACGCACAGCAACGGGGAACTTTACAGTCCTGGAACTGCGGTAAGGGTAGATGGAATGACACTTCCTACTTTTGAAGGGTCATACAGCAGTTTTGGGGAGACCAATCCCAACCATCCGGCCAACTGGGCTTACCTGCCTTGAGATGGAAGAGCATTGCCGCCAATGTATTTCTCTGGATCCGTGATATCGATGCACGGCCCCATATTAGAAAGTCAAATTTGCATAAAGAGCGTTTCAAAACAGCTCCTGAAGTTCTCTAAAAAAGACTCTGGCGGCCCTGGAAAACACCTGATATTTTTTCCAGACAATACAGGCAGAGGCTTCCAGCTTAGGGGAGAGGGGGCGAAAACAGAGATGGCTGCCGCTGGTGTTGATAAGCTGATTCAGGCACAGCGCATATCCTATCCCTTCATCCACCAATAGTGATGCGTTGAATACCAAATTATAGGTAGCTACCACATTTAACCCAGAAAGTTCGCGCTGCAGCCATTGAGACAGATATTGATCCTCCCCCTGCTGATGGGAAATTATGAGTGGTTTGTCCCAAAGATCCTGGGGGCAGATAAAATCCTTTTCAGCTAAGGGGGAATCTTTCCGCATCAGGACTCCCCAGGCATCTTTGGCTGGGATGGGAAGAAAATCATATTTTTGAGTATCAACAGTGCCAAATAAAAGCCCGAAATCGATCAGACCTTTATCCAGATATTCAAGGACATATTCCGCGTTGCCGCTGGAAATATGAAAATGGATATCTGGATATTGTTTTTGTATTTTTTTCGCAGCTTTGGCGAAGAATCGAACAATATCTGTTTCACCTGCGCCAATGTACACATCGCCGACTACCGTATCGTCAGAATGGGTAATTTCGTCTTCCGTTCTTTTTACGAGGGAGAGGATTTCTTCAGCACGTTTGCGGAGAATGATCCCCTCTTCGGTCAGAGTTACTTTGCGGGATCCCTTTGTACCGCGGATCAGAAGCTGTTTGCCGAGCTCTTCTTCCATGGCTTTCAGCTGAGTGGACAGGGTAGGCTGAGAAAGATGCAGGGACTCCGCGGCTGCGGAGATATTTTGTTCTCTGGCTACTGCCAGAAAATATTGTAAAACGCGCAATTCCATCAGTGATGTCTCCTTTCATATGGTGCAGGTGATACCTTCTTTTTTAAATTTTACATGGAGGGCAGAAAAAAGGCAATCCCAAACCATGCTTGGCAGGCATTTGAATTGATAAAAATCAAGCATTAGACGAGGACGACCTGATTCCTCTATAATGGAAGCATGGAAGAGAAAGAGGTATATCACAGGATATACTTTTTGACGAGAAGGAGGTCATCGAAATGAAAGCAAAGGTTTACTTTTCCAGGGAATTAACTCCGGAGAGGGTCGTTGAACTGTATCGGGTTCTGGGCATAGAGCTGCCTGGAAAAGTGGCTGTCAAAGTTCACTCTGGCGAGAAAGGCAACCAGAATTTTCTGCGGCCGGAGTTCTGGCGCCCCATGGTGGAGGAAGTTCACGGCACCATCGTGGAGTGCAACACTGCTTACGGCGATGCAGCGGGCGGAGTGCGGGATCACACAGAGTCCCACCGGAAGCTCCTGGAGGACCATGGCTGGACAAAATATTTTGATGTGGATCTGATGGACGCTGAGGGGCCGGATGTAATCTGGCCGATCCCCAACGGAAAGATCCTCAAAGAAAACCATGTGGGAAAGAATATTGTAAACTATGATTCCATGTTGGTGCTGGCCCATTTCAAAGGCCATCCCATGGGAGGCTACGGCGGAGCGCTCAAGCAGCTTGCCATCGGCTGCGCTTCCAGAGCCGGAAAGGCCCTGATCCATTCCGCCGGCAAGACAGACGACCGCTTTGAAACCTGGCAGCAGCACGCCAGCAGCGTTGTTTTCCCGGAGGCTATGGCGGATGCAGCCTCCAGCGTGGCAGAATATTTCAAGGGGAAGATTGCTTTTATCAATGTAATGAAGAACCTCTCCGTAGACTGTGACTGCTGTGAAGTTGCTGAGGATCCCTGCATGAAAGATATCGGCATCCTGGCGTCCTTAGATCCGGTGGCCATCGATCAGGCATGCATTGACCTGGTAGTCAATTCCGACGATCCTGGAAAAGAACACTTTATGGAGCGGGTAAACAGCCGCAATGGCATCCATACTATCGAGGCGGCTGCGGAACTGGGCTTTGGCAGCCGGGAGTATGAATTGATTGAGATTTGACAGCGGTGAAAACCATCGCAGAAAATCTCCGGCACGCCTTCCCTTGCCCTGCAGCTTTTGATATAATGATCATTACAGTCATTTCTGATGCTTTTAGGTGTTGGGAAAGTGAATGGCAAGGAGATGAAAGAATGGAAGAGATTCGTTTGTTTAACGGCCCTGCTCCGGGTACGGGAAAGGCAGCCTTTAAAGAAGAAGAGTTTTTTGAAAAACAGAAGAGCGGCAGGGATAAACACATTGTACAGAATGTCAGCATCCCTAGGCTTGTCCCCTTTTTTCCGGAGAAAGAGAGCGGAGAGAAGATGCCGGCGATGGTGGTGATTCCAGGAGGCTCTTTCAGAAGGCTGGTCTACAATTTTGAGGGGGAAGAGATTGCCAGATGGCTGAATTCCCTTGGAATTGCAGCGTTTGTGCTGAAGACAAGGCTGCCTGTCAATGAGCATGAGCGGCCGGAGGATGTGGCTCTGATCGATGCCCAGCGGGCGATCCGATTGATCCGCAGCAGAGCGGGGGCCTGGAAGATTGCGCCGGACAAAGTTGGTGTAATGGGATTTTCGGCTGGAGGATATATGGCTGCACTTGTGGCATCCGGCTTTGGGAAGCCCGTCTATGAACCTGCAGATGAGATTGACCGGGAATCGGCAAGACCAGATTTTGCTGTGTGCGGGTACCCGGCAGTCAGCCTGGAGGAAGAGAGAAAGGCTTTGATGGATGCAGAACACCTCCCGGCCCTGCCGCATCTGCCGGATTATATCACGGGAATGCTCACAAAATATAATATAGAGGCAATGATCACCCAGGAAACCCCGCCTCTGTTTATTATGGACACAGACGATGATAAGGTGACGCCTCCAGAAAACAGCATTGCTCTCTATATGGCGGCGAGGAAGGCCGGCGTGACGGCGGAACTGCATATTTTTCGAACCGGAGGCCACGGGTACGGCCTGGGGTCGGATCAGTTTCAGACCGGCCAGTGGAGAGGACTGCTTGCAAAATGGCTGGAGTCAATCTCTGTCCTGTGAAGCTGCCTGGCTTTTTCGGTAGGCCAGAGGCGTACTCCCTGTAATGGTTTTAAAGGTTCTGACAAAGTAGGATGAAGTGGAAAAACCTGTCTGCTCTGCAATCTCAGAGACGGAGAGAGAGGTCTGGGCCAGAAGAAGCTGCGCCTTTTTAATCCGGGCCATGGTCAGATATTCATTGACAGTAAACCCTGTTACTGCTTTGAAAATCCGGGTCAGATAAGATTTGCTCAGAAAAAAGCGGCGGGCCAGGGAGTCGAGGGATACCTGGGAGCTGCTGTTATTCTGCAGGTATTGGGCGATCTCATGGATTTTCTGATACTGGCCTGTGGCAGCCCTGTAGCGGGCGGTCACGGGCGTTTTCCATATATCCCGTTCCATTCTCTGCCTCGTGCGGCAGTACAGGAGCAGCAGGGAAATTGAATTGAGGAAGATCATAGGCCGGCTGTGCTCATTGAGCCGGCCAAATTCGTGCTTGAGGGAGTCAATCAAAAAGAGGCACTGCTCCCACTCAGAAGGAGGAAACTGGACAACACCCCAGTGAGTGCGGCCAAGCTCGCTGAGGATAGGGCAGCCCAGGGAGGTTAAGATTGGATCCAAGGCAGGGGACTCTAACTGCAGCAGAAAGCGCCGGTGGCTGCCTAGCGGAGCATTGCCTAGGGAGCTGGTTTTGTGGATCTGATCTCTGTTTACCAGGACGGCCATCCCCTCTCTGACTAAGTAGGTATCTTGCTCAATAAAATAAAACCGCTCCCCGCTTAGAAGAAAGTACAGCTCATAACTTTTGTGAAAGTGTCTGGTGGCCATGGAAAATCGCTGGCTCCGCTCTGCTTCCTCCGCAAACACGCCTGGGATGGAGGCGGAAAATAAAATCTCACTCATCATTATTCCACATTCCTTTCTCAATTAATAGCCAAAATTATCAAAAAAGAAAAAAATAAGCATATATTTAAAGAATATTATACAAAAAAGGCATATAATTGCAAGCAGAAGAATACGGCGGCTCCATATATCAGGTGCCGGCCAGCAGGAGATAATGGAGGAAGGAACTATGAAATACGGAAACAATAAAGTATCAGATATCCAGATTGCCTATATTGGAGGGGGATCCAGGGGATGGGCATGGACGTTTATGACGGATCTTGCTTTGGAGCCGCAGCTTGCCGGGACAATCAGGCTGTACGATATCGATATTCAGGCAGCTGAGAGCAATGAGATTATAGGAAACCGCGTTTCAGAGAGGGAAGATGCTGTGGGGAAATGGGTCTATCGGACCTGCAAAAGTCTGGAGGAAGCCCTGACCGGCTGTGATTTTGTGGTAATTTCGATTTTGCCGGGGACTTTTGACGAGATGGAATCAGACGTTCATCTGCCGGAGCGTCTGGGAATCTACCAGTCTGTAGGGGACACAGCCGGGCCAGGCGGAATGATCCGGGCACTTCGGACGATTCCTATGTTTGTGGAGATCGGAAAGGCGATTGAAAAGTATTCTCCTAAAGCCTGGGTAATCAATTACACGAACCCCATGTCTCTCTGCGTAAAGACTCTTTATCACACTTTTCCTCAGATCAAAGCCTTTGGGTGCTGCCATGAGGTTTTCGGAACCCAGAAGGTGCTGAGGGGAATCTGTGAGCGGGAGTGCGGCGAACAGGATATCGATTGGCATGATATCCATGTGAATGTCCTGGGAATCAATCATTTTACCTGGTTTGACCGGGCTTCCTACAAAGGGATTGACCTTTTTCCCGTATACCAGAAATATGTGGAGGAACATTATGAGGACGGATATGAGGAAGAGAATGAAGAGACACATTGGATGAATTCATCCTTTAACTGTGCCCACCGGGTGAAATTTGATCTGTTCCGGCGCTATGGCCTGATTGCGGCTGCAGGGGATCGGCATTTGGCTGAGTTTATGCCTGGCAGTGAATATTTAAAAGATCCGGAGACAGTAAAAGAATGGAAATTTGGTCTGACTACAGTGGAATGGAGAAAAGACGACCTGAACAAGAGACTGGAAAAAAGCCGCCGCCTGGTCTCCGGAGAGGAGAAAGTAGAATTAAAGCCTACAGGGGAGGAGGGCATTCTTCTGATCAAAGCTCTCTGCGGCTTGGAACGTGTGGTGAGCAATGTCAATATTCCTAACACCTTTGGCCAGATTACAAATCTTCCGCGGACAGCTTTAGTAGAAACCAATGCCCTTTTTGAAAAAGATGCAGTACGGCCTGTCGCGGCAGGGACACTGCCGGATGCTGTGAAAGATCTGATTATGCCCCACATAGAGAATCACGAGCGGATTCTTCAGGCGGCGCTGTCCTGCAGCCGGGAGATGGTTGCAGAGGCGTTCCTGAACGATCCTTTGGTGAGAGGAAAGGATTGCAGGGAAGAAGAGATCCGAAAACTGGCTGATGATATGATTGAGAACACTCTTTCGTATCTGCCGGAAGGGTGGAAAAAATAACGTATATGGGGAGCCCGCAGACAGCGGGTTCTGGCGAATGCCCGCTTATGCCGGATGAGCATAAGCGGGCATTTTTGTTAGGCCATGGGCCTGTTTCCATTGTGTAATTTTTCGTGTTCCGAAAAATGGAACTTTGGAAACAAAAAAACCACCTGCTATGCAGGTGAGTCAGCATTGCTTTAGCTTACAGTAAAAAA
>CALWBQ010000049.1 GCA_944376125.1 uncultured Lachnospiraceae bacterium
CGGGATTACGCCAACGCTGGATGACTATTATTATTCCTCAAAAGAGTATGCGCTTTCGGTCGGGAGAAATGCCGGGGTCATGGCGCTGCAGATGGCGGCTGTGACGACCGGACTGGATATCGTTTCCCAAGTGGCCCAGGGGAAGGAAATCAAAACAGATGAAGTCCTGGAAACAGCACTGTCAGCCGGAGCAGATACCGGTGTGAAAGTAGTGGCGGCAGGAACCCTCCATGGCGCAGTGAGAAAGGGCACGATTTCATTTTTGCCAAAAACTTTGGGGGCCAGTACGATTGCCAGCATTGCCTTTGTAGGGGTAGAGAACGCAAAGGTGATGTTAAAGATGGCGGCTGGAAAACTTTCCATGGTCAGCGGATTGGACCGGATGGGGCAGGTTACCACTTCCATGATAGGCGGGATGGGAATCGCTAGTCTTGTCCAGGGAGCGGTAGCCGGAATAGTCGGAGGTCCAATCGGAGTCGGAGTAGGGCTGGTTTCCGGTATGGTGGGCTATGCGGCTGGCAGCAGTGTTGGGGAGAAGATTTATTCAACCGCAAAGAATGTGGCCCACACAGCGAGGGACCTTGGGAAGAAAGCACTGGAGACCGTAAGGGCGGTAAAGGAAAAGGCGAAGGAGAAAGTGAAGAAATTCTTTTCTATATTTAGTTAAAGGTTGAATGACCGGAGATAAATGTTATTTGACGGAGGAGGGAGATTATGTCAGAAGAAGTAATGCAGATTATTGGATATGGTGCTATGGCGCTTATGTTACTATTATTATTAGTAGTAATTGCACAGTTTCGGCTGGAATTCTATGAAATGGGTAAAAAGAAACTTTTAAAGCGGAAAATCCGGGAAAAAACTCTGATTCCTGCTGCAAATCAATCGCTGGAAGATGTTGCTGAAAAATTAAAAGAATTTCTGGATTTTCAAGCTAAAAAAGTAGAAGTGCATAAGAATGAAATTGAGGTTAATCTGTTTGTTGATGATGTAAAATCGGAAATCACTATTCACATTAAACTACAGGATGGATATTTTGTGGTAAGACCCTTGGTATCGGATGCGCTTCATTGGAATATAGCCGGACAGGTGGAGGAAACGCTGGCTTATGTGTGCGGAGAAAAAGCAACGATATGCAATGATGATGCCAGATATGAGTTTGCAAAGATTTTACGAATTCGGAAATTTGAGAAAAAATATAAATGGATTTGCATTGGGGCGGCAATTGTTTGGGGAGCAATCGCGATTTTTCTTTATTATAATACAACGGACTACATAGATGCAGTAAAGGAAACGGTTTTAACAGATACGGATGCGCCGATTGGAGAGGTGTTTGACGATTTTTTTGGAGAGCAGGAATGGAGCAATGCAGACGCCAATGTGGATGGATATGCATTCGTTATTATGGAAGGCGCTTGCTATTATGAAGTATCGATTGACAGCAGTCGGGAAAAAGTAGATGTAGAAATAGAATTCCTGATCAATGAAGAAAATGGTGAATTGACGATTCAGAATATTTCGGTAGATGGAGAACTGCTGGATACAAATGCCCAGGCTGAACTGATTGAAGATGTATATGAAACTCATATGGCCCGTACGTCGTTCCAATCTGTTGAAGATGTACTGACAGATTTCGGAAACTTTATTGGTAATGAGATGATGGAAGGTCTGATGGGGCACTATGTAAGCTACTATTCGAAGGAAGATGAGGAGTTAGCTTATGAAACGTTTGAGAGTGAGGAAAATTCAGCAGATGAAGCCATGAAGGCTTATAAAGCAGAGTGCCAGGATTTTGACTATCGGGAATATTTCCGTTATGAGCAGGAACATCTGGGAGAAAAGATAAAGCTAGAAATGCAGGTAGAACAGATAATTGATGGTGCATTTAGAGGATATGATGCTCAGGGGAACGAATACTATATTATTGATGAACGTGAAGAAGAATCTCCTTTCCGAGTGATGGAAGGAGATGTGTTAACGGTTTATGGGGAATATTCTGGGGTCTTAGAGCTAACACGAGCAATGGAAGATTACGAATCGGAGGTATTCAGCATTACGGCGAGGTACGCAGACTTGATGGAGGAAGAAGGCGAAATAACGGGGGCAGACTACAGCGGTCTTAGTAACTACATAGGAACCTGGCAAGACCAGTACAGCCAGCGCTGCAATATGGAAATCTCTTCATTAACTGAAAGTGAAGTATCAGTTCTGATTCGTTGGGGCAGCAGTGCGACGGAGGAGTCACAGTGGACGATGACTGGTGTCTATCAGCCGGATAGTGGAATTTTGGAATACACGGATGGCGTTCTAACAGACAATGTGTATCAGGACAACGGAGCAATTTCCAGTGAAGAGGCTTACAGCGGAGGAACGGGAAGATTTTATATAGAAGATGGGTATTTGTATTGGATAGATGATGTGGAAAATCAGGGAGCGGAGTGTTATTTTCAAAGGATAGGAGAAGTATCAACAGAACCAGAAACAATGGTAGAGCAGGTAGAGGCGGATAATCCATATCAGGATTCCATCCTTCTCTGGAAAAGCTATTATGTGGCCCTTACCGATGCAGACTGTATGGGATTATCTAAAGAAGAACTGCGGATTGCCCGAAATGAAATTTATGCTGCTTATGGAAGAATATTTACATCACAAGACCTGATTGACTATTTTAACAGCAAGCCATGGTATCAGGGGACAATTCCATCGGACCAATTTGATGATTCTGTTTTAACAGAGATTCAAAAAGCGAATATAAGGACAATTCAATCTTATGAAGAATTGGCAGATGAGGGAAGTGATTATAGTGTAAGAGGATTGGCAATTAATGATGAATATGCAATTCCGCAGAAACCGGGGGAATATACATATGTGAACAACAGTGATGACAGTCAGTACGTTATATTGACGGTCGGGCGCGATGTGTCACTGGCCTTTTGGGGAGCAACCGGCTGTTTCCAGAAACTGTCCGGATTTAATAATATCAATGATCAGGAATATTCTAACAGCGGAGCGGGAGTAAGTCTCATATTTAACAATTACGGGCGGGAGATGGTGTATATTATGAGTGATGGAACTCAGATTACTTATACGTTTTCTTACTGAGAAATGGATGAAGAAATGTGACAGAGAATAAAGACCGCCATGTGAATACAGGCAAGGCTAAACGATCACTTTTTTGTATAGGAGAGTTGGCCGCGTAGTTGAAGACGTAAGCTGGACGGCAGATGATTTTGTCCCACTTCCCCCTACGCATATATATTATCCTTTGGAATCAATTACAATCACAAACATTTCAAAGGAGGTAATGTATATGTCAGCAAATGTTGAAACTATGTTTTACACAAGAGTAACCCCGTGGCATGGCCTGGGCACCAGGGTGGAGGAAGCGCCGGGATCGAAAGAGGCCCTCGCGCTTGCCGGTCTGGATTGGCAGGTGATTCAGAAGTCGGTTTTGACCGAAGATGGGCAGTCAATCGACGGCTTTAAGGCCAATATCCGGGATCGGGATGGACAGATATTAGGAGTAGTGACGGAGCGATACAAGGTTGTGCAGAATGAAGACGCCTTCGCCTTTACAGATCAACTGTTGGGCGAGGGCGTTGTTTATGAAACGGCAGGTTCCTTACAAAATGGCCGACGGACCTGGATCTTGGCCAGGCTGCCTCAGCGCTATATCATTAGCGGGGATGAGATCACACCATATCTCGTATTTATGAATTCCCACGATGGGACTGGGGCTATAAAAGCAGCTATGACGCCGATTCGGGTTGTATGCCAGAATACTTTGAACCTGGCCCTTTCCACCGCAAAACGCAGCTGGTCTACGATCCATACAGGAGATATTCAGGGGAAGATGAAGGATGCCCGAAACTCGCTGCTGTATGCGAACCGCTATATGGGGGAACTGGGAAAGGCAGTGGATGAGCTGCAGCAGATTCGTCTGTCGGACCGGAAAGTTTATGAGTATATCAATGCTTTGTTTCCTTTGGCAGATGGGGCAACGGATCAGCAGAAGAAAAATCTTCTGAAGCTGAAGGAGGATGTAAAAATGAGGTACTTTGAAGCGCCGGATTTGAGGCAAGTTGGAAAGAACGGCTATCGGTTTATCAATGCGATATCGGATTTTGCCACTCACGCAAGACCTTTGAGAGCCAGCACCAATTACAGGGAAAACCTGTTTGCCAGGACTGTAGAGGGAAATGCGATGATTGACCGGGCTTATCAACTGCTTCGGGCAGCCTGACAGGGAAGCGAGAGATCAGGAAAATATTAAAACGATGCAGAGCAGGAGCACGAAATTAAAAGGTGCTTCTGCTCTATTTTTGATTGCTGCGAGTACTTAGCGTCTGTTCTTTAGGCGTTTACATGTGATATATTGGAGAAGGGAGAAATATCATGGGAGCAGATACCCAGAAGGAACAAATTCTGAGGATGATGGAGAGAGGGAAGATTTTGGGACTGCCATTGTTAGACCATATCATTATAGGTGCGGAAGGCAGGTTCTTAAGCCTAGCGGAAATGGAAGTTCTGAATCAGAGACTGGATATCGGATGAACCTGGTCAGGAAAGATTTACAAGCTGCTGTTGATTTTAAACAAGAGAGCTGTTCTATACGGGATAGCTCTTTCTTTATGCCGTGAATTATTAGAAGGAGGGAGAACGAAGTGCCTTGGATCATTATTGAAATTATCATTAAACTTTTAAAAAAATAGAGGGGGATGAAAACGTATGGGAACAATAAAAATACCAACAGCCGGGATGAACCGGCAGGAATGGCTGAAATTGAGAAAAACCGGAATTGGAGGATCTGATGCGGGGGCTGTCTGTGGGGTGAACCCCTATGCCAGCCCGATCCAGGTATATTTAGATAAGATCCGAGAAGAGACGGAGGATCGGGACAATGAGCCGATGCGTCAAGGCAGAGATTTGGAAGACTATGTGGCTCGTAGGTTTGCAGAGGCGACAGGTTTAAAGGCGAGGCGATCACGGTATCTGTACCGGCATTTGGAATATCCCTTCATGCTGGCGGATGTGGACCGGCTAATTGTGGGACATGACGCAGGGCTGGAGTGCAAGACTGCCAGTCCTTACCAAGAAGATGCCTGGAAGGATGGGGCCATACCGCCTCACTATCTGCTCCAGTGCCTTCACTATATGGCAGTGACGGGAAAGAAAGAGTGGTATTTGGCAGTGGTCATCCTGGGTAAAGGATTTCAATATCGGAAAATTGTTTGGGATGATGATCTAATTAGAAAACTTAGAGCAATAGAAGAAGCCTTCTGGACAGGGTATGTCCTTCCACGTAAGATGCCGGAACCAGATGGGAGTAAGGCATTTGGCGAGGCATTAGGACTGTGCTACCCCAAAGCAGTATCTGGCAGTGCTATCCGTCTGGAGGGCTTTGACAAAAGGTTGGAAAGGAGGGAAGCGCTGCTGAAAAAAATTAAGGAGCTGGAGCAGGAACAGCGGCAGATTGAACAGGAACTGAAAGTATATTTAAAAGACAGGGAATCGGCGAAGAGCAGCCAGTACCTGGTGACGTGGATGAACGTGGAGACTACCCGTCTGGATGCCGGGCGCCTAAAGGAAGAACAGCCGGAGATTTACCGGCAATATGTGAAGGTAAATCATTCGCGAAGATTAACGGTAAAAGTGGCCTGAGAGAGGAGAAAACATATGGAAGACTGTAAAAAAGAGACGAGGGCAATCAGGATGCTGACAGCGGAGGAGATTGAATGTCGGATTTCTATGGTAAGTGAGAAAGGCGTCGCATTGCTGCTGTTCAAGGATGCCAGGGTGGACCAGAAGATTTTGGATGAAACCTTTGGGCCGCTGGGGTGGAAGAGGAGCCATCAGGAAATCGGCGGGGATCTGTATTGTACCGTAGAAGTATGGGATAAAGAAAAAGGCCAGTGGATCGGAAAACAGGATGTTGGAACACCTGGGAACGCGGAGAAAGAGAAAGGACGAGCTTCAGACAGTTTTAAGCGGGCATGCTTTAATTGGGGAATCGGCAGGGAATTATATACAGCCCCATTTATCTGGATCCCGGCGCGGAAGACGAGGATTCAGGAAAAGGATGGGAAATACTGCTGCCGGGAATGCTTTCGGGTATTGGAGATCCAGTATGACCAGGAGAGAACTATCTGTGAACTGAAACTGATAGATTCAGAAGGACAGTTAGTGTATGAATTTCAGAAAAGTAGAGCGGCAGCCGATCCAGCCAAAAGTGGCCTGAGCAGGGAGCAGGAACAGAAAATGGAACAGGAATTAAAGCGAACCGGCGTAGCTTTGGAAGCCGTGCTGAACCGGTACCATATACAGGAAGCGGGACAGATAACGGATGAGATATACCAGAAAGCTATGAGGGATTTAAAACGGTCTCGCAGCAGGAATGCGGCATAAGGAGGTGTGTGATATGGAGCAGAAGAAAAAATTGGAAGAACTGCTTTATGAGTTGGCAGAACAGATGTTAGGTTCGATTCCTGGTGAAGACCAGGGGAACAAAAGGGGGAATAAAGAAAGAAAGGGAACCCACCCGACCTTGGATGAATTTTTGGATGAGGCGATCACATATCGAATTGACCGTATCTTGGCACCTGTCCACCAAAAGGAGGCCGAGGGAAAAGAAGTAGGGATTGATCTAATCGATAAAGCTCCGCCGGAGGTAAAACGTAAAATGGAAAAATGGGTGGATTCTTGTATTAAATGGTCATGGAGAGACTGTGGTGTGGTCTATAGAGAGGCATTCCGAGATGGGATGCGGCTGGCAAAGAAGATGTTTCTGTAGCAGAAAAGAAAGGATTACAGAACAAACAGAGGGGATGCGGAGAAGATCTGCATCCCTTATTTCATTTAATAAGGAAGGACAGAGAAAAAATGGAACAATGCAAATTGATTATGGAACAGACACAGAAAATGAGCTGGAAAGAGGCAAAGGGACAGATGGTATTTTGGCTTATAAACCGAAAAAGAAATAAAATGCTGCTGAAGACAGCGTGTGCTTTGAATTGCGGGGATATGGCCCTGGTATGCGGTCTGCACTGGAAGGAAGGGAGCGAGAGCCGATTTGTTCCAGTCAACCAGGAACAAATGAGCCGATGGCGGGTGTCGATAAGAGAGATGCTTGCAGAGGCGGAACAGAATATGATCCAAAGTTTTCCAGCTGTAAAAAGACCACTGGAAGAGGTATTGCAGGAAGCGGCAAAAATGGTTGGGCAGACATGGGAAAAAGAAGAGACAGGATTAGGGAGAAAGCTGATCCTTTTGACAAATCGCGAAGGTTATTTGGGTGCATCGGCCATGCTGTATGATGGAGTATTAAAAGAACTTGCGGATGCAATGAGATCGGATCTATTTATCCTGCCTTCCAGCATCCATGAAGTTTTGGTACTGCCAGACGATGGAGAAGTGGGCGGGAAGGAGCTTGAGGAAATCGTGCAAACCATCAACCGGACGGAAGTAGAAGACGGAGAAGTATTGTCAGATACGGTGTATTATTACTGCAGGGAGAACGATCTTCTGCTTCCGGCCAGAGCCTTCTCCAAAGAAGCGACTCTTTGAACGGACGGAGTGTGAGCGGAAGAATGTCAGAATCAAGAATTATGGGCTACGCCAGGGTAAGCAGTGCAGAGCAAAGTCTGGCAAGACAGCTGGTGGAGCTAAAAAAGTATGTTCCGGAAGAAAATATTGTTACAGATAAGCAGAGCGGAAAGGATTTCAACCGCCCGGGGTATCAGGCATTAAAGGGAGCCCTGGGGCTGCGGCGAGGAGATGTTCTGGTAATCAAGTCACTGGATCGGCTTAGCCGAAACAAACAGGAAATGAAACAGGAACTGCAGTGGTTTAAGGAACATGGGATCCGATTGAAGGTAATTGATCTTCCGACCACAATGGTTCAGCTGGATGCCGGACAAGAATGGATCCAGGAAATGGTGAATAATATTTTGATAGAGGTGTTGTCCAGCATTGCGGAGGAGGAGCGGAATACCATACGCAAAAGACAACGGGAAGGGATCGAAGCGGCGAAAAATGCCGGAGTCAGGTTCGGCCCTCCGGACAAAGGATTCCCAGAAGAATGGGAATCTTACTATTCTCGCTATAAGCAAGGGGAAATCACGAGAAAATATGTACTGGAAAAGTTAGGGATTCATGCAGACAGGTTTAAATACTTGAAAAAGAAGTATGAGGCCATGAAAAAAGGGAAATAAGCTGCATGATATTTATTCCGCCCAAAAGGGTAGATATTATAACTTAATCCCCTGTTATCTGGACACGAGATGGCAGGGGGATTTAAGTAGAGGTTACTGCCTGTAAATCTGGGTAAAATTTGTGTGGAAGATTTTGGATTGTCTCTCTAACCAGTCTATGCTAGAATAGAAATGCAGGAAAGCGAGGTGGCATGATATTGGAATTACAGCGGGATATTTACATGGATCTTTTGCAGTGGAAGCAGAAAAACAAAGGAAGAGTGCTTGAATTAAAAGGCGCACGCCAGATTGGAAAAACCTATATTCTGGATAAATTCGGCCGGGAAAATTACGTGACTTATATTTACATCAATATGGCACAGACGACGGGACAAGAATTTTTGGCTTGTCTGGATCAGGCCGGGAAGTGGGAGCCGGGAAAGCCCAGGCCGGAAGCGCCCGTCCATCAGGCCCTGCGGCTGTTTGATGCCCGATTTACGGATGAGGAGACTACTTTGGTAGTAATTGACGAGATTCAGGAGTCAGCAAGAGTGTATTCGCTGATTCGTCAGTTCGCACGGGAATTTCAATGCCATTTTGCCGTGACTGGAAGTTATTTAGGAAAAACGGTGGAGAAGGAGTATTTTCTGCCCGCCGGCGATACAGTGGAATTGCGCATGGATACCTTATCCTTTGCAGAATTTCTAGGTGCATTGGGAAAACGGAAACTTTATGAAGAGATTGACCTTTATGGAGAAAGCCCCCATGAATGGTATGATGAATTAAAAGGACTGTACCAGATCTATTGTACTATCGGAGGATATCCGGATGTAGTGAATAGTTATCTGGACAATCAGGAAGTGGCTGATTGTGAACAGGTGCTTTATCAGGTAATCCGAATCTTTATAGAAGAATCTTCCCGCTATTTTTCCAATGTACTGAGCATGAACCTGTTCGAGCAGTTGTTCCCGTCGATTGCACAGCTGTCCGTTCGGGAAAAAGCAGGGACCGGCGACTTGATAGAAGAATTATCAGAATTAATCTATAAGGAAGAAAGCAATCGAGCAACCAAACAGAGCATTCATTACGCGACAGCATGGCTTTATCGCTCAGATATTATTGGATTCTGCGGAAAAGCGATTGAATGCAATCCCTTAGATACCAGGCCCAACGCCCGAATGTATTTCAGAGATTTGGGAGTTTCACGGTACTTCCTAAAAAAGGGAGGCGTCCGTGGGGCGTCCGCGGAAGGATATATCAATGAAAATTTCGTTTATTTAGATTTGCTGAAACGGACCTATCGGATGGAGATTGCGGGTACAGCGCCAATGTTCGGAACGTATAAAAAAGGGGAAATTGATTTCTTTGTGAGCAGTCTGATCAATGATAAAGATTACGGAATAGAGGTAAAGGCGGGGAAAGCCGAAGGAAAAACCGCAAAGACCCTCTTAAATGACGGTAAAGTCGAAGCTATATATTTTCTGAAGGGAAATACGTATGGAGGAAGAGCAGACCGGATGATTACGGTACCGATTTATTTAGCCGGAAGGGTTCCGTTTGATTATTGTAAAAGACCTGTTGCCGAATAGGCAACAGGTCTTTGAAATAGGATACGAGAAGTTAAGCCTCTAAAAACGAATTTAGGATTGGTTCTGTAACTAAGCCATATTAGAATAGAAACATGAGGGATTATGCTGGCGATTGAACCATATAAAAAAATAGGGGTAACTGCCATGGAGTTTAAGAGAGACATATATCAAAAACTTGTGCAGTGGAAAAATGGCCATACGGGACTGGTTCTGGAGGTATTCGGAGTACGGCAAGTAGGAAAAACATATATCTAAAAAAATTTGCACGGGGAAATTTTTTATGTGTCATTTATATTAATATGGCAGAGCTGATAGGAGAGCAGTTCCTGAAATGTCTGGAGCAGGCAGAATACTGGGAACTTGGCATGTCAGTTGACGAAGATACACTTTATAAAGCAGTGGCGTTGTTTGCACTAGAGTTTCAGGACACAGAGGAAACGGTGATCCTGATTGATGAGATACAGGAATCAGCGAAAGCGTATAATTTAATCCGAATATTTTCAAGGGAGTTTTCTTCCTATGTGATTGTAACAGAAAGCCATCTAGGAAGAAAGATGATTTTAGCGTAATGTTAAATCAAGCGGCAAATATCATAGAAAAATCGGCAGTGATACAGTAAAAATTTTTGTAACTGGGACTTTCTAATGGTTTGCGTAGGTGTTTGCGCAAATATAGATCAGTATGCACGTCCCTCCATTTCTTTAAGTTTTTAGGCAATGACTAGTTCAAATCTGGTTGTCGCCTCTAGCTGAGAACCCTCAGAAGCCTTGATTGATAAGGTTTCTGGGGTTCTTTTTTTGTACAATGGATCTAAAACTTGGCATTGCATTTTTTTGAAATGAAACAATCGACCGTTTTTGCGAGTTGTTATGCTTATATTGATTTTTTGAAGTGTAGATTGTAAAATATTTTTGTACAGAATGGGAATCCATTGAAAATTTCTATGTTAGCAGGCTGGGGCGTGAGAAATTTTGTTTATACGGGGAGGGGAGATAGATACGATTAACGCGGATGAAGGGAATGTGCTTCAAACTTTAAGGGGAAAGACACAAAAGAATGAATCTAGGCAATATCTGCGAAAGATGATCTATACATATTCTTTAGTGATCTATGCTACAGTGATTATTACGGCACTTGTATTTTTTATCTACATTCAATACAATCGCATTCAAAAGGCGGAGGAGAGCTATAACGCACTTTTTGAAGAGTATGTAGAAAAATATGAACAGGTATACGAGGATTTTTTTGCGGCGGCCGGAAACCTGAAGGAGATGAATTGTTTAGATCTGTTTGCCCTCTCAGGGGAAGATTCTTATTACCAGAAGATGACGCAGTTGCAGCAAAAGCTGAGGGAATTTGCGGTACCGTACCGCCGCAATGGTTTTGCGTTTGCGGTGAAGCGGGAGGACGAAGAGCTGGTGGTGACAGATACAAATTCTACAAAGTTGAGATACCTTTTGAGGGACTGGGGCCTGACAGAACAGCAGTATGAGAAAGCAGTACATCTATTGGCCTATACGGATGCGAAGGACAGTATTATTTTTACAGATAAAAATATTTTCTATATAACAGCAAAGAATTATCTAAATGAAAAAGTATACCTCCTTTTGTATATTCCATTCAGTATGGTAGATGTCCCCAGCTATAATGAGGATATTGAGGTGTATTTTTGGAGCCGGGATGATAAGGTGCAGGATCTGCGGCATCAGGAGCTGCCGGAAGGGATTTTGGATGAGAGCAGCAGTTTGACACGCGGGATAATGAAGAAGTATACAGAAAATCATTTGGAATATCGGCTGCAGATGTCCCAATATTTCGATGTTGTCTATTGCGGCGTTGTACGGCGCAATTATATGGAAATGGTATTGGGGATTGCACTGGCGCTTTTATGTGCGCTGGTTCCTATTTATGGGATTGTCTATTTTGTCACGCAGCAGATATCACAGAAGGTATATCAGCCCATTGAGGAACTGACCCATGTAGTGTTTGAGGCATCGGAAACGGCAGACAATACCAGCGAGAATGAGATTGTCAGAATTGCAAATAAGGTCAGAAGTATGAAGAGCCAAAATGAGGAGTTGAAGAGAAGGCTGGATGCGATTTCTGAAGATTTTCAGAAAACTGCAGTGGAGAAGGGGCAGGGAAAAGGAAAAGGAAAGGCGGCTCATCCGCCGGATGATCTGCGGGAACGGCTTGAAGAATATATTTTGCAGCATTTGTCGGAGGATATTTCGCTATATGATGTGGCCGAACATTTTGGAC
Organism: uncultured Lachnospiraceae bacterium; assembly: GCA_944376125.1. GTDB lineage: Bacteria > Bacillota > Clostridia > Lachnospirales > Lachnospiraceae > UMGS1370. The sequence goes on from CALWBQ010000049.1 coordinate 12,038, forward strand.
TTTCATTTCACTACATGAGTGTTGTATTCAAGAATAAGATGGATAATAATTTTAAAGAATACCTATCTTATCAGCGGTATGTGAGGGCCTTGGAACTTATGCAGGAGAATCCGAAGATCAAAATAAGTGAGGTCGCGGCTCAGATCGGTATTTCTAATGTTAATACCTTTATTCGAATCTTTAAGAAGTATAGCGGCACAACACCGAAGCAGTACGTTAATATGCTGAAAACAGAGACGAATGAAACATAATATTTATAAAAAATAGCTAATTTTTTCGTTTTTAAAGACGGGGAAATGGCTATTTTTTTAATCATTTTTTGCGATTAGCGCTTTAAAAGAATTGGAGAATTGTAAAAAAACAATAAAATATGGAAATAAAGGGAGAAATACTGTGCAAAATGCACAATAAAATATAGCGATTGAAGTAAGAGAATAAAATGGGTTATACTGCGGCTGTGAGGAGGGATGCTTATGGAACCTGGTAAACAGACTTGCAGAACACCGCAGAAACGAAAGTGGTGGAAGGATTTTGACCTGTATTTAATGCTGTGTCCTATGATGCTTTTGATTTTGGTCTTTTCTTATAAACCGCTGACGAGTTTGGTTATCGCGTTTAAAGATTACAGTCCATATAAAGGAATCTGGGAGAGCGAATGGGTGGGGCTGGAGTATTTTTATGAGTTCTTTCACAGTGCCTTCGCCTGGAGGACAATCCGCAATACAGTGACGATCAGTTTGAGTATGTTAATATTTGGATTTCCAGCTCCGATTATCCTTGCGCTGCTGCTCAACGAGATAAAAAATGCAAAGTTCAGAAAGCTGGTGCAGACAGTCAGCTATATTCCGCATTTTATCTCCCTTGTTGTTGTATGCAGTATGGTGACAAGTTTTTTATCTCCAACCAGCGGGATTGTAAACGCGGTTTTAAAGAGCTTGGGCTTTGAGCCGGTTTACTTTTTGTCAAAGCCAGAGCTGTTTGTGCCAATTTACGTAATTGTAAATATATGGCAGACCATTGGTTATAATTCCATCGTTTATATTGCTGCTCTCACCTCTATTCCGGATGATCTTTATGAGGCAGCAAAAGTAGATGGGGCGAATCGACTGCAGCAGGCGCTGCATATTACATTGCCGGGCCTTTTGCCGACGATTATGGTTATGCTGCTGGTACAGTTGGGAAGTATCCTTGATGTTGGATATGAGATGATTATTCTGCTGTACAATCCGAGTATTTACGAGACGGCGGATGTCATCAATACGTATGTGTACCGGTCTGGAATTTTGGAGGGCCGCTATGATTATGCGACAGCGATCGGGCTGCTGAATTCAGTAATTTCGTTTATCCTTGTTATTTTGGCGAACAAAGTCAGCAAAAAAATAACGGAGACGAGTTTGTGGTGATTGCGTATGAAAAGAAAAGAGAAAAAGATTAATGGGAGTAAGCTGTTTGATGGATTCAATTATTGTTTGATGGCGGTGATTCTGCTGTGTACCCTGTATCCGTTTTACTATACACTGATCGCTTCTGTCAGCAATGGAAGCGATGTGATCCGGGGAAATGTAATTTTTTGGCCAATTGGCGTTACGCTGGAGGCGTATAAGCGGATTCCTTCTATTGCGAATTTCTTTCTGTCCTACGGCAATACGATTTTTTACACCGTGTTCGGGGCGGGGATCAGCGTTATTGTGATGAGCATGGGGGCGTACGCCCTTTCAAGGACGCGGCTGAAGGGGCGCAGGGTATTTGGCTTTCTGATTTCCTTGACGCTGTGGTTTAAAGCAGGGATTATACCAATCTATCTCAATATGGATTCTCTGAATTTACTGGATACCCGCATCGGAATTTTGCTGGGATTTGCATGCAATGCTTTTTATATCATTATTATGCGAACATATTTTGAAGGGATTCCTGTGGAGCTGGAGGAAGTGGCGCGGCTTGATGGGCTGGGCAATTTCGGGATCTTTACAAAGATCATGGTTCCTCTTTCTAAGCCGATGTTTGCAACAATTGCTTTGTACTGTGCGGTTAACCGCTGGAACGGTTATTTCTGGTCTATGATTTTGCTGAAAGATATTAAAAAGGCTCCGCTTCAGGTCTTGCTGAAAAAAATTATCGTTGAAAATCAGATGATGTCAGCGCTGGATTCTTCCGCCGGATTTGACTTTACCAGAGAAACCCTGGTTTACGCGATTATCGTGGTATCTATTATCCCGATCATACTGGTTTATCCGTTCGTTCAGAAATATTTTGTAAAAGGGCTTACTGTGGGTGCAGTAAAAGGGTAACTTGCAACCTGTATATATGAAGGAGAGGAGAAGGAATATGAAACAAAAGAGATGGCTGGCGAGTGTACTGTGTTTGGTTATGGCAGGCAGCCTGTGTGCCTGCGGCGGAGGCGGAGCGGCTGCGTCTTCGTCAGAAGCGGGAGGGGAGACGACAGCTGCAACGGCAGCGGCAGAGACGGCGGAGTTGGCAGAGGGAGGCAAATACAGCTGCTCTGATACCCCGCTTACGCTGACCGCCCATATTCATTGGAACGATACGATTGTGCTGAATGACAGTATGATCATTCCTAAAGAAGCGGCACGCTTTACTAACATTACCCTGAAGGGGGTTGCGTCCGAAATGGACACGGATTCTGCTCAGGCTTTTAATCTGATGATTACCGGAAAGACACTGCCGGATCTGGTTGGAGGTCAGAGGACGGACATTAATAAATATGGTGTAGAAGGAGCGTTTATCCCGCTGAATGATCTGATTGAGGAGTATGCTCCGGATATCAAAGCCATTTTGGATGAAAATCCAGATATTAAAGGGGCGATTACAGCAGAAGATGGAAATATTTATCAAATCCCGTTTATCTATGAAAGCCAGATTTCGGAAGCGTGGTTCATTCGCCAGGATTGGCTGGATGCAGTGGGAATGGAAGTGCCGACTACAGTGGATGAACTCCATGATGTGCTGACGGCCTTTGTAGAAAATGATGCCAATGGAAATGGGGTTAAGGACGAGATTGGATTTTTTATGAGACAGTCAAGTTTGGATAACCGTATGACACCATTGCTGGCTCTGTTCGGTGTCAGTGATTACTGGCATGTGGACGATGATGGAACGGTTTCTATCGGCACATATTCCCAGGAGTACAAAGAGGCAATAAAAAATATCAGCCAATGGTATGCAGAGGGGCTGATCGATCCTGAAATTTTTACGAGGGATTCCAATGTTCGCGAGATGCTGTTTTCGGAAAATAACGGCGGTGTGACACACGACTGGGTGGCGTCTACCAGCGGATACAATAAATCGATGGCAGAAACGGTTCCGGGATTCCATTTGGTAGGAATGCTGCCGCCGGCAGATATCAATGGCGATCAGTGGGAAGCCTCTTCTAGAGACCGACTGACGGGCTCCGGCTGGGCAATTTCTGTTGACAATGAGCATCCAGAGGAAAGTATGAAGTACATGAATTTCTGGTTTACTGAGGCGGGAAGAAGGCTTTCCACCTATGGTGTGGAGGGCGTCACGTACAATATGGTAGATGGAAAACCGGTTTATACGGATGATATTTTAAATTCTACAGAAGCCATCAACGGGCAGATTATGAAGATGGGCGGAATGATTGAAGATATCGCATATCTGCATGATGATTCTTATGAGTCGTTTGCCATGGATGAAGAAGGCAGCAAGCTGATGGAGGCTTATAAAGAAAGCGGAGTTGTGGGCAAAAAATACCCCAAAGTGCCTGCTTTGAGCTTTACGACAGAGGAGAATGACCTGATAGTATCTAAGTATCCTGCCTGCCGTTCTTATATGCTGGAACAGCTTCAGAAATGGACCTTTGACGGAACGAATATTGACAGTGAATTTGACGGGTATATGCAGACATTAAGTGATATGGGTATGGATGAAATCGTACAGGCGTACCAAAATGCCTATGACCGCTTGATTGGAAAGTAATTTGCGAGGGAGAGAATATGCTGATATTTGATGAGACAGAGAGACGATGGGCGGATGAGGTATTCCAAAAGATTGAAAAGAAGATGGAAGCCACAGTTCAGCGCTCGGCTGGAATGATTCCCTACCGCACAGAAAATGGCAGATTTGAGAATATGGCGGAAAAAAATATTTGCTGGTGGACCAATGGCTTTTGGGAAGGTCTGCTGTGGCTGCTGTATGACAGGACAAATAAAGGCTTATACCGGACTGCTGCTGAGGAAGGGGAGAGGATGCTGGATGGCGCATTTGCCCAATATCCCCGCCTGCATCACGATGTCGGTTTCTTGTGGCAGCTGTCAGCGGGGCTGAATTATAAGATTACAGGGAATGAACAGTCCCGCCTGCGGGCTCTGTATGCAGCGGTGCTGCTGATGAGCCGATTTAATTTGGCCGGCGGATATATCCGGGCCTGGAATGATTATCCGGATGAAGATACATCGGGCTGGGCGATTATTGACACTATGATGAATCTCTCGATTCTCTACTGGGCAGCCAAGGAGATGGGCGACGCGCGCTTTGCGCGTGTCGCCAGAGCTCACGCGGATAAAACGATGAGGCACCACATGCGCCCGGACGGGAGTGCAAAACACATTGTGATTTATGATCCTGAGACAGGAGAAGAGCTGGGAGAAGACGGAGGGCAGGGGTACTGCAGAGGCAGCTCATGGAGCAGGGGGCAGGCGTGGGCCCTATACGGATTTCTGATCAGCTATAAGCATACCAGACAGGAGGAATACCTAGATACATCCAAGCGGGCGGCAAATTATTTTATTTCTAATGTGTGGCAGGATTGGCTGCCAAGGTGCGACTTCCGAAGTCCGAAAGAACCGGTGATATACGATGCGTCTGCAGGTGCTATCGCGGCCTGCGGCCTGTTGGAGCTGGCGGAAGAGCTGCCTCAGGAGGAAGGAACTGTTTATCAAAAAGCTGCCCTGTGCCTGCTGAAAGAGATGGAGCGCCATTTCTGCAGATGGGATCAGGAGACGGACGGAATTCTCTATTTCGGCTCCGTCAACTATAAAGAAAAAGAGGGGCGCAACCGATATCTGGTTTACAGCGACTTTTTCTTTACACAGGCGGTTTTGGCTGTATTGGGTTCAAAATTAGAAATATGGTGAGAGGTACAATATGAAAATCTTGGTATCCGTGGGAGACGGGCAGGTGAAAGACAGCTTCTTTACACCTCGCACGATTCAAAAGCTGGAGGCAATGGGGACAGTTATCTACAATAAAACTGGCCGGCAGAGCTTTACAAAACAGGAACTGATAGACAACATTGGGGATGTCGATGTTCTGTTTTCCGGGTGGGGGACACCGGCTGTGGACAGGGATGTCCTGCAGCATGCAGACCGCCTGAAGATTCACGCGCATACGGGGGGATCCGTGGCCAGCTATGTCTCAAAAGAAGAATATGACCGGGGCATTATTGTCCTGAGCGGAAATGATATTTTTGCCAAAAGTGTGGCAGAGGGCTGCCTGTGTTATACGCTGATGTCACTGAGGCGGAATGATGAATTTCTTGCGTCCATGCGCAGCGGCGGATGGAGATTGGAAAATGGATGGAATCATGGCTTGATCGGGAAGAAGGTCGGGATCGTTGGTTTCGGGGCGATTTCCCGGTATTATATGCAGCTTCTGTCCTGGTTTGAGCCGGATTTATACATTGCTTCCCGATATATAACCGAGGAGGAGGCTCGCAGATTTGGAGCTAAGAGAGCATCACTGGACAAAATTTTTTCTGAGTGTGATGTCATATCTCTCCATGCGGCCTGGAATAAAGACACCGAGGGGATGATCGGCGAAGAACTTATGAAGAAAATTAAGCCGGGAGCTCTGTTTGTGAATACTGCAAGAGGGCAGTTGGTGGAGAAGGACGCTCTGTACCGGGAATTGGCTACCGGCCGTTTCCGGGCTGTCATCGATGTCTACCATGATGAGCCGCTGCCGAGAGAAGATGAGCTTCGGACCATGCCTGGCGTTATGCTCTTCCCTCATATGGCAGGGCCTACATTTGATATGCGGGAGCAGGTGACGCTGAGATTGATTCAGGATGTGGAAAATATTTATGCTGGAAGACCATACCGGGATGCCATTCCATATGAGTACGCGGTTCGCATGAGCGTGCAGTAGAGGGAGAGACATTATGAAGCTGGCGATCAGTACATTGCCGTTTAAGGACTGGAGTTTAGAGAATACTCTAAAGTGCTGCAAGGGAGCAGGGTACGATGCGGTTGAGATCAGGATGGACTACCACGGCTGGTCTGACCGCTCCCTTTCGGATGGCAGCTATAGGGCTGCAGCCCGGGAGATTGCGGAGAGCGGCTTGCGTGTCAGTGATTTGGGGAGCGGGATTGTTCTCAATGAGTACCATAAGAAAGACTTGGAAGAATTGGTTCGGCTGCTGGAGATTGCTGAGCTGCTGCATGCAGAGGGGGTTCGGATTATGCTGGGAAATATCCGGCTGAGAGCCGACACACCGGTTCCGCGCCTTGACAGGGAAGGCATCATCCGTTGGATGGAAGAGGCAGACAGAGTGGCCGGAAACTGCGGCAAGGAGATATGGGTGGAAACTCACAATGAGTTTGCAACAGGAAAAGCGCTGAATGAATTGTATAAAGAAACGCCGTTAGAACATACAAAGGTAATTTGGGATATTATGCATCCTCTGGAACAAGGAGAGTCCATCGAGGAGACGATGAGATATCTGGGACCGAAGATTGTGCATGTCCATATTAAAGATGGCCTTCCCTGGGGAGATCCTGTCCGGCTGATTTGGAAATATACCAGAATAGGAGAGGGGATCATTCCCATACGGCAGATCATGAGCTTGCTTTATCTGGCTGACTATCAGGGATATTATTCGCTAGAGTGGGAGAGCGCATGGCGAAAAGAGCTGGAAGCGCTTCAGTGCGATATGCAGGAGGTCGAGGCATTTCCGCAGTTTATGAGACGGTTAGCAATGGAAAGACAATAATTATATAACAAAGGAGAAGAAAAATGGCGATTGCGATTGTAAGAAAAGAAGACATGAAGGCAGAATTTGTGGATGGGTTTGCGAAAACAGAACTGCTTCCAGGCAGTTTCCCAGGGGTATACAACTATAAATGCTATTTGAAAGCGGGCTATACGGTTTCCCCGGAAAAATATGCAGATAAAAGTGCTGTATATTGCTTTACCAGCGGAACGGGATATGTAACAACGCCGAATTGGGCTCGCAATATTACGGAATTGTCCTTCTTTGTTGCTGATTTTGACAACAGTGACTTTGCTATTCATGCAGCCACAGATATGGAATTTTTGTGCCTGGTGATGGATATGAGTGAGGAAGACAAGAAGGCCCAGGATGCCTGCCACACGACACTTCCCTTCTTTGCTTCTTTCTCCGAGTGCCGAGAGTACACTCAGGACTGCAAAGGCCCCCATACCAGGAGCTGGCAGGTGCTTTACAGAGGTGAGATCGGCAGGAACCTGATGGGCGTGGTAAAGGCGGTAGGAGAAGGGACGGTAGAAAAAGGACACCCGGCTGTTGACCAGTGGAATTACGGGCTGGACAATGCTGATTTCACCTTGACAGTTGAGAATGAGCATGTGGCGCATCACGCAGGGGACTGGAGCTTTGTGCCGGCTGGCCTTGATCATTCTTTGACGGCTGAGCCGGGGAAAGAGGTGGCTTATATCTGGTTTGAGCGTTTTGTAAAGCCGTTGACAGACAATTAAAAATGTGACAGCTTTTCCTAGGAGTCTGTCAGAAAATAAAAGCCTCAATGCCGCTTCTCTGCTTCGGGACAACGCGGCATTGGGGCTTTTGCCGTCTGATATAACTGCTGCCAATCTCTGGCTTGCCAGAGCGGGGGGAATATGATACACTGGAGAAGGACAACGAAAATTGGAAAAGCGGGGTACAGACAGAGATGAAGAGAGTGATACTGCCCATCATTTTGCTTGTCCTGATGATTGTAATAATAAGAGTAAGCTCTGGCGGTGACAGCATGACAATCCGCCCGGAAGAGTTTTCGCAGGAAACCCGGGAAATTCTGGAAATTTTTCAAGATGAGGCGATGCTCTTTGATTATACTGTTGACAGGACGGTAGAGTCAAAGATCATTGGCATTTGGGTCTGTGAGGATGGAAATTGGCAGACTGCGGGGAGTTCTGCAGGCCGTGCGGGGACTCCGAAAGAGAAAATTGCTGTCAAGATTTCGGAAGATAGCTGTGCCGTTTTTGACATTGACGGCAGCGGAAATGCAGAAGTCATCTGTGATTTACCAGGCGGTTTTCAGGCTGCGGGAAGCTGGACAGAATACAGGCTGTCAGAGCCTGCGGATATTGAACTGGGGAGAGATATTGTACTGTGGGCAAGATTTGACGGGGCAGAGGGAGATCAAATTTCGGATTTCAGAACGGTTTCCTGCGATTCTGGGGTTGCAGTGACAGTGCAGTTTATGGGGGAGAAAGTATAACAAAGGTGAAATATGATTTTATGAAGGAGGATGTTCCGTGGAGGAGTCCTCTTTTTTTATGTCCGGAAAGGCAAAATGCACAACGATATATGGACTGAAAGAGAGAAAACATGTAATATCTATATAATTTAGCAGGAAAAAACAGTGAAACAATTATAAAAGTTCCACAATTGCGCGGGGATATTTCAAATTGAGTTTCAACATGCGTGGCCGTAAAATGAAATCAGCAGGGAAACATTGCATAAAGGAGGATAAAAGCATGGATGTAAAACGGAACGATGTTGAGAGAATCATTGACGCTTCTTTGGGGGCGACACCTGCGCCGACTCTTCAGCAGGTAGAAGATTTTGTGAGAAAAACATTGAATTACAACTTTGCAACAACTTTGACGGAACCATATTTTATTAAGGGGAATGCGGAGATTCTCCATGATGCTGGAAAACAGCTGGTAACCGTTATCGCCTACCCTCTGGGAGGAATGACCCATGAAGCGAAGCTGTACCAGGCAAAGCAGGCTCTGCGGGATGGGGCAGATGAGCTGGATGTGTCTATGGATGTCAGTGCTTTTAAGTCAGGCAAGTACGATTATGTAAAGGAAGAGCTGAAGCCATTTGTGGACATTATGGATGGGAAAATTTTAAAGATGATCTATTTTGCCAGCCTTTTATCTGAGGACGAGCAGCTTAGGGCGGCAGAGATTGCTCTGGATCTGGGAATCCCCTACTTAAAGACAAATACAGGATATGGATTTGTCACTTCTCTCGATCAGGTGAGCCTGATCAAGAATCGCTACCACGATGAGATTAAGGTTATGGCCTCCGGCGGCGTGAGAACAAAGGAAGATGCCATTGCCATGGTAAAAGCAGGGGCAGACCGGATCGCCACCAGCTCTTCGTTTAAGATCGTGGACAGTTTTGATGAATAAAGAGGGAGGATTAAGACATGAATAAGAATGAGTTAGCACGTTACATTGATCAGACTAACCTGAAACCAGGAATGACAGAGGAATTTATTACAGAATTTTGCCAGAAGGCAAAAGAGAATCACTTTGCCAGTGTCTGCATCCTGCCGAATATGATCGAGACAGCAGCCAAGGTTCTGAAAGGCTCTGACACAAAGGTATGCACAGTGATCAGTTTCCCGCTGGGGTTCGACCGGCCGGATGTAAAAATCTTTGAAACAGAAGATGCACTGGCAAAAGGTGCTGAGGAGATCGACCTGGTGATGAATGTTTCCGCTCTGAAATCTGAAAAATATGATGTTGTGGATGAGGAGCTGGAAGGCGTTGTAAAAGCCAGCCACGACAAGGGAGCAATTGTGAAACTGATTATTGAGACTCCTCTTCTGACGGAGGAACAGATTGTAAAAGCCTGCGAGCTGGCAGAGAAACACGGAGTAGACATTGTAAAGACTTCAACCGGATTTTCAGCAATGCTCCCCAGATCCACTTCTGTAGACGATGTTAAGCTGATTCGCCGTTCTGTGAAAAAGGAAACTGGCGTAAAGGCGGCAGGAGGTATCAGAACAACAGCAGATGCCTTGGCTATGATTGAAGCAGGGGCTACGAGGATCGGAGCCAGCGCGGGAGAAGAAATTATTAATGGCCTGTAAGAAGGGCGGAGGATCAGATGAGTGAGCTGGTGAGCGTAAAGGATATTGAGCTGCATGTCCCGGCAGCGAACTGGCAGGAAGCGGTCAGGAAATCAGGCGCTATTTTGGTACACAATGGTTATGTGAAGGAAGAGTATGTGGATGCCATGATCCACACGGTGGAAACCCTGGGGCCGTATATTGTGGTGGCCCCGGGGCTGGCAATGCCCCATGCGAGAAGCTCCAACGGCGTCCTGAAAAGCGGGATCAGTATCATAACTCTGTCCAATCCTGTTGAGTTCGGCAACGAAAGCAACGACCCGGTATATCTCCTTATCGGATTAGCAGGGAGCAATGATGATCTCCATTTAAAGATTGTGCAGACAATAGCTACGGTCTTTGAGGATGAGAGCATGATGGGGCGGATTGCCGCATGTGAGAGCAAAGCAGCGATTGCAGAGATTTTTAATAACGTGGAGGTGGACGACTAATGTTGAATATTGTTGCGATTTGTGGATGCGGAATGGGAAGCAGCGTAATCTTAAAGATGAACGCTGAGAAAGCCTTAAAAGAATTGGGCGTACCTGCAAAGCTGGAGGTCAGTGACAGTACAACCGGAAAGGGTGCGGCGAGGTCTGCGGATCTGGTATTGATTGGAAAAGAGTTGGCATATCTTGTGCGGGATATTGATAAGCCGATTATACAGCTCACCAGTTTTGTAAATAAACAGGAGATTAAAGATAAGCTGAAGGAATACTGTGAGGCCAACGGGCTCTTATAAGGAGATGCAGGCTGGAGACGATCAGACAGGAGGATAGATATGGGAAAATTTCAGGATCAGGTAGCAGTGATCACCGGCGCCGGGCAGGGGGCAGGCAAAAAGCTGGCAACGCGTTTTTATGAAGAAGGCGCAATTGTGTGCCTGCTGGATCTCAATGGGGCAAACCTGGAAAAGGTTGTAGAGGAAGTAAAGCCGCAGAAGGACCGCTTTGTGACGTATACGGTGGATGTCAGCAACAGCAGTCAGGTGACTGCCGCGATAGAGGACATTGGAAGAAAATTTGGAAAGATCAATATTTTGATTAACAATGCAGGTGTTCTCCATAAAGGAATGATAGAGACTTCTTCTGATGATCACATCCAGCTGATGATCGGCGTGAACCTGATGGGACCGATGTACTGTACCCGCGCTGCGGTGCCGTATATGAAAGAAAATGGCGGCAATATCATCAATGTAGCTTCTATTTTGGCTACATTCCCTAACACTGGGTCAGGTGCCTATGGGGCGGCTAAGGCGGGGATGATTATCCTGACAAGAGTATGGGCAGCAGAACTGGCGCCGTATAATATTCGTGTAAACTGCTATGCTCCAGGCGTGCTGAATACGCCTATGGCAGAGGATGTTATTAAACATCGGGCGGAGAGCAAGCTGTCTCAGATTCCGCTGCGCCGCTTTGGGGAGACAGACGATGCGTTTAATCTGGTCAGCTTCTTCTGCTCAGAGGAGGCAAGCTATATTACCGGACAGACCATCGGCCTTGACGGAGGAATCTGGGCGACGCAGACGCCGACGGCAGCTTGGAAATTATGATGAGATAAGAGAAGGTATGAATACAAATGAAAGGGGGAGCTTATGAACTTTGCTATTGACTTTATCACCAATGTATTGGGAAATGCAACAGTCATGCTTGGAATCGCAGCCTGTATCGGTCTGATCTTCTTGAAGAAGAGTTTTAGTGACATTGTGATGGGAACCACCAAGACCATGATGGGGTATCTGGTCTTGACAGCGGGTACAGAAATCATCGGACCGCCCATTACGCTTTTGACTACATTGGTTCAGAGCGGATTAGGGGTAGATGGGGTACTGCCTCTGTATTGGGTAGTTTATGCCGAGTCGATGGCGGAATACGGCACGCAGGCGGCGCTGATCTTTATCGTAGGATTTATCATCAATATAATTTTGGCAAGAGTGACAAAATGGAAAAACCTGGCGCTTACGGTTCATCTGCAGTTATTCTGGGCTGGATTTATGGCTAGTATTATGGCAGGCTTTGGGTACTCTCCGGCGGCGGTTATTGCCATCGGCGGCATTATTTCCGGTATTTACTACTGGATCGCAACCACTATTTCTGCACACTACTTAAAGCCAATTACCACAGAGCACGCAAACTTTGTTCCGAGCTCTATTGCCCTTGTAATTGCAGGGGAATCTGGCCGGCTTTTCAAAAAGGGAGGAAGATCTACTGAAGACCTGGAACTTCCGGAGTCTCTCAACTGGTTAAAGGACAGCGTAATTGCCACCTGCATGGCGATGCTGGTTATGAATATTGTTTTTACCATAGTAGCTGGCCCGTCCGTTGTAGCTGGCCTGTCGGGAGATACACCGTGGGTTCTGTATATCATTATACAGTCTCTGACGTTCGGCGGCGGTATTGCTGTTATCCTTTACGGCGTTCGAATGATGCTGGCAGAGCTGATCCCCGCTTTCTCGGGTGTTGCTGAAAAGCTGCTTCCAAATGCAATTTTAGGTCTGGATTATCCGACAGTATTCCCGTATGCGGGAACAGCGGTTATGTTAGGCTTCGTGTTCAGTCTGTTAGGCTCTATCGTAGCAACCTTAGTGATGGCCTTAACTGGATTTTCTCCGGTAGTTGTTCCTGGAGTTCAGATCAATTTCTTTGAAGGTGCTTTGGTAGGAGTTTATGGGAATGCCCACGGAGGAATGAAGAACTGTATCTTCAGCGCGTTTATTACAGGATTTATCCTGCAGTTTGCTGTGGCGCTGACATTCCCGCTGACAGGGCATTTGATCGCCACAGGCGGTGCATATGAGGCAATGGACTTTAATACGATTGGCTATCTGATCGCCAGAGTTCTGTCTCTGTTTAAACTTTGACATGAAAATAGATGGGCAGGCGCCGTGAAAGGATTGGGGCCTGCCCGTTTGAAATGAGGTGGAAAAAGGATGGAAAGGGGTTCAGAGGAGATTATCAGAACGATCAGGGAGGATCCTTTTCTATCCGTTATGTTTTCCTGCTATGAGAGGGCGGGAGAATGTGCAGAGGATAAAAGAGTTCTGGATTATGGCTGCGGCTACGGCTGGGGGAGCTGGTGGACGGCAGCGTGGGCCCGAGAGGTGACAGGGTATGATCCGGACAGAGAAAGGATCCAGTTTGCTAGGGAATATTTTGAAAGAGAAAATCTTTCTTATTTCTGGAACAGGGCGGAATTGGTAAAAGGGCAGTATGACATGGTGTGTCTTTTTATGGTAGTTCCGTATATAAAAGATAAGGAAGCCGTCTTAGGGGAGGCGGTTTCTTGCCTTGCTCAAGGCGGAACTCTGTGGGTGAGCTATAAAATGAAAAATGGGGAGGAAGAGATAAAAGAGCTTATCGCAGACTGGGCGTATAAGACTGGATTGAATCGGATTGATTCGGAAGAAAACGTTCTTTCAGATGCAGAGAACATGAGACTAGATATTTTTGAGAAAACTGAAGTGAGGGAATACGAATGCTTTATGAACGGTGCGAGCAGATAATCGACATGCTGATCCATTCACAGACACCTGTAACAATAGGGTGGCTGGCCCAGAAGTTATCTGTCAGCTCTCGTACAGTCCGGAGCGATTTGGATGTTATCGACCAGTGGCTGAAAGAATATTCTTTAGATCCGACAGTAAGAGTTGCGGGAGTCGGTGTGCTGTTAAAAGATCCCGAAGGAAAGATTGAAACCCTTTTGAAGAAAACGGGCAGCGATGGATATGTGATGTCTTCAAAAGAAAGAGTCAGGGCCATAACAGGATGGCTTTTGGCTGAACGGCCAACCACCAGCATTGTAGAAATTGCAGAGCAGCTGGATGTGAGTCCGGCCACTGTTTCCAATGACCTGAAAAAAGTGCGGAGCTGGATGCAAAAGAATGGAATCCAGATGGTGTCCAAGCCGCATGTAGGAATCTGCGTGAGAGATACAGAAAACAATATCCGAAGAGGATGTGTGATGATACTGAGGGAAATGCTGGAGACTTCGACGAATCAGCAGACACTGATCAGCGCAAGGTTCGTGCAGGCAGAGCAGTCTATGGAAAAATACCAGATGAATTCGTTTCGGAAGACTCTGGAAATGTGGCGGGAGCAGATACTGACTGTGATTCAGGCCCTGCAGGACAGCGCTCAGGTGAAAATTTCCGACAATGGATTTTGTGCCATGTTTTTATATTTGCTGACGGCCTGGACCAGAATACGGGAAGGGCATGCCATCAGCGCGAAAGAAAACACTTATGCCCACATTAAGATCCAGCAGGGATTTGACGGCGGCAAGATCCACAATCTGATCAAAAAAGAGACAGGGATGGATATCAGCAAAGATGAGATGTTTATGATTCACGCTGAATGGATGTCTCTGCGGAAATTTGGTGCTTCCCATGAGATTAATGTGGAAAGTATTCTGATTGCTAAAGAGCTGATTGAGGAGGTGAAAGAGTCTCTGGAACTGGAGTTTGAGGAGGGAGAGGATACGGTGATGGAGCTGGCAACCCATATTAATGTCATGCGGTACCGCCTCTTTCTTGACATACCTGCAGAGCACAATCCAGTTCTAAAAGAGATTGAAGAGACATTTCCTGATGTGTGCCAGGTGGTCAGAGAAAAGCTGTGGTCCATTATGAGAGGACGGCTGGGGGAGATCAGCTGGGAGGTATGCAGCCATGAGGCTGTTTATATAGCTATGTATATTGTGGCATGCATGATGAAAAACCCGCTGGAGGGTGTTCAAAAGAAAAATATTATTATTGTATGCAACAGCACAATCGCAACATCAAAGATACTGGAGAGCAGGCTTAAATCTTTGTTCGACAATATCAATGTGGTGAAAACCATATCCTACAATGAATTTGTCAGCGCATCTGAGCTTCCGGACTGCGATTTGGTGATTTCCACAATGCCGCTGGAGAGCAAAAAATATCAGTGTATAACCGTCAATCCGCTTCTGAAACTAGAAGATGTCAATCGGTTGATGAAGATTTTTATGCTCAGAATGCAGAAGGTAGATATCAATAAATATATCAGCGCTACAATCAATATTGCGGCGCGGTCTCTGGAGCTGAAGCCGGAAGAGCGGATCAAGCTGTCTATCGAATTGGCAAAAAATATCAACGAGGAAGTGAACGGGCTGGACAACCGGAAAAAGCCGGAGCTCAGGACATTGCTGGAAGAACCGCTGATTGCTGTAAAGGTTAAGGCTAAGAATTGTTATGATGCAATCCAGGCAGCCGGGGAGCTGCTGAAAAACAGGGGATGCATTGAACAGAGACATATTGACGAGATGATCCGCATTAAAAAGAAACTGGGCGGATATATGGTGATTGATAAGGGGGTGGCGCTGCCTCACCTTCTGGCCCCAGAGCTGCCTGGGCCGTGTATGAGTATGATTACCCTGGAAAGGCCGGTGAAATTCGGACATGCTGACAATGACCCGGTGAGCTTGGTAATCATGCTGGTTTCTAACAATAATACCGTTCATATAAAAGTTCTGGAAGAACTTGTGGATCTTCTGGGAGATGCAGAAAAGCGGAAGAAGATGGATGAAGCAGAGCACGTTTATGAAATCCTGAATATGATTAGCGGCTAGCGGGCCGCAGAAGAGACAGCGGGATTCCCCTGAAACGAAAGCTGGAAAAAGTTTCCATGAGTCTATTTTGGAGATGAGTACAGTATATATAGTAAAACAAAAATGGGGTGAAAACCAATGTCGAAAAAAAGGTATTATATTATTTTCCCGGCAATTTGCCTTCTGACGGGCGCATTGTCGGGTTTTTTGATCCGGAGGAGTGTGAAGGAAGTTTTTCCGCAGCTAAATAAGCCGCCGCTTATGCCTCCGGCGGCGGTCTTCCCTGCAGTGTGGGCAATTCTCTATTTTTTAATGGGAATTGGGATGGCTCAAGTGGCGGCCAGCGGGAAGCCAGGCGTGAAAAAAGCCGGGGCAGTCTGGGCCTTTCAACTAGTTCTGAATTTTACCTGGAGCCTGCTGTTCTTTAATAAAAATGCGTATCTGACGGCGCTTGTCTGCCTAATCATCCTCTGGGGAATGATTTTATGGATGACGGATGAATTTCAAAAGATCCGGCCTTTGGCCGGTTGGCTTCAGGTGCCGTACCTGCTGTGGGTGGCATTCGCTGGATATTTGAATGCAGGTGTTTGGATTTTAAACTCCTAATTTCATGGAGGCGCAGGGGAGTTCCCTGCCGGAAAAAGTGATAAGAGTATAGAAGAGCTGCGCAAGTTTGTGTGAATGGGCGGTGTCTGAGCGGGAAGGCGTCTTTGAGAGAAAGGCGTCTTTCTGTTTTTTAGTGGGAATCTCTGATTGGGAAAAATAGATAAAAATTTATCTGAAAAAACAGAATAGTGCACAAATAATTCGGCTTAAATAATAAAAATATTGCAAAGTGTTCCAAAAAGTGGTATAAAAATAGCTGTTGACGCAAACGTTTGCAAAAAACACAAATGGTCAGGGAGGTAAGCAGTGTGAGAGCAGGGAAAAAGGTCTTTTTGGCGATGGCAGTTGCCGGAGCTGCTGCTGCCGGCGTGGGATTAATGCCGGCGATAGCCGGCAGGCAGGTGTCAGCGCCGGAGATGGGGGAAACGGTTCCCCTGGATGATTTGGTTATAAAATTTCTGGCGATTCCGGAATATGAGCCGACTCGTTATACAAAAAGTGACGGCGGAAAATTTGCGCCGGAAGAGATGGAAAAAGGACTGGTGATCGGTGCGCAGATGAAGTATGGGGAAGGAAATCCGGAAGGTATGATGGCCCCATTAAAACATTCTCTTGCGGATATAACGGCAGATTTAACCTTTGATACCAACACAGGAAATATTGTTATCAAATTTAATGATCTGGTACTTGAGATGAAGACAGGGAGCCGGAACGCATATCTGACGAAAAATGGAAAGAGAAAAGCACTGAAGGTGCCTGCCGGACTGGAACCTTATTTTCTGACAGTAGAAGGGGAGACTGATGAGTCAGGAAAGCCTTATGTCGTATGCTATTTGCCAGTGAAATTTACGGCGGAAGCCCTGGGGGCTAATGTCAGCTGGGATGATGATATGCACAGACTGGTTATGGCGTTTGCCTTTTATTATTCTGATGCAGCGGTAGAACCGGTTATCAATGCAAAATCCCCGTATACAACGAAAAAATTGGAATCAGACTCCATCACATTTGAGGAGATCAAAGCGATCGCAGATGGCAGTGATGCTCAGAAGAAGGCAGAGCTGATGAAGGCCGGCGCGGCGGTGGTTACAGACAGCTACCAGAACGATGACGGAGGATGGGGCAAGACAAACAAAGAGTATGATCTGCTCAATGATGATTTCTCCAGGCTGGTCAATCATGCTTACTCCACATTTGACAATGGGACGACCCACGGCCATATTAAGTTCCTGGCAAGAATTCTGAGAGCTGCAAAGGAAAATCCTGAAGCATTTCCTCAGGCGGAGTACGGTGACAGTCTGAAGGCTATAGAAGACGGCTTCTGGAAAGCAATCAATTTTATGATTATATCCCAGGATGATCAGGGCGGGTGGCCTCAGTACTATCCCTACGGCGTAGGCTATTTTAAGCTGGTTACTTACAACGACAATGCCATGACCAGTATTATGGAGCTGATCTATGCACTTTGCCACGATGAGGGGCTGATGGACTCCAGCTTGTGTGATGATTTTGCCTGGGTGCGGGAAGAGATGAATGACGGCCAGCCTAATGAGTATGTAGATAAATATGATATTCAGCCGGAAGAGCTGGATGCTATGTGGGAGAAAGCTCTGAACTACACCCTGGATCTCCAGGTTTCTATTGACGGAGAAAAAACTGGCTGGGCTCAGCAGTACGACCCTGAGACCGGGGAGCCGGCCAGAGGAAGGAGCTTTGAACTGCCTTCGGTCTGCACCAGCGAGAGCCAGTCGGTAGTGGATGTACTGATGAATATTCCGGAGCCGTCAGAGGAGATTACAGCAGCTATTGAGTCTTACACCAAATGGACCGGGGAGATCGGTGTCACAGGATATGAATCTGTGGATGTGAAAGACCGGACCAGAGAGCTGGGAAAAGACCGCCGGTACGTATATACAGGAACGGATGCCGTAACTTACGGAAGATTCTACGGATTGGACAAGACAGGGGAGTATTATGACAGCCTGAGAGACAAGAAGCTGAATGGTTTTTATCCAATCTATTCCGGACGTGACAGTGTTGCAAAGCTGGATCACAACGTAGGCGGCCATGAGAGAAGAAGCGGCTACAGCTTTATTCAGAAGGATATCCGCAGCAAAGCAGTCAGCAGCTATGAAAAGTGGCAGGAGGCACTGGCAGAGTACCGCCAGACTCACAGCACAGACAGTGAAGGCAGATAGGAGGACATGGGGATGAAAAAGAATGTAAAAAAAGCGGCTGTCGGGATCCTGCTGGCCGGAACTGTTTTTGCAGCCGCAGGCTTTACGGCGATAGCCTCCAAGCAGCCGGCATCCGTTGTGCGGGGATCCTACGATTTTTCTGACATGACGGTCAGAAGAGTCTGGTTTAATGCATCTGACCCGGTATTTATGATAGATGATTATGACCGGGTGTGGTCGGACCAGAATGTAAACGCGGTAGGATTCGGCGATCCAAAGGAAAATGGAGCAGACGGAAGCCTGATGGTGCCGATGAAAGAAATGTTTCGCCAGATCGGAGGAGATTATCGTGAGGACGGAGATAAAGTAACCATCGCTCTGAACGGAGATACTCTGGAGCTTACGGTCGGTTCCAGGAATGTTGTCTTTAATGGAGAAGTTTTGACAGATGCCCTGGGAGAAAACCAGATTCCTGTTAGAGTGAACCAGAGGGACAATGATTATAATACATTCCTTACAGAAGATTACTATGTAATGTATCTTCCTGCGGCATATGTTCTGCGTATGTTCCAGGCAGATGTCTATACGGACAGCAATGTGGAGAGTCTGTACGCGGCAGTGCCGATCTTCCATACAGAACTGGTGCCTTCTCTGGAGACGGCAGCAGAGGGATATGGAATTCGATTTGACGATATTTTGGAAGGAACTGCAGACAAAAGTTATTTGGCTGTCCAGAATGTGATTTCTATCCAGAACGAGGACGGAGGCTTTGCCCTTCTTCCTGATAATACGGATATGGAACAGACCGGTCTGGCGTCCCGCCGGGGCAGCCTGATAGGAGCCTCTACCCTGGAAGAGGGCGTGACGACGGCGATGCTGAACTACCTGATTCAGGCGTCAGATGCATCGGATACAGGGGCGCGCACAGCTTTGACAAAGGGAATTTCCTATCTTTTGAGCCATCAGAGTACAGCGGGAGGCTGGCAGATGTCTCCGTCAGATCCCAGAGGGTTCCGGGGGAATGTGGTATTCACAGATCATATTACGACGGATGTTTTAAGACTGCTCAGAAAAGTTAATACAGATGGAGCACTGGCGTCTGTAGCAGATGCAGTGGGGAGAGAAAATCTGGATGCAGCGATCGCCAGAGGGGATGCATTTATTTTGGCTTCCCAGTTAACCTTTGATGGGAGACGTACCGGATGGGCTTCTCAGTATAAGCTGGATGGAACTGCTACTATGGGCCGCACTTATGAGAGAGAATCCGTCAGCGCTGTTGAGACAGCAGATATTGCCCGATATTTGATGGATTATTATGGAAGCGGCAGCGCAGAGGTAAAAGCGGCCGCGGAAGCTGCTGTGCAATGGCTGGCAGAAGTAAAGATACCGGATAAAGAGGCTGTGGTCATTGAGGATCTGACAATGCAGAATGGCTTTGATATCTTCCTGTTGGGGAGAGATGAAGCGGGAGTCGTTGATACCAGCTATGCGGAGGACGGTCTGGGCACCTGGGCAGCCAATTACCAGTATGCAAATGGAGCATTTATACCGCTGTACTCAGACGTGGATCCTGCCCGCCCCAACCAGAAAGAAGTAAACAACTGGAACGCAGCCAGCGCGGATAATCTGATCTGGTATGCAACTAGGACAACGGTTACTTACTACGACAATGATCTGGCAGATGGTCTTACGGAAGCGTACCAGACCTGGGCCAACGGACAGTAAGGAATCTATAATACAAAAAGGCGCTGGCGGGCGCCTTTTTGTATATTACGCAATATAAAATGTTTCTGGGGTTCTGTAGGCCGCGCATTTTGCCTCAAATGCAGCTTTCGCAGCCGGATAGGCATCCTGATGGTAGTTTCTTGCACCGGTGGGACAGACGCTGATGCAGGCTCCGCAGGAAATGCACAGGCTGCTGTCCGTGATATGGGGATCACTTCTGCAGATGGCATTCTGTGGACAGACTTTGATGCACTGGCCGCATCCGGTACAGTGCTCATCCCCGTCCGGCTTAAAGGGAACTCCTTTAAAGGAGAGGGCATCATAGCCCGGCGTCCCGGGGACCTGAAGGTCTTTTCCCCGCCATAAGTCTGGATGATCGAAAAGACGCCGGCATTCTGCAGCAAAATTCACCATGGCCGCCTTGTCCTTTTCGTCAGGGCGTCCGGCGCCAACGGTCGGGAATATAGAGTGCTCTGCCAGAAAAGCGCCGGCGGCGATGATTTTGAATCCTCGGGATTCCAGAAGATCCTTCATCTGCAGCAGAGAATTGTCATAATGGCGATTCCCATAGACTGCCGCGATGACAGCCGGAGTGCCGTGACCGGTGAGCCCGCTAATCTGATCCGCACACAGGCGAGGGATAAATCCGCCATAGACTGGCATAGAAAAAAGCAGAAGGTCGTCTGCGGAAAATTCCATGGGGTTCCGCTGGGAAGGATTCAGCCAGTTGTGCTCGTCACCGCTAATCCCCAGATGAGATGCAATGCACTCTGCACAGATCCGGGTAGTGCCCTTGGCGCTGAAGTAAATGTTATGTAGTGTCATATGCTTTCCATCCTTTCATCTGCCTGATTCTGCGCTGCTGCGGTTATGTCCCGGCCGCCTGCAGTGCGGCAGTTTTCTTTTCTCATATTTTATAATATTTCTGGGAGAAAGTCCACGAAAAAGGAAATGCCCTCCATGGCCAGGCGGCAAGACCTGACGGGAGGGCATTGTGTAGCTTGCCTATAAAGCAAGAACCTCTTTGACGGCATGTTCTGTAGCGTCCTGACAGATGTTATCCAGGGCGGTGGACATTACCAGGATATCGAATCCTAATTTTTTGACGGCGCCTACATTGCCGGGTTTAATGCCGCCTTCCAGAGCTTTGATCACATGGGTATTTTTTATAAAAAGATCAATTCTGTGAAGACATTCATCGCTAAAGCCTGTGGCGCTCTGGCCCTGATAGATCATTCCTGTGCACAGGCCCAGGATATCAACACCGACCCGTTCGTAATCTTTGATGGCCTGGAGCAGCAGCTCATCAGTGGGAGCCTGTACGCCGAAGGTATCGTAGGCGGAAATGTATGCTTCACAGAGAATGCCGGCATTGTGGCAGTACTCAGCCAGCTGCGCGATATCTTCAATCGTTGATTTATGAGAGTGGATGCAGTCTACACCGGCGTAGGCGAGCTTCAGGGCGTCTTCTTGGGTAAAGGGGACGGGCTGTGCTTCTGTAAAAGTTCCGGCTGCCGCGCAGGTGATAAAAATGTCTTCACCCAATACAGAGCGCAGGCCCTCTACCGCGGTGATCATCCGGGATGTGGGAACAAGATGGCGGATTGCCTCAGCCTCATTCATGGTAGTTGCACCGCAGAGTCCCATCTGCAGAGCCATAGCAGGATGATTGGATTCAAAGATCCGACAGCCCCCTTTGTAGGCGGCGTTGGCGATCCTCATGTCGGTGGCCATAATGCCCCCCAGCATGAGAGCGGGACTCTGCTTTTGCAGGATCGAATGTAGTTTCTCTTTTCTAAGCTGAACATTATTTTCTGATTCGTATTTTGTAGTCATAAAAACCTCCAGATTCATTTACAGCAGTGTGATGACGAAAAATTAGGCGCCCAGCCCCAGCAGTTTGCAGATGACAAGCAGGATTGAATACAGCGGGTTGCCTGCACTGATGCTGGAAACAAAGCTGGTTCCTGTCGGAATCATATCCGGGCAGGCGATCTGCGCTGCCTGGGTGTAGACCTCAGACACGAAGGTGCCGCACAGAAGGTACACAGCGGCGCCGACAGCAGCGGCAATGATGGCGCGGAACATATTATTTTTGCTTGTAATTACAGCCCAAAGAACGTATAATGTCATACTAGAGAGGTCTGCAAAAGGTATCATTCTGTTCCCAGGCAGGATGACAGCTTCTACAAGCATAATCGGAATGATAATGATCCCCAAAATCAAAACATTCGGATTTCCAACGCCGATAGCGGCATCCATACCGATTCGGATCTCTCTCCCTTTAAATTTCTTGCTGGCCAGTTCCTGAGTCGCTTCAGAAATTGGCGCCAGACCTTCCATCAAAATACCGCACACTTTCGGCATCAGAACCATAGTGGCCGCGGAGACGATGGCTAGATTCAGAATCTGAGGGATATCAAAGCCGGCGCAGACGCCCAGCAGGACACCCAGGATCAATCCCATGATAGAGGGCTCGCCAAAGATGCCGATTTTCTCTTGAAGACTCTCCAGAGAAAAGTTCCAGTCGCGAACCTTTGGGATGCGGTCAATAATCTTATTGACCAGCCAGTAGACAGGGGCCATGGTGATCGTATCAAGGTGGGGAAGAGAGGTTCCTTCCGGGATGGCTTCTGCTTCCCATGCCTTTTCAGCGAAGATATCTCCCAGCTTTACGACGATAACAAACGAGATCAGAATGGCTGCTATGCCAAGCCAATAGCTTCCGGTAAAGCGGTAGATCAATACGCCTCCGGTGATAATCATCCAGTAGTTCCAGATATCAATATCAAGAGTCTTTAAAAATCCCACAAGGATCAGCACAATATTGAGAGCGATGCAGGCGATTAGGCCGATTGGCAGCAGAGAGGAAGAAAATGCCATGGTAGAGCCAAGCATCCATCCTGCGTCCACTACGGTCAGATTGAGTCCCAGGTTAGCGCTGATGCCATTGGCAGCTTCGCTTAAAGCTGCCATAAAATAGTCGAGCACCAGCCACAGACCGGCAAAACCGATGCCGTACATAAGGCCAGATTTCAGCGCCTGGCCGAACTTCATTCCGATTAGAAGACCGATGATAGTGAAGATGATCGGCATAGTAATTGTGGCGCCCAGATCATTGATCTGGCTGAAAATAGTTGTGATAAGTTCCATTAAAAAATCCCCCTTTTCATTCATTCCGTTTTTAAGCAGGCCAAGATTTCCTCCCAGGTCTTGTCAGCATCCTTTCCGGACAGCAGATTAACCCCATAGACTACCGGGATCCCTTCCGGAACGCTGATGGTTTTTCCCACATTGGATATAATCAGGTCCGGTTTCAGACGCTGGGCTTTGCTCTTCACCTCCAAACTGGTACATGTGGTCACGGCCGCGTTAATCCCAAGTTCTTTAAATTTGTTTTTGCATTTCATTGCAACGAAAGTTGATGTTGCTACCCCATTTGCACAGCAGATCAGTACTTTCTTTTCCTGCATATTGATTTCCCCCTTATGATTCGTCTAAATTAAACTGCTCAAATTCTTTTAAGATCCGGCAGATGCTCTCGGAATCTTTGGCATCCTTGATTCTTGTCAGGACAGTTCCATCAGAAAAGAGCCCTATCAAATTAGATAGAAATTTAAGATGTTTTTCTCCTCCGTCGATGGCCAGCATAACCATGATCTCAGCAGGGATCATTTCGCTGGTTTCCCCCATCTGGCGGAACATGACCGGATCCGAAAAAACTACCAGGCAGAACATGCTCTTGAGGACGTGCTCGCTGCCTGTGTGTGGGATAGCCATGGGAACCCCCTGGGTAGGAAGCCCTGTGGGAAACTGCGCTTCGCGCTCAAGGACAGAATCGGTATAACCGCTGTCCACGTACCCGTTTTCATATAGGAGCCGGCCGCCAAATCGGATAGCTTCCTCATAATTTTGAAAAGATCCGCCCTTAACAATTAAATTTTTATCGATCACACTATCACCTCCCTTCGTCGGCCGACTCTTCCTGGTCTGCAAATTGATCCAACAGCAGCTTAAATTCTTCTGCTGTCGGTGCGGTTTCCAGGGCATCCAGCATCTCTTTCTCTGATATGATTCGGGAAAGCTGTTCCAGTGCAAAGATGTGCTGGGTACTGCTGCGTGTGGCCAAAGTAAAGATCCATTTGATATATATTTGTGAATCTGCGTTTAGAGGAATGGGTTCCTTTAAACGGATTACACTGATAGAAGTGCGGAAAACGTGCTCATCTGCCCGGGAATGGGGCATCAGGATATGATCCCCGATCATCATATATTCCGGGGCGTTCCGTACATTTTCCACAATTTCATTTACGTAGACCCTGTCGATTGCTTTGCTGTTCTCGAGGAGCAGCCCTGAATATGCGACGGCATCTTCCAGATTTTCACAGCTGTAATCTAAAATAATATGGCGCTTGTCAATGAGCCGGTTGATTCCCAGAGAATCTTCTGCTGCCGTAGGGACTGCTGGGAGGCCCAGGAGATTTTCAAGGGCCTTCATAAACGCTCCCCGATTATCCAGAGAACCGTTTTCCTCCACAGCACTTAAAATCTGATTGACCAGATTATTTTTCATATTGTATGAAGGCAGATACAGCCGCAGCTTTTCCAGATCAGATTCAGAGAGGTAAGAATTGACCTGAATAACTTTAACGGAATCTTCCAAAATGGGGACAGTAGTAATAATATAATCGACAGAATGATACCGAACAAAATTATCCATCTCATAGAGGCTGACGTAACCTAAAACGCGAATCCGAAACAGTGACTGAAGTTTTCGGCAGATAAAGCGGGAAGATACGATGCCGCTGTTGCAGACTACCAGAATATTAGGGATATAGTCCTCCCGTTTCTGTTCTTCGTAAGCGTCGATAAAATTGGAAACCAGGCGTGCGATGTCGTTTTGGCCCCATTGCTGGGTGACCATGGGGGCAATGGTTTCGGCACCGGCTTCCACTGCCTTCCATAGCTCTGGATAGTCGGACCGGATCATTTGGCTGATCTCCTCATCCCTGCTGCTGTTGGAGCCATTGGGATTGGTACATAGCTGGTAGATATCTGAGTGGACACGCTGGATCAGCTGTTTGTTGGATGGAAGACCTATAATCCTGCAGACCTCTGATACAAATTTAGCTGCGATAATTTGAAAATCAATGCGGCTGGCCAGATATAAGGATAAATGGTTGGTCTCGCTGTATCCTGCCAGTAGAAGAGTGAGAAATACCGCGAGATCCCTGGAGCGGGATATAGGAATATAATAATTAACTTTTTCAATCAGACGCTTCGACATATCAAAGACGGCCATGTTTTCAATCAGCTTTGTATACGGTTCCTGGATTGTCAGGGTCTTTCCATAACCATCCCGGATGATGGAGATGATGATGCCGCAGAGACAGTTGCAGAACATTTTATATGGGAGATCAAAGTCCAGGAATCCTTCTTCTATCAGCTCTGCCAAGCGCTCGAAAGATAGAGATTCCAGGCAATTTAAATACAGATAATAAGGGCGGAAATGCCAGATATAGGGCTCCTGAACCATTCGGTAAAAAGCTCGGTTGACATTCAAAAGGCAGGCCATGTAATCGGCCAGGGCAAATCGGATTGAGAGCTCATCACCCTCCAGTGCGGAATGGTCGCTGCCAGTGCGGAGCAGCAGACCATGCTGGTCAAAAACTTTCTGAAGAAGGTCAAAATCTTTCATAGCGGTAGATTTCGAGACGCCAAATTCATCCGCCAAGTCTGAAATGCGGAGGGACCGGTTGCAGGCGATTTGGTACAGCAGCTCTAGCTGGCGTTCCTCCTGATTTAAGACGATTTTATAATGGGCATCATCCAGAATGCGGTTGGTTATCATATTTTTGGGACACAAAAAACAGGATTCCATCCATAGATAGCCGTCCTCACAGAGGAGCTTGGCAAACCCGATTGTTTTTTCATGCTCTTTCAAGTCGTCAATATATTTGTTGATATTTTCCGCGTTATAGTAAATAACACGTGTTGAGACCCCATAATAATTGGCTAAAGCTGCAATCTTAAATTTCCGTTCTGTGGTAAACAGCAAAAGCAGTATGCTATATTCCCGGCTAGTCAACATCATTGATTACCACCCCTAAAACCATTTTAATCATGGATACAATCAAACATCAAGTTTCTTTTTTGTAGTGACTCGGGTTCGCGAAATAAACTTGTTTGGATAATTCCTCTTATATTAAAATAATGTCAGTAAATGGAAATGGAAGGAATGAAGCATATGACATCGGTTATTGTCATCAGCGGTTTTTTGGGTGCGGGAAAAACGACGTTTATAAATGGACTGATTGGATGCGGCTTTTTAAAGGAAAACGAGAAATGCCTGGTGATAGAAAATGATTTTGGGGAAGTCAGCGTGGATTCCAAGCTCCTGCCGCGCCAGGAGGGGCTGGCTGTCAGCGAGATCAATTCGGGATGTGTCTGCTGTTCGCTGGCGGGAAATCTGGAGAGTTTTCTGCGGGAGGCGCTGAGAACTGTGGAGCCGGACTGGGTTGTGCTGGAGCCCTCAGGGGCGGCCAGGCTGTCTGCGCTCCTTCAGACTTTAGAAAAGCTCCAGAAAGAGGGGCTGATCCGGCTGAAACCGCCGGTCACGATTTTGGGAAAGCCGAGGACGGCTGTCCGTCAGAGGAGCTTTCTTGGGGTGATACGGAATCAGATGGAGTACGCCGGGCTGATCGTCCTGCGCCCGGAAGTGGAGTATGAATCGCTCTCCCTGCCGGACCCCGATGTGCCGGTCTTTCACATGGAATGGAGTGATGAGAACTTTCGGGAAAATATTCTTCCGTTTCTGGAAGGAGACACCGCATACAGAGGCGGGAACACAAAAGAGGCAGGAGGAGTTTTCGGGGCGCCTGGGATTGTATATGAGACGATTCGTCCGGACCGGGAGTACAGCAGAAGGGCAGCCGAAGAGATCCTGGAGGGCCTGAGTCAGAGATTCGGCCCTGATCTGGTGAGGCTGAAAGGCTTTCTGAAGGGGGAAGAGGGGGAGACCTGGCATATAGAATACTCGCTGTTTGGGCAGAAGATTGAAAAAATGGAGAAGAAGGAGGATGCCTGTTTAAACATCATTGTAAGCCGGGGCAGGCGGCAGGAGCTAAAAGAGTACCTGGACCGGGATTACAGATATGCTAAGATACATATTTAAGGCGGCCTTTGGCGGCGCACGTTTTATAAGGGTGCAAGTCCCAAATCGAAAAGAGTAACCGTTATCGGAAGATAACGCTGAACGTACAGAAGTCAGCAGAGGCCATAGCAGCTGAGCCTTTTCAGCGAAAGGCCGAATCAATAGAGAACACATCATAGGGCTGAATAAATGGCTGTACCGCCGGAAAGCCTATTGGCGGATGGCGGGAAGCGGAGTTGTACAAAGAGCGTTAACGAAAAAAAGACTGATAAACTGGGGCTATTATGATTTAGCCGCGGCCTATCAGTCTGTGCACGTCAACTATTGAAAACGCCGGATACGTGAACCGTATGTCCGGTGCTGTGAGAGGACGGCGGATAGTCACCGCCTTCTACTCGATTTAAGCCTCCTGAGCTTTATACTGCTTTAACGCGCGGGCCAGCTGATCCGGGCAGGAGGTCGGCTTGAAGCCGCAGCGGATGCCGTCCAGTCTCCTGATGGCCTCGTCCACGTCCATGCCCTCTACCAGCCGGGCAACGCCCTGGGTATTGCCGGAGCAGCCGCCGACAAACTGGACATGGGTTACTTTGTTGTCTGCCACATCAAACTGGATTTCACGGGAACAGACGCCCTGAGTTTTGTATGTCATAAATATTAACCTCCTCGTTCTGTACGATAACGTTTATAGATTCTGAATCATTATTATAGCACGGAACAAGACCGGGGAAAAGAGCAAATTCAAGCCCGGTTGCAGAAGCCGGTCAGCCATGCTAAAATATACCTGATTGATAAAACCGAAGAAAGGAGTACATTCAATGTTAGGCATTATTGGAGCAATGGATGAAGAGGTCCGGGAGATTAAAGAAGCTCTTGAGGATGTGACAGTGGAGCTGGCTGCCGGAATGGAATTTTATACAGGGACAACAAAAGGCAAGCGGGTAGTAGCCGTGCGCTCCGGGATCGGAAAGGTCAATGCGGCCATGTGCACCCAGATCCTGGTAGACCGGTTCGGCGTGGACGCTATTGTCAATACCGGGATAGCGGGATCCCTGCGGCCGGAAATCAATATCGGCGACATTGTTCTCTCCAGCGACTCTGTCCAGCACGATATGGACGCCACCGGATTTGATTATCCGGCAGGCCAGATTCCACGGGTGGATACTTTCGCATTTCCTGCAGATGAGCGCCTGCTGCAGCTGGCTCAGGAATGCTGCCATCAGGTAAATCCCGAGATTCAGACCTTTGTGGGGAGAGTTCTCAGCGGAGACCAGTTTATCTCAGACAAAAGAAAGAAAGAGCAGCTGATCCGTGATTTCGGCGGCTACTGCACGGAGATGGAGGGGGCGGCTATCGCCCAGGTGTGCTATCTGAATCAGATTGGCTGTCTGATCATCCGGGCAATCTCCGATAAGGCGGATGACAGCGCCAATATGGATTACCAGGAATTTGAAGAGCAGGCTATCGCCCACTCTGTAAAACTGGTGCTGGCGATTGCGGAGAGGTATTAAAACTGGATATTAAAACAAGACTTACCCCGTTGAGGAAACTTCTTTCACGGGGTAAGACTCGTTTTTAGAGAGAATTTGACGAACGATTTTAAGGGTTTTGAACTTCCCAAATCTCGCTTCCGCCGCTATAATGTGATGTACAGCAAAGCCGGCAGGGCAGAGAAGTTTCAGCCGCCGGGAAGAAAAAGGCGGGAGAAGGACCGGTCGCCTGCCTTGAAACGCCGGCAGGCGCGTATACGCGCCGCGGGAGACTCTGCCTTCCAAAAAACTGCTGATAGCTTTGGCGAGAAAGGGGAGTTTAAAATTTATGCTGCAAATATTACAAAACGGAACTGCGCTGTATCTGGTGGCGGCAATCTGCCTGATCGGGATGATCAGCAAGGTGATCGCTAAGAACTCCTACAAAAGAATGATCAAAGAAACTAACAATATGGCAATGACCAAAAATAAGTATCTGAGAAGCCTGAAGCAGAAAGCGGAGGACGCTTACCGCGTAAACCAAGGGATCTCTAACACAGGGGTTTATCTGGAAAAACAGCTTTTTGAAGCCAGGATCGGACTTATGACTCCGGCAGGGTGGGCTGGATTTGCCAGCCAGATGAACTGGCTGTGCCTGCTGGCAGGGGGTGTTCTGTCCTTCCTGGCCTACTGGTACCGCTGTGATTCTTATTACATTGTTCTCTACGGCGCGGCGGGGGTGCTGGCTGCCGTTTTAAATATAATCGTGGAAAATGGAACTGGGCTGGAAAACTGCCGCCTTCAGCTCCTTGTGGGCCTTCAGGACTACCTGGAGAATTCTCTGTGGCACAGAATGGAGCTGGAGCGGTCCAGCGAGTCTTCTGAAGACGGTGCACGGCTGCTGGAAGCAGAGACGGCGCAGCCGGTCAGAAACAATGTCCGGGAACTGAGAGACCGAAAGAATACCAGAAGAGCCATGGAGCAGAGAACTATAACGGAGACAGCAGCCAGCCGGGACCGGGGCAGAGATAAGATCCCGGCCAAGGAGGCAGGCGATAAGCTGGCAGAGGGAAATGACGATGGGACAGGCTGGATGAAAGAATTGAAGCCAGAGGAAATCCGGGTTCTTGGGGAGATCATCCGGGAATATCTAGGATAGATTTTTGTGGGTAAGTATGGTATAATCCATATAGTGCAAAAAACTTCAGAAAAAGGAGACGATAGCAATGGGAAGAGAAGTCGCATTTGATTATTCCAAGGCAGCGAGTTTTATTTCCGCAGAAGAGATAGCCAATATGAAGGCTGCCGTTCTGTGCGCTAAGGATGTGCTGACCAGCAAGAGCGGTGCAGGAAACGATTTTTTAGGGTGGATCGACCTGCCTGTGGATTATGATAAGGAGGAATTTGCCAGAATTAAAAAGGCGGCAGAGAAGATCCAGTCAGATTCAGATGTTCTTCTGGTAATTGGGATTGGCGGTTCCTATCTGGGTGCCCGCGCAGCGATTGAGTTTTTGTCCCACAGTTTTTACAACGTGCTTTCCAAGGAGGACAGAAAGACTCCGGAAATCTACTTTGTAGGAAACAGCATCAGCAGCAAGTACATCAAAGACCTCCAGGATGTCCTGAAGGGAAAGGATTTTTCCATTAATATTATCTCTAAATCCGGTACGACCACAGAGCCGGCTATCGCGTTCCGTGTATTTAAGGAACTGTTGATTGAAAAGTATGGCAGAGAGGAAGCCAACAAGAGAATCTACGCCACCACCGACAAGGCCAGAGGAGCATTGAAGAACCTGGCAAATGAAGAGGGCTATGAGTCCTTCGTGGTGCCGGATGACGTTGGGGGCCGCTTCTCTGTACTGACAGCAGTAGGACTGCTGCCCATCGCGGTCAGCGGTGCAGACATCGACCAGCTTATGGAAGGAGCTGCTTACGGCAGAAAGAAAGCGCTGGAAGCCCCTTATGAGGAAAATTCAGCCCTGCTGTATGCTGCAGTTCGCAATATTCTGCTTCGGAAGGGAAAACAGGTGGAGATCGTGGCAAACTATGAGCCCAGCCTTCACTATGTTTCCGAGTGGTGGAAGCAGTTGTATGGGGAGAGTGAAGGAAAAGATCACAAGGGAATTCTGCCCCATGCGGTGGATCTGACGACGGATCTCCATTCCATGGGCCAGTTTATCCAGGACGGCGCCAGAATTATGTTCGAGACGGTTATGAATATAGAAGATTCCTCTGCAGAAGTTCTGTTAAAGGAGGAGGCTGTTGACACAGATGGAATGAATTACCTGGCAGGAAAGAGCGTTGACTTTGTAAACAAGAGCGCTATGAACGGAACCATCCTGGCCCACACAGACGGGCAGGTGCCGAATCTGGTAGTCAATATCCCAGAGCAGAATGCCTACTATCTGGGCCAGCTGTTCTACTTCTTTGAATTTGCCTGCGGTATCAGCGGATATCTGCTGGGCGTCAATCCGTTTAACCAGCCGGGTGTAGAGAGCTATAAGAAAAATATGTTCGCTCTTCTGGGAAAACCGGGCTATGAGGCGGAGAGAGAGAAGCTGTTAAAGAGATTGTAAGAATGACGAGAAGCAGGTGTCTTGCGGCGCCTGCTTCTATTTTGTCTCCATGATTTCGGTTAAAGTTTGTAGTAGTTGTGCCGGTAGAGGTGATCGTCAGTCAGCCTGGCCATAAGATCCAGCTCCTTTTTGGGATCAGCTCCCTGGGCGATATTGTAATACGTGTAAGAAAACTGCTTGCTGAAAAAAGGGTAAGCCGGTGTCTGGGGCCTGGTGAAAGAGCAGGTTCTCAGTTGGGAGAACAGGATATTTGTCTGGCTGGAGACCGCATGAAAACTTTTCATGGCATCATAGATATCCTTAATCACCGGCATACCGGTGTACCGGCTGATTTTTAACTGGTTCTGGAAGTTGAAAACGTATTTTAGAAATTCAGCGCACAGCTCAGGATATTTTGTCTGGCGGGACATACACAGTCCCCAGGATCCATGTGGCGTCGCGGTGCGGCATGCATGGGGAAGAGGCAGAATGCCGATGGTATCGCATTGCTTTGCTGCCTGAAAATAGGCACTGGGCAGAGAGAGACTCATGGCAAAGCTGCCCGGGAAGGAGCTGCTGATATTTTCTGTATGGGTATAGTGGTATTTATGGTACAAACTGCCCAGCCACTCCATGGCGGCTACCGTTTCCGGGCTGTTTATGTAGCCTTCTGTTTTGGAAAAATCCGGGCTGAAGAGGCTGCCGTTATTTTGATAGATAAAGGGAAGGCCTGAGTAGGTCAGCCATTCACCCAGCCGGGGGGACAGACCTCTTCCGGAATCCATCAAAAGGGGATAAGGGATGGAGGTGTGTTTCTTTAAAAAAGAACAGACATCGGTAAATTCATCCCAGGACCAGGATTCTTCCAGTGTTTTAGGAACTGATATGCCAAGAGAAGAAAACAGCTCCTTGTTATAGAGAATGCACAAGGTAGATTCTGTGTACCCCAGATGATATATATGGCCCCGAAAGGTTCCCTGCTGGAGGATTGGTTCGATAAAAGTGCCAAGAAAGCTCTCCGGCAGATAGTCATCCAGCGGAAGAAGAGAATTCATATAGGCCCAGTAGGGGACGTCCGGGCCG
The DNA here is from genome assembly GCA_944376125.1 of uncultured Lachnospiraceae bacterium. Taxonomy (GTDB): domain Bacteria; phylum Bacillota; class Clostridia; order Lachnospirales; family Lachnospiraceae; genus UMGS1370. The sequence goes on from CALWBQ010000049.1 coordinate 44,453, forward strand.
TCCAGAGAGAACAGGTCCGGCGCATTGCCGCTGGCAAAGCTCTGAAATAGAATATCCCGAAGAGGGGCATTCTGGTTGGATAAAAAGGTGAGGCAGATCTGGAAATCACGGGAGGTCTGGTTGAATTCGTTTACCAGGGAAGTCCAGAATTGTTCCTCTTCATGCTCCATGGGGCAGATAGAGAGATTGAGAACTGCCTTGCGCTGAGACTGTGGAAGGACAAAGCTGCCGCGCCCTTGCTGCCGTGAGATATAGCCCTCGGATTCCAGAGATTTTAAAGCCTGAGTAATCGTGCTCTTGCTGACACTTAAATTTCGCATTAATTCATTATCGGAGGGGATTGCCTCTCCAACGGCGTAGACCCCCTGCTTGATTTCTTCCAAAATCTGATTTTTGATTATAATATATTTTGGTATTCTAGGTTTAGACTTCATACAATCTCCTTCATAAAAAGCCGATAATTGATTGACAAAACAATTACCTGGTGTTAGAATTATATCATAAATTATTCGAACAAGCAATAAAACTTTGAAAATGCTCCTCTTTACTAAAGAGGGGTAAAAAAATGGAACAACTTATTCGAACAACCGAATAAGAATAGGAGGGAAAATGGGGACTGTATTTTCAAAAGAAGAGCTGTATCACTCAAAAGAGCGGGTGTATCCCAGAGAGGCGTCTGAGGTGAGATTTCTGCTGGGGGGGATCGGAACCGGTAATTTTTCTGTCAATTCCAGAGGAAAACTGCTGGACTGGGAGCTGTTTAACTGGCCGGCTAAGAATACAAAATTTCCACTGGCGTTTTTTGCGGTGAGAGCTGCCAATGGGCAGATGGAAGCGCCTGTGACAAAGATTATAGAATCCAGGCTGAAGCCGCCTTATACCAGCTCTCACGGGTATCTTCAGGCAGAGCTGGTGAATCTTCCGAGGATGGAGGATTCGAAGATGGTGTGCGAATATCCTTTCGCTGAAGTCTTCTTTCAGGACAGTGAGCTGCCGCTGGAGGTGAGTCTGGAGGCATACACGCCGTTTATTCCGCTGAACAGTGATGATTCCGGAATCCCCTGCGCGATCCTAAAGTATAGGGTCAAAAACACATCGAGCTCTAAAACCGATGTCTGTGTTGTAGGGACATTGCCTAACGCATCGGGATTTGAGGGATATGATGTGATAGAAAATCTGAAGCTGGCAGACAGTGTGAAGAATGAATTCCGGGAGTCGGGAAAGGTCAGGGGACTGTATTATACAGCCGAACACCTGGAGGAGAGCCATCTTCGGTATGGGAACATGGCGATTATGACAGATGCACCGAATATTACCTATAAGGTTCAGTGGCTGGACGGGGAATGGGTAGATGGAATTCAAGATTTTTGGGATGATTTTACCAGCGATGGAAGACTGGAAGCGGAGAGCAGTTCTGACAGCATCGGATGTGAGTTTGCCCAGTTTCACGATTTTAGCTTTCTGAAGCGCCGGGAAAAAATCGGCTCTCTGGGAATTTGTGAGACGCTGGAGCCGGGAGAAGAAAAAGAATTCCAGTTCGTGATTACCTGGTATTTCCCCAACAGGGTAAAAGCCTGGATTGAATTTGATGAGGACTATGAGAATTTTTTAAAAGGCGCTTATGGGACTGTAAAAAATTATTATGCAACGCTTTTTAAGGACGCTTGGAATGTAGGGGAATACGTATACCAGAATATGGGGAGGCTGGAAAAGGCAAGCCGGGATTTCAGAAAGGCCATGTTCCATGAGACCAACCTTCCCTGGTATGTCATTGATGCCTTGACAGCCAACATTACAAATTTGAGAAGCCAGCTCTGCTTCAGGCTGGAAGACGGCACTTTTGCTGGCTTTGAGGGGATTCGAGACCATATTGGCTGTGGCTATGGGAGCGTTCCCCATGTTTGGAATTATGCCCAGACGGTAGCATTCCTTTTTCCGGATTTAGAGCAGTCTATGCGGCGAGTTGAGTTTTGCAGGGAAACGGATGAGAAGGGATGTATGTCTACCAGAATGTTCTCCGTATTCGGTCAAGAACGGTATGAGATGGTGCCGGCCTGCGACGGACAGCTGGGAAGTGTGGTCCGTCTTTACCGGGATTTTAAAAATACGGGTGATGTGGAATTCTTGCGGGAGCTGTGGCCCCACGCAGTCCGGGCCATGGACTATGCGGCTGAGCACTGGGATCTGGATGGCGACGGCGTGCTGGACGGGCAGCAGAATACGACCTATGACATTGAATTTTACGGACCCAACCCCATGACGGATTTCATCTACCTGGCGGCACTGAAATGCTGTGAGGAAATGGCGGAGATCTTGGGGGATGAAGCCCGGGCAGCCAGTTACCGGGAGACTTTTGAGAGGGGCCGGGATAAGGCGGATGCCCTGATGTTTAACGGTGAATACTACGTCCAGGTTCTGGAGGATATTGACCGGTATAAATACCAGTTTGGGACGGGCTGTCTCTCGGATCAGCTTTTGGGCCAGTTTTTAGCTCACATGGCGGGGATCGGAGAACTTCTTCCAAAAGAGCATATCCGGTCAGCTCTGGAGGCAGTGTTCCGCTACAATTTTAAAGATGATTTCTATCACACAGACAGTGTTCACAGGGCATATGCCATCAATGAGGAAAAGGGACTGGTTACAGCCAGTTGGCCTCACGGGGGGAGGCCCAAGTTCCCTCTTTCTTATTTCGGGGAAGTTTGGACAGGAATTGAATATGAAGTGGCAGCAAATCTGATCTATGCAGGGTGCATCGATGAGGGGCTGACAATGGTAAAGGCTGTGAGAGACCGGTATGACGGCTACAAGAGGAACCCGTTCAGCGAGATTGAGTCAGGACACCACTACTGCCGGGCCATGGCAAGCTGGGGAGTTCTGAATGCCCTGATGGGATTTGAGAGCGACATGTACCGAAAAGAGATCCGGTTCCATCCGGTCATAAATGAAGATGATTTTTCCAGTTTCTTTATTTGCGGAAAAGCGTGGGGAGTTTACAAGCAAAAAAGGATTGGGGATCATATAGAGAAGAAGGTGGACCTGCTGTACGGTTCGCTGGAAGAAATTCAGATTGATTGACAGAGGAGGAAGAAAGAATGAGAAAAACTTGGAGAAGAGTCATTTCACTGGGGATCGCAGTAACGGCGGCGGTCAGCATGGCCGGCTGCAGCAGCCAGAGCGGGGAGACAACAGCAGCGGCTGCCTCCGAGACGCAGGGGACAGAAGCGGAGAGCACCGGGGCTGAGGCTGCCGAGACAGAGGCAGGAGGCGAACAGGTGACGATCCGGTTTGCAGAGCATGTAGCAGATATTGAGGCCCAGAATCCCCATCTGATGAAAATTATTGAGGCTTTCGAGGCGGAAAATCCCAATATTACCATCGATATTTCCGGGCGGGAGGTTTCGGAGCACAATACTCAGATGACTCTTTTGGCTGGGGAGGACAACCTGCCGGATATCTTCTGGCTGGAGCAGGCGACCGCAAGAGAATTTGCAGAGAACGGATATCTGTACGATTTGACAGAGATGCTGGACACTTATGGGATCAATGATTCTCTGCTGCCAGGTTTGGTGGGAAGCTGTACAGTGGACGGGAAAGATTACGGTTTGCCCAGCGAAGTGATGATGGTAGGATTTTTCTACAATAAAGATCTGTTTGAACAGGCTGGAATTACAGAGGCTCCCATTACTTATGAGGAGTTTCAGGACGCGGTAGAAAAGCTGAATGCTGCGGGAATTACCCCTCTGGCAATCGGAGCGATGGATAATTATAGCTGCTGGGCTTTTGAGACCATGCTGGCCAGGTACGGATTTTTCGAGAAACTGGACGGCCTGAATGATGGATCGATCTCTTGGGTCAATGACGATTTCATTCACTATTTTGAAAGACTCCAGGAGATGAGGGAGAATCAGACGTTTACATCGGATATTGCCAATATCGGTTACTTTGAAGCCAAAGAGAGCTTTCTGGGCGGAAATGCTGCGATGTTCAATTCTGGCGCCTGGGATATCAGCGATTTTGAGAACAGCGAGATTGCTGATAAGATTGGATTTTTCTGGGGGCCGACCTTCTCTGACAGCGAGTACCCGCAGCAGATCGGCATCAAGGCATCCGGCGGCGTGTATGTCGTTTCTTCCAAGGCTGCTGAAGATCCGGCACTGCTGGACGCGATTATGAAATTCTGGCAATTCTATTATGGAGAAGAAGGAACCAGAATTATTGCGGAGGAGACGTTTGCACTTCCCTGCTCACAGTATAATGGGGCTATCGATGAGACTGAACATCCGGTTCTGGCAACAATGATCGCGGCATTGAATGACGATTGGGATGCTGTCACAGAACCGTTCAATTCTCTTTCAACGAGCGTAGCCTACGGCTATTTTGATGCATCCTTTGGCGTGATGACCGGTGTATACTCTCCGGAAGAGGCAGCTCAGTATGTGGAAGATCTCCACAGCATGGAGCGGTAAAATGAGGCGGAACAGGTTCTGAGAGCTCTGCTCATTTCAGGCTTAAATGAATGGCAGCCTTCAGCACATTCTGTGCGCTGGGGGCAGCCTTCACATGTTTAAGGAGGGCGCTATGCATTGGTTAAGCACAAAAAAAGCAAAGATAGGGCTGCTGGCCCCGACTCTTGCTGTTTATACACTTTTTATCATAGTTCCTGTTATAGTGGCTGTTTACTATAGTTTTACGGAGTACAGCGGTCTGGGAAAAGCAACATTTACCGGACTGGAAAATTATTTCCGAATGTTTCAGGACCGTCTGTTTTTGATCGCATTGAAAAATACATTCCTGGTGCTGTGCGCCAGTGTTGTCTTCCTGATGGTCGGATCTTTTTTGATAGCCTTGATTATGAATGTGGATTTTAAGGGGAACGGGCTGTTTAAAATGGTTCTGTTTGCGCCGTATGTCATAGCTCCGATTATCATCGGAATCATCTGGGGGTATATTCTGAATCCCAATTATGGCCTTCTCAACAGCTTCCTGCGGGCGGTGGGCCTGGATGCCCTCGCTATAGAGTGGATTGGAGGAACAACCTGGACACCTCTGGCGCTTGCCATCGTGTTTACCTGGCAGGTTCTGGGATTCCACAGTACAATTTTTCTCTCAGGTCTCCGGACAATTCCGAGGGATCTCTATGAAGCGGCTTCCATCGACGGAGCCAGCGGCATCCAAAAAGTTTTTAGAATTACCTTGCCGATGCTTAAAGAAACCATTATGATAAATGTAGTGCTGGTTATTACCGGCGTATTTAAGATCTATGAGCTGGTGGTCCAGCTGACAGGCGGAGGCCCGGCGCATCAGTCGGAGCTTCTGACTTCCTATATGTACTTTACTGTGTTTCAGTCCAGAAGGTATGGCTATGGAATGGCAATAGCGGTTGCTGTGCTGGTCTGCTCGGTGCTGGGATCCTTTGTCTATATTCAGATAACTGCCCGCAAAAGAAGGGAGGGCAAATAGATGGAAGGAAAAAAATTTTCTATTAAAAAGACGGCTTTCTACCTTTTAGCAGCAGGTTTGCTGTTCCTGGCACTAATCCCGATTCTGTGGTCTGTCCTGCTGTCGTTTAAAACCAATAGTGAAATTGTAAATGCTCCGCTGTCATTGCCGGACAGCCTTAGCTTTGACAATTACCAGAGAGCGCTGGATACGATAAATTTTCCGAGGATGTATGCCAACACACTGATTTTGGTAGTGGTATCGGTGTTTTTCAGTATATGCCTGACTTTTATGAGTTCCTTTGCTATAGCGCGCCTGACCTATAAAAGTGATAGAGTGGCTGATATTCTGTACCTCTACCTTCTGATCGGCGTTGCCATTCCTGTCTATGTACTGCTGTTCCCGATCTACCGGATTGATTCTTTGATGGGGATTCTGGGGACGCGCCTGGGCTTGATTCTGCCATACATTGCAGTTAATATTTCGTTTAACACACTGATTTTCGTCGGATTTCTCAGAGAGTTCCCATCAGAACTGGAGGAGGCGGCGATCATAGACGGCTGCGGGCTGATACAGCTCTGCACTAGGGTTGTAATCCCAGTAATGAAACCAACTTTTGTGACGATAGTGATCTTCAATGCGGTTTATGTCTTTAATGAATATCCTTTTGCCTCTACGTTTATCCAGGATACCAGCATGAACACGATATCGCTGATGACCTCCATGTTCAAGGGCCAGTATTCTATGGACTACAGCGGGATTATAGCTGCCAGCCTGCTGATCATGGTGCCAGAGCTGATTTTTTACGTGCTCATGCAGAGGGATATTATCAGCGGAATGACGGATGGAGCGGTAAAGGGCTAGAATATCATCAGAGGAGGTAGTATGAAAAAAGAACTATGGAGACCTTTCCTTCATTTTACACCGGAGAAAGGGTGGATGAACGATCCCAATGGGCTGGTATGGTTTAAGGGAAACTATCATTTGTTTTTCCAATATAATCCCTACCACTGTAACTGGGATTCCATGCATTGGGGCCACGCGGTCAGCCATGACCTGCTTCACTGGGAGCAGACAGACTGTGCGCTGGTTCCGGACGAGAAATATGATAAAGATCCTACAGGGGGCTGCTTTTCCGGAAGTCCGGTGGTGTGGGAGGATAAGCTGTACCTGGTGTACACTGCCTCCGCCAAAAAAGATGGGAAGACTGTTCAGACTCAGTGTGCTGCTGTGTCGGAGGATGGATACCGGTTTGAAAAAGTGAGAGAGAATCCTCTTGTGGAGGAACCTTTTGGGAATACAGAGAATTTCCGGGATCCTAAGGTCATCCGGGCGGATGGGCGCTGGCGGATGCTGTGCGGGGGGAGCTCAGGAAATGCCGATGATCCGCAGGCAGACGGAAGAATCTATCTGTACTCATCGGATGACCTTCTGCACTGGGAGTACAATGGGATTTTGCTGGAATCAAAAGGCAGATGGGGCTCTATGTTTGAATGTCCGGATCTGTTTTCGATAGGGGGAAAATGGATCCTGACTGCCTCGCCGATGAATCATCCGGACATGTGGCCGACAATCTGTTTTGAGGGCAGTGTGGATTTCGAGGCCTGCCGGTTTGAGGTGAATGAGATCCGCCGGTATGATGGGGGAAACCGTTTTTATGCCCCCCAGACGTATAGCCTTCCGGATGGGCGGAAAATCCTTCTGGGATGGATGAATGGCTGGCTGTGGATGCCGTGGATGGAAGACTGGGGCCCTGCCAGCCAGGAGGGATGGAGAGGCTGCCTAAGCCTGCCGAGGGAACTATTTTTGGATGACACCGGGCGGCTCTGCCAGCGCCCTGTAAAAGAGGCGGCCGCCCTGTGCGAAACAAAGGTCAGAGGCAGAATCGTGGCGGGATCAGCACTCCAGAAGCTGCCTGTGGAGGACAGAAATGCCTGCTGTATTCGCTTGAACATAAAGAAAGAGGGATCCAGACAGCTGAGGCTGATCCTTATGGCGGATGAGAGCGGGAGCGGAACGGAATTGACGTTTGACCTTTGCGGGCATTTTCTGGCTGTGGATAAAAATGGAATGGAAAATAAATGGGACAAGGGATTGACAGTCTGTACCTTTGGGAAAACTGCGGAGGATGCTGCAAACGACTTCCTGACGGCAGAGCTCTGGATTGACCGGAGCACCATAGAGATATTCTTGGATGGAGGGAGATATGTACTGACAGACACTGTATATCCTTCAGCCAGCCAGTACAGCGTGTACGTGCAGTCTCCCTACAAGCAGATTCCGCTGGATTATGAGATTGGTTTTATTCCTCAATGACCTGTATTTCCAAAAAATCGAAATCGATGGTTTCTACAAAACTGTCCTGATAAAACCGGGCCTTGTCGTGGCGCTGAAATTCCCGGATGGTGGAGTCCATCCAAATGGGATGTCCCAGGTCAAACTGGATGCAGATGTCATCTAGGGATTGTAAGATCATCTGGGTTCTGGACAGAGAATAATCAGAGATACAGATGACGGTATCCTTTACCAGTCGGTTTTCTTTCCAGATTTTTCCCCACATACGAAACATGGGCGAGCACCTTCCTTTCAGTCTGGGTTGTAAACGATATTATATCAAATCGCCCGTGTTTATACAAGAAATCCTTGTCGATAGCTGCAATTTGTAGTAATCTATTAGTGATAGTTCAGCCGGCTGTGAATGGCTGGCGGGGACGGCAAGAGAGATCTTTGCAGATATTCGGACAAGAGGGGGAACTTGCTTATGGGATCGGGAATAACAGATTATTCCGCTTTTTTGTCAGAAGCGATAAAGTCGGTGGAGGAACTGAACCGAAGCAAAAAAGTTTGTGAAGACCTAGAAGCGGAGGAACAGCGTCTGGATCGGGAACTGGAAAATGAAAAGAAGGCTGTGTCGGATTCCATTGGCCTGACAGTGAAAAAACGGAGGGAAGAGATCAGCTCCAGCTACGACAAAGAGATCGGAAGCGGCCAGGAGCGTCTAAGAAAGATCCGTGCAAAGAGGGAGAAGGCCAAAAGCCAGGGGGTCAAAGAGCGGATAGCGGAGGAAACGGAAGTATTAAGGGAGCACAACCAGGAACTGGAAACTCAGATGAAAACGCTGTTCAAGCAGGATCGGGTACCGGCATTCTGCCGCAGCACCTGGTATTATGCCATGTATATGCCTGGGAGCGTAAAAGAGATCGGCCTGATGCTTTTGACATTCTGTGTCTGTTTCCTGGCGGTTCCCGGCATCGCCTATCTGCTGATTCCGTCAGCGGAGCGGAAATACTGGATGCTGGCTCTGATCTATGTCCTGGCGATTTTGGTATTTGGGGGAATATACATCACGATTGGGAACAAGACCAGGATCAACCATGCAGAGGCTCTGAGACAGGGGCGGAACATTAGGAGCTTGATCCGCACCAACAAAAAGAAAATTCGCGTTATTACTGTTTCCATCCGCAGGGATCGGGATGAGGCGGTCTATAACCTAGAGAAGTTTGACGACGAGATCGCCAGGCTGGAGCAGGAGCTGCAGCAGATCAGCCTTCACAAAAAAGAAGCGCTGAATACCTTCAACACTGTGACAAAGAATATTATTTCGGACGAAATTATCAACAACAGCAGGAATAGAATCGAGGCTATCGAGGAAGAGCACGAGCGGATCAGCGGGAAGCTGAAGGAAGCCCAGAAGCACGCAAAAGAGCAGGCTCTGTATGTGACGGATCAGTATGAAACCTACCTGGGAAAGGAATTTATGCAGCCGGAGAAGATTGCGGAGCTGGCCAAGATTATGCGGAATGGGCAGGCGTCAAATCTCAGCGAGGCGATCGCTGTATATAAGAGCCAGAAGAACGGGTAGAAGAATGCTGCCCTGTAAGAAAACAACAGATGAGAGCCATAGACACGTCCCCCGCAGGAGGAAAATCCTGCGGGGGATTTGTTTTTCCTGCCGTCAGCTCAGCCGAAATATCTTTTCAGCCCGCGACAAAGTCTCTTCAATTGATCTTGATTCATCCCTTACAATCACATGAAATCCCGAATTCAAAAAATGGTTATAGTTTTTTTGAATTGATTCTTTTTATCACTCTTTTTCCCTATTATTTTCTATATAGGCCTGGATAGTCTCCCTGCTGTAGCTGAGGAGCCTGCCGAAACCGGCGGCGATATCCTCCCTGCAGGCGGCGTACCGGCCATTTTCCAGGGCGGCTGCTTTCCGCGCTTTTAGGGCTTTGTACTCCTCAATGTCTTTTTCTTCTTTATAGAAGATAATATTGAATGTCCCCCTATTGAGGGAATAGGGGAAAAGATCCGTTATCAGCGGGTCATCGTCCAGATAGTAATGGGTCTGGTATTTTTTTGTGATCATTTCTGCGAATGGAATATACGCATCGCGCTGGCTTTTTGTCCGGGAAGGGTGGGCCAGGGCAATGCGTTTCAAGCCGGCCTTTACCATTTCATTAAAACAGTCCATAACGCCGCACTGGTAAGAGTATTCATCGATTTGTCTCATATTATTTCGCCCCCATAATAGAAAGTATTTTTTTTAGGTATTTATTTTTGTTATTTTGAAACCAGATCATGGTTACACCCTGGGTTAGGTTGTAAGTGTCGGGCAATTTGTAGCTCACGATATTTCTGTCATTGGCTAGATAAACATAAGGCCGCAGTAAGGTAATGTAGCGCCCGGTGGCCAGGTGGAGCGGAATGTCGTCGTAGGACTCTACAATCTCAATCCCTTTGGGTGCAAAAGGAAGCAGGTTGATCATCCGGTAATCGTTTTTTTCAATCAGGTATCGTGTAGTGACAATTGGATAGCTTGAAAAATCGTTAATTGTCAGATTTTCTTTTTGGTTTAGAGGAGAGTTAACCGAAAAGAAAATCTGAGGCGCTGTAGAAACGATGGTATGGAGCTTGATGTTTGGATTGGAAACATTGGTATCTGAGAGAATGAAGCCTAGATCATAGGAACCGTTGAGGACGCCGTTGACAACGGTTTCGTTTTCGTAGCAGTGAAGTTTGATGTCAGCACGGGAAAAGAACCCATCGGCTGCAAGCAGGGAGAAAAACTCAGGGATGGCAGAAGGAAAGTCAATATTTTGGCAGAAACTGACGGTGATGCCTTCCTGCTTATATTGAGGAGAACTGTTAAATAGAGAATCCAGCTTGTCATAAACCTCACTCAGCTCCAGATTGAGAAAAATGGCCTTCTGGGTTGGTATGATCCCTTTCTTCTGGCGAATAAACAGCGGTTCGCCGATTATTTTTTCCAAAGAGGCTATATTCTTGCTTATGGTGGACTGGGTTGTGTAGGCGAGATCTGCAGCCTGGGCAAAACTTGAGCATTTCATAGTAATTCTAAAGTATAAAATCTGCTGCAAACTAATATTTTTCATCAGCCATTCCTTTCCAGTGATAGTTATAAAATCCCGATTCTATACATTATTTTACCAAAAAGTTTATAAAATGACCAGAAAAAACACACCCTCTATCCATGAAAAAAAAGAAGATATCTATTCGAAGTCGGAATATATAAAGCAGTGTTTTATCATTTATAATGTGAGTAGATCAGATCTGATATATTCATTAGGAGGGTAAGGACAATGAAGATAGAGCAAATAGAAGTATTTCTTCTGGACGGCGGTTCTCCAGGCTGGAGGCCGATTGTCTGCCGGATCAGTACAGACGAAGGAATCTGCGGCTATGGGGAAGCGTCTGTGGGATTTGATACGGGGGCATCAGCCTCCTTCAATATGATCAGAGAGGTGGCTCCATTCGTGATTGGAAAGGATCCTATGGCAACGGAAGCCATATGGGATACTATGTACACTCAGACATTCTGGGCCCAGGGCGGCGGCACAGTTATGTTCTCAGCAATCAGCGCCATCGATATGGCCTGCTGGGATATCAAGGCCAAGGCTCTCAATGTGCCCCTCTACAAATTGCTGGGCGGAAAATGCCGGGATAAGCTGAGAGCTTACGCCAGCCAGCTGCAGTTTGGATGGGGAAATGGTATGGTATTCGACCGCGGCTACAAAACGGAGGATCTGGTGGAACATTCCCTGAAGGCAGTGGAAGAAGGCTTCGATGCCATCAAGATTAATTTTATTACATACGATGGAAATGGCGGCAGGCTCGGTTTTCTGAAAGGACCTATCCATCCTAAAGTGAGAGCTTTGATCGAGGAGCGGGTCAAGGCGGTCAGGGAAGCTGTGGGAGACAATGTGGATATCATTGTGGAGAATCACGCCAGGACTGACGCAGTCTCGGCTGTTGAAATGAGCGAACTGATCAAGCCGTATCATATTATGTTTATGGAGGAAACCTGCACGCCTATGAATCTGCAGGTGCTGGAGACGGTACGGAAACATTCTCCTATTCCGCAGGCTGGAGGAGAGCGGGTATATGGAAAGTATCACTATGCGAACCTGATCAAGAATGATATTTTCCAGATTTATCAGCCTGACCTTGGAACGTGCGGAGGCATTACAGAAGCTATGAAAATTGCATCGATGGCTGCTGCGGTGGATGCAGGAATTCAGATTCATGTGTGCGGAAGTCCTATTGCCATTGCGGCATCGCTCCATGTGGAAGCGTCGCTTCCTAATTTTGTGATCCATGAACATCATGTTACCAACCGGAACGAGAAGAATAAGCGGCTCGGAATCTATGACTATCAGCCGGACGAACAGGGCTTCTGCCATATTCCGGAACTGCCGGGAATCGGGCAGGAATTGTCTCCGTGGGCTGTCGAGCACGCTTTGGCGAAAGATACAATTAAAGGAGAGTAAATATGAGCGGAGAAGAAAAGGGACTAAAAAGACAAATTGGTTTATTTGGGGCAGTTGCAATTTTGGTCGGTGCTGTTATCGGATCCGGTATTTTTATGACGCCGGGGACTGTCGCAGCAGCAGCCGGATCCTTTGGGCCGTTTATGGTTGCGTGGATCCTGGCCGGAGCCAGCGGAATCCTTTGTTCCTTGGTGTATGCAGAGCTGGCACCCGCTATGCCGAAAGCCGGAGGCCCCTATGTCTATATCACAGAATCCTTTGGCAAAGGAGCGGGGTTTGTTTACGGATGGTCTATGACGATTGGAAACTATATTCCGCTGGTGGCTATGCTTGCCACGGGCTTTGCCAGCAACCTGGCGAAACTGATCCCGGGACTTACTCCGACAGGCATTAAAATGGTAGCGACGGCTGTTATTCTGGCACTTATGATTCTGAACATCTGCGGAACCAAGTTAGGGTCCACAGTGGCCAATATTTTTACAGTTGGAAAGCTGCTGGCGCTTCTTCTGGTTATTATCGGCGGCTTCTTCGTTATGTCGCCTGAAAACTTTACTACCGTGACAACTGAATCCCAGACGACTGAGTGGAGCGGGGTTCTGAGTGCAGCGTTCCCTGCATTCCTGGCCTTTGGCGGGTACTACCAGCTTGCATATATGGGAGAAGATATAAAGGACCCGAAACGGACCCTTCCGCTGGGCATGATTATCGGTATGGTGATTGTAATTGCGATCAATGTGCTGATCTCCATCGCCTGTGTGGGTACGGTAGGTTTTGCAGAGCTGGCGGGAAGTGAGACCCCGGTTGTAGACGCAGGTACCGCAATTTTTGGACCGGCTGGAACTGTTATTGTCACCATCGGCGCCTGCGTGGCAATCTTCGGCGCGCTGAACGGCGGCATTATGAGCTACCCGCGCGTTTCTTATTCCATGAGCCAGAATGGCCTTATGTTTAAATCCTTCGGGAAACTGCATGAAAAGTACAACACACCGTATATTCCTACACTGTTTATCTGCCTGATTGCATTGGTGTTTGTATGGACTGGCTCATTCAGCACTCTTCTGGCAATCAACGTGTTTGCAGGGCGTATCCTGGAATGCGTCGTCTGCCTGTCTCTGCTGGTGCTGAGAAAGAAAAAACCGGACATGGATCGCCCGCTGAAGATGCCAGGGTACCCGGTCACTACGATCTTGGCGATCGTTATAACCTTTGTTATCTGTATGACCTGCTCGGGTGCCCAGATGCTGAAGAGTATCTGCCTGATGCTGACATCCATACCGGCCTACTTTATCTTCAGGGCACTGAATAAGAAGGAAGCGGATAGTGCAGAGTAAGCACTGATATGAGAAAATATACTGCAAACTGAATAAAAATAATAATAGAAATCCCTGCCGGGAGACGAATGCTGCAAAGGCATTGGCTCGGCAGGGATTTTCGGTTTGCCAGGAAAGGCCGGGGGCAGATAGTAGCTGCGGCCTCAGATCGAAATCAGATGGTAGGGGATCTGATTTGCCGTCAGCATCTGGGCTTCTCTCTGGTGGCAGGTAAAAATGATTGTCTGTCCTGGATAAGCATCTACCAGCCACTTGAGGGCTGTCTTCAGGCGTTCGTCGTCGTAAAGGACAAAGCTGTCGTCAAAGATCAGGGGCAAAGGATCATCGCCCTTCTGAATCAATTTGGCGGCTGCAAGGCGGAGGGCCAGATAGACCTGATCCATTGTGCCGCTGCTGACCTGCTCTAAGGGCACCAGCTTAGTTTTGGTATTCATAAACACATGGAGGTTTTCATCCACGCTCATGCTGTTGTAAACGCCTCCAGTAATGCAGTCGATCAGGTGGGAAGCCTCTTTATTCAGATAGAGGCCAAAGGAATCCCGTATTGTCGTGGACAGATTGGTCATGGTCTCTTGGGCAAGGTCGATGGCGGCGATCTCCTGGGAAAGACGCTCATTCTCGGCCAGAGTGGCGCGCAGAGCCTCGGCCTGAGTCTTGCAGTTGGCCAGCCGCTCCAGCTTTTGTTCCAGCTCCCACTGAGTGCGCTGCTGCTGCTCGATAATCTCCATGCAGGCTGTCTGCTGGGCCTGGAGGTCATCCAGTTCTTTTGCCAGGATTTTGGCAGTCTCTTCTGACTTTATCAGGGCGGCGCACAAACGCCGGTACTCACCCATCCGCTGGCAGAAGGCATTCATGGCTTCCTGAGAGATGGAGCTGTCCCCCAGGTGGCGGGAAAAGATTTCCTGAAGGAGCTTTGTGCTATAGTTCAAATCTCGTTTTACACCTTTATTCTGCAGGGCGGCTATGATGCCGGCAGCCAGAAAGACCAGGCTCAATCCGCCTGAGACAGCGGCTGCTGGAAATGGAACAGAAGAAAACTGATCGGAGAGGGCGAGAAATCCGCATGCGCTTCCGCAGAGGATGGCGGCGATAAAGGCCAGGGCGATGCAGATTTTCCGGGATTTTTTTGAGGCGGATATTTTTGCAGATTGATAGCGGGCGTAAATAATACGCGCTTCATCCTCATACTGGAGAATGGACGATTCCGAGGTGAACTGATTCCCTGACAAAAGCTGCTGTCCCCGGGCAATCTTCTGGAGCAGGTCTTCTTTCTCCTGCTGCTTTTCCAGGATGGTCTGGGCTACATGATCCCTCTTTTTTCGATAATCGGCCAGATGATTTTCGTATTCCGGCGAGGAGATGGCTTTCTCAATATTGCGGATTTCACTTAACAGGGCAGTGTAGCTTCTGGCGGCCTCCGGAACCATCTGATTTTCGTAGGCTTTCCGCTGAGCCTTTAAAAAGGCGGTGGCTTTCGTAATATTCAGAGCCAGATTTCCCGAGGTGTTCAGATTGGCAATGTAATTCCGAAGCTCCGCAACCATGCCGGCCTCGGTGGCGCTCTTTAACTGGCCGATACTGATGGTATTGTTATAGGCTGTCTCGCTCAGGCCGTTGAGCAGGCTGTCCATAAAAGCCTTTGTGGGTTCGATCTGGCGCCCGGCCGTCTCATCTACAATAGAGAGTTCCCGGCTGTTCTGGAAATTTCGTTCGATTCTGTAAATATGGCCGCCCTTCTCCAGCCGGAGGCGCCCCTCAAAGGACGCCTTGTTCTCCCAGGGAAGAAAGCGGCTGTAGGTATCTGTGCGGGCAGCCCGCCCCCGCTGGCGTTCGATTCCGAAAAGCATGGATCGGATAAAGGTGTGCAGGGTAGACTTGCCAGCTTCATTTTTTCCATATACGATATTTAAGCCATCCTGAAAGGCAACCGTCCGATCGTGGAGTTTTCCGAAACCGCCGATATAAAGATCTAAAAGTTTCATGGGTCAGCTCCTTTCGTCCGTTGTGTGCAGAAGCGCATTAATTCCATAGTAAAGGGCTTTCTTTTCGACAGGACTCATCTCTTCTTTCTGGAGGGCCTGGATAAAAAATCCGATCATATCACTGGGATGCTCTGCAAATAAAGCTGAAAAATCATACTGAGGCTCTGATTCATCGACCAGCTCAACGATCCGAAACCGTGAGGTCAGAATATCCAGATCAAAAGTAATATCTGGATCTCTCATGCCCCGGATTCGGAACCGATAAATATTGCTGCTTCCGCGCTTTTGGATTTCCTGAGAAATGCTGGAGGCAAGCTCCGTATTGGTGGTGGCTGGTGTAACGTTGACAGCAAGGGAGACATACTGAGCGCGGGCGATAGGGACAAATTCCAGGGCTGTGACTCGATGGGTCAGAGGGTTGATCTCACCGTAATAGAAACCGTGGGGCCCGAGCTCCGTCTTGTCCAGAGGCTCAGGAGAACCGCAGTAAGCCGCCTTGCCCTCCAGCACCAGTTCTGGCTTGTGAATGTGGCCAAGAGCGATGTAGGAGAAGGGGGAGGCGGCGAGGACGGCCCGGTCAATCGGCAGGTGGCTGGCATCGCCGCCGTGGGCCATCAGAATCTGGATGCGGCCATTATCGGGGATTTGAAGCTGTCCCAGCTTGTCTTCCCGCATCTCGGCAGTGGTGTAGCTGAATCCATAGACTTCTGTGTTCAGGCGCTCAAAATACACGGAATCTAGTTCCGCATTTGTGAGATAGGTTACATTTGGACACCAGGAAAAGCTGAAGATGGCAGAATTAGCTCTCAGCCGGTCATGGTTGCCGGCAATGATTATGACCTGGACGCTGGGGATGGTAGAGAACAGGTAATTGACTTCCTTTAAGTCCCGAACCAGAGGCTGGCGGTGAAAGAGATCACCGGAAATAAAGAGAAAATCGACATCCCGGTCCCTGGCCTGGCGGATAATCTCCTGGAAGGTTTCTTTGATGGCCTGGGCCCGCTCCTGGCCCCACGGTTTATCGCTGTCCGGAGTCATGCCCCAGTGGACATCGGCGGTGTGGATAAATTTCATAGACGGAACCTCCAAAAAAAGCTGCTGCAGATGCGCAGCAGCTTTGGGCAGACTGATCAGTTACAGATCACAGTTATTAACCGTTCTGGGGAAGGGGATCACATCACGGATGTTGGACATACCGGTCAGATACATGACACAGCGCTCAAAGCCCAGCCCAAATCCTGCGTGGCGGGCAGAGCCATATTTCCTCAGATCCAGATAGAAGCTGTAGTCCTCTTCTTTAAGCCCCAGCTCCCTCATGCGGGCTAAGAGTTTATCGTAGTCATCCTCTCTCTGGCTGCCGCCGATAATTTCGCCGATGCCGGGAACCAGACAGTCCACGGCGGCTACTGTTTTCCCGTCAGGATTCAGCTTCATATAAAAAGCCTTGATCTCTTTGGGATAGTCGGTGACAAACACAGGCTTTTTGTAGATCTGTTCGGTCAGATAGCGCTCATGCTCTGTCTGCAGATCACAGCCCCAAAATACTTTGTAGTCAAAGTTGTCATTATTTTTTTCCAGGATCTCCACAGCCTCAGTGTAAGTAATGCGGGCAAACTCAGAATTTAAGATTCCGTTCAGACGCTCCAGGAGGCCCTTGTCCACAAACTGATTAAAGAAATTCATCTCCTCCGGAGCATGCTCCAGAACGAAGCGAATGATGTACTTTAACATTCCCTCAGCCAGGTCCATATCATCATCAAGATCGGCGAAAGCGATCTCCGGCTCAATCATCCAGAATTCAGCTGCATGGCGGGTTGTGTTGGAATTTTCCGCGCGGAAGGTAGGGCCGAAGGTGTAGATGTTGCGGAAAGCCATGGCATAGGTCTCACCGTTTAACTGGCCGGAAACAGTCAGATTGGTGGGCTTATTAAAGAAGTCCTTGGAAAAATCGACGGTTCCGTCAGGATTTTTCGGGACATTGGCCAGATCCAGGGTGGTCACCTGGAACATCTCGCCGGCACCCTCACAGTCGCTTCCGGTGATGAGGGGCGTATGGACATAGACAAAATCCCTCTCCTGGAAATACTGGTGAATAGCGTATGCGATCAGAGAACGAACCCGAAATACTGCCTGGAAGGTATTGGTTCTGGGACGCAGGTGAGAGATCGTGCGGAGAAACTCAAAAGAGTGGCGTTTTTTCTGCAGAGGGTAATCCGGAGCGGATGGCCCCTCAATCTGGATCTCTGAAGCCTGGATCTCAAAGGGCTGCTTGGCATTTGGAGTTGCAACCAGGGTTCCCTTTACAATGATGGCAGAGCCCACATTTAATTTAGAAATTTCTGCAAAATTTTCCATGGTGTCATGGTATACAACCTGAAGGGTCTCAAAAAAAGTTCCGTCACTGACGACGATAAAGCCGAAAGATTTGGAATCTCTGACGCTCCGGACCCAGCCGCCTACGGAAATTTCCTGGTCAAGATAGGCATCCCGGTTTTTATATAACTCTCTTACGGTAACTAAATCCATTATAATATCTCCTTTTTGCAGTCAGTATTCGGACTGGTATAATTAAAGTTGATTATACTGTATTTTTTCTGGTGATTCAAGGGTTTGAGGGATTTTTTTGCATAGTCCAGGAAAGAAGGACGGCATTTCGTCTCAATGCCGGCACAGCCGTGGGAAAAAGACAAAGATATTTTGTGTGTCTTTCTCTCGCAATACACAATATATTGTAAAAAGTAGAACATTTTGAAAATTATGGAAATAAATGTCGGAAAATGCACAAAAAATACAATGTAAAATGAATGAATTTGTTCACTATTTATGAAAAGTATGGTATAATGTCTTTATAACTAAATTTAACAGCAAGAGGTGATAACGTGATTAAGAAGGAAATGATTGCCATGCTTTTGGCTGGCGGACAGGGAAGCCGTCTGGGCGTCCTTACCCAGAAAGTGGCAAAGCCGGCGGTATCATTCGGGGGAAAGTACCGCATTATTGATTTCCCACTGAGCAATTGTATTAATTCCGGGGTTGATACAGTAGGTGTTCTTACACAGTATCAGCCATTACGTTTGAACTCCCATATCGGGATCGGAATTCCGTGGGATCTTGACCGCAATGTCGGGGGTGTTACAGTGCTGCCGCCTTACGAGAGGAGCAAGGGCAGCGATTGGTATACCGGCACGGCCAACGCGATCTATCAAAATCTTGAATATATGGAGAGCTACAATCCAGATTACGTTCTGATTTTGTCAGGCGACCATATTTATAAGATGGATTACGAGGTCATGTTAGATTACCACAAGGCGAACAATGCAGATATCACCATTGCTGCCATGCCGGTTCCCATAGAGGAAGCCAGCCGATTCGGGGTTGTGATTACAGATGAGAATAACCGGATCACTGAATTTGAGGAGAAGCCTCCTGTACCCAGGAGCAATCTGGCGTCTATGGGTATTTATATTTTTACCTGGCCGGTATTGAGGGATGCCCTGATTAAAATGAAGGACGAGCCGGGATGCGATTTTGGAAAGCATATTATCCCGTACTGCCATGGAAAGGGCGACAGAATCTTTGCCTATGAATACAATGGATACTGGAAAGATGTCGGCACTCTTGGCTCCTACTGGGAAGCAAATATGGAGCTGATTGATATTATACCGGAATTCAATCTGTACGAGGAGTACTGGAGAGTCTACACCAAGAGCGACATTATCCCGCCCCAGTACATTTCTTCTGATTCTGTGATTGAAAAGAGCATTATCGGCGAGGGAACAGAGGTCTATGGTGAGATTTATAATTCCGTTATCGGTGCCGGCGTTACGATCGGAAAAGGTGCAGTGATCCGAGATTCTATCATTATGAAGGGGACTGTGATTGAAGAAGGTGCGGTGATCACCAAAGCGATTGTGGCAGAGGATGTGCGGATCGGAAAGAATGCCCAGTTGGGCGTAGGGGAATACGCCCCCAGCAAATACGATCCTAAGGTATATCAGTTCGACCTGGTCACCATCGGTGAACACTCTGTTATTCCGGAAGGCGTTAAAATAGGAAAGAACACTGCCATTTCAGGGGAGACTGTCCCGGAAGATTATCCTGACGGATTATTGGCAAGCGGAGATTACATTATAAAGGCAGGTGGCGTACGATGAGAGCAATCGGTATTGTTTTAGCAGGTGGTAACAGTAAGAGGATGCGGGAGCTTTCTAACAAAAGGGCAATCGCTGCTATGCCGGTCGCAGGAAGCTACCGAAGCATTGACTTTGCATTGAGCAATATGAGCAATTCCCACATACAGAATGTGGCAGTATTTACTCAGTACAATTCACGCTCTCTGAATCTCCATTTGAGCTCTTCAAAATGGTGGGATTTCGGGAGAAAGCAGGGCGGCCTGTTTGTTTTCACACCTACAATAACAGCCCAGAGCAATGACTGGTACCGCGGCACAGCGGATGCGCTGTATCAGAACCTGTCATTTTTAAAGAGCAGCCATGAGCCCTATGTGGTGATTGCCTCCGGCGACGGTATTTACAAGATGGATTACAATAAGGTCTTGGAGTACCACATCGAGAAGAAGGCAGATATCACAGTTGTCTGCAAGAGAATGGCAGAGGGTGAGGATGTAACTCGTTTTGGATGTGTTAAGATCAACGATGATGGCCGCATTGTAGACTTTGAGGAAAAACCCATGGTTTCCGATGCAAATACGATTTCCTGCGGAATCTATGTGATTCGCCGGCGCCAGTTGATCGAGCTGATCGAGCGCTGTGCGGCAGAAGACCGGTACGACTTCGTAAAGGATATTCTGGTTCGCTATAAGAACTTAAAGAGAATCTACGCCTACAAGCTGGAGACCTACTGGAGCAATATTGCTTCTGTGGAATCCTATTATAAGACCAACATGGATTTCTTAAAACAGGATGTGCGGGACTACTTCTTTAAGCAGTACCCTGATATCTATACGAAGGTTGATGACCTGCCTCCGGCAAAGTATAATCCGGGCGCAGTTGTCAAAAACAGTCTGATTTCCAGCGGCTGTATTTTGAACGGAACAGTGGAGAATTCTGTGCTTTTTAAAAAGGCCTATATTGGAAACAACTGTGTGATTAAGAATTCGATTATATTAAATGATGTATATATCGGTGACAATACTGTCATTGAGAACTGTATCGTGGAGAGCCGCGATACGATCCGGGCCAATACGACCCATATCGGAACTCCGGACAATATCAAGATAGTCGTGGAGAAAAATGAGAGATATACATTATAAAAGGGATTGAGATATGAAAAAGACAAACTGCTGGAGATTTCAGTCTCCGGTAGAAAAATACATCGCAGGTGCGAGAGTTGAGTGACGGAGGGGTTTCAAGTATGCAGATTACAGATGTAAGAGTAAGACGAATCGAAAAGGAAGGAAAAATGAAGGCGATCGTATCAATTACGCTGGATAATGAATTCGTCATCCATGACATTAAAGTAATTGAAGGCGAAAAGGGATTATTTATTGCAATGCCCAGCCGCAAGGCAGCAGACGGTGAGTACCGCGACATTGCACATCCAATCAATTCGGGCACCCGTGATACGATTCAGCGGGTTATTCTGGATAAGTACACAACTACACTGTTGGAAAATCCAGATCAGGACGGAGTCGTTTAAAAGGAAAAGGAAATGTAAGAAGGAGAGGACCGCTTCGGGCGGTCCTTTTCTGTCCCCTGCGTTTCCCTCCTTCTATGCATAAAACCATTCTGAGCCGTCTATAATGAAAGTAAACAAATACAGCGTCCGATAGCGGCGCTGCTACAGTGTGGAAGTCAGAAGCAATTAAAAGGCGGTAAAGAATGAAATTTTGGGAACGGATTGCTGTTCATACACAGCAGGAAATTTTTTATTACGATACCCGAAGGGGATTTGACGCCAGACATCTGGCAGCGCGGCTCTATGAGATGATCTTGGAGGAACTGAAACGGGGGAAAAAGGGAGTTGTCTTTCTGTGTATCGGCACAGACCGCTCTACAGGGGACAGCCTGGGGCCGCTGATCGGATACAAGCTGAAGGGAAAAGAGGATGCAGATATCCCGGTATTTGGAACTCTGGAGCGTCCTGTCCATGCTATGAATCTGGACGATTATATGAGATTTCTTCAGGAGGGTTATCCAGACCATGTGGTGGTGGCTATAGATGCTTCCGTGGGAAAGACAGATCACATCGGTTATGTGACCTTGGGAAAGGGAGCTTTAAAACCTGGGCTGGGCGTCAGCAAAGAATTGAAAGAGGTAGGGGATATCTTTATTACTGGAATTGTTGGGGGGTGCGGAAATTACGATCCGCTGATGCTCCAGAGCGTTCGTCTGTCTGTGGTGATGCGCCTTGCCGACTGCATCAGCGACAGTATCCGGCTTGTCGAAAAATTATGGGCAAACGCAGCTATGATTTGACAGGATTTTTAGCTCTGCTGTGCTATTCTTTCTTAGATAGAATAGGAAAGCAGGGTGATTATAAATGGGAGAATTGTATAATCCGTTTCCGAAACTGCCGAAAAATATCCGGCAGATTGGAGAACGGGATGAGACGGTCAGACTGTATGTAGAGGACTATGTCAATACGTATTTAAAACGTCTGTACCCAACAGGTGGACAAGATCTGAGGGTAGGGCTGCTGCTGGGCAGCGCGGAGGACCATGAGGGGACGCCTTTTGTCTTTGTAGACGGAGCAATGGAGATGGAAGGTGTTGCCGTGGAGGGAGAGCAGGTTTCTTTTTCTGAGGAAGCATGGAAGAAGGCTTATCAGAATATAGAAGAGCAGTTTCCGAAACGAACTGTGCAGGGATGGTTTTTATGCGGGGCCCCAGGCTGCTCTCTCAGTCCTCTGAATTACTGGAAGCAGCATCTCCAGTATTTTTCTGGGAAAAATCAGATTATGTATCTAAATGGCGGTCTGGAGGGAGAAGAAGCGATCTACATAACTTCCAGTGACGGATTTTACAAATTGAGGGGCCATTGTATTTATTATGAGCGCAATCAGATGATGCAGGATTACATGGTAAACCAGAAAGAGAACCGGAAAGTAGAAGCTGGGGGGAGTGACCCGGTTATACGGGATTTCCGCCAGAAGATGGAATCAAAGAAGGCTCAGCTTTCCGTACAGAAACATTCGGTCAGCCTGCTGGGGGGACTCTGCAGTGCCCTGGCTATTGTGGTGCTGGCTGGCGGTGTCGTTATGTTCAATAACTATGAAAAAATGAAAGATATGGAAGGGGTTATTGCCTCAGTGCTCCCAGTTGGAGCAGAGAGCTGGGACGGCATCAGGGAAGGTGAAACGAAAATCCAGGTGGAGGAGGTTCCGGGTGAGGTGTTCCCTACAGAGGCGGATGCAGAGGAAGCACTGCCGGCAGGGAGCGGCCTGAAAGCTGACAGAGATGACGAAATAGAGGCTGCGGGGGGTCAGCCGTCTGCGGAGCCGGAAGCCAGCGGGACGGCTGCCGGAGGAGCAGAGACAGCGGCCGCTCAGAGCGCTGCGGAACAGACAGCGGCTTCAGTGAGCGAGACGGCCAGCTCCCTGACGGTCAGCGGCCCGGTCTTGCAGAAGGTGACGGAGCCAGGCCCGGGACAGATGTACTATACTGTGCAGGATGGAGAGACTCTATATGGAATCTGCTTTAAACTGTATCAAAGTGTCAACCATTTGGATGAGATCTGCCAGCTAAATGGCCTGTCTGACCAGAATCATATCATGTCTGGACAGCGGCTGGTGGTTCCGGAGAGCTCGGTGCCCCAGGAGCCAACGGAAAATTAAGGCAAAAAGGTAATGCGTTTCCGGATGAAATGTTGTATACTGTACGTAGCATCTGTGTGCCATGTGTCATATCGATACGGGCGCTGCTTCAGCGAACTGACGAGCACACACTGAGGAGAAGAGGAAATGAGTGATTTAAACTCCATGAACCGGGAACGAAAAAAGCAGCAGCTCCGTCAGCAGATCGTATCCAATCAGACGGCGGGCTCCCGGACAATGGGAATAGAGAACAGACAGCCGGATGGGGAGGAAGAGGTAAAGGCGGTAAAGAAAGCGCATCGGAGAGTTCTGCGAAAGAGGGCAGTGATTGCAGCGGTTATCCTGCTGCTTCTGGCGGCTGCGGCAGGGGGAGTGTACTATTGGATTGAGTACTATCAGTACCAGGAATACAAAGTGAGCTGGGAAACTGATCTGACGGCAGGTCAGGAGGGAACAGAGACAAGTTCGCCTAATTATATCCGGTTTGGGAAAAATCTTTTAAAATATACAAGAGACGGAGCCTCCTACATAGATGAAAAAGGAAAGACCCTCTGGGTTCAGACCTATGAGATGAAGTCACCTATAGCTGTGGTCAACGGCTCCTTTGCCGTGATTGCTGACCAGCAGGGAAATGAAGTGTACATCTGCAATGAGGAGGGCTATCAAGGCACGGCCAAAACTCTGCTGCCGATAACCAGTGTTGCGGTCTCCGGCGAGGGTGTGGTCGCTGCTGTCCTGGAGGATTCCAGATCCAGCTACGTATCTATGTTTAAGCGGGATGGAAGTGAACTGAATGTTACAATGAAGTCCACTGTGTCTAAAAATGGCTACCTGATGGATCTGAGTTTTTCTCCTGATGGGACGCAGCTTATCTGCTCGTATGCTTACATAGCGAATAATGCGCTGAAAAGCCGTGTGGTTATTTACGATTATTCGGAAGAGGTCGGACAGAATATTCCGGACCGGATTGTCAGCGCAAATGATGATGCGTTTGCAGACAAGCTGGTTCCGAAAGTCCATTTTATGTCGGAGACCTATTCCTTCGCCTGCTCTGACACGGGGCTGGCCTTCTTTTCATCGGAGAATAGGGCAAGCCCGGTCTTGGCAGTTCAGACGGAAGAGGAGAGGATTGAAAGTCTCTTTTATTCGGATAAATACGTGGGACTGGTGACGGCAAATCAGGAAGGGCCTGAGCCTCAGAAACTGGTGGTCTACCGGGAAAATGGAGACAAGGTTTTTGAGACTGGATTTGATTTTTCTTACGATCATGCTGACATTGACGGCGACTTTGTGATTCTGTATGATGATAATTCCTGCTGTATTTATAATATGTCCGGAGTCAAAAAATTTGAAGGCCGGTTTGATTTTCAGATCAGTAAGATTACATGCGGCACTCTGCCGAATCAGTTTATCCTGACAGGGCCTCAGCAGATGAGGGGAATTACGCTAAGTTAGGCGCAGCGCTAAAAGAAAGATTTTATGCCGCTGGGCGGCATATGATTATGAAAGAAAAGGAGCAAAAGAAAATGGAGAGAGTATGTATTGGAATTGATGTAGGAGGAACCACTGTAAAGCTGGGAATCTTTGAGGTCACTGGAAGACTCATTGATAAGTGGGAGATTCCCACCCGGACACAGGACGGGGCTAAATATATTCTGCCGGATATTGCTGCTTCCATTAAAAGTAAACTTCAGGAAATGGAAATCGAGATGGAAAACGTGGCAGGTGCAGGGATGGGGATTCCCGGCCCGGTTATGCCGGACGGCCATGTAGAGGTCTGCGTAAACCTGGGATGGAAAGATATGAATCCTCAGCGAGAGCTGAGCGCTTTGCTTGGAGGACTTCCTGTAAAAGGGGGGAATGATGCCAATGTAGCAGCTCTGGGTGAGATGTGGCAGGGCGGCGGAAAAGGCTATACGGACATTGTTATGGTCACACTAGGCACCGGCGTAGGCGGCGGCGTTATTATTGATGAAAAGATTGTTCCAGGAAAACATGGACTGGGCGGCGAAATTGGCCATATCCATGTGAGAGATGAGGAGACTGAGCACTGCAACTGCGGCGGTGTGGGGTGTCTGGAGCAGATCGCGTCAGCTACAGGTATCGCAAGGGAGGCGAGGAGAAAAATGGCTGCCTCTGGCACACCTTCCGTTTTGAGAGAAAAGGGCGATGCGGTAACAGCCAAAGATGTTCTGGATGCAGCGAAAGCCGGCGATTCTCTGGCTGATGAAGTAGTAGAGACGGCCAGCCGTTATCTGGGCTTGGTTCTGTCTCAAATTTCCATGATCGTAGATCCCCAGGTTTTTGTCATTGGAGGCGGGGTATCGAAAGCTGGACAGTTCCTGGTAGACAAGATCAATAAATATTATCAGCAGTACGCAGTGATCTCCGACAACAAGGCGACCATTGCACTGGCAAAGCTGGGCAACGATGCCGGCATCTACGGCGCAGCGAGAATGATTCTGGACTGATGACTGGGATCAAGGTATGAGTTTGGCAGTGCTCGGCTTTCAGCGGGCGCTGCTGTCTGGAATGGAAAAGGGAAGAGCCAGGTTTCTCACGGACCTGGCTCTTTTTAGACCATAAGGTTAAGATTTCTGTGATTTATTTCACCTGAACCGTACCGTTTACAGTCCAGGCGCCGTCATTATTTACCGTCCAGCCATCCGGCGTGGAGGTATTGGCATACATCCGACCCTGGGTTCCGTCAGAGGCCGTATTAAAATAGTAGCATCTGGATAAGCCGTCGGCGCTTTTGATCCATCTCCAGCCGGTTGCCATATGGCCATCGCTGTCAGTGTAATACCAGCCATCGTTGGTTTGAATCCACTGCTCATAGGCGTAGGTTCCGTCAGGATTCTGCCAATACCAGGCGTTCTGAGAAGAAAACCATTGCCACTGTCCAGGGGTGACAGTGGAGCTGCCAGCCTGCGCAGAAGCTGAGCTGCTGTCAGGGATGCTGCTGGATGCGGCAGACTGAATCAGTTTCAGCCGCGAGCTGTCTACAGAAAAGCCGGGAGAAGTCGCCCAATCGCTGTGGACAGAGGAATTATACAGACTGACCGCCCGAATTCGGACACTGTAAGTTCCCGTTTCTGTAATTTTGGAGGACAGGTCATAGGAGGTGCCTGTTGTTTCCAGGGTGGTGCTGTCGATGGCTTTTCCGCCCCGCATCAGACGCAGCTGGTAGGAACGCGCTCCGGAAACCGGTTCCCAAGAGATGTCGCCGCTTTCGCCCCACGTCAGACTCTCGGGCATATCGATTTCGCCGTCTCCCATTTCCCGGAAAGAAACCATGATCCGAATCTTGCGGCTGGAATCTTTTATTGCTTTAGAAAAATAAGCACCCTCCCCCGAGAGAGTACAGTCGGAGCGTTTGATGGTTCCGAAATAGTAATCATCATCAGCTACCAGAGTGACAGTGCCTTCCGGATATTTGGCGGTACTGTCAGTGTTGAATTGGAAATTTTCAACCATATAGCCGTCATCATCGGGGGTGACTTCCATTTCCGGCCACGCATCGCCGGAATTGAGATCGGCTGAAAAATTTAGGGAGATTGTTTCAATCCGATCCCGGGCAAAGGCGGTTATCGGAAGCATCAGCGCAAACACTGCAGAAAAGGCAAGAGCAAGTTTCCATTTAGAAGTTTTCATCATTGTCAGATCCTTTCTGTCAATCTATCGGTCTTTTAGGAGTCAGATCCATTTTTCTGCCATACGCCGTTGGCATTTACAGGATAGCCATCCGGCGTAATGGTATCGGAGAGCATTTTTCCTTCTGAGTCACAGTAGTAATACTGATTGTTCCACAGAATCCATCCGGTTTGACGGTAGCCATGGGAATTAAAGAAATACCAATTCCCGTCAATCTGCTGCCAGCAGGAAGATGGCCAGGTACCGTCAGAATTCTGATACCAGATACCGGAGGCGGTCTCCATCCACTGGCCGTCAGAAGATGTACTGGCTTCTGCTGCCTGAGCAAACTTTTCTAATTTGGCGGAATCCACCGTTATTGGCCCTGACTGAACGTATGAGCTTTCCACCCGGCTGTCATAGCGGCTGAGGGCGACTACTCTTACGCTGTAGGTATTGGCCCGGCTGATCATAGGCGCTATATTGAGACTGGTGCCGGAGACAACAGTCCGGGTTGAGAGATCGGCTTTTCCGTCGCGAATGAGGGTTACTTCATATTTGGAAGCGTCCCCCACAGGAGCCCAGGAAGCGAGTCCGTCCTCTGTGAGATTCACGTAGGCGGGAGCTGCGATCGATGAACTTCCCATTTCCGGGAATTCTACAGTCAGAGTCATTGTCATGCTGTCGCCGGATTTGCGGGCGTCGACATACTCTACATCCATACCGTACAGCTCGAAATAGCTCTCAGAAGAAGTGCGGAAATAGTAATCCCCTTTGGGTTTAATAACAATTTCAGCCGTTGGATAGCGATTGGGCTGGTTGGTATAGGGGTTAGTGTATTCTACATAGGCCGCGCTTACGACCTCATACAGGCTCTGTTCACCGGCGGTTACTGTCAGTTCTGGGTAGGTATCTTCCCTGAGAGCGCCGACAGAGAAATCCAGCATGATTCCCTCAAGGCGGGTTTTTGCAAATGCCGGAGAGACGGCGAGAAGAGAGAATATTCCTGCAGCAGCCAATAGGGTACAGGTTTTTTTGATGCACTTCATAAAAATCCATCCTTTCTAGTCTGATTTAGAGAGATCATCACAGATTTGTGGAGCGGGGAAGGCTGAAAATGAATTCTGTTCCGACGCCCTCTGTGCTGATGACATCGATATTTTCTCCATGGGACTGAATAATTTCTTTTACAATGGCAAGACCTAAGCCAGTGCCTTTTTTGTCTTTTCCGCGTGAGGCGTCTGATTTGTAGAATCGCTCCCAGATTTTTTTCTGACTTTCCTTTGGAATGCCGATCCCGTTATCCTTCACTGAGATGAAAACCTTCTCCCGGCGGAGGGAGGTCTGGATATAGATGGTGCCTCCCGGATGACTGAATTTGATGGCATTGTCAATGAGGTTGTAGAGAACCTGCTGAATTTTTCCCAGGTCGGCATAAACCATCTGGATGGAATCTGAAAAGGTCAGCTCAAAAGAAATATCTTTGGCATCACAGGTGCCTTCAAAGGAGGCGGCGGTATCTTTGATAGTACGGTTGATATCAAAGTTAGTTCTGGAAAGGTAGCCTTTGCTGTCCAGAGAATCCAGGGTCAGCATTCCCTGAGTCAGCTTGTTGAGCCGTTCCGTCTCCGAGATGACCCGGCTGAGGTATTTCTCCTGCATTTCCGGAGGAATCGTGCCGTCTAGGATCGCTTCCAGGTACCCCTTGATAGAGGTGAGGGGGGAGCGAAAATCGTGGGACACATTGGCAATAAACGTTCTCTGGTATTCCTCCAGTTTGTTCAGCTCGCTGGACATATAATTCAGAGTAGCAGCCAGATAACCCATCTCATCCTGAGTCTCCACTTTGATCCTGTGCTCCAGATGGCCGCTGGCATACTCATTGGCCCCCTCGGTGATCCGGCGCAGAGGGAAGTAGACGGTTTTAGTAAAGACCAGCAGGATAATGAGCGACAATGCAAACAGGATCACGCCCGAAATATACACGATATTCAGAATCTGATTCTGTTCCGTTTCCAGAGTCGAAAGCGGCTTGTGGATCAGGATATAGCCGTAGGTCGTATAGTTGCCGGTAATAGGAGCGGAAACACTGATAACATCATAAGGGAAAAGCCCATAATAGTTCCCGATTCCGTAAGACTGGTTTCCAATAGCCGTAGGATTAAAATTTTCAATGGTGTGGCCGGTCAGGCCGTTAGTACGGCTGTCAGCAATGATCAAGCCGTTTTGATCCACCACCCATATATCAGCATCGATAAAGTCGGACATCACCTCCAGCTGTGAGGAGGCAGACTCCAGATCCAGGGACATGCCGCTGTAGAGGCTGCTGCAGTGGTTGGCGAGAGTGCTGGCCTCATCATAGAGCAGATCAGCCTGCTGTTCCACCAGATACCTGTGAACCATTCCGGAGGACAGGGTGGCAATGGTGACAAATCCCAAAAGTCCGAAGACCAGATATCCCACAAGAAACTTGGAATAAAGGGAATGATTCATCGCTTCACCTCAAATTTATAGCCAATTCCCCAGACAGTAGTGATCGCCCAGTTTTTGTGATCTTTGATCTTCTCCCGGAGACGTTTGATATGTACGTCTACCGTTCTGGTATCGCCGATATATTCGTATCCCCAAATATTGTCCAGAAGCTGCTCTCTGGTAAAAACCTGGTTGGGGGAAGAAGCCAGAAAATATAAAAGTTCCAGCTCTTTTGGAGGCATCTCAATGGAATGCCCCATATATGTGACAGAGTAGTTGGTTAGGTTTACGATCAGATCCGGATATTCTACATAATTTCCCTGCTGTTCCAAGGAGGAGGCAGCAGGTGCCGGGGGCGCCTGATAACGGCGGAGAACCGCCTTTACCCGTGCCACCAGCTCTTTAGAATCAAAGGGTTTGATCATATAATCGTCAGCGCCCAATTCCAGACCCAGAACCTTGTCAAAGATCTCGCCCTTGGCGGAGAGCATGATGATTGGGACTGAAGATGCAGCGCGAAGCTCCCGGCATACCTGGTAACCATCGATTCCAGGCAGCATCAGATCCAGAAGAACCAGGTTGGGTTTAAAAATGGGGAATACGCGGAGCGCTTCCTCGCCGTCCCCTACAATCTGGGTTTCATAACATTCTTTCTCCAGATAAAGGGAAATCAGCTCAGCGATATTGGCATCGTCATCTACGATTAGTATTTTTTGTTTTTCTGCCATGGAAACCTCCTATCTACTTAAATGTAACGATTGTAACACCGGAATCACCTTCACCAAATTCACCTAAACGGAAATCTTTTACATATTTCAGCCGTTTCAGGTGCTTATGGACACCGGCGCGCAGGGCGCCGGTGCCGCGGCCATGGACGACCCGCACCTGGGGAAGGTGGGCCAGGTAGGCGTCATCTAAATATTTATCCAGCACAGGGATCGCCTCGTCGACTGTCATGCCGATGAGGTTAACCTCCGGGGAGATCGATGCGGATTTGCTCATCTTGATTTTTCCGCTGCCGGTATTGTTACGGCCTCCTCCGGCTTTCAACCCGCTTCTCCCGGAGTCGATGTCCGGCCCGGTAATATCCTGTTCCTGCAGAAGCTCCAGATCCTTGATGTTGACCAGAGAGCGGAGGATGCCCATCTGGACGTACAGATCGCCTTTGGCGTTGGGAAGGGTGCTGACAGTTCCCTTGAGATTCATGCTGAGAACCTTGACACCGTCGCCAATTTTCAGCTTTTTCGGTGAGATAGTCTGCTTGGGACCTTTTTGTTTGGGCGCCAGCTTTTCGCTGGCAGATTTTAACTGTTCCCGCAGCTTAGAGCGCTCAGCTTCCAGGGCCTTGCGGTCGATGCCGGAACTGGCGGCCAGCTTATTGATGTTTTTGATGGTCTGGTCGGCTGTGTCCTTGGCTTCCTGCAGGATGCGCTGGGCCTCCTCAGAAGCATTTCGGAGCAGCTTTTCGCGGCGCTCTTCCAGGCGCTCTTCTTTCTGGGTCAGCCGGGCCTTCAGCTGGGCAACTTCGTCTTTGTAAGCGGCCAGCTCCGCCTGCTCTTTCTCAATGGTCAGGCGGCTCTCTTCCAGATGAGCCAGAAGATCCTCAAAATCTTCCTGACTGCTTTCAATATGGGTCTTTGCATCCTCGATAATATAGTCAGGGAGGCCCAGCTTTTTGGAGATGGCAAAGGCATTGCTCTTGCCGGGAATTCCAATCAGCAGCCGGTAGGTGGGCCGCAGAGTCTCCACATTAAACTCACAGCAGGCGTTCTCTACGCCTGGGGTAGTTAAAGCGAAGACTTTCAGTTCACTGTAGTGGGTGGTCGCCATAGTCCTGCATTTCATATTGTGCAGGAAGGTGAGGATTGCAATAGCAAGGGCTGCGCCCTCAGTGGGATCCGTCCCCGCGCCCAGTTCATCAAACAGGCACAGGGAGCGAGCATCTGCCTCCGCCAGGATTCGGACGATATTGGTCATATGAGCAGAAAAGGTGCTCAGGCTCTGTTCGATGCTCTGCTCGTCCCCGATATCAGCGAACACATCATCGAAAACGCCAAGTTCGGAACCGTCAAAAGCCGGAATGTGGAGCCCGGCCTGCCCCATCAGGGTAAAAAGTCCCACTGTTTTCAACGACACTGTCTTGCCTCCGGTGTTGGGGCCTGTGACAATCAGCAGATCAAATTCACCGCCCAGGCGAATGGTGATCGGCACAACCTTTTGAGGATCCAGCAGGGGATGCCGGCCATCCTTGATGTGGATATACCCGCGAGTATTAAATTTGGGCTCGCTGCCATTATAGTGGCGCGATAGGGCGGCCCGGGCAAAGATAAAGTCCAGCTGGGCGAGAACCTTCTGGTTCGTCCGGAGCTCATTGATATAAGGAACCGCCTGGCTGCTGAGCTCCGCCAGAACCGCCTCAATTTCTTTCTTTTCCTGAATCTCCAGTTCCCGGAGCTCATTGTTCAGCCGGATGATGGCCATCGGCTCAATAAAAAGAGTAGAACCAGTGGATGACTGATCGTGGACCATGCCGGCCATCTGGTTTTTATACTCCGCTTTTACCGGCAGGCAGTACCTTCCGTCACGCATAGTAATGACCGCGTCCTGCAGATAATTGCGGCTGGAATTTAAGATGGAATTTAGCTGACTGTGGATTCTGTCGCCGATCCCCTTCATCTGGCGGCGCACACGGTGCAGACCGGGGCTGGCGTCATCACTCACCTCATCTTCTGAAAGAATACATCGTTTTATCTCGTTATTAAAAGGGGTCAGAGGCTCCAGGGAAGCGAACAGACCCTCCAGAGAATCATCAGGGAGTTCCGATTCCTCATGGCGCCCGTAAGCCTTGGCGCGGGCGGCTGCTGTTAGCTGGGAACTGATTGCCAGCAGTTCGATGATGCTGAGAGAGCTCCCGATTTCCAGACGTTTTAAAGAGTCATTGATATCGCGAACGCCGGAGAAGGAGACACTGCCTTTCTGGCGAATTCTGGCAAGAGCATCGGTGGTCTCCGTCTGGCGCTGCACGATCTCCTCCAGACTGGAGGAGGGGAGCAGGCCGGCGCAGAGCGCTTTTCCCAAAGGGGAGACTGCGTACTCGGTCAGTTGGCTGATAATTTTATTGTATTCAAGTGTCTGCAAAGATTTTTGATTCATAAAATACCTCCAATTAGCCTGTATAAAGTATACCATAAAATCAATAATTTACTATCTTTTTCTTGCATAAAAACCATGAAAACCTTATAATAGGAATAGGCCGTCTGAAGGAGGTAATCTTGTGCCGGACAGAAACAGCCACGAAGAACCAAAGAACAATGAGACGAAGGAAAAACGTCAGTTTATAAAGGAAACGATTGTAAAGCCACCAAGAACCCGGAGGCAGATGGCGGCAAGAGCCATGGCCCTTCTGTTTTCTGCGGCTTTTTTTGGTATCATCGCGGCAGTGACGTTTGCGATTACTGCGCCTTTTGCCAGGAGATACCTGACAGATGAGACGACGGAATCGCCGACCGTGACCGTGACGATCCCAACAGACTCTGAAACAGTTCCCTCTGAGCCAGAGACCACAGCCGTACAGATTGAGGAAGAGTTTCCTTCGGAGGAAGACCTGGAGGAACTGATTAGGAATGAGATAGAGGCTTATCAGTTCAATGAAAATGATTTGAAAACGCTCTTCGGCAATTTGAGGACAAATGCGGAGGAAGCAGGACAGGGCATTGTCACCGTATACTCTGTTAAACATCAGACAGACTGGTTCAACAATCCGGTAGAGACGGCGGGCCAGTATTCCGGTGCAGTGATTGCGACAACGCCATTGGAATACCTGATCCTGACACCCATTGAGGCGGTATCTGGGGCAGACTCCATCATGGTTACCACGGAGGGGGATGAGATGGTATCCGGCCAGCTCATCGGCTCAGACAGCGTGGCGGGATTAGCTGTCATCAGCATTCAGATGACCGATTTGAGTCAGGAGGCGCTGGCAGACATGACGGTTCTGGAGTTGGGAAATTCTCACACAGTCCGTCAGGGAGACCTTTTGACGGCCATTGGAAGCCCTGCCGGTTATCCGCGTTCTATCGGCTACGGTATGGTTTCTTATATTCGGAGAGATGTCCAGGTCACCGATGGAATCAGCAGGATTTTTTATGTAGACGCTCCGGGAAATGCGGAAAAGGGCACGTTCCTTGTCGATATGGATGGCCGGATTGTAGGCTGGACGACCAGCGACTACCAGCCTGAGGGCAGCAGCCGGGTGACAGCGGTGCGGGCTATATCCGATTATAAGTCTATTTTGGAAAAATTATCCAACGGAATTCAAGTTCCATACTTTGGAATAATGGGACAGGAGGTCACCGCTCAGGAGAACGAAGATGGACGCCCAGCAGGGATTTATGTAACCCGTTCGATTGATGACAGCCCTGCTTACCAGGCAGGGATTCAGGCTGGTGATATCATTACAGAAGTGGGCGGCAGGCCAGTGGAGACAATGACAGAGTGGAATGAACAATTGGATGCTTTAGAAGCGGGACAGACAGTGACCGTGAAAGTGGAGCGCTTCGGAAGAGAAGAATATACAGAATTGGAATATCCAGTAACCATAGGAGCCAGGTAATAGCACCTGGCTCTCTTAACGCCGGAGATTTTGCGGCGGTAATGCTAATCTTGAAGAGTTGGAAAGGAGAATTAGGAAAATGAAGTATATCAACATGTTTCGGGAAGGGATGCACGTTTCAGAAGTATATTTATGCAAAAACAAACAGATCCAGCTGACCAAAAACGGCAAAGAGTACGGCAATCTGGTACTTCAGGACAAAACCGGAACTATAGACGGAAAAATATGGGATCTAAGCTCCCCTGGCGTTGGGAATTTTGAGACCATGGACTATGTCTATATAGATGCGGATGTCAATGTGTTTCAGGGGAGCAACCAGCTCAACATCCGCCGGATCCGCAAGGCAAGAGAGGAGGAATACATTCCTGCCGATTACCTGCCGGTGTCCAAAAAGAACATTGGAAAAATGTATGAGGAACTGACGGCGATTATCAAATCGATCAAGAATCCTTACCTGAACAAGCTGGCCAGCAGCTTCTTTATTGACGATCAGGAATTCGCCAAGACATTTCAGTTCCACTCCGCTGCCAAAAGCGTCCACCACGGTTTTGTAGGCGGCCTTCTGGAGCACACCCTGAGCGTCACCAAACTGTGCGAATATTACGCGTCTTACTATCCGGGCATCAACCGGGATCTGCTGATAACGGCGGCTATTTTCCACGACATCGGCAAGACGAAAGAGCTTTCCGTATTCCCGGAAAATGACTATACAGACGACGGACAGCTTCTGGGCCACATCGTCATCGGCACGGAAATGGTGGGAGCCCGGATCCGCACTATGCCCGGTTTTCCGTCCCGCCTGGCGGCCGAGCTGAAGCACTGCATTCTGGCTCACCATGGCGAACTGGAATTCGGCTCCCCCAAAAAGCCGGCTCTGATCGAGGCCCTGGCGCTGAATTTTGCAGACAATACAGATGCAAAGATGGAAACAATGCTGGAGGCATTGAACGCCGGAGGAGACAACACAGGATGGCTGGGTTACAACAAGTTTCTGGAAAGCAACATCCGCAAGACCTCCGGAAGCAAATAACACAATAGACGGCAGGATTGTGAATATATGGAGATTATGAAAAAAAATCAGGAATTTATCGTTGAGATAGAGGACATGAGCGAGGAGGGCGCCGGGATTGGAAAAACCGACGGCTATACCTGGTTCATCAAAGACACGGTAATCGGAGATGTAGTCCGGGCTGGGGCCATGAAAATGAAGAAAAATTACGGCTTCGCCCGGTTGGTGGAAGTGATCACCCCTTCCTCCGCCAGAGTTGAGCCCAGATGCCCGGTGGCCAGGCAGTGCGGCGGCTGTCAGCTCCAGGCTATGGATTACCATGCCCAGCTGGCTTTCAAAGAAAAGAAGATTTATAACGATCTGTGCCGCATCGGCGGCCTGAAGGACTTTAAGCCGGAGGACATGGAACCCATCATCGGGATGGAAAATCCCTGGCGCTACCGGAATAAGGCCCAGTTTCCCTTGGGAAAAGACAAGAACGGCCGGATCATCACCGGCTTTTACGCAGGCAGGACTCACGCCATCATCGAGCAGGAGGACTGTCTTCTGGGAATAAAAGAAAACCAGAAGATCTTGCAGATCATAAAGGCATTTATGGAAGAATTCCGGATCGAGCCTTACGACGAGGCCGCCCATCGGGGTCTGGTTCGCCACGCCCTCATCCGCAAGGGCTTCGCCACCGGGGAGCTGATGGTCTGCCTGGTTATCAACGGCCGCAGGCTGCCCCACAGCCAGGAATTGGCGCAGCGCCTCCTGGAGATTCCAGGAATGACCAGCATTTCCTACAATATTAACACCGAAAAGACGAACGTGATCATGGGCCGGGAGGTAGTCAGCATCTACGGTCCCGGCTATATCACAGACCTGATAGGCCCCATCCGCTACCAGATATCGCCCCTGTCATTTTACCAGGTCAATCCCGTCCAGACCCAGCGCTTGTACCAGACTGCCCTGGAGTTTGCCGGACTTGCCGGGAATGAGAATGTCTGGGACCTCTACTGCGGCATTGGTACTATCTCTCTCTTCCTGGCGCAGAAGGCCAGGAAAGTCTGGGGCGTCGAGATCATCCCCCAGGCCATCGAGGACGCCCGCGCCAACGCCAGACTTAACGCCATCGAGAACGTGGAGTTTTTCACAGGCAAGGCTGAGGAAGTGCTCCCTGCCTGGTACGAGGCCAACCATATGCCCGCAGACGTAATCGTAGTGGATCCGCCCAGAAAGGGCTGCGACCCCGTCTGCTTGGACACGATTGTGAAGATGCAGCCCCAGAAGGTAGTCTATGTGAGCTGCAACTCCGCCACCCTGGCCCGGGACGTAAAGTACCTGGGGGAGCGGGGGTATGAGGTTAAGAGAGTCAGGGGATGCGATATGTTCCCGGGCGGAGTGCATTGTGAGACGGTTGTCTTGCTTTCCAAGGGCGAGGTCGACTCAAAAAAGATTCGGGTTGAGTTCTCTTTGGAAGATATGGATATGTCCGAATTTCAGGATGGGGCAACCTACACGCAGATCAAGGACTATGTACTGGAACATAGCGGATTAAAGGTGTCTAACCTGTATATCTCACAGATTAAGCGGAAATGTGGGATTGAGGTTGGCAAGAACTACAATCTGCCAAAATCCGAAGATTCCAGACAGCCCCTGTGTCCGCCAGAAAAAGAGAAAGCAATCCGAGAAGCATTCAAATATTTTGGGATAATCTAACATCCCGTAAAATGGAGGTTTCTTATGGATAGATTGATTTCTTGTGAGTTTAACATGGATACCGCTTGTGTGGAGCTGAAATTCTTTGATGGCAGCATGATTGCCATTGATACCATCGCCGTGGAGAATGAAGTTGCTGACAATATGTATCAGCGGTCAGAGCTTGACTATCTGATTTACACTGACCCGATTGGATATGCAGACTTGATTTTGAACGGCAATCCTGAAACCTATTTGAAAACTGTAACTGAATATAAGCCTTTAGAAAGCTGATTATTTTGCCGCCCGTGGGAGATATCTCACGGGCGATTTTTATGAACAAAAACGCACATTTGTATTGACCGAATCGGTTATTCGTGATATAGTATAGCAAAATAACCGAATCGGTTATTTGTTGGAGGTTATTATGGAAAAATTTTTAGCACTTTCTGACGAAAAGCAAACCTTAATTAGAAATGCAGCACTATCTTGCTTCTCTCAGCATGGATACGAAAAAGCATCGATTAACGACATTGCAAAAATGGCGGGCATCTCTAAGGCATCCCTTTTTCAATATTTTGGTACAAAGCAAAACCTCTATGAATATCTGGTTGAACACAGCAGCACACAAATGAAAGCAGCTTATCAGGAACAGGCGTTATATGCAAACGCAGATTTCTTTGATCGTGTACAGCAAGCCATAATCATGAAGATAGATAATTTGAAAAAGAATCCCTATATCGCCGCTTTTATTATAAGTGTTGCAAAAGAGCCATCCATTGAAATTTCGGAGCACATTAAGGACTTAATGCAAGAAGGTGAAAAACACTTGCATGATCTGATGCTCCGTGATGCCGATCTGGTCAAATTCAAGCATCCCGAAGATGCGCCACTACTGTTCCGCACATTGATGCATATTGGATACGGTATTGTAGACGAGATTGAAGGTGTGTCAGATTTTGATAGAATCGTGTGCGAAATGGAGAATATTCTGAAAATGTTAAAATATCATTTCTACAAGGAGGAATATTTATTATGAAACAAGCGGTGATAATGTTAGATGGACTGACAAAAAGTTATGGAAAGCACAGAGGTATTGAAAATCTCACATATTCCGTTCTGCCGGGCGAAATCTTTGGTTTTATCGGTCCTAATGGTGCTGGTAAAACAACAACAATTCGCACTTTGATGGGCTTGCTCAAACCCACAAGCGGCAATGCTACGATTTTCGGCCTTGATTGTACGCAGCATGCTGCAGAAATCGCAAAGAACGTGGGATATCTTCCCAGCGAGAATTGCTATTATAATAATTTGAAAGTGAAAGAGCAGTTACAATATACTGCAGATCTGTATGGTGTTAACTGCCATGACAGAATAGAAGAACTGGCTGAGAGACTGAATCTGGATTTGTCCAGAAAAATCGGAGATTTGTCTTTAGGCAACAAAAAGAAAGTTGGCATCGTGTCCGCTTTACTACCTTCTCCAAAACTTCTGATTCTGGATGAGCCTACCAGCGGCCTTGATCCACTCGTCCAACAGACATTCTATGAAATTCTTCGAGAAGAAAACAGCCGTGGAACAACCATTCTGTTTTCCTCTCATGTGTTGAGCGAAGTGCAGAAGCTATGTGATCGTGTATGTATTCTGAGAGAAGGTCGTCTCATTGCTATACAGTCCATGAAGGAATTGCGTGAAAACGGGTATAAAAAGATTTCGCTTTCCACCGAGGAGCCTGTCCCTGCGCAGTTCTTCGACATCCCAGGAATTGCCAACCTGGAACAGAATCAAAATTCCATTTCTTTTATGTTTAATGGCAATGTTATGACCATCATGGAAAAACTACATAAACTACCTTTGGTTGATATTCTGATTGAAGAACCGTCTTTAGAAGAGATCTTTCTTCATTATTACGAATGAGAGGTGACACTATGACTGTATTTCATTATGAGTGGAAACGTAGTCGAAAATATATTCTGATTTGGGGTCTTTCCCTTGCCGTTTGTATTTTCTCTATGATACCTGTCTATTACAGCATGATTGAAACGCCAGAGCTTCTGCCTAAAAACTTTGCAGAGGGTGGATTCTTTGAAACTGTCGGCATCTCTCTCGCACTGCTCTTGGAACCTCTGGGAATGTATGGATTTCTTAATGCGTTTTTTGCTTTGGCAGGCGGAATTTTCGGGATGCACTTTGCCTTATCCCTGTTTACAAAAGAATGTACCGAAAACACAGCAGAATACCTGTTCACAAAACCCTGCGGGCGTATTCAAATTTATAAAGGAAAGGTGCTTTGTCTACTTGTCGGCACATGCATTACGAGTGCTGCATATATCCTTGCGTCTTTTATAGCAATGATTGTGTATGAATCTGGCTTCTCTATGTTAGAATTTATTCTGTTGGCTGGCTCCTTCCCACTTGTTACTTTGATTTTTGGAGGGATGGGAGTATTGTTAGGATGCTGGCATCCTAACAATCGTTCTCCTTTGCTGACAGCATCTTTGGCTGTGTTTATGGGATACTGTATTACAGCTTTTTCAAGAACGATTGGAAGCAGAATAATAAGTTACCTCTCTCCATTTTCGTTTTTTCATCCAGCTCACATTCATGAGAACTCTTTTTATGAATGGGATTATTTTCTGTGGTATGTGCTTCTACTCACTGTATTTTTCTTCCTGTCTCGTAAGATTCTGATGAAGAAAGACATTAAATTAGCAGTATAGGGGGGGAACAACATGATATCATTGATAAAAAAGGAACTGAAACTTACAAGGAAAATACTGTTGATATGGCTTGGAATAATCATTCTTCTTTGTGTCTTTGCGTACATAGAGTATCTTTCCTTAAAAGACAGCTTACCGATTCTGGTAGAAATGCTAAACGACTTTCCAAGAATTTTGATGGTGATGTTTGGTGTTAGTGAAGATCTTAACACTGCATTGGGTTGGTATGGCTGTATTTATTTTTGGGTGGCAATCCTCGCTTATTCCTATGCGATTTATCTGGGCATTTCAAGCATTGCAAAAGAAAAAACGCAAGGAACAGCAGAATACCTATTCACAAAACCTTTAGGCAGAAATCAGATTGTTATAGGAAAAGCTGCCGCCAACGTATGTAATTTATTTATTCTTGCAGCTGTCAGCGGTGTATGTAATTACTATACTGCAATCGCTCCTCTGGGTGGACTGGATCAAAAGAATGCGGCTCTGTTGACAACTGTTGGGCTTTTTCTGACGGAAATCATATT
The DNA here is from genome assembly GCA_944376125.1 of uncultured Lachnospiraceae bacterium. Lineage (GTDB taxonomy): Bacteria > Bacillota > Clostridia > Lachnospirales > Lachnospiraceae > UMGS1370. The sequence continues at coordinate 84,419 of CALWBQ010000049.1, forward strand.
ATACTCGATTGGTTTTTGGGTATCCAGTCTCTGCAAATCCTACAAACAGGCTATGCTTTTTGGCTTTGGCGCTTTAATAGTATTTTACTGTATTTATTTTGTGGCAGAATATTTGTGTATTCCGGCTCTGTTTTATTTAACACCTCTAAAATACTTTGATGTATATGCAGTGGCTAAAGATGGTATCTCCCTTATGTTCCTGCTGATTTCAGGGGTGATTACTTTCCTATCAATTTTCCTTGCAAAGAATCGGTGGGCAGGCAAAGAAATGTAATATGTTGTAGATAGTATTGTAGCTTCTCATATCTGTCATAATCTCAGAAACACAGGAGGTTTTTACGATGAAACAACTGTTTAGATGTGCAGACCACTACATTCAATCGAGAGATTGGAAAATGCTTACGGGTCTTAAATTCTGCCTTTGCTCCATTGGTATCCTGTTGGGAGTATTGGTTCCGGTCAAGCACAAAAAGACTGTCGCAGCCGGGGCTTTCGGTGTCTTTCTTGCAACCTACATCCCGCTGATGACAGACTTCCTGACATTTGCGGTAGATTTCTTCCGTCCCAAGAAAGAAACGGTAGAATAACCATGAACAGTGATATTCTTTTCTTCTTTGGGGAGCATATGGATGCTCTTCCCCTTTACGAACGACTGGAAGATCAGATTCTGACACAGATTCCGGAAGTAAAAATTAAGGTCGCAAAAACCCAGATTACCTTTGCTAACAAACGAGGATTCGCTTTTGTGTCCTTTAATCCCTGCCGCAAGGCAAAGAATCGGCCAGAAATCTGGATGACAATTACGTTCGGACTGGGTTATCGGATAGATTCTCCAAGAATCGACGTAGCGACGGAGCCCTATCCAAATCGCTGGACGCACCATGTGATGGTGGGAAATGTGGATGAAATCGATGTAGAACTGATGCGGTGGATAGCGGAAGCGGCAGATTTTTCTGCTAATAAGAGGTGACAATACGGAAAATAAAAAGATCTTTCCCATACTGATCGCCAAGGCGTAACAGATAATCACATATTGATTCTACATAGTCTGAAATCCCTCGAATAAAAACCGCTGTAATTATTCTTCCCGTGTAGGGTGGAAAATACAGCGGTTTTTCTTTCTATAGTTCAGCTGCCACAATCGTTTCCTTTGGCAGCTTCTCATTCTCACAGTTCAGAAGATAGACTATTGCCTTGTTCGCAAAGCGGTTTGTTTTCATCGTATCCCAATCGGCAAGCCGGATGATCTCCGCTGTACCATTCTCAAAATCCAATGAAATCTCGCCCCATTCGCCGTCGCAGTCTGCTTGATATTCATAGATTGCGGTGGCGATTTTCTTTTTGCGTTTAGTTTTGGATTTCTGTTTCAGCCGGACAGCATGGATAGCACCCTCGGCAACCAAAAACTCCGTCAGCTTGTCCACTGCTCTACGGTAGGCTCGCTCTGCACCGCTGGCTGTGCTGCCCTCAAACATCACAGCCAGTTCCTCAAAGGTGGGGCGGCCTTTCCATGAGCCGACACGCCCGCAGGTCATGCAGATCGCCAGCCGCTTTTCAAGCAAGGTCTGTTCCCGGTAGTTTAGCTTCTCAAATGCCTGCTGCACCTTTTCTGCCTGTATGCCATTCCAGAGAATATCGGCATAGTTCCAAGTATCATCAAGGGCAACATCTTCGCCTGTTTCTTCTCCGTCCTCGTCCGTCACATAGAATGGCTGCTGATTGCGGATGCCACGGACAACTTTCAAATATTCTTCCGCAAGGGCAAGGTCGCAGTTGTATTTCTTTGAAAACTCACTGACCGCATCCTTGGTGTTATGGTAGAGCCAAGCCATTGACCGCACCATTTTGTAATTGGTCAGAGAGGATACCGACCATTTTTCTTCGCCCATACGGAAACGGAGCATCGCATCCCGTATGAACGGGAAAATGTATGTAGCATACTCCGCACCCTTGGCAGGATCATAATCCATCAGCTTTTGGAGCATTTGCTCCCGACAGGATAGCTTTATATCTATAAATCGATCTGTGTCGTACAGATCGCCGCCATCCACACCGAGAAAGCCTTTGATGCGCTTGTTGAGCTGTGGTTCGTAGTGGTGCAGGAAGAACGAAAAATATAGCAAATTCTTTTCCTGCAATGCAGACAGAATATGTTCATTTGGATTGCTAACCGTTGGCGGTTCCGGCTCCAGTTGGAAGATGCGCTCTGCCACATAGGGAATGAGACCATCACCGTGCGGATTGACTTGGTGCTTCGGTATGTATCCGGTCATATTCCATGTAAAATCATTCAGCATAGCGCACCTCCCTTCACTTTAATAACGTTTATCAATCTCCAGAAAACTGAAATTCACGTTATTTCTTCAAGGCTTTGTTTTATAATTTTTTCAATTATTTTAATCGGTAATTCTTTCTCATAGGGCAGATAGACTGCATTTTTCCTTATTGTAAAAGCACTTAGTTGTGACTTGAATATTTCTAAAACATTTGTATCTACGTAAAGGCTAATATGTTTATTACAGGCAGCAAAAGATATTGAGAACTTGTCTTTCTTATATACTGGCATACTCCAAGCAATCTGTTCCTTAACTGCTGGAACACAACGAAGAATTAGATTTCTTAATTCCACAACATACGCTCTCGCTTCTGGAATCTGTAATTCAATATATTCATCTACACTTTCAGGAGCCTTGCCGCAATAGTGACTTTGATTTGTCCTTTTAAACTCCCTTCCGCATTTTGGACAAGTCCACATACTAAAACCTCCTCAATATCAATTATTACTTTCTCAATATTTTCTCCATCGGTTTTCCTTTTGCTAACTCGTCAATCAGCTTGTCCAGATAGCGTATTTCCTGCATTAGCGGTTCTTCGATTTCTTCTACACAAACTCCGCAGATTTTCCCTGTAATCAGTTTTCGATTAGGATTAAGCTGGGGAGCATTCAAAAAGAAGTCTCCATATGCAACATCATGTATCAGAAAATCATTCACTTGATCTTTACTATACCCTGTTAACCAGCAAGTAACTTGATCTACTTCCTCTCTTGTTCGTCCCTTTTTCTCACACTTTGTAACAAGAAGTGGATAAACCTTTGAAAAGGACATTTTATAAATTTTATCGTTTGCATTTATTCCTTCCATGGATATACCTCCAAATTCAAATTCTCTTTAGGGCTTCTTTTTTCAAAGCAGCCTGTTCCATTTCTTTCTCATAAGCTCCTTTGGCATAAGCGACATTGCTTTTTGCCCGGAGCATCTTATCTTTCGCCAGTTTCTTCATAACCTCCGCTACGTCATCGTCCAGTTTGCCACGCTTGATATAGCGGTTTATGGTATTCAGCCGCTTTTCGTATATCTGGATAACCGGATGATCGTCTGCAAGCTCTCGCTGTTCTCTGCCTTTCAGATTGCCGATTTGCCGACAGGTGCGGTGCAGCTTGTCCTCCGGTGCATAACCGCCGCAGTATTTTGTGTGCCTTGCATTGGTGGTCAAAAACCATTTGCCACAGATTTTGCATTTCTTCGGTGCATGACCGACACATAAGCCCTCAAAGAGATCAGACCGGAACATCCCCACAAAGGAAACATAGTGCATCCGCTTGACCAGTTTTGCCACATCCTCACCGGGACGGATGGTGGATACATACTGAACAGACTGATTGGACACAGACATCCAGGCATTGCCCTCCGTGATGGAGAACTCCGGCGGGAAATAGCTGCCGAACATCTTTGCAAAGCCCTCTGCGGTGCGGTCTGCTTCATTGCTATCCGACTTTTCCGCAAAATCAAGCATTGCCTTTTGGTATTCTCCGAGAGAGAATGCCAGATGCCCGAAAACCGCAGTATAACGTTCAAGTAGTACTGCATCTTCATATTTTACGAGGTCTTCAAGCTGCATTGTGCCGCTGTTCGCTTTTTGGACACACTCTAAATGGCTCAACGCACAATCCGTAGTAAAGACCCTTTCTATCCGTTCTCTGTGTTTTGGAACATCCATATAGGAGAATGGCGGCGTTTTACTGAGAATATCCAGCATTGCCAGAGCAGCTTCCCTTACCATAGGAAAGAGTGCCGAAGCATCCTGTTTCGCATTCATCGCCCCAAGCATAAGATTGATTTTCTCGCATTGCTCGTTCATTTTAGAAATGGTATCCGCAGGAACATTCAGCGCATCACAGGCAAGAGTACCGATAGGAAATGTTTTTCCCTCATATATGACCGTATCCTGCCAAAAATCCAATGTCATAAGTTCTTGATTCATGCTTGCCCTCCTGTCCTGTTTTTTCACTTTTCTAATTATACCATGCAAATGTGAAGGAATCTACATCATCAGATAAGTTGTCCTGTTTTTTGAAACGGGGTTGTCCTGCTTTTAGCCTGCTTTTTTCCAAATCCGTCATAACCATAGTAGAAAGGGCGAAGCACCTGCCAATCACGGCGGGTGCTTCGTGCTTTCCAGACTATTATGAACGGAGGTTTTTCTATGACAATCTATGAAAACATCAAGGCGGCAATCAGCGTAAAGCAAGCCGCCGAACACTACGGGCTGAAAGTCAACCGCAACGGCATGGCTTGCTGCCCGTTCCACAATGACAGGCATCCGAGCCTGAAGCTGAATGAAGATTATTTCTTCTGCTTCGGCTGCGGAGCCAAGGGGGATGTAATTGACCTTGTGGCAAGGCTGTTCAATCTGACGAGTTTGCAAGCGGCACAAAAGTTGGCTGCGGACTTCGGGCTTGACCCGAAACCACCCACTGCCGCAGCTATGGTCAAGCCAAAGCGCCCCCATATCCGACAGTTCCGGGAGGATGAAATGCTTTGCTTCCGTGTGCTGACGGATTATCTGCATCTGTTGGAGAATTGGAAAGTGCTGTATGCACCCAAAACACCGGACGAGCCTTATGATGACCGTTTTGTGGAAGCCTGCCAGATGCACTGCCATATCGAATATATGGCAGATGTGCTTACCGTGGGTGATCTGGAAGAACGGGTGGCATTGGTGGACAAGCTGATGCAAGATGGCAAAATTGCTTTTCTGCAAGAGTACACCGCACGAAAGAAAAAGGAGGTGGCGCACCATGGCGAAGAAACGGAAAATGCCTGATATGAACTTGCCTGTCTGGTTTGAGGGGCAGAACATCAACGAAGCTCTGTTTTGTGAAGAATTTCTGCAAGAGCGCAGAATCATCTTTGCAAACAGAGCTTTCTTTACGCCCAATGGACGGGTAACGGATGATATTGTCCTGCGGGGAGAGGTCTACGAAAAGCTGAAAAGCTACACCATCAGCAGCGTACCGCAGAAGATCAAAAACATCATGGAATTGCTGAAACTGGAAGCAATGGTTGAGGATCTTCCTCCCCAGCCTGACCGCCTCCATGTTGCCAACGGAACACTTATGCTGGATGGAAGATTTATCGAGGGGAAACAGGAAATCGTACAGAGCCGCTTGCCTGTTTCCTACAATCCAGATGCTTCTGCGCCTGCCCTGTGGCTGAACTTTCTGGACGGTCTGCTGTACCCGGAGGACATCCCCACCTTGCAGGAATTTATCGGCTATTGCCTGATTCCCTCCAACAAGGGACAGCGCATGATGGTGATTAAGGGCAACGGCGGCGAGGGCAAATCTCAAATCGGTTCGGTGCTTTCTGCTATATTCGGTACGAATATGAAAGACGGCAGTATCGGTAAGATTTCTAAAGACCGCTTCGCCCGTGCTGATCTGGAACACATCCTGCTGTGTGTGGATGATGATATGTGCATGGAAGCTCTGCGTCAGACCAACTATGTAAAATCCATTGTGACAGCGCAAGGCAGAATGGATTTGGAGCGAAAGAACAAACAGAGTTATCAGGGCTGGATGTTCTGCCGATTACTGGCATTCAGCAACGGCGATCTGCAAGCCCTGTATGACCGCAGCGATGGGTTTTACCGCAGACAGCTTGTGTTGACTACCAAGGAAAAACCCGTAGGCAGAGCCGATGATCCCGACCTTGCAGAGAAAATGAAAGCCGAAGCCGAGGGGATTTTCCTTTGGGCGTTTGAAGGCTTACAGCGGCTCGCTGCCAACAACTTTAAGTTTACGGAGAGTGACCGCATCCGTGCAAACCGGGAAGCGGTCAAGCGTGACAATAACAACATTTTTGACTTCATGGATTCCGAGGGGTATATCCGGCGCAAAGCGGATGCTTCCATCAGTTCCAAGGACTTCTACGCTATCTATCGCCTGTGGTGCGAGGAAAACTCCCTTGCCCCTCTGAAAGCCCGCAGCTTCAGCGATGCCATGGTTGCCAATGCGAAGAAATTTAATTTGGAGCATTGCAACAACATCACTAATTCTGCCGGACGGCGGGTATGGGGGTTTATGGGCGTGGAAGCTGTGGCACGACCTAATATAAACGGGTTTTACGACGTTTCGCCATGTACGTACGTACCGGAGGAATGGCAGGACTGATTCCTGTCTTTCATTTTCTGTATGTATGTACGCAGTGTTTTGCCCGTTTTTCTTTTTTATAGGAACAATCAGCGGTCAGAATTGAGCTGTTTTCGGGCATTGAAAATCAATGGTAATGAAAACAGCAAAGTTCTTGACCGCAGAACGAAACCATTTCACCAAATCGTGCTTCTCCAAACCATGCACCCGGTTCACGGAACAGTAGGTGTTTTCACTGTTCCAGACCAAACCGCATGGAACAGTAAAGTGGGATATATGCCTATATGGACAGAGTATCGCACCCATAAAATTAAAACGATTTAGGAGAAAGCAGATTTTTTACTGTTCGGTGCATCTGCTCCGCTTTGGAGAGTAGCCTTTGCACCAAACCACAAATCAAAAATATGGAGGATTTTTCAATATGAATGTACGCAACGAAATAAAGGCACAGATCATCCGTGCTGGGATGACCATGCAGGAAGTTGTTGACCTGCTCTCGGACGAATACGGTTGGAGCGACAGCGTTTCCAACCGGTCCGCAAAATTACAGCGGGAACGCATCCGATACAAGGAAGTATTGGAGCTTGCCGATGTGCTGGGATACGACATCGTATGGCAGCAAAGACGGGAGAAATGATGCCCCGGCAGCAGCCCCTCGCTTCTCCCGTCCCCATAGGCGCACCGCAGTGCTGCCTATGGATGGCAGTGAAAGATACGGTTTTCGCTGCCACCGTCTGCAAGAGGAAGTTCGCCGGAACAGCTTCATGCAGACGGGCTGACCATAAGAAAAGTTGCAGACATTTTCGCCTTGGTCAGCAGAGGTCGCCGCAGCGACCGCACTCCCCCTCGGGAGAGCCCTCGGAGAGCCCACGGCACTTTGCAGCCAGTATGGATGAAAGTGTTATAGTGGGTTATTACACTTTGAAAAAGTGCCTCTCCGTAGCTCCCCGCTGTCTGCAAATCTCAAAGAAAGGACAAAAAATCTATGGCAAGAAATGATGGAATAGACCGCACCGTAGCCCGGAATCAGGACTTGGAAACTCCGGACGATGTAGCAAAAATACAGGAACACAATGAGCGTGAAAAGGACAGCTACAGCAATCAGGACATTGTGCCGGAACGCACGACCCTGAATGTCCATTTCAAAGCTCCTACCGATGATTATGTAAAAATGTTTGAGCAGATGGAGCAGGACAAGATCATCTCTACCAGAGGTCTGAAACCGGACGCAGTTAAATACGGCGAGTTAGTTTTTGATGTGAACTCCGCTTACTTCTATAACCACGGCGGCTATGAATTTGCAAAACAGTTTTATGCCGATGCCTATAAAGCCGCTGTGGAGATCGTGGGCGGTGAACAGTATATCCTCTCCGCTGTGATGCACGCCGATGAACGCAACCAGGCAATGTCCGAAGCGCTGGGCGAGGATGTGTACCACTACCATCTTCATGTGGTTTATATCCCTGTGGTGGAAAAGCAGATCCTTTGGTCGAAGCGGTGTAAGGATGAAGCCCTCTGGGGAACCGTAAAGGAAACGATCACGCAGGTCAGTCGAAGTAAGAAATGGGACTGCAAGCCGGTGCTTGACGAAAACGGTAATCCCATGATTAACGCAAAAGGAAAAAAGATATTGAAGTCATCCTACAGTGTGTTGCAGGATGACTTCTTTCAGTTCATGCGTGCAGCCGGATATGACGATGTGGAGCGTGGAGAACGTGGCAGCACTGAAGAACATCTGACGGTGACACAGTTTAAGGTGCAGGCAGAGCAGCAGCGTTTGGAAGCTGTGACCGGACAGGTGGCACAGGCAGAACAAAGTTTGGAGGATGCCAAGGCTGCCACAGAGAAACAGAAAAAGAAACTGGAAGCGCTGCAAAAGGAAACCAAGGCAGTAAAGACCGTTGCTCTGACGGTGCAGGATATTGAAGCGATGGGTAAGAAAGTTAAATTCGGAAACAATATCACGCTGACACCGGATGAATGTGACACGCTGAAACGCTATGCCACCAATGGCATTATCATCAATGCAGAGAATGAGCGATTGAAAGGGAAACTGGAATCGGCTCAAAAGTCTGCATCCATTTGGAAGCAGCGATGTGAAGAAGCAAATAAAAAATATCAGGAATTGAAACAGAAAGCCCAGCCTTTCCTTGATGCACTGGAAGTTGCATCCGAAAAGGTTTGGGCTTTTATCAATTCTATCCTCGCCAGAGGAAAGGAAACACAGGAACACAAAGCACCTGCCCGCAAGCGTGGACAGGACATGGAAATTTGATGGAGGTAACTGCCTATTGAAGAAATATTATGAGGATGCAAAGTATAATGCGGCATTTGTCCGCTGTGTGGATGTTATGAGCCAGATGCTCCAGAAATACGGACATCAGGTTTTGGATAAATTGGAACAGGATGCCCAGCAGAAAGTAGAGCATTCCGAGGAAAGAAATCAAGCGCAGCCTTTGACGAATAAGGCTGCGTAAAAATTTACAATTTACACGTTGCGTATTCGGTGTAGCTATGCTATAATGATTACGCAACGTGTATTTTTGTTTTTAATGGAGAAAAGACAGATGGATTGTAAGAACAGAATTATCAAGTTGCGGGAAAGTACAGGACTGAACCGGAAAGATTTTTGCAAGCTCGTCCATATCCCTTACCGGACTATGACCGAGTGGGAATTGG
>CALWBQ010000050.1 GCA_944376125.1 uncultured Lachnospiraceae bacterium
TATGGTATTTTGGGTTAGTAGGCATATCTAATTATACCATGGATTGCGGGCTCTTCGGAGTCCGTTTTCTGTTTTCAGGCATAAAAAAGGAGCCATTGCTCCATAGATGATTACTCATCTATTTTGCAACGGCCCCTTCTCCTTGCAGGCAAATTCCCTGCACACCAGCTTATTTTTACTCTTCAGGATTTTTCTCTTTTACGATCTCAATCCCCAGCTCCTCCAACTGTTTCGGGTCTACCGGAGTCGGCGCCTCTGTCATCAGACAGGACGCATCCTTCACCTTGGGGAAGGCGATCACATCGCGGATGGAGTCAGCTCCCACCATCAGCATAATCATGCGGTCAAAGCCGTAGGCCAGACCAGCGTGAGGCGGAACCCCGTATTTGAAGGCTTCCAAAAGGAATCCAAACTGATCGTTTGCCCTCTCAGGAGTGAATCCCAGTACCTCAAACATCTTCGACTGAATGTCTGCCTGATGGATACGGACAGAGCCGCCTCCCATCTCTGTCCCGTTCAGTACGATGTCGTACGCCTTGGCCCGAACTGCCCCTGGATCCGTATCGATCAGCGGCAGGTCCTCATCCATCGGCATGGTAAATGGATGGTGCATGGCCACATAGCGGTTCTCCTCCTCTGAATATTCCAGGAGTGGGAACTCTGTAATCCAGACAAACTGGAAGTCATCTTTTTTCAGAAGGCCCTGCTGCCTTGCCAGCTCCAGCCTGAGATTCCCCAGCACATCAAACACCACTTTATCCTTGTCGGCGGCAAAGAGCAGGAGATCGCCCGGTTTTCCTCCCATAGCCTCGCAGAGAGCCTTCAGCTCCTCCTCCGTCATAAACTTTGCAAAGGAGCACTTGTAGCTGCCGTCCTCCTGGATCGCCAGGTAAGCCAGTCCCTTCGCCCCGTAGCCCTTGGCGAATTCTACCAGAGCGTCAATCTTCTTTCTGGGCATGGCGCCCTGTCCATCCGCATTGATTCCGCGAACAGACCCGCCATTGTCAATCGCGGAAGTAAACACGCCGAAGCCGCAGCCTCTGACCAGATCTGTCACATTTTTCAGCTCCATCCCAAAGCGCAGATCCGGCTTGTCAGATCCAAAACGGTCCATAGCTTCTCTCCAGGTCATTCTGCGGATCGGAAGCTGCAGATCGTAGCCGCAGACTTCGCCAAAGAGCTTCTTCAGCAGCTTCTCATTGACAGCGATCACATCGTCCACGTCTGCAAAGGACATCTCCATATCAATCTGGGTGAATTCCGGCTGTCTGTCTGCCCTCAAATCCTCGTCCCGGTAGCAGCGGGCCAGTTGGAAATAACGGTCATAGCCGGAACACATCAAAAGCTGCTTAAACAGCTGAGGGGACTGAGGAAGGGCATAGAAAGACCCCGGATGAACCCGGCTGGGAACCAGGTAGTCCCTGGCGCCTTCCGGCGTGCTTTTGATCAGCGTGGGGGTCTCGATCTCCAGGAACCCCTCCTCCGCCAAGATAGCCCTGGTCATGGTAGCCACTTTGCTGCGCAGGATCAGATTTCTTTGAATATCGGGCCGCCTCAGATCCAGGAACCGGTATTTCAGGCGCAGTTCTTCCCTGGTCTTGCTGTTCTCTTCAATAGGGAACGGCGGCACCTCGGATTCCGATAAAATTCTCATCTGCTTTGCACGGATCTCGATGGCGCCGGTAGCCAGATTTTCATTGACTGCCCCGGAGCGGGCCTCCACCCGTCCCACAACAGCGATGACAAACTCACTTCTCAGCTTTTCGGCCTTGGCAAAGACCTCCTCACCGCAGTCCTTCTCCTCAAAAATCAACTGAAGGATCCCGGAACGGTCCCTCAGATCCACGAAAATAATTCCACCTTTATTTCTGCTTTTCTGCACCCAGCCCATCACGGTCACTTCGCTGCCAATGTCCCCTGCGGTGACCTCAGTACAGCGGTGGGTTCTCTTTAGGCCTAACATTGCTTCTGCCATGGTAAACTCTCCTTCTGTTTTCTCTATTTTCTGACAATCCGGCCGGATTGCTTCCTGTCCGGCAGCGTCTCGGATGCCATTATTTTTTCAGAGCTTCTCTGTAAAACTCTTTAAATTCTGTGTAGCCCTCTTTTGTCAGCTGCTCTTTCTGGAATTTTTTGTTCTTATTCATCTGGGCTACCAGGATCCTTGCCCCGCCTTTTCTGGCCTCCATGGCCTCCTTCAGAACGGCTGCCAGCGCCTCCTGGCTCAGTCCCTTCTCGTACAGGTACGCCTGCTTTGTTTCGCTTCCAGGCACAGTGAATCCGGCATCCATCAACATCCCGACAATGCGCTCAAACCCGATGGAAAAGCCGCAGGCCGGTGTATCCATACCTGTGAATTTTCCGATCATCTTGTCGTACCGGCCGCCTCCTGCTACCGAATAGCCCAGGCCCTCTACTGCCACTTCAAAAATCGTCCCAGTATAATAGCCCATTCCTCTCACCAGGTTGGGATCAAAAACCAGGCGGCAGTGTGTATCATCTGCCATTGCCTCCTGCACCGTGTCCATAATATAGGCCAGATTTTCTGCCACCCCGTCAGGCAGCACTCCCCTCAAGGTTTCCCCCAGACGCCGAACACCGTCGGAGCCGTCGGCAATTCCAGAGAGGAGCTGGCTGTAGCGCTCTATGCTGTCCTCAGAAAAGCCGTTTTCCCGAAGCTCTGTCTGAACACCTTCCATTCCGATCTTGTCCAGCTTGTCCAGTGTAATGAACACCTGCTCTGTGAATTCCTCCGGAAAGCCGGCATACAGGGCCATTGCCTTCAGGATATTCCGGTCATTGATGCGCACAAAAAAGGTCTCGCCTCTGCAGATCTTTCCCAGCGCCGTGGTGGTAGCCAGGATCAGCTCGATCTCCGCCATGGGGGTAGCGTCGCCCAGAATGTCAATGTCACACTGGACAAACTGGCGGAACCTTCCCTTTTGGGGACGGTCTGCCCTCCATACACTCCCCATCTGCAGGGCTTTGAAGGGGGAGGGCAGAGATGCAGCATTGTTGGCATAATATCTGGAAAGCGGAAGGGTGAGGTCATATCTCAATCCCCCGTCCACCAGGTCGGCTTCCGACTGAGCTGTCTCCAGGTTCAGTTTCTCCCCTCTCTTGAGGATCTTGAAGATCAGTTTTTCATTGTCGCCCCCCTGTTTGCTGGTAAGGTTCTCAATGTGCTCCACACAGGGCGTCTCTATCTGGGAAAACCCGAAACTTTGATAGGTCTCTTTTATTTGATTGGTTACATAATCCCGAATCTGCATCTCAGCAGGAAGGATGTCCTTCATCCCGGTAACCGGTTTTTTCTTCAAAGCCATGTTCATTCTCTCCAATTCTATTAATCAGCAGGGCTCTGTCTGGGCGCTGCTACATTATTCATTGTAAATTACTTTTCCCATTTTGCAAGCATTTTTTCTTTTCTTTCCAGCATTTCTTCTATCCGCTCAATGTACTGGCCGGCATCCTTCACATTTTCCACCCGCTCCTTCCGGTTTTCCGCCGGAAAGATCAGTTTCGTTGTAGTCCCCGCCCCGCAGGCGGCGATGGTCTGAAGCTCCTCCATGATCAGGATATTGTAGAGGCATGCCTTTCCAGGGAGGGCGTAGCCCACATTTTCAAAATTGCCAGCCATGTTTTTCTGACGGTACAGATAATAAGGTTCCATCCCCATATCCAGAGCCGCCCTCCGGCTGATCTCCGCCACAGCATCGATATCTTTCCCCGTCTGATCCTTGTACTCCTCCCACAGAAGATGGAGACGGGAGGCCCTCTTAATGGCCAGGGAATGGACTGTGATGGAATCTGGCCTCAGGGCCTTTGTCTCCTCCATCGTTCTGGCAACATCCTCTGCCGTCTCCCCTGGAAGCCCAATGATAAAATCCATGTTGATATTATCAAAGCCCAGCCTTCTGGCTAGAGCAAATTTTTCCTTTACCATCTCCACGGTGTGGCGGCGCCCGATCAGGTCCAGAGTCTCCTGCTTCATTGTCTGCGGATTAATAGAAATGCGGGTAACACCGTATTTTTTTAAAACCAGGAGCTTCTCTTCTGTAATACTGTCTGGCCGGCCAGCCTCCACCGTAAATTCCAGGACATTGCCCAAGTCAAAGGTATCTCTCACCTTTCCCAGAAGCCGGTCCAGATCCCCGGCTTCCAGTGACGTGGGCGTCCCTCCTCCAAAATATACCGTATCCAGCGGTCTTCCTCGAAATCGCTCTGCGGTATAATCCAGCTCCCCGAACAGGGCGTTCAGGTATTCTCCTGTACGGCCCGCCCACTTGCCAATGGGGTAGGAGGTAAAGGAGCAGTACAGGCAGGTCGTTGGGCAGAAGGGTATCCCGATATAAAGGCTATAGCCCTTTTCATAATTGAGAGCACTCAGGAGTTCTCTTTCCCTCCCGGCAATCTCAATGCTCAGGCGGATCTTATCCTCCCCGGTGAGATAACTTCTCCTCATATAGGAAGCGATCTCCTCGTCCTTCCACCCCTCCTCCATCTTGGTCATGGCAATCTTGGTAGGGCGAATCCCCGTCAGAGTTCCCCACGGGAGAGTCTTTCCTGTCCGGCTGTGGAGGATAAAATAAAGCCGCCTCTTGATCTTGCTCTTGGCCTCCGTGCGGTCATCATAGCGCAGTTCTATGGGGCGGTCCTGGATAAATGCCTCCCACTCGCCTTCCAGCTCCTCCGGCATCCCCTCTGGCTTTGCCGGGTCGCGGCTTTCCGGGGTACCGTCCTTTTCCCGAACCCGCAAAGAAAACTGGCTGCGGTCTTCGCTCACCTTTCCTTGTACATAAAAGGAAACCTCTGCTCCCTCTTCGTAGGCAAAGGTTTCTCCTGGATAAAAGGCCATCAGCAGCTCCCTGATGTCCTGTTCATATGCGCAGTCGTTTAATAAAAGTCCTATCATAACGCCTCCTGTCTTGCCGCAGGTCACCTGCAGAATGACATGATTGGATTGTATGCCTTCTCGTGGCCGATGGTAGTAGGCTCCCCGTGGCCGGAATACACCATAGTCTCTTCCGGAAGAACCATCAGCTTTTTTCCGATTGAGGAGATCAGGCTGGCTGTGCTGCCTCCGGGAAAATCTGTCCTGCCAAATGACTCGTGAAACAGGGTATCCCCGCTGAAGATCAGCTCCTCCTCCGCTACATAATAGCAGACGGAGCCCGGCGTATGGCCCGGCGTCTCCATGATCTGCCAGGTTCTCCCCAGCAGCGTCAGGCTGTCATTGTCCTTCACCAGATGATCTGCCCTTGCGGTATAGCCGGCCCCAAATTGAGCCGACAAATTTGCCTGAGGATCCTTTATCAGGTCTGCCTCCCTCTCCCCCAGGTACACTGGCACGGGAAAGGCCCGGCAGATATCTTCCACCGCCCCGATATGGTCAAAGTGACCGTGGGTCAGCAAAATTGCCTCCGGCTCCACACCCAGCTCCTGACACCGGTTCAGGATCCTTGGGCCATTATCCGCTGGATCAACGATGACCGCAGGCGTCTTTCCCTCTTCATAAACAATATAGCAATTCGTGCCCACCATACCCAGCACCAATGTCTGAATCCGCAGTTCGCTCATACAACCTCCCCAGGATTTTCCTGCCGCTGCCGGCACAGATCCGGCAGCATATCCACTATCGTACCTTATCTTTTTTCTCTGTCAGCCAGTGGTTCGCTCAATATCCAGAACGCCTTCCACCTGGCGGATCCGGTTAGTCAGCTGGGACAGCTCCTCCTTGCCATGTATATCAAATGTCATAATAATAGTCGCTTTTCCCTGCTTATTCGTTCGGACGTTCATCGAAGTGATGTCAATCTGTCTCTCTGTAAAGACCTTAGAGATATCCACAAACATGCCAATCCGATTATTGGCAAATATCTTGATCTCCGTAGAATATTTTGCCTGGTTATCCTCGTTCTCCGGCTCCTCCCATTCAGCATCCAGCAGTCTGGCTCTCTCTTCCTCCGGAAGATTGATGATATTGATGCAGTCTGTCCTGTGGATGGAGATCCCCCTTCCGCGGGTGACAAAGCCGACAATCTCATCTCCCGGCACAGGGCTGCAGCATTTGGAAAATCGGACCGCAAGGTCATGGATTCCTCTCACCACAATGCCGTTTTTCGACTTGCTGGCAGCAATGGGCACTTTTCCATTGGTATCCGCAATGCCGTCCAGGATATTGACATCTGTAATCTCTTTCTTTAATTTCTTCCGGCGCTCCTCCAGCATCTTGTTGACAACCTGGCCTTCCTTCAGGCCGCCGTGTCCGATAGATGCCAGCACGGAATCCCAATCCCGAAACGCGTATCGGGACATTACCTTCTCCTGGTATTCCGGCTTGTTGATCTCTGAGTAATTGATCCCCTTTGCTTTGCAGTAGCGCTCAATCATATCCTTGCCGCGCAGGATATTATCCTCTTTCAGCTCGCTCTTAAACCACTGGTTGATCTTATTCTTCGCCTGAGTGCTCTTTACCAGCGCCAGCCAGTCCCTGCTGGGACCTTTTGAATTCTGAGATGTAATGATCTCAATCCGGTCCCCATTCTGAAGCACGTAATCAATGGGAACCAGCTTGCCGTTGACCTTGGCCCCTACCATCTTATTTCCCACAGCACTGTGGATTGAGTAAGCAAAATCAATGGGCGTGGAGCCGCTGGGGAGAGTCTTCACATCTCCTGAGGGCGTAAAGCAATATACATTGTCAGAAAACAGATCCAGATCATTCTTAATCAGGCTCAAAAATTCCTTTCCGTCATCGGCATCCCTCTGCCACTCCAGGATCTGCCTCAGCCAGCTCAGCTTTGCCTCCTCGCTGCCTGCTGCCACCTGGCCGCTGCCGCTCTCCTTGTATTTCCAGTGAGCTGCAATACCATATTCCGCAGTGCGGTGCATTTCATACGTCCTGATCTGAATCTCAAAGGGCTGGCCATTGCTGCCGATCAGCGTTGTGTGAAGCGACTGATACATATTAGGCTTCGGCATCGCAATGTAGTCCTTAAACCGTCCCGGTATCGGCTTATACATCTCATGGATCACCCCCAGGGCCGCATAGCAGTCCTTGACGCTCTCCACAATAATCCGGACAGCAAATAGGTCATATATCTGATCCAGGGTTTTTTTCTGATTCACCATCTTCTTATAGATGCTGAAAAAATGCTTAACCCTGCCGTTTACTTCTGCTTTAATCCCCGCCATCTCCATGTGGCGGCTGACTTCTTTCACAATGGAATCCACAAAGGCTTCTCTGGCATCTCTCCTCAGAGAGATCTTCTCCGCAAGGTCGTAATACACCTCCGGTTCCAGATATTTTAGTGCCAGATCATCCAGCTCAATCTTAATTTTAGAAATACCCAGACGATTGGCAATCGGCGAGTAAATATCCATCGTCTCTCTCGCCTTTTCCTTCTGCTTCTCCGGCGACTGGTACTGAAGAGTACGCATATTGTGAAGCCGGTCGGCCAGTTTGATCAAGATAACCCGGATGTCCTTTGCCATTGCCAGAAACATCTTTCTCAGATTCTCCGCCTGGATCTCCGTTTTGTCTTTAGACCAAGAAAGCTGAGTCAGCTTTGTGACTCCGTCCACTAACAGAGCCACCTCATCTCCAAACTCTTTTTTCAGCTCATCCAATGTCATCACGGTATCCTCCACCACATCGTGGAGGAGAGCTGCAACAATCGTCTCCTTATCCAGCTCCAAATCTGCCAGAATAATAGCAACGCACAGAGGATGGATGATATATGGCTCGCCGGATTTCCGCTTCTGGCCCTTGTGGGCGGCATCCGCTACCTTGTACGCCTTCTCAATCATGCTGATATCATCGGAGGGATGGTAACGCCGAATCCGCTGGATCAGATCCTGATACAGCTCCTCCGGACTCGTAAAGTCAGCCGGCGCTTCCAGCTCAATATCCAATTCCTTTTTTTTCTCTGCTTCTGTCATCGGCCTTCTTACGCTCCCTTCCTAAAAATTTCCAAAAATAGCGATATTACCATTATAATTTTTTTTGTCGTAAATTGCAAGTATTATCCTGTGATAGTTCAAAGTGCCTTTTGGGTTCCTTTCTGATCAGTCAAACAGAAGGCAGTCCCCGCTCCTCAAACGTGCCGTCTGCATACCGGCGCCCCAATCTGCCGCAGCCCCCTCCAGCAGATCCCCGCTGCAGTGGTTAAACCACAAGTGACGGATTCCTAGCTGTCTCAGCGCTTCGGCAGTCAATCTCCTCCGTTTCTCCCCTGCATCTTTCAGATGAATGCCGCCGGCTGCAAAGGCCAGCCTTCTGTCTGGGAAACGCTCTCTCACTGTCTCCAGCATATTGACAATCCCAGGATGGCTGCAGCCAGTGATCACGCCTATGGATTTTTCCCGTCCGAATTCCACTGCCAAGCATATTTCATCTTCAAACGGATCCGGTTCCATAACTTTGCCGGATAATCGAAGGAATTTATTAGAAATTTCTTCCCATTTATTGGCACGTTTAAACCGCCCTACCGCATAACAGTGATCTGTCAGCTGCAAAATTTCCCCACAGACACGAATTTTGCCGCCATTTTTCCCCATGTCTTTTCTAGTAAGTCCACAGCCAAGATCTGTGTATGCACCTTGGCACTCTTTTGCCCGGTATTTTTCATCAAAGAAGTTCTCCCCGCACACAATGTCGGAATGCAGTCCCAGCCGCAGTCCGGAAACCAGTCCCCCCACATGGTCATAATGATTGTGGCTCAGAACTGTCACATCAATGTCGGCCGGCAGTATCCCCAGCTTTTCTGCATTTTCCCAGACAGCCTGGCTGCTTCCGGTGTCAAAGAGTATCCGCTTTCCATCTGCCTCCAGCAAAAAAGAAAGGCCGTGCTCCGCCTTCAGATTCCTGCGTCCAGTCTCATTCTCTATCAAAGTCACCAGTCTCATGCCGTTTTCTTCATGGACCTCCTTTCCTCATGGAACCAGAAAAGCGCCGCCTGCAAGACAGCGCCTTCCCATATAATCACTTTCAGCAGGCTTTCTATATGCCTGCCAGTGCTATTTGCCTGCATATGTGATCAGAGATGCCACATCGTATCCAGACAGCCTCTTCCGGCCCTCCAGACCGCCAAGCTCCATGACAAAGCAGACCTTTACTACCTGACCGCCAAGTCCCTCTACCAATTTTATGATCGCCTCGGTCGTTCCCCCGGTTGCAATCAGGTCATCGACAATGACCACTTTCTGCCCGGGCTTGATCGCGTCTTTGTGCATCTCAATCTCCGCACTTCCGTACTCCAGGTCGTATTCAACTGACACTGTTTCACAGGGGAGTTTTCCCTTTTTCCGCACCGGTACAAACCCTTTTTTCATCACATAGGCCACCGGCACACCGAAAATAAAGCCTCTGGATTCCGGGCCAACCACCACATCGTAGTCCAGATCTCCGATAGCTTCTACCAGCTGATCAACCGCCATATGAAGCCCTTCCGGGCTCTGCAGGATCGTGGTAATATCCCGAAATATAATTCCAGGTTCCGGAAAATCCGGTATACTCCTGACATATTCTTCCAGTTTCTTCATTCTTCTTCCTCCTTGCTGTCTTTCTCCCTGATATCTTTTACAGTCTCCCGAATAATCAGCTTGTTTTCCAGATAAATTCTTCTATTATCGATAATCCCGTCATCAAGCCTTTTCAAGAGAACTCTTGTTCCCTCTTTCGCGATGTCCCCCATGCTGCGCTCCACGGTCGTCAGCTTCATGCTGGAATATCCCGACATATCCCAGTTGTCAAAACCGATCAGTGATACATCGTCAGGGACAGAGAGTCCTCTCTCCATGATCGCCACCCGTGCGCCAAAGGCCATCTCGTCATTAAAACAGAGAAGAGCCGTAGGATTGTAATCCAGCAGTCGTTTTGCCGCCTCATAGCCGCTCTCATACCGGTAATTTCCGCTGATAACGGGGATCGCATCGGGATCCAGGCCATGACGCCTGACTGAAATTCTCCATCCCCTGTGGCGCAGGCGAGTGGAATCCAAATTCGGATTCCCCTCTATAACCCCAATCCGCCGATGGCCGTTTTCCAGGAGATAATCCATAGCCTGTTCCATCGCATGCTCTTCATCTGTCGTCACATTAGGCGCATCGATAAAAACCTTCCGGCAAATCACTACCATAGGGATCTTTTTTCGAAGCACCTCTTCCATAAATGTTATATCCTCATCTCTCTGGGAGAGAACAAGGATCCCATCGTAATAAGTCGGGTTCAGGGTTCCCGGCACATGCATATCAATACCTTTTACTACTACATTATACTGGCTCCCGACAACACTGTAAACCCCAGTCAGCACTTCATGGAGAACAAAAGGGGAACTCATTCGATTGATGGTAGAAAAGTAAAGTCCGATCACATAAGAGCGAGAAAGTTTCAGGTTCACCGCCGCCTGATTGCGAACGTATCCCATCTTTTCCGCTATTTTAATAATCCGTTTCTGTTTTTCCGTAGCCTCGTTTATATCCTCGTTTAAAGCTCGTGATACCGTAGAGTATGAAACTCCAGCTTCTTTCGCTACATCTTTTAGTGTTACTGCCATCCTACTACCTCTGTCAAAGCCAAGCCTATTTGTCCATCTGGAATGCCTGCCCGTGCAGGCGCATAAACGTTTTTCGCTGGTACCGAATCCTATATTATCACATTTTCCGGTTTGCCGCCAGGCAATCTTGCCGCTTCTGGAACTGACAAAAGCAGGGCTGCCGCAAAAAAAGCTATTTTGCATCAGCCCTGCCGTATATCAGCAAGAAAAAATTTTAGCCTTTTACACCGCCGGCTGCGATACCGTCGATAAAGGAATCCTGTGCCAGGAAGAATACAATCAGAGACGGAATAATGGAGATCAGAGACATTGCCAAAACTCTGTTCCACTCAAATCCCGTATCAGCATCCATAGACATCTTTACAAAGATAGATGCCGGATACTTTGCCGGTGTATTCACGTACAGCAACGGTCCCATAAAGTCATTGGATGACCACATAAACTGGAACAGTGCACAAGATACAATAGACGGCTTTAACATCGGCACAATTACATACCACAGAGTCTTGACGCTGTTGCAGCCGTCAATTTTAGCAGCCTCCTCCAGCTCTCTGGGGATGTTTCTCAGGAACTGAATCAGCATGAATACGAAATACGTATCCGTCGCAAAGATCGTAGGCACGATCAGAGCCAGGTACAGCGGATGATTGATCCAGCCAAACTGGTTGAACATAATGTACTGCGGAACATTCAGTACAACCTGCGGGAGGAACAAGGTAGACATCAGAACTGCAAACAGGATGCCTTTTCCCTTAAACTCAAACCTGGCAAATCCGTAGGCTGTCACAGTTGCAGAAACTACTGTGAAAATAACCTTGGGAATTACAATCGAATATGTATTGAGCATAGCTTTGATCAGGTCAATATCGCCGCCGTAGCTCTTCATTGCATTCTGGTATCCCGAAAGAGTCGGCTCTTTTGGAATAAATCCAGCGCTGCTGAAAATCTCATTGTTCGTCTTGAATGTAGCACCAACCATCCAGATCAGGGGGTAAACCATGATCAGACCGACTGCAATCAGAACAAAATAGCGAAGAAATGTGGAAATTTTCCTTCTCGTCTCTCTTGTCATGTTCGTTACCTCCCATCCTCGTCAGAGTAGTAAACCCACTTCTTCTGACTTACAAATGCAATAATCGTCAATACGCAGACGACAATGAACAGGCACCATGCCTGAGCGCTGGCCAGACCCATCTCATAGCTCTTAAACGCATTGTTGTAGATCAGCAGGGAGATCAGAGTCGTTGCATTTCTTGGGCCGCCCTGTGTAATAATGTACGGTCCGTTGAATTCCTGGAACGCCTGGCAAAGCTGTGTTACCAGATTGTAGAAGATAACCGGGGTGATGATCGGCACGGTGATTGAGAAAAATTGTCTCCACTTTCCGGCTCCATCAATGGAAGCTGCCTCGTACAGATCCTGAGACACACCCTTTAATGCTGCCAGGAAAATAACCATGGCAGATCCAAACTGCCATACACGGAGCAGACAGATGATAAACAGAGCATATTTCGGTTCTGCCAGCCAGTCAACACCTGCGATTCCGAACCATCCCAGAATCATGTTAACAATGCCGTCGCCCTTAAAAATAGCCTTCCACAGAACTGCGATCGCAACTGATCCGCCCAGGATGGATGGAATATAATAAGCGACACGGAAGAAATTGACACCCTTAATCTTAAAATTCAAAATATATGCGATAAACAGAGCGAATACCAATTTTAACGGCACTGTCATAAATGCATATTGGAATGTCACCTTAAAAGATCTCATAATCTTGGTGCTGGTGAAAATTTCTTCGTAATTCATCAGGCCGTACTCTTTGATGCCATCGAAAAGATGGTAATCGGTAAAGCTGTAGAACAGAGAAGAGCCAAATGGATACACTTTAAAAATCAGGAATCCGATAAACCAGGGCAGAATAAATACAAGCCCGAGGTTATTTGAAATCCATTTTTTGAAGCCTTTCTTTGTGGACATACCCTAATCCTCCTTACTTGATTTCCCGTCCACAAGGATGCCCCGGAGGCATTCTGCCTCCGGAAGCATCCTTGTCGCGGTAGCTTCATTCATTTTGTGTATTTACTACTTAGAAAGCACATCCTCGATGCCCTCAACCAGGACATCGGCTGCCGTTTCTACATCGTAATCGCCATAGCTCAGCCCTGCCTGTACATCATAGTATACACCATCCGTATTCTTCAGAGCCGCAGCCTCGAATTTCGGGTCAAGCGGGAAGCTGACATAATCCATAACTTTGGCATTTGCCTCTGCTACCAACGGATCCAGAAGGTTGTTGTCCTCGCAGATCTTCAAAGCAGCTGCAGAAGCCGGAATACCGCGCTCAGAACCCATGAGCTTAACGCCCTCTTCTTCATTTAACAGGAAGTTGATCAGAGCAGCACACTCTGCCGGATGCTCGGTAGTCTCAGAAATTGCAAAGCACATGGAGACCTTGGAGAAACCTCCCTGGTAGTCGCCCATATCCGGAAGTTCCTCACCTACTACAAATTCCTGTCCCTCGTTCAGAGCATCGTGGAATTTGTTTGCGGAGGAATCCCACTCAAAGATGCCGGCATATTTGCCTTCCATCCACTTAGGATTCTTATCCAGAGAATCTGCGCCATCGCTGGCCAGGGTTCTGATCGTCGGGATAACGTGTGCATCCTCCAGAGATTTGATGAAGGATAATCCATCCTGAATCTCCTCAGCAGTATACTGAAGTTCGTTGTTCTCTACCCAAGGCTTGCCGTATTTAGACTCCAGATAGAATACCATGAAAATTGTGCGGTCAAGCTCATTCATAGCAAGCGGATAGTAGTCATCGCCCAGCTTCTCCTGGAATACAGGTCCTGCTGCCATCAGGTCAGCCAGAGTAGCCGGCGTCTCCAGGCCAGCCTGGTCAAAAGTGGTCTTGTTCCAATAGAAGATACGTCCAGTCATGGAGATCGGAACGCCCTGCAGCTCATTGGCTACAGTACAGTCATTCAAAACGCTCTCTGAGAACTGGGTCAGATCCAAAATATCGGACACTTTGTTTAAATCGTAAAATGCAGAGCCGTCTGAACTGAAAGAAGTGATCCAGTTCCAGTTAATCTGGTTCACATCAGGAGCTGTTCCAGTAGCGAAGGCAGCACTCATCTTGTCCTCCCATCCGCTCCATGCAGCATACTGCATCTCAACAGTAATGTTAGGATACTTCTCCATAAATGCTTCTACCGCAGCCATAGTAGCCTCATGTCTTGCATCACCGCCCCACCAGCTCATCGTGATGGTAATCGGATCTGTTGTGTTGACGGTCAGCCCCTCTGCTGCCGCCGGTTCACCAGCCGTAGTTTCTTCTTCTGATGCTGCCGCTGCCTCTGCAGTGGTTTCCGCCGCCTCTGCTGCGGTAGTCTCTGCGCTGTTGGAAGAACCGCCACAGGCTGCCAGAGACAGAGCCATAGCAGAAATCAGGGACACGGCTACTGCTTGCTTCATCGTTTTTCTCATAACATTTTCCCTTTCTTTCTCATCCCTGCAATTTTATCAGTTTTTGCGCAAATTGCAAAGGTTTGCATTGATTATGCATATCGCTCATATGTAAGGTCTTACATTAGACATTTTTCAAGCAGATATGCATCATGTTTTGTTCGTGTTTTTATAATAACATTGATTATTTCATATGTCAACTGTATAATATGTCTAGTTTTCACCAATCTTTTTATCTATTTTGTCCAGTTTTATTCTTTTCGAAATTATGATATTATATGAAAAGACTGAAGAAATATTTTATCATACTTGCAAACGTTTGCCGGAAAGCCTTTCAAAATAATTCCGCAAACGTTTTTCATGTCAATTTCACAGGAGGAACATTATTATGGAAATTTTGGATCGCTACATCGATCAGCTTCTGGAGCAGAGTACGCCTGAAGCCCCCATCTGGAATATTGAAAAAATCCGCGCAGGCGCCAAGCCATCCTGGAATTATATGGACGGCTGTGTCATAAAAGCTGTTCTGGAATTGTATTTAATGAAGAAAGACCCAAAATATCTGGAATTTGCAGATCATTTTATTGATTACTTTGTGCAGGAAGACGGCTCCATTCTCTCCTATGATCCGAAAGAATACAATTTGGACAATGTCAACGCAGGAAAAACTCTTTTTGACCTGTACAGCTTAACCCATAAAGAAAAATACCGGAAAGCTATGGACACCATCTACAGCCAGCTTCAGGGCCAGCCCCGGACTTCCACCGGAAACTTCTGGCACAAAAAAATCTACCCTAACCAGGTATGGCTGGATGGTCTGTACATGGCCCAGCCCTTCTACATGCAGTATGAAGTCACCTACAATGACTGCAAAGGCTGCAGAGACAGCTATCAGCAGTTTATGCAGGTAGAGCGGCTGATGAAAGACCTGCGGAACGGACTGTACTACCATGCATACGATGATTCCCGCCAGATGTTCTGGTGTGACAAAGTGACCGGGCTTTCAGAGAATTTCTGGCTGAGAGCTCTCGGCTGGTTTGCTATGGCATTGATCGATACAATGGATGTCATGCCAGACTCTCTGGCTGCCGAGAAATCCGATTTAGGAAAGATCTATAAAGAGTTGATTGATGCCATGCTGCCGTATCAGGATGAAGAGACTGGCATGTGGTATCAGGTGGTAAACCGAGGAGGCATCCGCCCCAATTACCTGGAGACTTCCGGCTCTGCTATTTTTGCCTATGCGATTATGAAAAGTGTTCGTTTGGGATTTCTGGATGAACGCTATTTCCAATATGGCAGGAAGGCTTTTGACGGCATCTGCCGTACACAGCTCTCCGAAAAGGACGGGGAACTGCAGCTTGACGGCATCTGCCTGGTAGCCGGCCTGGGCAACACGGAAATGCGCGAGGGAACTTTTGAGTACTATATGCGGGAACCTGTCGTGAAAAATGAGGCGAAAGGAGTTGCTCCCCTGATTTTAGCTTACATCGAAACACTTCTGGCAGACCAGAAGACCGCCCGCTGATTCTTTTTGCAGGAACAGCAAAAGGCGCTGCACAGTCATTAGCGAATAACTGTACAGCGCCTTTTCTATTTTTTAATAGCGGTAAGCTGCATAGACTTGCGTGGTAGCCATATCCGAGTGTCCCAGCATAGCCTGGACCGCATGGATATCTGCCCCGCTCCTCAAAAGATGTGCTGCAAAGGAATGTCTCAGCGCATGGGGAGTAATGTCAGACTGAATCCCCGCTTTCTCACCATAGTATTTGATAATTTTCCAAAATCCCTGGCGGCTCATGGCCTGCCCGCTGCAATTGGTAAACAGCCATTGGCTTTCTCTGCCCTTGAGCAGCTCTCTTCTGGCTGACTCCAGGTACACTGCCAATGCCTGCCCTGCCTCTTTTCCAAAAGGGATCGTCCTCTCCCTGTGTTCATCCCTGCATACCAGAAAACCGACTGACAAATTCACATCTTCTACCTTCAGGCTGACCAATTCTGACACCCGGATTCCAGTAGCATACAGAAGTTCCAGCATTGCCTTGTCCCGTACTTCCTTGGCTGTCTTCCCCTCAGGCTGTGCCAAAAGCGACTGTATCTCTTCCACTGACAAAATTGTCGGTGCCTTTTTTTCCACCTTAGGCGCCTTCAAAAGCTCTGCCGGATCTCTACGAATTCTCCCATTGCTGAACTCATAGTGAAAAAATGCTTTAATCGCCGCCAGCTCTCTGGAAATAGTCGTGGACGCTTTCCCATTTTTTTCCAAAAATAAAATGTACGAATTCAAGCTCGTCTTGGTTACTTTTGCCGGTTCTGTTATCCCCTGCCCCCGCAGATATTCTTCCATCTGAACCAGATCCCTCTTGTAAGAAATCTGTGTGTTTTTTGACGTTTTTTTTACATCCCGCAGATATTCCTCAAACGCCTGTATCTCATCTAACATACCTTTCCCCCATCCGGCCCGGATCTCTCAAAAACTCCTCCAGGCTCCAAAAACAGGCCAAAAATAGGCTTTTCCAGTACATTATATCTTCATTTTCCCAGAAAATCAAACACATTTTCCCACTTTTCTCGCCCTTTGCCGTCACTTTACATAAAAAAATACAACATGTTGGAACAGCCAATCTGTTCTTCCCAACATGTTGTAAAAAATACGAAAAAATTTTTATAAAAATTTTGATGCCAACCCCCACAGAGCCGGAAATCCCCAGGTTTCTGCCGCCGCACCTGCCAGGGCAGCCGCAGTCAGACAGGCCAGGGCCGGAAGCCTCAGCTTTGCCGGCCTCTTCCCCGCCCAGACAGCCAGCGCAGCCCAGCACACGGCGTACAGCGGAAAATGGGGAAGAAGCGTCAGGCCAAACCACAGGGGGCCTGCAATTCCTTTCTGGAATGTAAAAACCGATATTTCTACCGCCATCGCCATACCGATATAGCCTGCGGCGGCCACAAAGCAGACGGCTCCCCAGGAGGTAAGTCCTGCCAGCCATCCGATAGCCATGGCAGCTCCGCGGCACCGAAACAAGTACCAGAATATCCCGCCTCCTCCGCCGGGTTCCCCGGCTGCTGAGAAAGGAAATGCGCTGAGACCTGCTTTCATTTCATTGCTGGAGAGATTGGCCACAGCCGTGCCAACTGCAATCCCTGTCAGGAAAGCCGCAAGCAGACTGTCCTGATAAGTCATGCGAATCCGCCTCACCAAGAACATCCCCTGATCCCGTTTTTGCAAGTTTATGCGGGGCAGTCCCTCTGTATGCACGGCCCTCCTTCCTATCCTCTTCTTTATTCCCAGGTGCAAAGGATAGAACGATACTATTTTCCGCCATATTTTGCTGCATAAGTCATAATCGCTGCCACCGTTTTTCCATCTGTCATCTTTCCTGTATAAATCAACTCCTGGAGATCTTTCAGTTCCCACTCCTCGATGGATATCTGTTCATCCTCATCCAGGTGCTGATGGGAAGGGATCAGATTTCTTGCCAGGAAAATATCAATAGCCTCATCGCAGAAAGCAATCGTGGTATTGACACTCAGGAGGTATTCCAGCTTTTCGCACCGATATCCAGTTTCTTCTTCCAGTTCCCGATAGGCGCACTCAATCTTTGGTTCATCTGGAGAGTCCAGCTTGCCTGCCGGAATCTCCAGGGTATAGCGGTCAAGGGCATTTCGATACTGGCGAACCATTAAAATCTTACCTTCATCTGTCACGGGCAGGATGGCGGCTGCCCCGTCATGGTGGATAAAGTCCCAGTGAGCCTCGTGCCCATTGGCGATCACCGTATCCTCATAAAACTTCAGTATTGTCCCTGTATATTTCAATTCCCGCTTCAAGCGAATAACTGGCTTTACCTCTTCCTTGCTCTCTTCGCTCATGTTTACTCCCCCTTCAATTTTTCATTTTTCCAATAGCTGGCATCGCAGGCTTTAATGACAGCACTGCGGAATCCGCTCTCCTCTAAGGCAGACACACCTTCTATGGTAGTGCCTCCGGGAGAGCAGACCATATCTTTCAGTTCTCCGGGATGCTTTCCCGTTTCCAAAACCATTTTTGCGCTTCCCAAAACTGCCTGAGCCGCCATCTCGTATGCGTCTTTCCTGGGAAGGCCGTATTTTACAGCTCCATCTGCCAGAGCCTCAATAAAAATGTAAACATAGGCAGGAGAACAGCCGCTGACGCAGCTCACCGCGTCAATCAGCCGCTCCTCCACAATTTTCATCTTTCCGAACGAACAGAATATCTGCCGTATTTTTTCTTTTTCCTCATCCGTAAACAAAGCCTCATCATAGCAGATCCCTGTCATCCCCTCCCCGACCAGCGCGGGGGTATTCGGCATCGCTCTGACAATCCGCTCCGTTTTATTTAAAACTGCCTTCAAATAATCTCTGTCAATGCCTGCAGCGATAGAGATTACAATCTGGCCATCCTTCAGTCCCTGCCTGACATTGTCTGCCACACTTTTGATGTACTGCGGCTTTACCGCTAGAATCAGATATCTGACCTGCTCAGCACAGCTTTTCTCATTTTCCGCTGCCCTAACGCCTGTCTCCGCTTCCACTTTCCTGCTGCGCTCACTGTCAGCATCATAAAACGTAATCTCCTCCTTGGGACACCATTTCAGCATTCCCTTTAAGATCGCATAACCCATGTTTCCCATTCCAATAAAGCCTATCTCTGCCATCGCTCATCTCTCCTCTCAGTCAATCTTACAGCACGGCCCCCGCGAAATTCTTTGGCCCCATAGGGGCAGAGATTCCTATCAAACTAAAAAGGCGTCTGGATCGCCTTTTGTATCGGTAATCCAAACGCCTTTGCCGCCTTTTGTTTTCAGTTAATATGAACGTCTACTTTGCGTAATCTGTTACCCTGGATTCCCGGATAACATTGATCTTAATCTGTCCTGGATATTCCAGTTCGTCCTCAATTCGCTTCGCGATATCCCTTGCCAACAATACCATGTCATCATCGGATATCTGCTCCGGCACAACCATAATCCGGACTTCCCTGCCCGCCTGAACGGCAAAAGACTTGTCTACTCCCTTAAAGGAGTTGGTAATATCTTCTAACTGTTTCAATCTGTTGGTATATGTCTCCAGAGTTTCACGTCTTGCCCCTGGTCTTGCCGCGGAAATCGTATCCGCCGCCTGAACGAGACATGCGATAAGGCTCTGGGGTTCAACATCGCCATGATGGGATTCCACCGCGTTGATCACCACCGCAGACTCTTTGTACTTGCGGCACAGATCAGCTCCAAGACGGATATGGGATCCTTCCATCTCATGGTCAACGGACTTGCCAATGTCATGTAACAAACCAGCACGCTTTGCCAAACGAACGTCCAGCCCCATCTCAGCCGCCAAAAGCCCGGCCAACTGGGCCACTTCTATTGAATGTTTCAGCGCGTTCTGACCGTAACTGGTTCTGAATTTCATCTTACCCAAAAGTTTGACTAATTCTGGGTGGATGCCGTGGATACCTACCTCTAATACGGCAGCTTCTCCCTCTTCCCGCATCATCGTCTCTACTTCTTTCTGCGCTTTTTCGACCATCTCTTCAATCCTTGCCGGATGAATACGGCCGTCCACAATCAGACGCTCAAGAGCGATACGGGCAACTTCTCTTCGAATCGGATCAAATCCCGACAATACGACCGCTTCAGGAGTATCATCGATAATCAACTCTACACCTGTCATTGTCTCTAAAGTCCGGATATTCCGGCCCTCACGCCCGATGATCCGGCCCTTCATTTCATCATTGGGAAGCTGTACTACAGAAACTGTCGTTTCTGCAACATGATCAGCAGCACATCTCTGGATGGCCGTCACAATGTAATCCTTTGCCTTTTTATCGGCTTCTTCTTTTGCTTTGTTTTCTAGTTCCTTGATTAGTTTTGCAGTGTCATGCTTTACGTCGTCTTCAACAGATTTTAAAAGATATTCTTTTGCCTGTTCGGAGGTTAGACCTGAAATTTTTTCCAGTTCCTGTATCCCTTTCTCGTAAAGTGAATCCACTTCCGCTGTTTTTTTGCCAAGAACTTCCTCCCTGGCAAGAAGTCCTGCTTCTCGCTTTTCCAGGGCATCCGCCTTCTTTTCTACGTTCTCTTCTTTGCTTAGTACGCGCCTCTCATAACGCTGAAGCTCTGCTCTTCTCTCTCTTGTTTCCTTTTCCAGCTCATTCTTAGTCTTTATCGACTCTTCTTTCGCCTCCAGAAGAGCTTCCCGCTTCTTTGTCTCTGCCGTTTTTAGCGCTTCATCTATTATCTCCCTGGACTTTTCTTCAGCAGACCCGATCTTGCTCTCATAGGTCTTTTTCCGGTATTCAACCGCCACGAACCAGGTAATAACAGCAACCACTAAGCCTGTTACCAATGCAGATATTACTGGTGACACAGGAGCACCTCCTTATTTAATTTTCATTGTACGAACTACAACAGTATAATTCTAAACTCTTTTCGGTAATGTGTCAAGTACAATAGGTGCTTTTGAAAAAAATACAGTCAAAATGCCCAATAGGACACAAACCGGCATTTTACATCCATTCCTCGCTGAAATCCCCCAATACCCGGCGAATCACATCAAAGGAATATCCCCTTCTGGCCAGCATGGCTGCTGCCTTATCCCGCTCTTTTTTCTCTAATTTTCTCCCCTGATATCCTTTCTGCTCCAGCAGCCGGCGGGCCTGCCCTTCCTCATCTACCGGCTGATCCCTCAGCAGATTTTCAGCCAGCTCCCTGTCAATTCCTTTCTGAAGGAGCCCAGTCAAGATCTGCTTCCGGCTCTTTCCTGAAGCCTTAGCCTGGGCATACCGCCTCCCATACGCTTCGTCGTTTATGTATCCATGCCTTTGAACCGCCGCCAATGCCCGCCCAACAGCATTTTCCGGATATCCTTCCCTGATCAGCCTGCTGCGGAGCTCAAACTCTGTCTTGTCAGAGAACTCCAGAAGGCCCAGGATCCGCTCCCTGGCCCTTCGAAACAGCAGCTCTTCAATCTCGTCCAAAACAGACTGGGAAAGGCTCTCTCCTTCCTCGATCCCCAGCTTTCTGATATCCCCCGGATATAAAACCAACGCAAGGTTCCCTTCCAAGAGAACCTTGCGTTTTCTTTTATCAAACTCCGTGATAGAAATTACACGAAATTTCTCCATCATGCCTTACCTGCCTGTTCGCCGTCCTCGGAAGCTGCAGCAGACGCCGCCTCCTCAGGCCCTGCCGGGATTTCGCTTCCCTGAAGTCCATATTTCTCACGGACCTTAGCCTCAATCTCTGCGCAGAGAGCTGGATTATTCTCCAGATATATCTTTGCATTCTCGCGGCCCTGGCCGATCTTAGCGCCGCCGTACGCATACCAGGCTCCGCTCTTCTCCACAATGTTTTCCTTAGCTGCCAAATCCAAAATATCCCCGGTCTTGGAAATTCCCTTTCCAAACATGATATCAAACTCTGCCTCTTTAAAAGGCGGAGCGATCTTGTTTTTCACCACTTTCACCCGGACTCTGCTCCCTACGGCCTCTCCGCCCTGCTTCAGAGTCTCAATACGGCGCACATCCATACGGACAGAGGAATAGAATTTCAGAGCGCGGCCTCCCGTAGTTGTCTCCGGATTTCCGAACATTACGCCTACTTTTTCTCTCAGCTGGTTGATGAAAATCACGATACAGTTGGATTTGCTGATAACAGCCGTCAGCTTTCTCAATGCCTGAGACATAAGCCGGGCCTGCAGACCCACATGTGAGTCTCCCATATCGCCGTCAATCTCTGCCTTGGGAACCAGGGCAGCAACCGAGTCTACAATAACAATATCCACAGCACCGGAGCGAACCATAGTTTCTGTAATCTCCAGTGCCTGTTCTCCATTGTCCGGCTGAGAAATGTACAGATTGTCAATATCTACGCCGATTGCCTTCGCGTACACCGGATCCAGGGCATGCTCAGCATCTATGAATCCTGCAATGCCTCCCCTTTTCTGCACCTCTGCCACCATGTGAAGGGCTACAGTAGTCTTACCGCTGGACTCAGGGCCATATATCTCTACAATGCGGCCTCTGGGGACGCCTCCAAGGCCCAGAGCAATGTCAAGGCTGAGGGAACCGGTAGGGACTGTCTCAATGTTCATATTTACCCCTGAATCCCCCAGTTTCATAACTGAGCCTTTGCCGTAAGCCTTCTCAATCTGAGTCAGGGCCGCTTCCAAAGCCTTCTGTTTATCATCCTTATTCATAAATATCCTCCAATACGAACAAATGTTCTTTCAATAGTATAACTATAATATACCCCTTGTGAAATGTCAACCACTATTTTCCGCCTACCCTCAATAGGCATCACCGCCTTTTCATTTTGTTTTGATTCCATGGAAACCCGGCGATCTGCCGTAAGATGTTGATTCGGGGAGAAATCCCCTTGTGAACTTGCCTTTATGATGCCGCGGCCCTCTGAAGCATGGCAGCCTCCGGCGAACCTTAGCACCCGGATTTCTGCGGCAGGCGAAGAAACCGGTATGCACCGATATCATAACTGCTCTGCGGTTATTATACCCTCTCATCCCCAAATGTGCAAGCCATTTTCTCCGGCATTCCGGTCTGGCACCGTTCCTTCCCCCGAACACGCTTACGTTTTCACGGATTCTTCATATCATAATAAAAAAGAGGATGGTACTGTACGTGAATCAGGTAAAGTCATACATCCATTGGGGCGATGCCTATTCCAAGGGCCTTACCGGGCGCGGCGTAGGAGTTGCTGTCCTAGATACAGGCATTTATCCTCACAGAGATTTTGACAGTCGGATCACCGCATTCCAGGATATCGTCAGCCGGCGTCCATCCCCCTATGATGACAATGGCCATGGAACCCACATTTCTGCCATTATCGGCGGCAGCGGAGCCGCCTCTGACGGCAAATTCCAGGGAATGGCCCCCGAATGTCATATTATCAGTGTGAAAGTCCTTGATTCCAAGGGAAATGGCTATGCTTCTGATGTGCTGGCCGGGCTCTCCTGGATTCGCTCCCACCGCTGTGAATACGGCATCCGGATCATCAATATCTCCGTAGGCTCCTTCTCCCGAAGGGGAATGACGGAAAATTCCGCTTTAGTCAGAGGCGTCAATGCTGCCTGGGATGATGGTCTGGTTGTCGTCGTCGCCGCAGGCAACAATGGCCCCGGCCGCATGACTATCACTACCCCTGGGATCAGCCGGAAAGTGATCACTGTAGGCTGTTCTGATGATTATAAGGAAGTCCGAGTTTCCGGAAACCGCATGGTGGACTACTCAGGCCGCGGCCCAACCGTTGCCTGTGTGCTGAAGCCGGACGTGGTAGCCCCAGGCTCCCGCATCATAAGCTGCAAAAATTCTCCAGATCTTTATCAGATTAAAAGCGGCACATCTATGTCCACCCCCATCGTCTCAGGCGCCATCGCCCTGCTCCTTCAAAAATACCCGGACATGTCAAACCGCGATGTCAAGCTGCGGCTTCGGGAAACCTCCGAGGATCTGGGGCTCCCCCATATCCAGCAGGGGTGGGGGCTGCTGAATGTAGAGCGCCTTCTGCGGTAACAATCGTTTTGGTTCTGCGGGGGTGTATGCTGCATTTCAGCCATATGCCCCCATAACTGCGTTTATTTTTCACAATTTTTTCAATTTTCTATTGATTCTTTTTAAAATTGTGCTACAATAAAACACATGGAAGCATAGCTCAGCCGGGATGAGCGTTCGCCTCACACGCGAGAGGTCATGGGTTCGAGCCCCATTGCTTCCACTTTCTTGCATTTTGCAGATGGTCTTCAGGGCAGAAAATGGCATTTTTCTTACGAAAACGAAAGAAATTAAGAAATTCTTAATAATCTTTTTCGAGAACATTCAAACATTATTTTCCACCCTGTGCTATACTAAGACCATAAGAAATGCATAAATCCTTAAATCCTTTTTGAAATTCAGATTCCAAAGAAAAGTAAGCTCCGTGCCCCATCACACATGGAGCTTTTTTTCTGCCTATTTTTCCAGACACTTTCTTAACGCAAAAAATGCTGTAAAACGGAATCCCTGCGCATACAGTCACCTGCAGCGCCAGGAAATGTTTTACAGCATTTCTATTTTTCTCAGCTCTTTACTTGCTGTACTTTTTCAGAATATCACAGAAATCAAAGGTAGCAAAATAGTCCTTCGGTGTTTCCGCCCGGCGGATCATCTCCACCGTCCCGTCTTCTTTCAAAAGCAGTTCTGCCGACCTCAGCTTCCCATTATAATTGTAGCCCATTGAAAAGCCGTGAGCCCCAGTGTCGTGGATCACCAGGTAATCCCCCATAGAAATTTCCGGAAGCATCCTGTCAATGGCAAATTTATCATTGTTTTCACACAGAGACCCTGTTACATCGTATTTGTGATCACAGGGCGCATGCTCCTTCCCCAGCACTGTAATATGGTGGTAAGCCCCATACATGGCAGGTCTCATCAGGTTGACAGCGCAGGCATCAACGCCAATATACTCTTTATGAGTATGCTTTTCATGGATCGCCTGCGTCACCAGGCAGCCGTACGGGCCAAGCATAAACCGGCCCAATTCTGTATACAGGGCCACATCTCCCATCCCAGCAGGTACCAGGACTTCTTCGTAAACCTTTCTGACGCCCTCGCCGATCACTGCGATATCATTGGGCTCCTGGTCTGGACGGTAAGGGATTCCGATTCCTCCGGAAAGATTGATGAACTCAATGTGAGCTCCCGTCTCTCTCTGAAGCCGGACAGCCAGCTCAAACAGAACCTTTGCAAGCATCGGATAATAATCATTGGTCACTGTATTGCTGGCAAGGAAAGCGTGGAGCCCGAAATGCTTCGCCCCTTTTGCTTTCAATGTAGAAAACGCCTCAAAAATCTGCTCCGTAGTCATCCCATATTTGGCATCCCCGGGGTTATCCATAATCCCATTGCTGATCTTAAAGATTCCTCCGGGATTATAGCGGCAGCTGATGGTTTCCGGAATATAGCCCAGGGTTTTCTCCAGACATTCAATATGGGTAATATCATCCAGGTTAATAATCGCCCCCAGCTTTGCAGCAAAGGCGAACTCTTCCGGCGGGGTGTCATTGGAGGAAAACATAATGTCATGGCCGGTAAAGCCGCAGGCATCTGACATCATCAGCTCTGTCATAGAAGAGCAGTCTGTACCGCAGCCGTATTCCTGTAAAATTTTCAGGATAAAAGGATTGGGAGTGGCCTTCACCGCAAAATACTCCTTATACCCCTTATTCCAGGCAAAAGCCGCTTTCAGGCGCTTTGCATTTTCCCGGATCCCCTTCTCATCATACAGATGAAAGGGGGTTGGGTATGTCTTTGCGATCTCCCGGATCTGTTCAAGCGTAACAAAAGGTGTTTTTTCCATAGTAAACCTCCATGTTCGCTGACGCGAACACCAGTCCTTTTTTAGTTGATGGGGACAACCCTCATAATGTTCGTTTCTGTTGCAGGCTCATTCCGATTGGAATAGCTGACTACGCCAGCCGTCACGACAGCTATATCTCCGGGCTGTACCAGTCCCTTTTCTTTCAGCTCGTCGATGGAGGACTCGATCAGTTCATCTGTGGAGTCAGCTCTCTTCGCCCACAGAGGCTTTACGCCCCAATACAGCATCATCTGGCGAACGACTGACATGCTGGGGGACATTCCCATAATGTGAGCAGCTGGGCGCCATTTGGAGAGCATTCTGGCTGTAAAGCCGCTGACTGTAGGGGTTACGATTACTTTTGCCTCCAGGTCATGGGCTGTGGACACAGATGCGTAGCAGACCGCGCTGGAAACATTCTGATTTTTGCTGGCATAAACGGTTCTTCTGCGGTACTCGGAGTAATCCAGATGGGACTCACTGTCCTCAACGATCTGAACCATCATCTTCAGCGCCTCTACCGGATATTTGCCCATGGCAGTCTCTCCAGACAGCATAACTGCATCCGTGCCGTCGTACACGGCGTTAGCCACATCTGTCACCTCTGCACGGGTGGGCCTGGGGTTGCGGATCATAGAATCCAGCATCTGGGTAGCTGTGATAACCAATTTTCCTGCCTCGTTGCACTTGTGGATAATCTGCTTCTGAATATAGGGAACCTTGTAAGCCGGAATCTCTACACCCAAATCGCCTCTGGCAACCATAACGCCATCGCTGACCTCAATGATCTCATCCAGATTCTCCAGCCCCTCTGCGCTCTCGATTTTGGAAATGATCTTCATAGTTGAGCCATGTTCCTCTAAAATTGCGCGGATCTCCCGAACGGCATCCGCTGTCCGGACGAAGGATGCAGCGATAAAGTCAAAGCCCTCTTTAATTCCAAAA
This sequence comes from uncultured Lachnospiraceae bacterium, assembly GCA_944376125.1. Taxonomy (GTDB): domain Bacteria; phylum Bacillota; class Clostridia; order Lachnospirales; family Lachnospiraceae; genus UMGS1370. Next base: position 26,342 of record CALWBQ010000050.1, read on the forward strand.
CAGATATCTTCTTTATCCTTATCTGTAAGAGCCGGCAGCTTGATCCTAACGTTGGGAACATTAACGCCCTTCTTGGCCCCAAGCTCTCCGCCATTGATGACTGTACAGACAATGTCCGTACCTTTTACCTCTTCCACTTTCAGTTCGATCAGGCCGTCATCAATCAGAATCGTATTTCCCGCCTCTACATCCTCATTGAGGCCGCTGTAATTGATATGGCAAATTTCATTATCTGCCTCCACTTCCCTGGTGGTCAGCACATAAGTCTGCCCTTCTACAAGGTTAACCTTTTTCCCATCTTTTAACACGCCTGTGCGGATTTCCGGTCCTTTTGTGTCCAAAAGAGCTGCAATCGGACGGTCAACCTCCTTGCGTACCTTCTTTAAAAGCTCCAGTCTGTTCTTATGCTCCGCATAATCTCCATGAGAAAAATTGAATCTGGCTACATCCATACTGTTCAGCGCCAGTTCCTTCATAGTGTCGTAGCTGTCCGTATTCGGACCCATTGTACAAATAATCTTTGTTTTCTTCATTGTTCTTTCCTCCAAAGCTTTTCAGTTCAGGTGACTTTTCATCATCTTTATAAATACCATATAGAATCTATGGTTTTATTTCAGTTGGTCAGGCTTTTCCTCTCCAGTGACATGTTTATGAGTGTAGAGATGATCCTGGCAGTACTCATAATTTCCCACACATTTGGAACAGTACCGGAATTCCATGCCAGGCCCATCCTGCTCTGTGCGGCCGCAGACAGCGCATCTGTGACGGGTTCTGCCCTGAGGCTTCATCCGAACCTGAGTCTTGAAATCATGCCTGCGCTTCATTTCTTTCGGATTGATTCGGTTATAATTTCTGGTCAGCAGGAAAAATACAATCACGTTGGCCATAGTCATAATGATCTCTACCCTTGTCGCCAGATCTCCCGCTATCAAATAATAAAGGTAAACTGCCCCCTCCGCTGTTGCCAGCCATTTGGCTTTGATAGGGATCAGATACATCAGCAGAAATTCCACATCCGGGAATGTCAGGGCAAATGCAAAAAAAAGTGAAAAATCCAAGGCCACTGGGAGCAGATTAGGGCTGTATCCAAAGGCCAGGGTAATCACAAGCTCCGCCAGGACATGACCCAGCACGCCCAGCAGGACATAGACATTAAAACGGAAAGCCCCCCAGACTCTCTCCAGGGTCTGCCCCATAGAGTAATACATATACAGGGCCAGGATCCCGAAAAACAGGCCCGGAACCGGCGGATAGCATAAAAAGGTAACGATCCTCCAGATCTCTCCGTGAAGGATCGCATTCCCGTCCAGGGCCAGATACCGGTAATAAATCATAGGATTCCACAGAGAAATGATCAGTCCGATCCCGTAGAGCACCACCAGGTAGTACATTAGATTGTGGATCGCATATTTCCCGTATTTCCGCTCCAGCTTATAAAAAAATTTCATTCACTCGCTCCCATCAGAATAAGTCTTTTTTAGAGAATATCCAGGCAACCACCAGGCAGATAACCACGGACAGGCCAATGATAATAAAAAAGCCATAAGAACTGTTAGCGAACGGCATCCCTTTTGTATTGACATTCATGCCGTAAAAGCTGGATATCATTGTCGGGATCGACATCACAATAGTTACTGTCGCCAGGAATTTCATAACCAGGTTTTGGTTGTTGGAGATAACTGAGGCGAAAGCATCCATGGTTCCCCCGAGGATTCCGCTGTAGATATTTGCCATCTCAATAGCCTGCTTGTTTTCAATGATAACATCCTCCAGCAGCTCCGCATCCTCCGAGTATTTTTTTATTTTTTCACTCCTCATCAGCTTCTCCAGCACAACCTCGTTGGAGCGGAGAGAAGTTGTAAAATACAGCAGGGACTTATCCAGCTCCAGCAGCTCGATCAGCTCCTGGTTTTTCTGAGATTTGTGGAGCTTTTTCTCAATTGTTTCGCTCTTCTTTTCTATCACTCTCAGATACTGGAGGTACAGGGACGCATTTTTATACAGGATCTGCAGAATAAACCTGGTTTTCATGTAAGTATGAAAATCCCGGACCCGCCCGTCCATGAAAGCATTTAGCACCGGCGTCTCCTCCAGGCAGACCGTGATAATATTCGTCTCCATCATAATAATCCCCAGAGGGATCGTGACATACCAGTCCTTCCCACTCCTCTCCTCGATAGAGGGAATATCAACTAAAACCAGGGAATAGTGATCTTCTATCTCAATACGCGACCGCTCTTCCTCATCCAGAGGGGCTCTCAGATGATCCGGATCCAGTTGGAATTTGTCTGCAATCTCCAATATCTCTGCAGCCGTCGGATCCGTCAGGGCAATCCAGGAGTTCAGCTCAATTTCGTCTGTCTGATGGACAATTCCGTCTTCCGTCTTAAATATCTGTATCACAGCTCTCCCTCCTTTTACAAATATACCCAATCTTTCGCACATATCATTATACTGACTGGGCCTTTGTTTGTCAAACACATTGCTGGAGATTTACGAAGTCCTGCCAAATTCTTTGCAATTTATTTACATTTTTTTAACAAATCCTACCGATTGTATTCTTTTCCGTTTTATGTTAAACTGAGTAGGAATATTGTCTTAACTAACTAGCATTACAAAGGAGGTAGGGATTCCCCGTATATTAATGGAAACTTTACATACACCAAATACGCTCGGAATTGATATCGGTTCTACCACCGTTAAAATTGCAATTCTTGATGAGCACTACCATATAATCTTTGCCGATTACGAACGGCATTATGCGAATATTCAGGAAACTCTGGCAGCGCTCCTGAAAAAAGCTGCTGATAAGCTGGGTTCTATCCAGGTTCGCCCTGTCATCACCGGCTCCGGCGGCCTGACACTTTCCCGCCATATGGATGTTCCCTTCGTCCAGGAGGTAGTCGCCGTGGCATCCGCCCTGCAGGACTATGCTCCCCAGACCGATGTGGCCATCGAGCTGGGCGGGGAAGACGCCAAGATCATCTACTTTACAGGCGGCATTGACCAGAGAATGAACGGAATCTGTGCCGGAGGAACCGGATCCTTTATTGATCAGATGGCTTCCCTTTTGCAGACAGATGCCGCTGGCCTCAATGAGTACGCAAAGCATTATCAGGCTATTTATCCCATCGCTGCCCGCTGCGGCGTGTTTGCGAAGTCCGATATTCAACCCCTGATCAACGAAGGGGCTACCCGCGAAGATTTGGCCGCGTCTATCTTCCAGGCAGTGGTGAATCAGACCATCAGCGGTTTGGCCTGCGGAAAGCCTATCCGAGGTAATGTGGCCTTTTTAGGAGGGCCTCTTCACTTCCTGCCGGAACTGAGAGCGGCCTTTATCCGTACTTTAAATTTAGGCCCCAGCCAGATTATCGCTCCAGAACATTCTCATCTTTTCGCCGCCACAGGTGCCGCTATGAATGCAGCAGAAGACGCCAAGGTCAGCAGCCTGGACTCTCTGATCCAGCTTCTCTCATCAGGCATTCAGATGGACTTTGAGGTGAAGCGGCTGGATCCTCTGTTTGACAGTCCTGAAGATTATGAGCGTTTTAAAGAACGCCATCAGCGCCACTGCGTCAAGACTGCCGACCTTTCTGCATACCGCGGAAACTGTTTCCTGGGAATCGATGCCGGTTCCACCACCACCAAGGTTGCCTTGGTCGGGGAAGACGGAAGCCTGCTGTACCGCTTTTACAGCAACAATAACGGCAGTCCCCTAAAAACTGCCATCATGGCTATGAAGGAAATCAGCACTCTGCTGCCGGATGATGCCCATATCGCCTGGTCCTGCTCTACCGGATACGGTGAAGCCTTACTAAAGGCAGCCTTTCTCCTGGATGAGGGGGAGGTCGAAACCATATCTCACTATTACGCCGCTGCTTTCTTCGAGCCGGATGTTGACTGCATTTTGGACATCGGCGGCCAGGATATGAAATGCATCCGCATTAAAGACAACACAGTAGATAGCGTCCAGCTAAATGAAGCCTGCTCTTCCGGGTGCGGCTCTTTTATCGAGACTTTTGCAAAATCTCTCAACTACTCTGTAGAAGATTTTGCGAAAGAAGCCCTCTTTGCCAAGAACCCTACGGATTTGGGAACCCGCTGCACCGTGTTTATGAACTCCAATGTCAAGCAGGCACAGAAAGAGGGGGCCAGCGTGGCCGACATTTCCGCAGGTCTCGCTTATTCGGTTATCAAGAACGCGCTGTTCAAGGTTATTAAAATCACCAGTGCAGCTGATCTTGGAAAGCATGTGGTTGTTCAGGGAGGTACTTTCTACAATGATGCCGTCCTCCGCAGCTTTGAAAAGATCGCTGGCTGCGAGGCCGTTCGTCCGGATATTGCCGGCATCATGGGGGCCTTCGGGGCAGCTCTGATCGCCAGAGAGCGTTACCAGGAAGGCAAAACCACCTCCATGCTTCCCGTGGAGAAGATCCTGAATCTTCAGTATACCACCGCCATGACCCGCTGCAAGGGCTGCACCAATCACTGCGTCCTCACCATCAACCAGTTTGGCGGAGGAAGACGTTTTGTGTCTGGAAACCGCTGTGAGCGCGGCCTCGGAAAAGAGAAGCAGAAAAAAGAGATTCCCAATCTCTTCCAATATAAATATCACCGCATGTTTGACTATGAGCCCCTGACCCCGGATATGGCACCCAGAGGCGATATCGGAATTCCCAGAGTATTAAATATGTATGAAAACTATCCCTTCTGGGCTGTTTTCTTTAAAGAGCTGGGATTCCGCACCGTCTTATCGGCCCAGTCCAGCCGCCAGCTCTATGAGCTGGGGATTGAATCGATTCCCAGTGAATCAGAATGTTATCCGGCCAAGCTGGCCCACGGCCATGTCAATTGGCTGATCAAGCAGGGAGTCAAGCTGATCTTCTACCCCTGCATTCCTTACGAGCGGAATGAATCTCCCGATGCGGGCAATCATTTTAACTGCCCCATGGTTACTTCCTACGCGGAAAATATCAAGAACAATATGGAAGAGCTAGAAGAAAACCACGTTCGCTTCCTCAACCCGTTCCTGGCCTTTACCAATGAGGAGATCCTGACAAAGGGGCTGGTCAGAGAAATCACTGCTGCTTTTGGACCGGAATCCGGTTTCCCTGTCCCCGTCACCGCCAAGGAAGTGGAGGATGCCGCCCACAAGGCTTGGCAGGAGCTTCTGGCCTCCCGCCGGGACATGGAAAAGAAGGGCGAGGAAACTATTGCCTGGCTGAAAGAGCACGGAAAACATGGAATCGTCCTGGCTGGCCGGCCTTACCATGTAGACCCGGAGATCCACCACGGCATTCCGGATCTGATTACCTCCTACGGCTTCGCCGTGCTGACAGAGGATTCTGTGTCCCACTTGGCAAAGGTTGAACGCCCGCTGATCGTCACAGACCAGTGGATGTACCATTCCCGCCTCTATGAGGCTGCCAGCTATGTAAAAACCAGCGACGTCCTGGATCTGATCCAGCTCAATTCCTTTGGCTGCGGTCTGGATGCCGTGACAACAGATCAGGTCAATGATATTTTAACGAAATCTGGAAAAATTTATACAGTCCTTAAGATTGATGAAGTCAACAACCTGGGAGCTGCAAGGATCCGAATCCGCTCCCTGATCGCTGCCCTGCGGGTTCGCGATCAGAAACACTACAGCCACAAAATCGTGTCCAGCGCCTACAATCGGAGAATCTTTACCAAGGCAATGAAAAAGGATTACACCATTCTCTGCCCCCAGATGTCTCCTATCCATTTTGACTTGCTGGAACCGGCTATCCGCTCCTTCGGCTATAAGATCGAAGTCCTGCAGAATGACAACCGCAATGCCATTGATATGGGACTCCAGTATGTAAACAATGATGCCTGCTATCCGTCCCTGATCGTGATTGGCCAGATTATGGATGCCCTGCTGTCCGGAAAGTATGATCTGGATCACACAGCTATCTTTATGAGTCAGACCGGCGGGGGCTGCCGTGCCTCCAACTATATCGGATTTATCCGCCGTGCCCTGGAAAAAGCGGGAATGGGACAGATTCCTGTTATCTCCGTCAATGCCAATGGCATGGAGACGAACCCCGGCTTTACCATTACCCTTCCGCTCCTGACCAAAGCACTCCAAGCTGTGGTGTACGGCGATGTATTTATGAGGGTTCTCTACAACACACGGCCCTACGAGGCGGTTCCGGGCAGCGCCAACAAGCTCCATGAACAGTGGAAGGAGCGGTGCATCGCTTCTCTGTCCAAGCGGAATCCTTCTATGGTAGAATTTGGCCGCAACCTGAGAGGAATCATCCAGGATTTCGACAATCTGCCCAGGCTTGCTGTGAAAAAGCCGCGGGTCGGCGTTGTCGGTGAGATTCTTGTCAAGTTCTCACCTCTGGCCAACAATCATATTGTGGAACTTTTGGAATCTGAGGGAGCCGAAGCGGTTATGCCCGATCTGATGGACTTCCTGCTGTACTGCTTCTACAACAGCAATTTCAAGGCAGACCACCTGGGCGGTAAACGCTCTACCGCCCGCATCTGCAACATGGGGATTGCCCTTCTGGAATTTTTCCGGAAGACAGCCCGGAAGGAATTAAAAGAAAGCCGCCATTTTGACGCTCCGGCTGACATCAAAGATCTGGCAAATATGGCCAAAGACTTTGTATCTCTGGGAAATCAGACTGGTGAAGGCTGGTTCCTAACGGGAGAGATGCTGGAGCTGATCCACAACGGCGTTGAAAATATCGTCTGCACGCAGCCTTTTGGCTGCCTGCCTAACCATATTGTGGGCAAGGGTGTTATCAAAGAGCTGCGCCGCCATTATCCTGAGTCTAACATTATTGCGGTAGACTATGATCCCGGTGCCAGCGAAGTCAACCAGCTTAACCGCATTAAGCTGATGCTGGCTACTGCACAGAAAAACTTAAAATCTAAGGATTCCGGCAGCTCGGGGAATCCTCTCCAAAGCGGCAGCTCCACAGGAAACAAAAAATCCGGCTGTGAAAAACAAGAGCAGACAGCAGCGGCCAATGTCGCGGCAGCCAGCCTCTCGTCCTAACCACAAAACTGAAATCAGATAAATCTGTAAGTCACAAAAAGCTCTCTTCCGGGCGAATCACTTCACCCGAAAGGGAGCTTTTTATTTATAAAAGATTACGTCTGTGAGGCTGCCAGCCGGAACTTCCGTCTGACCAGCGAACAATCGCTGATCTACTGATAGATGGGGTATCTCTCACAGATTTTGGTTACTTCTGACCGGATGTAATCCGCCTTGTTCTCAAAGTCGGTGGCTGCCAGCCAGATACACTCTGCAATCTTTTCCATATCCTCTTCTACCAAGCCTCTGGAAGTGACAGCAGGTGTTCCAATCCGGACTCCGGAGGTGACAAAGGGGCTTCTGGGATCGTTGGGAACCGCATTTTTGTTGAGGGTGATGTAGACCTCATCACAGCGGTTCTGCAATTCTTTTCCTGTCACATCCATTCCGCGAAGGTCCACCAGCATCAGGTGGTTATCTGTTCCCCCAGTGAGAACGTTAAAGCCCTGCTTCTGGAGAGCCGCAGCTAAAGCCTTGGCATTCTTTACCACCTGCTCCTGATAAGCCTTAAATTCCGGCTTCAGAGCCTCCCCAAAGCACACTGCCTTAGCCGCAATGATATGCTCCAGCGGGCCGCCCTGGGTTCCTGGGAAAATAGCTTTGTTGAAATTAAATTTTTCAGCAGCCTCCTTATTTGCCAGGATCATGCCTCCTCTGGGGCCTCTCAAGGTCTTGTGGGTTGTGGTAGTTACTACATCAGCATAGGGAATGGGACTGGGATGAATTCCAGCCGCCACCAGACCTGCAATATGAGCCATATCTACCATCAGATAAGCTCCCACCTTGTCGGCAACTTCTCGGAACCTTTTGAAATCAATGATCCTCCCGTAAGCGCTGGCTCCGGCAATAATCAGCTTGGGTTTGCTCTCCAGGGCAATGCGTTCCATCTCATCATAATCGATAAAGCCTTCATCGTTCACCCCGTAAGGAACTATATGGAAATAAAGACCGGAGAAATTAACAGGACTTCCGTGAGTCAGGTGCCCCCCGTGGTTCAGGTTCATTCCCATCACAGTATCTCCTGGCTTCAGCATTGCCACAAATGCCGCCATGTTTGCCTGTGCTCCGGAATGAGGCTGTACATTGGCATAGTCGCAGCCAAATAGCTTCTTTGCCCGGTCAATGGCAATATTCTCCAGAACATCCACATATTCGCAGCCGCCGTAGTACCGTTTCCCCGGATACCCTTCCGCGTACTTGTTGGTCAGCACTGTACCCATGGCCATCATAACAGCTTCTGATACGATGTTCTCTGATGCAATCAGTTCCAGATTGCGGCGCTGGCGGGCACATTCTTTCTGGATTATGTCTCCCACTTCCGGATCCTGGCTGGAGAGAAACTCCATTACTTCGTTAACCATCTTTCTTCTTCCTCCTTTTTCTCTTTCAGCAGCATTTCATACTCCTGGTCATTGACCGGAATCCTGACTTTCTTCTCCTTCCAAGCGGAAAGGTAAGCCCCGCAGGCCATTTCCATGGAGTTGAGTCCCTGTATTCCCGGGGACAAAAGCGGCGTCCCCTTTAATATGTGATCTGCAAAATTCTGCAGCATCATGCAGTATGGATCTCCCGTCTCTTCCAGAGGGATTTCCCGGAGAGTGTGGGCCAGCTTCCCATAGATTTCCTGATTAACCCGGCCAAACTCTTCTGTCGACATTTCATTTTCATCAAATGTCAGGGTCTCCCCGTTTTCAATGGTCAGCCTGCCATTGGTTCCCCAGATTTCAAATCGGTTAATCCCCGGGGCCTCCCCGCTGGCGCTGATAAAGGTTCCCCGCAGCCCACTGTCATACAGGAATTGAAGATCCACGCTGTCATCCACCAGAAAATCATTGTACTTTCCAAAATCAATTCCAGCGTAGACGCTGTCCGGCATCCCTAAAATCCACTGCCACAGATCCAAATAATGCTGGCACTGGTTGATCAGGAGCCCTCCGTGTTCTCCCCGCCAGCTGCTGCGCCAGGGGGCGGATTTATGGTAGCAGGGAGTCCGGTACCAATTATTGCATACCCAGACTGCTCTCGTCACTTTTCCGATCTCCCCCTGTTCCACCATGGCCTTTGCCTTCTGGAAGGCTGGATGCATCCGGTTGTTAAACATGACTGCAAACCCGGTCCCGGCCCTCTCCCCCGCCGCGATTAGTTCTTTTACCTCAGTAGGGGCGATTCCTACCGGCTTGTCTGTCAGCACATGGAGTCCTTTTGCGAAGGCCGCCTTGCCGATGGAAACGTGACTGTCATGGGGAGTGACAATGATAACTGCGTCAAACTCATCCCCTCTGTCCATAGTCTCCTCAACACTCTGAAACAGGACTGTCCCAGGGAAGTCCCGCTTTACAATCTCCTGGCGCTTCGGGTTGCGGCAGCAAATCCCGTACAGCTCCATTCCCTGAATTTTATTCTCATAAATCATCTGGGCATACTGGCTTCCCATTCCTCCAAAACCGATCACTACTGCCCTGACATTTCTGCTTTTCTCTTCCATTGTGTCACCTCTCCAATTCTGCTGTTGCGTCTTATCTATGCGGAAAAACGATATTCCTTGATCACAATCTGAAGGCTTCGGTTCCCATTATACTCATTGACCACAGGATAGTAAACTGCATCTATTTTTCTGCGGCTCCCCTGCTCTTCTATAAACCCATCTCCATCGCAGAACACCATGGCATCCATGGCAAATCCCTGCTCTGTCACCAGAGAAAGTTTTACTGCATTCCGGTTTCTCCCCAGAACCCTCGCGCTCCGGATCGTCAGATTCTTTTGAGCAAACTGAGGCTTCTCATTGCCGTTCCCAAAGGGTTCCAGCCTCTGGAGCTCCTCAATCAAAGGCTCTGTTATGTATTCCAGCGGCATGGGGACATCAATCCATACCTTCCTCACAAAATCTTCTTCTGTCAGCCTGGCATTTTCATTGAGCCTGCGGCGAAGCTCCGGCACATTTTCTTCCGGCAGAGACAAACCCGCTGCCATGGGATGGCCGCCAAACTTTGTCAGCAAATCTTTTACTTCTGCCAGGCCCTCGAACATGTGGTAGGTCTCGATGGAGCGTCCGGAGCCCTTAACACCTTCTCCCCCTCTGGTCAGAACAAGTGATGGCTTCTGATACTGTTCCCTGAGGCGGCCCGCCACAATCCCAGCCAGAGACTCATGGCACTGGGGAAGAAATACTACTAAAACTTTGTCCTGTCTGTACTGCTTCTCTACTATATCGATAGCTTCCTGGGTGTTTTTCAGAGTCATGTCCTTTCTCTGCTCATTCAGTTCCTTCAGCTCCCCGGCCAGTTCATCTGCCTCCTCCCGGCTCTGGGAGAGAAGAAGCCTTAACGCCAGCTTTGCCGTGTACAAGCGCCCTCCCGCATTAAGGCAGGGCCCAATAACAAAGCCAATATGATAGGCAGTGATAGACGCCGGATCCAGATTGTTCTTCTGAATCAGGCTCAGCAGCCCCAAATTTTCTGATCTGGCAATCCTCTTTAGTCCTTCTTTCACAACAGTCCTGTTTTCATCCTGCAGCTTCATCACATCCCCTACCGTTGCAATAGCAGCAAACTCCAGCATATTTTCCCATTTTTCCAGGGAAATCCCGCAGGCTTCATATAGTGCCCGCATCAGCTTAAAGGCTACCATCCCGCCGCAGATCTCCGGATAAGGATATCGGCTGTCCCGGCGTTTGGGATTGACTACAGCATCTGCCGGAGGCAGGATATCTTCACCGCTATCCGTCTTCTGAATATCGTGGTGATCTGTCACAATCACCGTCATCCCCAGCTCCTTGGCCAGGCGGATCTGTTCCACCGCTGCAATGCCATTGTCACAGGTCAGGATCGTATCCACCCCATCCTTTGCCGCAGCCCGGATAATTGCCTCATTGATGCCATAGCCGTCCCGGATCCTGTCAGGGATCTCATAATCCCGGCAGGCCCCGGCTTCCTCAAGGGCACAGAGCAAAATATAAGTGGAGCAGACTCCATCGATGTCATAATCCCCCACAATTCTAATCTTTGCATGGCTCTCAATCTTTTCTTTCAGAATTTCCACAGCTCTGTCTATATCTGGCAGCAGAGACGGAGAATAGAGATCCTTAACCGTACCGAATAGGTACCGTTTTACCGCCTCATCTCCCACCACATCCCGATTCCGTATGATCCTGGCCGTTACCGGGCTGATAGAATACCGCTCTGCGATTGCCGCAAAATCTGCCTTCTTTGTATGCATCATCCATTGTGTCTTTGCCATGAGCCAGCCAGTCTCCTTCTATGCTTCTTTCTTGTTTTCCTGCTCTTTTAACCGAGTCTTCAGCGCTTCCAGCTCGTACAGAATGGCTGCAAAGTCTCCCCGGTAAGCACTGTCCTCATATGGAGATACATCCAGATTTCCCTCTCTAATCTCCTGCAGGACCCTCTTTTCGTCGTCTGCCATGGTCTTTAAGCTGGAAGCCAAACCATTGACTGCAGAAGCCATATCCTGGATCTCTTTGTCCCCCTCGCACTCGAGATGGACACTGAGAGTTCCGGCTGCTACGCTCTGAACACCGCTCACGACTTTTCCCAGCGGCACCGCAATCCCCCTGATCAGGGAAACCACCAGAACCGACAGCGCAATCGCCAGGGCAAGGATCAGAATAACCTTCCATTCTATCAGGCGGCGGAATAACTGGTTGCCTTCCTCGCTGGCTCCCTGCGCCCCCTGCTGCTTCTCCACAGCCATATCGGACAAGCTGGAATTGATCTCATTAAAAATCTTCTGGGAGTCACCGCTCAAAAGTTCCAGAGCTTCCTGCTGACGCCCCTCCCGGCTGCTCTCCAGAACTGCTTCACTGTGGATCAAGTACTGTCCCCACAGCTCCAGAACAGAATCATACAATTCCTTCTCTGCTGGCGTCCCTACATAGCGCTCCCCGTAGTTCTCCATCGCCTGCCCCAATTGTTCCTGCTGCAGCCGAATCTCCTCATCCAGCCGTCCCATCTCCTCCGAATCCTCAGACAGCGCATGGTTATACTCGGCAATCCGGTAATTGGATGTCTCTGTTTTCCACTCCTCCGCAGCGATCACTGCGGGCATCCAATAATCTGCGATCACCGTGCTGGCCTGGTTGATCCGATTGCTGGTAAGAATAGCCACCAGGGCGATCAGAATCATTCCCAGTACACTGACAATCTCAATCAGGCGCAGCCTGTTCTGAATTGTCATTTTTTTCTTAAAATTTTCTCCCATATCAACACCTCTGCCACAGCGTTTCTTTTTGTCCATTATAGCGAATCTGCAGCCGCAAGGCAAGGGCCGTCCCGGCACAGTTTTATATCCGCCCTCTAAGCTCTCTGCAGCAATTTCATCACCAACTCTGACTGCAGCCGGACTCCCAGAGACAGCGCTCTCTCATCAATATCAAAATTCTGATTGTGGAGGGGCGCATCAATGCCCTTTTCCTTGCAGGCGCAGCCCAGATGGTAAAATGCCCCTGGAGCTTTATTTAAAAAGAATGAAAAATCCTCCACGCCTAAGCTGGGGTAAGGCTTAAAGTGAATATGTTCCCGCCCAAGAGCCTCTGCGGCCGTTTCAATCACCACATCTACGATGTCATTGGTATTAATCAACGCATCGTATCCCGGAGTAAAGACGGCTTTCCCCTCACCTCCAAATGCACGGCAGATCTGCTGCGTCACATTGGAAATGTATTCCTTGGCCTGTTTCCGTATCTCTGGATCTGTGGTTCTTAACGTCCCTGTCAGTACTACCTCGTCTGCCACTACATTGGCTGCCGTCCCCCCATGGATGGTGCCCAGGGACAGGACAATATTCTGAAAAGGAGAAATCTTGCGGCTCACCAGGGTCTGAAGAGCCTGAATCACTGCCGCTGCCTCCACGATGGCATCGATCCCGCCGTCCGGGTAGGCTCCATGGCAGCTCTTTCCCCGAATCACCAGCTCCACTTCATCAGAAGACGCGTTGAGATCATCATATTTCAGCTCCACCTCGCCGTACTCATAAGTAGGCATCATGTGAAGCCCCAGAACGTAATCCACATGGGGATTTTCCATGCAGCCTTCCTTTACCATCCGCTCTGCTCCCCCGCAGGTTTCCTCCGCTGGCTGGAAAAAGATCTTTACCGTCCCTCTCCATCTATCCTCATATTGTTTCAGCAGCCAGGCTACTCCCAAGGCAATCGCCATGTGGGCATCATGGCCGCAGGCATGCATGACACCTGGATTTTGAGAGCAGTAGGTTCTGGAAGGATCTTCCTCCAAAGGGAGCCCATCCATGTCGGCTCTCAGCCCCACAGTAAGAGAGGGCCCATTTCCATCCCCTTTTCCCTCGACAACTGCCACGATTCCCGTATCAGCACAGGGATAACAGAAGGGGATATTCCATTCCTGCAGATACTCCCGGATAATAGCCCCCGTCTCATATTCCTCGGTTCCCAGCTCCGGATGTTGGTGAAGCCTTCTCCTGATCCCAACCAGCATCGGCTCCATCGCATCGGTCTTTTCTTTCATCCATCCGTCTGTCCATATTTCTTTCTGACTCATTGAAACCTCCCTGTGTCCCCAAGCATCGTTTTTACAGACTCAACACTGCCATTTTTTGTATAAATCCGCGGCGGCCTTGCCGTCAGCCGGGACACAATGTCATTTTTGTTTGTCTCAGCCAGCTGGCTGATCTCCTGTATATCCAGAGTTCCCCCTGTGCCATCCCCGTAGATGACCACTTCATCCCCCAACTGAGCTTCCGGCACATCCCCCAGATCTACCATGCACTGATCCATGCAGAGCACGCCGACAATCGGCACCCTCCTGCCCCGGACGGTCACAAAGGCTTTTCCCCGCAGATTTCTCGGATAGCCATCTGCATATCCAAATGGAAGAGTACCGATTCTGGTATCTCTGTCAGCTCTCCACATGAAATCATAGCTGACCCCCTCACCTGCGCGGATCTCTGTGATGTGGTTGATACGAGTCTTAAAAACCAAAGCCTGCCGGATATCCAGGCTGCCTTTGTGGAAGCCCTTCAAACCATAGATAATCGCCCCCGCACGGATCATATCCATCCGATATTCCGGGTAATCCACAGAAGCAATGGAATCTGCCAGATGGCAGCAGGGAAGGGTCACTCCCCTGGCCCTCAGTCTCCGGATTGCCTCTGTAAATGCCTGATATTGTTTCAGATTGGATTCATCATCCAGAAGAACCAGGTGGGAAAAGATTCCCTCAATTTTCAGGCCCTCCATCCTGCTGATCTCTTCGATCTCGTCCAGACTCTTCTCACAGTCCGGAAATCCAATCCGGTGAAACCCCGTATCATACTTAATATGAATTCCCGCAGTTACTCCCGCCTGCACCGCCAGCTCACTCAGAACCCTGGCCTGTCTGAGAGAATCCACTGTCTGCAGAATCCCATACTGGAGCACATCCGGCAGATATTCATCCGGCGTCAGCCCCATGATCAGCACCGGGTACTGAGGGTAAGCCAGTTTCAGTTCAATTGCCTCTGACAGAGTTGCTACGCAGAGCAGATCGCCTCCATGCTCCATAATCGCGGGGGCAATCCCCACAGCTCCATGTCCGTAGCCGTTGGCTTTCACAACGGCTGCTATTTTTACATCCTTTCCGACCATGGCGCGGATCTGCTCAACGTTATATGCAATCCTGTCCAGTTTTACTTCAATAACCGTTTCCCGGTATGTTGCATATTCACTCATGGTTCCCATTATATTCACTGCGCAGAGAAATTTCAAGAGAGAAAGGCAATGCGGCCAGCTCCTAAATATCCAATTTTTTTCAAAAAAATGATTGACTTTTATCAGCAGTTCGTATATAATTGTTTTTGTGCTGTTGAAGAGCTGTAGGGCTCAGGAAACAGAAGTGTGCGTCAGTAGCTCAGCTGGATAGAGCATACGGCTACGGACCGTAGTGTCGGGAGTTCGAATCTTCTCTGGCGCGCTGGATTGCAGGACATGTCGCAGGACATGTCCTGTTTTACTATAAAGCGGCTGAACTGCCTTCTCAGACCCCGGAAGCCGCCAAAATAATATGGAGAACTTTACAATGGATTCCAGATTTACTTTAGAAAAGCGGATCGCCGCTGAACTGAAAAGCTATGATGGGCATATGGGATTCTATGCCGATGATTTAAAGGGAAATGTTGTCGCAATAAATGCAGATGAGGATTTCGAGACAGCCAGCACCATTAAAGCCTACATACTGGCCTGCCTCTTTGACCAGATACAGCAGAAGCAAGCCAGCCTGGAAGACATTTTAACCTATGGGCCTCAGCACATGGTTTCCGGAAGCGGCCTGGTTCATTCCATGGATCTTGGAATGAAGCTCCGTGTTAAAGATGCCGCCACCCTGATGATTATTGTCAGCGACAATACCGCCACCAATATGATCATCGAGTACCTTGGCCTGGATACCATTAACGCCTGTATCCAAAAGCTGGGATGCAGGGATACCTGTCTCCACAGACCTCTCCGTTTTGACAGTGATGGTCTTGGCCGCCTCGGCACATCCACCCCAAAGGACTATGCCAGCATCTTTATTCGTCTTGCAAAGGGAACCCTGATCAGCCCCGAAGCTGACGCGGCTATGATCGAAATTCTGAAAAAGCAGCACTACAATTCCATGATCGTCCGTGATTTTCCAATCTACTATATGGACGGAGAGGACAATGGAGAGGAGGCGTCCATCCAGGTAGCCTCCAAAAGCGGCAGCATGGATGAGTGCCGCAATGACGGCGGCATCGTCTTTACACCTTACGGCCCATATGTTATCGTAATGATGCACAAAAATTTCAGCGACCCCATGTACTATTCCGATCATCCGGCCACTCGGTTCGGTGCCAGAGTCAGCCGCATGATGCTGGATCAATATCTTGCGCTGGAGGGACGTTTTCTCCTATAATCGATACAAGAACAGGCAGGCCCCTGATGAGCGGGCCTGCCTGTCTTTATTTGCCGTTCTGTTCCTCCGGCTCTTCTTGTTTATCTCCCAGTCTTGCAAATACCATGTCGTAACCGTCATTGCCGTAATTCAGCGAGCGGTTCACACGGCTGATCGTGGCGGTCGACGCACCGGTTTTCTCTGCAATCTCAAGGTATGTCTTTCCCTCCCTCAGCATCTTTGCCACTTCGTAGCGCTGGGAGAGAGACAGCAATTCATTGATTGTGCAGACATCCTCGAAAAAAATATAACATTCCTCCGGTGACTTCAATGTCAGGATCGCCTGAAAAAGATGGTCTACTGCTTCTGTCTTTATTTTTTTATTCATTGTGCGCTTCCTCTCCTGGTCCATGACCTTTTGATTCCGCTTTCATTTTAGCATATTAAAGTTTGAAAGTCCACTGTTTTAACTCAAGAAAGCACGAATTTTTCTACCACCTGGGCCACGCCATCCTCATCATTTGTGCCAGTGATGTAATCGGCGGCATTTCTTACTGGTAAAACGGCGTTCCCCATGGCTACGCCCAGACCGGCAAAACGGATCATAGACAGATCGTTATAGCCGTCCCCGCAGGCAATCACCTCTTCCCTGGATAGTCCCAAAATCCCCAGAAGCGCTTCCAGCCTCTTGGCCTTGTCAATTCCCCTTGGGAGGATTTCCAGAAAAAATGGCTCTGACCGATAGACGCTGATATTTTTCCCCAAAGCTGCCTTTACTCTCGGCTCCACCATAGCCAGATAGTCCCCGTCATCCACCATCAGAAATTTGGGCACAGCAAACTCTACATACTCCTCCATAGCGCTGATTTCTTTCACAGGCATCTGATTTGTCCGGGCTTCCAGTTCCACATAAGGGTCTTCTTTTTTTAAAGTAATAATTGTATCTCCTTGATAGGTCAGGATATTCACCTGATACTCCCTTGCCAGACCGATCACGTTCCGGTTAATCTTAGGCGGCAGCAGAGCTGAGGCCACAGTCTCCCCTGTCCGGCAATTTATGATCATCCCGCCGTTGTAGGATAAAATATAGCTTCCATATTTCCCCAACTCCAGCTCTCTAGCCAGGGGCATCACCCCCTGAGTGGGACGCCCGGAGGCCAGAACTGTGATTTTTCCCATCTTCTGTGCCTCCATCAGGGCCTCCCTGGTTCTAGGCGTGATCTGCTTATCCCGGTTGGTCAATGTCCCGTCCAGATCCAGAACGATCATCTTATAATCCATTTCTCAATCCTATCCCCGGCTCTTCGCCCGATTTCGATTGTAATTGATCAGGCAGCCAGCTTTGACGATCTCACGCTCTTCCGGAGTCATGTCAGTGATGTAGAGGCTGATCTCCTTCACGCTGCCGTCCTGAGCTTTGATCACATATGCAGGGATATTCCTCAGATCGCCGTCCAAATGTTTCCGGATGCCAGGCACATAGATGTAGTCCCCAACTTCAAACCCCGGCTCCCCCTCCATCTGGAAGGGCAGCATTCCCCAGTTCATAACATTGGAGCGGTAACGCTTTGTCGCATACTCACTGCAGATATTGGCCAGGCCGCCGATAACACGCTGGCAGCTCGCCGCCTGCTCTCTTGCGGATCCATCTCCCGGCTTCACTGCGTAGACTACGCTTCCGATTTCTGTCTCTGCCGCTCTGACATCTTCATTGCCCGGTATCGTGCGGATCGCTGCAAATACGCTCTCCAGGTCTTTATCCAGACTGGCTGGATCTGTGTCGGCACTCCGCGCTTTCTCCAGCTTGTCCACCTCTTTCGTGCGGCCAACATACTCAGGATCTCTCCTTGACAATGTAAACTCCGCCAGGCCCAGAGGATTGGAGCGATAGGAGGACGTCTCACCGGAAGGGATCAGCTCATCCGTCGTAGTTACAGCATCCATGATCTTAGAACAAACCTTTAATACGATATTGTCTGCAAGGGGACTCATCTCCGGCCAATCCTTAATGTTCGGCCCATAGATCAGCTCTTCCTCTTTTCTGCCTTTTCCAAACCCAAAGTACACTCTGTGGTCATAGGAAGAATGGTCAAACTCATACGCCGGCACTTTGCCAAAACACTCCATTCCTTCCGCGGAAGTCAGGATCCCGCCGTTGGCAGCCGTCGCCGCGATTGAGCGGGCATCCATCAGGGCCACTGCCGCCATCTGGCCGTTTCCAGGCTTTGAACCCTCCCGGTTGGGGAAGTTTCTGGTAGTGTGGCGAATGCTCAGGCCATTGTTGCAGGGAGTATCTCCCGCCCCAAAGCATGGACCGCAGAACGCAGTCCGGATAATCGCGCCTGCTGCCATCAGATCGGAGACAGCCCCCTTCTTCACCAAGTCTGCAAAAACCGGCTGAGAGGATGGGTAAACCGCCAGTGAGAATTCATCGCAGCCGCAGTCTTTGCCTCTCAGGGCATTGGCCGCCTCAATGACATTGGTATAGTTTCCTCCGGCACATCCGGCAATAATTCCCTGCTGCACCAGCAGTTTCCCGTCTTTGATCTTATCTAACAGAGTAAAGTGGGCCTTTCCCCCGGAGACTGCCTCCGCACTCTTCTCTACCTCTCGGAGAATATCTTCCAGATTGCTGTTCAGCTCGTCAATCTCATAGGTGTTGCTGGGATGGAATGGGAGAGCAATCATGGGCTTCACAGTGCTCAGGTCTACGTAAACACAGCCGTCGTAGTAGGCCACCTGAGCCGGATTTAACTCTTTGTAATCGTCTCCTCTGCCGTGGAGAGTCAGATATGCCTTTGTGTCCTCGTCAGTCTTCCAGATAGAGGACAGACAGGTAGTTTCTGTCGTCATAACATCCACGCCATTCCGGAAATCTGTGTCCATGGAAGCAATGCCTGGGCCTACAAATTCCATAACTTTATTCTTCACATAACCGCATTTAAATACTGCTCCGATAATCGCCAGGGCAATATCCTGGGGTCCGACTCCGGGTCTTGGGCTGCCGTCCAGGTAGATCGCCACTACGCCAGGGTAAGCCACGTCGTAAGTATCTCTTAAAAGCTGCTTTACCAGCTCTCCGCCGCCTTCTCCGATAGCCATGGTTCCCAAGGCGCCATAGCGGGTATGGCTGTCAGAGCCAAGGATCATCTTTCCGCATCCCGCCATCATCTCTCTCATATACTGATGAATCACGGCAATGTGAGGGGGCACATAGATGCCGCCGTATTTTTTTGCCGCGGAAAGTCCGAACATGTGATCATCCTCATTGATGGTTCCGCCCACTGCACAGAGCGTATTGTGACAGTTGGTCAGAACATAGGGGATGGGAAACTGCTCCATTCCTGATGCTTTTGCCGTCTGGACAATTCCCACAAATGTAATATCGTGGGAAGCCATGGCATCAAAGCGAATCTTTAAATGCTCCATATCCTCTGAGGTATTGTGGCTTTTTAAGATAGAATAGGCAATAGTGCCCTTTCTGGCTTCCTCTTTATCCGCAGCCTTTCCGGTCATGGCCTGAACCTTTGCCCCATCCTCCTCAGGTACAAGGGTCGCACCATCCACCAGATATACGCCGCCGTCATACAATTTTACCATAACAAATCCCTCCTGCTGCTTTTCATTTTCTATCAATCAAAACACAACTGATTTATTTATATCATTAAATACCCACTGTTGGCAAGGAAAAACACACTTTTCCCCTGGCATCATATTATAAAACATCACCTTGTGTAAAGGAGTCTGTTATGAAAAAACGTGTCCTTAGCTTACTGACATGCCTGGCGGCTGCTCTTTCCCTGCTCCCCGGCTGCTCACATACGGAAGAGGCCGGCGGAACCATCCCCGTCACCCTCAGCGAGGTAGCACACTCTGTCTTTTATGCCCCCCAGTACGCTGCCATCGAATTGGGATATTTTGAGGAGGAAGGGATCGCTCTGACCTTAGTAAACGGAGCCGGCGCTGATAAAGTGATGACTGCCCTGGTATCCGGCGATGCCGATATTGGGTTTATGGGATCTGAGGCCAGTATCTATACTTACGCCAACGGGGCTTCCGACTATGCGGTCAATTTTGCCCAGCTCACCCAGAGAGCAGGAAACTTTCTGGTGGCCCGGGAGCCCGATCCAGATTTTTCCTGGGAAAAACTAAAAGGCAGCTCTGTCCTGGGCGGCAGGGCAGGCGGGATGCCACAGATGGTCTTTGAATATATCCTGCGGAAACATGGGCTGGATCCCCAGGCAGATCTTGCCATTGACCAGAGCATCAGCTTTGGGCTGACCGCAGCCGCATTTCCCTCCAGCCAGGCCGATTACACCGTCGAATTTGAGCCTTATGCGACAGCCCTTGAAAAAGAGGGGAGCGGGTATGTAGTTGCCTCTCTTGGAACAGAATCCGGCTATGTCCCCTACACTGCCTACAGTGCCAAAAAAAGCTATATAGAAGCTAACCCGGACATCATACAGTCCTTTACCAATGCCATCCAAAAGGGACTTGACTACGTCAACTCTCATTCTGCCGAAGAGATCGCCCAGGTTATCCAGCCCCAGTTTCAGGAGACTGATCTGGACAGTCTGACTACCATCATCAGGCGCTACAAAGATCAGGATACCTGGAAGGGGGATACAATTTTTGAAGAGAGCAGTTTTGACCTGCTTCAGAATATTCTGGAGGATTCTGGCGAGCTTCCCAGGCGGGTTCCCTACAGTGATCTGGTAACGGTGGAGTTTTCACAAAAAGCGGCTCAATAAAAGACTGGAAGCTCAAAAAACCGGCAGCTCCAAGGCCAGAGCGCCGGTTTTCTTCCATATTCAGAGGTTGGAACCGCCATTATGGCTGACGGATTACCTCTGTGATATTCATCTTTCCCATCTGCTTAGCAGGAATGTATACCGCCGCCACCGCGGCCATACAGAGGCCCAAAAGGCTGATCAGCAGCGGCACTGCTGGAAGGTGCCAGGCAGCATAGCTGAAATGATCGGTTATAAGGACGCTGTAGAGCAGCTTGTGAACCGCCAGACCGGCAGCACAGCCTGCAGCTCCTCCAGAAAAAACGTAGGTAAATGCTTCTGCAGCGATCATTTTAGTTGCCTGGCAGGACTTCATCCCTATCGCCCTCATTACTCCGTACGACCGCATCCGCGATGACACACTCATGGCAATGCTATTTACAACATTGAGCACTGCTACCAGGGCGATGATGGCTAAAAATGCATATATACAAAATACAAAGGCAAAATACGTACCGGATGTTCTCTGATCCCGCAGGTCTGTCAATCTGCAGCCGCCGTCCAGTATGTCCCGGATCGCTCCCACATCTTCGTCCGTCACATCCCCCAATGTCTGTATCATAACCAGAGAGTAGTTTCTGATGCCTGTCAGTCGGACAAATGTGCTGCCCGATGCAATCAGGATGATCTCTCCGCCTGTGAGCCCGTCGCTGCTGAAAGGATTGTATTTCAGCAAACCGGCAACCTCCAGTTCTTCCTCTCCAATGCGGATCTTATCGCCGATTTTCAGCGGACTGTCTTTGTCCCAGACAGCAAGCACACAATGGCTGTCGCCGTAAATTCGTGAGAGGCTGCTGCCTGCTTTCAGCATATGATCCGTTTTCAGACAGTCTAAATCGAAGTCATCATAGGAAACCAGATCAATCTCCACTGGAGCTGAATGGAGCTCTGCAGAAATGCCGAGGCTGCTTCTGCGCCCATAAACGCGTTTTACGCCGTCCATTCCGGCAATCGTATCCAGCAGGCTGCTGTCAATCCCATTGGAGCCATCATCACTGGAAATATTGATATCTGAGGCGCTGGCCGATTGGGGCATGATATAGCCAACAAAATCGATCAGGGCAGAGAAGCTCAAAAACAGAATGATACTCAAGGCAAAGGAACCCGCCATAAGAATCATGTTTTTGGCCGCTGAGACTGCATGGCCAATCCCCAGGGCTGTCTCCACTTTGAACAGTCCTGTTCTGACTTTTATCTGCAGATGCCCGGTACCCTCCAGTGTCTCCGACACTGCCGCAATAGGCGATACTCTGGCAGCCCTCCTGGCAGGGGCCCCCGCGGCAAGAAGAACTGTGACGAGCCCCATTATGATGCCGCTGCAGATTCCGATACAACTAACGCCAAAAAGAGGAATATCGGAAAATTCTTCCCCCACGGCAAACCGCAGGACAGCACACAGCCCCCACGCGGCCGCCGTCCCCAGTGCCACCCCCGCAGGGACTGCGGTTTTGCACCAGCTGAGAGCTTCCAGCCTCACAAACCGAATAATCTGCTGTCTGCTCATTCCTAGGCAGCGCATCATTCCAAAAAATTTTGTTCTCTGGGCCACAATACTATTTATGCTGCTGGAGATCATCAGCACACCCGCCGCCAAGATCAGGACAAACAATACTGCTGATGTCAGGAGAAGAGTCTGCGCCATTGCGTGATCCAAAAGCTCCTGGAGCGTCAGGCTTCCATGCTTTTCCAAAAGTCGTTCCCATTCCATATGAATACCCATATCAGCCATGCTGAAAACGGCTGTCACCAAAAAAACAGCAAACAGAATACAGAGGCGGGTCATCCGGTTCTGCTGTCTCCGTATTTTTGCAGAGATTGGAATCAGGCTGAGGTAACTTTTCATCCCCGGTACCTCCCAAAATCAGTCAGCACACCATCTGACACCTGCAGAACCCGGTCTGCAGTCTGCGCAATGCCGCTGTTATGGGTGATCATAATAATAGTCTGCTGGTATTTTTCAGACGCCTCCCGCATCAGCGCGATCACTTCACTGCTGTTATGTGAGTCCAGATTCCCGGTAGGTTCATCCGCCAGGATCAGCGATGGGCGTGTCATAAGAGCCCGGCCGATCGCCGTGCGCTGCTGCTGGCCGCCGGACAGCTGCCCCGGCAGATGGCCGCGCCGCTCTCTCAGATCCAGGATCGTCAGCAATTCCTCCAGATATCTCTGATCTGGTTTCTGATAATCCAGCAGAACCGGAAACACAATATTCTGCTCTACTGTCAGTTCCGGAATCAGGTTAAAAGCCTGAAAGATAAAACCAATGTTCCGCCGGCGAAAAATGGTAAGACTTCTTTCATTCATAGCAAAAATATCGTTTCCCCCAATCACCACGCTCCCGGATGTAGGAGTATCCAGGCCGCCTATCACATTGAGAAGCGTGCTCTTCCCAGAGCCTGATTCCCCAATGATAGCTGTAAACTCTCCTTTAGGGACAGAAAAACTGACATTCTTCAAGGCACGTACG
This sequence comes from uncultured Lachnospiraceae bacterium, assembly GCA_944376125.1. GTDB lineage: Bacteria > Bacillota > Clostridia > Lachnospirales > Lachnospiraceae > UMGS1370. The sequence goes on from CALWBQ010000050.1 coordinate 49,550, forward strand.
GCAGTCTCGCCGCTTCCATACGTTTTACAGACATTTCTGACTTCCAGCAAATCCATTGTGCAAACACCTCTTCTTATCTTGATAACTGTCAATATACCAGAAAACTCCTGCACCGCTGCGACAATCAGGCTACAATTTTGTAGGAATCCGGAAATTCATTGTGAAGACAGTTCCCCTGCCCACTGCACTGTCAACTTCGATGGTTCCCCCATGAGCTTCCACGATCGCCTTCGCTAACGGCAGGCCGAGGCCGATCCCCTGAATATCTTTTGAAAAGCGGCTCCGGTAAAATCTTTTAAAAATGTGGTGCATATCCTCTGGATGAATACCGCTCCCATTGTCTTTCACAGTTACCTGAAAAAAAGCAGCAAACATCTGCCATTGAATCTGGACGGTATTTCCCCTTTCTGTGTGGTCAAGTCCATTTTTGACAAGATTGCTGACAGCTTCTATAATCCAGTTCCGGTCACAGAATACCTGAATCTCCTCGCCGCCTGACAGGCGGATCTCTTTTCCCTCCTGTTCAGCGCGGAACAAAAACTGCTCCCTTACCTCCTCTGCAATACTGGCCATATTCTCCCACTTCCATTCTAAAACGACTGCGCCAGCATCCAATTTTGCGAGTTTCAGGAGATTCTGCACCAGCATCTCCATTCGGCCAAGTTCCTTCTCCGAGAGCCGGCTAAACCGCTGGACATCCGGATGATTCCTCGTCTCCTCCTGTATAATGCCATTATAGACATTGAGGGCAGCCAACGGCGTCTTCAGCTGATGAGAAATATCCGACAGGGTGTCCTGCAAAAACCTCTTTGTATGTTCTTCCTCCTCTGCATAGGCGTTCAAAATCGAAACCAGTGTATTTACCTCGTGGAACAATCTGTACAGCTCTCCCTCATCATTGCACTGGATGGCTGCATCCCGATTGCCGGACAGATAATCCGTGATCCTTGAAATGGCATCTTCCATTATCTTGTGTTGGCCCCTGAAATATCGGAAACAAGATATCCATACCGCAGCTCCCATGCACAGGCCGCAGAGCAGTACCCATTTCCCGGCATTTGGGACTCCGGTTCCTGCAAAAAGTGCTGAAGCCAGGGCAAACATCAGCATCCACAGTGTAATTTCCTTGAAAAGCAATGCAACTTTTCGGTTAGCAAACAGTTTCATCACTCCCCCTCATCTGTCTGGTTCCACTTATATCCTCTCCCGCGAACCGTAACAATCCTCTCTGGCTGTCCCGGGTCATCCTCAATCTTCATGCGGAGCCTCCGAATATACACGGTAAGAGAATTGCTGTCAATATAGTTTTCCCGGCAGTCCCACAGTTTTCCTAAAATTTGATTCGCAGAGAGCACCTGTCCAGGGTGTTCCATAAGCAGGCACAGCAATTTATATTCGCTTCCTGTCAGGTCAAGCATCCTTCCATTTTTATATGCCTCTCCTTTCAAAAGCTGGACCGCTATACCGCCAGAGCGCAGTTCCGTCTCAGGTGTGTTAAAATTTTCGCTTCTGCGGAGCAGAGCATTGATCCTGGAGAGAAATACCGCCAGTTTAAACGGCTTTGTCATATAATCGTCTGCCCCTATATCAAGGCCCATAGTGATATCTGTTTCCTCATCGGCAGCGGTAAGGAACATGATGGGCACCTTAGAGGTTCTGCGTATCTTTCTGCAAAAGTCAAAGCCAGAGCCATCGGGAAGCGATACATCTAAAATGGCCAAATCGTAAGATTCTCTTTTCCAAAGTATATCAGCCTCCTTTGCACTGCGGACAGCATCGATTTCATATCCCTGCTTTTTCAGCGCAAATGAGAGCCCGCAGATCAGCCCCTCGTCATCCTCCAGCAAAAAAAGTCTTTTCACCTGTCTTCCGCTCCTTTCTCGCTTTCCTTTGCTGCAGAGAAACGGCATAGCCCCAGGGCTACGCCGTTTCTCAACAAACACCTTCCAGCCATTTATCAATGCCGATCGGGAATCATACTCTGTCATAAATCTCCTGAAGGAACGTTACGTCGCTGTGATACCGCTCCTTGCTGGAATTTTCCAGGAGCATAGTAATGTGAGGCTTCTTTTCCTTCAGTAATTTCATCAGCGGCTCGTAGCGGAACAGCCCCTCCCCCACATGCCGGAATATCTGGTCCTGACCATCAAAAACAAAATCCTTCATGTGAAGCATGGTAATCTTGTCCCCGTAATATGCGAAGGCCCTGCTGATCACTTCCTCCTGGCAGTCTGTCTCCTCAGGATGGATCAGATTGACAGAATCCAGAATCACCTCCACATTAGGAGAATCAATATCCTCAAGGAAACGCTTCATCATTGCCGGGCTGTATAACGTGTGGTTGTAGACTCCCTCCACGCCTACTGTTACCCCCAGCTTTTCAGCCGCTGTGACAATCTCTCTCATACTCTTTAACAGCAGCTGGTACGCCGCCTCCGTAAAGGTCTCCGGTACCACTTTCATATCAGGGTCCAGCCTCCCAGTCTCCGTCCCTACCATGTCAGCGCCGATGATTTTTGCGTATTTCAAATGCTCAATAAATTTAGCTACCTCTGCCTGGCGCTTCTCTTCAATGGGGTTGATAGGGTTAATATAGCATCCCAGAACAGCCACATGGATCCCGTTCTCATCCAACTTTTTTCTAATATAATGGGCAAAGCCGGGGCTGTAATGGCCGACAGAAAAATCATAATCTGAGATAGACTTTCCAAAGGCAAGCTGGATCTGATCAATTCCGTTGGCTTTCACCTCCTGAAACAGCGCTTCCATAGGCATTTTGGGGCAAATATCATGGCATCTCATACCAAAGCTCAGCATCGTTGCGTCCTCCTCTTCTTAAAACTCCAGCAGGTTCAGCCCTATCTCATCGCTGAACTTTCTTCCCACTTCTCCATCCAGAATCTGGATGATAATCTCCCCAGTAGCGCCGATCACAGCTTCATTCACATGGCCTCCATGGATTTCGCCGGTATGGCCGTTTGCAATGACGGCATGGATGTGAAGATAAGGCTTTCCGTCCTGCCTTGTAATATTTCCCGTCAGTGAGGCGATCTCATAAATTCCCTCATAGGTTTCTTTATAATAAACCTTTTCGGCTGTATCAAAAACACCCAAAACCGCCTTTTTCACCGCTCCCAGCCCAGTCACGCTGGCCAGACAGATCCCCTCATCCGTGCACAGCTGTGTCAGGCAGTCCAAAATTTCCTCATCTTTGTCCACTCTCAGGACAATCCCAGTTCCAAATCTCTGATACCTCATCTGTCTCCTCCTTTGCTGAACTACAAAAGGCCAGGCAAGAGCTTTTCCTGCCTGACCCGCTGCAATACTTGTTTTTAAACGTCCACGCTGTAGTTAGGCGCTTCCTTTGTAATATGAATATCGTGAGGATGGCTTTCCTTCAGTGCAGCCGCAGAAATCTTCATAAATCTTCCGGTTTCCTGAAGAGTCTTGATATCCTTTGCACCGCAGTAGCCCATACCGGATCTCAGTCCTCCCAGAAGCTGGAATACAGTGTCCTCTACCAGGCCCTTGTACGCCACACGGCCTTCAACTCCTTCCGGAACCAGCTTCTTAGCATCGCTCTGGAAATAGCGGTCTTTGCTTCCGTTCTCCATAGCAGAAATGGAACCCATGCCCCGGTATACCTTGTACTTCCGGCCCTGGAACAGTTCAAACTCTCCCGGGCTCTCGTCGCAGCCTGCAAACATACTTCCCATCATGCAGACGCTTCCGCCGGCAGCAATCGCCTTGACAATATCTCCTGAGTATTTGATACCTCCGTCTGCAATAATCGGAATCCCATACTCCTTCGCCGCAGCGTAGCAATCCATAACCGCAGTCACCTGGGGAACACCGATTCCAGCGATCACGCGGGTAGTACAAATGGAACCCGGTCCAATTCCCACCTTGACCGCATCTACGCCTGCCTCGATCAGAGCTCTCGTCGCCTCACCGGTCGCTACATTTCCGGCTATCACCGGGAGATCCGGGAAGGCTTCCTTCAGCATCTTGACACAGCGGATTACATTGGCAGAATGGCCATGGGCAGAATCCAGAACAACCACGTCTACATGGGCCTTTACCAGCGCCTCAGCCCGCTCCAGCACATTGGCTGTGATTCCCAGAGCTGCCCCGCACAGCAGGCGTCCCTGTGAGTCTTTGGCAGACAGAGGATATTTAATCTGCTTTTCAATGTCCTTGATGGTGATCAGACCCTTTAAATTAAAGTCCTTGTCTACAATAGGAAGTTTCTCTACTCTGGCCTTTGCCAGGATTTTCTTTGCCTCCATCATCGTGATGCCCTCCTGGGCAGTCACAAGATTTTTGGAAGTCATGCACTCTTTAATCTTTTTTGAAAAATCTTCCTCAAATTTCAAATCCCGGTTGGTGATGATACCTACCAGCTTTCTCCCCTCTGTGATCGGCACACCGGAGATCCGGAACTTCGCCATCAGCTCATCGGCATCCTTGAGGGTATGTTCAGGGGAAAGATAGAATGGGTCAGTGATAACACCGTTTTCTGAACGCTTTACTTTGTCCACTTCATCCGCCTGCGCCTCGATAGACATATTCTTGTGGATGATCCCAATGCCGCCCTGCCTGGCCATGGCAATCGCCATCCTATGCTCTGTGACGGTATCCATCCCCGCGCTCATCAAAGGGATGTTCAGCTTGATCGTTTTGGTCAGATACGTGGTTAAATCCACCTGGTTGGGAATCACTTCTGAATAAGCCGGAACTAACAGCACATCATCAAAGGTAATGCCTTCACCAATTATTGTACCCATTCTAAATTCCTCGCTTTCTCATAGATTTTCTCCTCTTATCAGAGGGTTATTAGTATAACATATTAACAAATTTTGCCTTTTTTGTCAAACGAAAGCCTTGGCGGTATTCATACTATTTACTTATAATCACCTATTATTTTACTGATAGTTTATCCTGCTAACAATTTACAGCACAATCTTCCTGGGCGTTGTGCTGCGAATGCACTGGAGCAGTTTCTCATTCGGTTCAATAATCACTTTATTTCTCTGCTGGCCTGCCTGATAAATAAACGCATATTTCTTTACATCGTTCCGCCCGGATGAACAATCGATCACCTTTACGCCAGTTCCCTCGTAGTCCTTTAATACATAGGAGTCCAGGGGGGCCATCATCAGCAGGCTGTCCTTATCACATTCCATGACTTTTTTTCTTTTGTTCCGATTCAAAATTTTATCGATTGAGAGCTGTCCGTCTATATAGAGATACTCGAATTCCACGTTCAGGTTCAGCATAATGAAATAGGAAGCCGCGCAGACAGCCAAAAGGACCACGATTCCGATATAAGTGGTTAAAGCCATAAAAACAGCGGCAGCAAACAGAACGCCCAGAAGAATCTTGACTGCCAAGGCATAAGGCGGCGTCTTTCGTTTCACCAAATGTTCTACATACGCATCTTGTATCATTGTTCTCTTCTCCTTCAGAGTAATTTCCCCGCTGCAGCGTGAGCCGCACGGAGCGCTGTCATCTCACAGAAGCCATCTCTGTGAAAAACAGGCAAAACAAAAGGGCTCCCCTCATCTAAGATGCGGGAAGCCCTTGCTTCTACAGGCATTGTCCGTCTGGTCAACGTCTACGACTTATTACATCATTCCGCCCATTCCCGCTCCAGCAGGTGCTGCCGGGGTTTCTTCCTTAATATTAGCAACTACTGACTCAGTTGTCAATAAGGTGGACGCTACACTCGTTGCATTCTGCAGAGCGCTCCTGGTAACTTTTGCAGGATCCAGAATGCCTGCCTGAATCATATCAACATATTCTTCTTTGTATGCATCAAAGCCTGTGCCTACAGGAGACTCTTTTACTTTATTGATGATGACAGAGCCCTCCAGCCCGGCATTTGCTACGATGTGGTACAGAGGAGCCTCCAGAGCCTTTAAGATCAGCTTTGCACCGGTTCTCTCGTCGCCTTCCAGATCTTTCAGCATCGGCTTAACTGCCTCGGCTGCATGAACATATGCGGAACCGCCGCCTGCAATGATGCCCTCCTCAACGGCAGCCTTAGTAGCAGCCAGAGCATCTTCCATACGCAGCTTCGCTTCTTTCATCTCAGTCTCGGTTGCAGCGCCTACGCGAATTACTGCCACGCCGCCTGCCAGCTTAGCCAGTCTCTCCTGAAGTTTCTCTCTGTCGAAATCGGAGGTCGTCTCCTCAATCTGTGCACGAATCTGTGCAACTCTTGCGGAGATATCGCTCTTCTCGCCGCAGCCGTCTACAATAATGGTATTTTCTTTCTGAACCTTAACGGATTTTGCACGGCCTAACTGATCCATGGTAACTTCTTTTAAGTCTAATCCTAATTCATCGGAAATGACCTGGCCGCCAGTCAGGATTGCGATATCTTTTAACATTTCTTTTCTTCTGTCGCCATAGCCCGGAGCCTTAACAGCCACTACACTGAAGGTGCCGCGCAGCTTGTTGACGATCAAAGTGGTCAGTGCTTCGCCCTCTACGTCCTCAGCGATGATCAGCAGCTTTGCGCCAGTCTTAACGATCTGCTCCAGCAGAGGCAGGATCTCCTGGATATTGGAAATTTTCTTGTCTGTGATCAGGATGTACGGATCGTCCAGGTTGGCTTCCATTTTGTCCATATCGGTGCACATATATGCGGATACATAGCCGCGGTCAAACTGCATACCTTCTACTAAATCCAGCTCTGTTTTCATAGTCTTGGATTCCTCGATGGTGATAACGCCGTCCTTGGAAACCTTCTCCATTGCATCAGCTACCAGCTCACCTACTTCATCATCAGATGCGGAGATAGCTGCAACTCTTGCGATCTGAGCCTTCCCTTCGATGGGCTTGCTCATCTTTGCAATTTCCTCTACAACTGCATCTGTCGCCTTCTTCATACCTTTTCTCAGCACGATGGGGTTAGCGCCTGCAGCCAGGTTCTTCATACCTTCGTTGATCATTGCCTGAGCCAGGACTGTTGCGGTGGTGGTACCGTCACCAGCCACATCGTTGGTCTTGGTAGCAACCTCTTTTACAAGCTGTGCGCCCATATTTTCAAAGGCATCTGCCAGCTCAATCTCCTTTGCGATGGTAACACCGTCGTTTGTGATCAGCGGAGCGCCGAATGATTTATCCAGGACAACGTTGCGTCCTTTCGGTCCCAGGGTCACACGAACAGTATCTGCCAACTGATTTACGCCAGATTCCAATGCTTTTCTGGCTTCTACGCCAAATTTAATTTCCTTTGCCATGGTTCTCAACCTCCAATAATTCGCTATTATTCAATGGAGCTTCGCTCCGTCACCAAATTTACTCAATCACTGCCAGAATGTCATTCTGCTTTACGATAACGTACTTCTCTTCCTCTACTTCCACATCGGTTCCTGAATATTTGGAATAGATTACCTTATCTCCCGGTTTTACCTGCATCGTGATCTCTTTGCCATCTACCACACCGCCAGGTCCTACTGCGATTACTTCAGCCTGCTGGGGTTTCTCTTTTGCCTGTCCTGGAAGGACAATGCCGGACTTGGTAGTCTCTTCTGCAACCAACTGTTTTAAAACAACTCTGTCAAATAATGGCACTAACTTCATAGTTAAAATCCTCCTTGCATCAGTCTGCTTTTTTACATATCTTGTCTGGAAATTATCCAATTTCTTTCCTTTCTGTTCACAAGTAATGTTATAGCACCCATTACTAGCACTGTCAAGAGTTGAGTGCTAATTTTATTTTTTTTTAACAATTCAGGCGGCGTCCAGTCCCCTATCTGCTTCCGTTTTTAGTATGAGCCGCACCTATTTCAGTGAATATTGGGGACGAGGACTGTGCAGCTATATTAATTTATCATAAAATTTCCACAATTATACCTTTTCTTTTTTTTCAATCCGTATTACAATAATCCTAATAGCTGAAATCTTTATATGCAGAAAGGAGCTGTGTGATATGTCCAAAAACAACATGGGGAAGGTGCTGGCATTTTTGGCCGGAGCTGGCGCAGCAGCAGCCGCTATCGCTTACTTTGTCCGGTATAAGACATTCAACAAAGAGCTGGAGAAAGATTTTCACGCTTTTGAAGATGAGGAGCTGGACGATGCCGAAGAGGAAGATCCCATTGAAGATTTAAACAACCCGTCTCACCGCAATTATGTCTCCCTGTCTTCCAGCAAGGATGAATTCAAGGCCGCAGCGAGGGACGTGAAGGAATCTGTCGGCGCAGCAGCCAGCGCTGCCAAGGATGTCCTGAAAGACACCGCAGCAGTGTTAAAGGATACTGCCCATGAAGCCGCATCTGCTGCCAAGGATACCGCTCATCTGGCAGGAGCTGCCGTGAAGGATACTCTGGATTCCTGCAAAGATAAGCAAGAGTCTGTAGAAAAAATGGCGGAAGAGGCCGCCAGTGAGATCGCTGATGCCGCTGACGCAATTTCCCACCAGATCGACAAGGCAAAGAGTTCCCATGAAGACCCCAAAGAAACAACCACAGTGGAGGAAATCTCCGAGTAACAGAGCGGTTTTCTCTCCATGCACAAAGCCAGAGACAGCAGCACGGAATGTGTGCCTTTGTCTCTGGCTTTTTTCTTGCTCTTCGATATCAAAATTTCTTCCAGGTCTCCGGACAGAATAAAAGCAGCAGCGGGAAAAGCTCCAGGCGGCCGGCCAGCATATCAAAGACCATGACCAGCTTGGAAAACCCCGAATAGACAGAAAAGTTGGATGTCGGTCCCACTAGTTCCAACCCGGGGCCAACATTGTTGAGAGTGGTGGCCACCGCAGTAAAATTGGTGATCAGATCCAGTCCGTCAAAAGCCAGCAGAAGAACGGAGGCCGTGAAGATCAGGAAATACGTCATCATAAACACATTGGTGGATCGAACCACCTCATGCTCGACGCTTTTTCCGTCCATTTTTATCTTTTTAATATTCTTTGGGTGAAGGTACTGTCCAATCTCCTTTTTCACCGTCTTCATAAGGATCAAAATCCTGGAAACTTTGATGCCGCCCCCCGTGCTTCCGGCACAGGCCCCGACAAACATCAGGATCACCAGGATTGTGCGGGAAATCTCCGGCCACTGATTGAAATCCGTTGTGGCATATCCTGTGGTAGTAATGATGGAAGCCACCTGGAAAGCTGCATGGCGAACTGTCTCCGCCAGACTCCCATACATATGGTAAATATTTAGAGTGATTGCCAGAACTGCGGCAGCAATAATCGCCAGATACCCTCTCACCTCTTCCATCTTAAAAGCATTTTTTGCCTTTCCAAGCAAAATGAAATAGTAAGCATTAAAATTGATGCCGAATAGGATCATAAATATCGTAATTACGATCTGGTGGTAAGGTGAAAAGCTCCCCACACTGTCATTGCGGGTGCCAAATCCCCCGGTTCCTGCCGTTCCGAACGTAAGCGTCAGGGCGTCAAAAAGGGACATTCTTCCAGCTATCAGGAGAATCACCTGAATCACCGTCATGCCGATATATATGGAATACAAAATCTTTGCTGTTGTCCGTACCTTAGGAACCAGCCTGCTGACAGAGGGGCCCGGGCTCTCCGCCTTCATAATATTCATCGAAAAGCCGCCAGTCATTGGCAGAAGGATCAGCAGGAATACCAGAACCCCCATGCCCCCAATCCAGTGGGTAAAACTGCGCCAGAACAGAATACTCCTGGGCAGAGATTCCACCTCCGGCAGGATACTGGCTCCTGTCGTCGTAAATCCGGATACCGTCTCAAACAGAGCGTCAATAGGATCCGGTATCGTCCCGCTGAACAGAAACGGGAGACCGCCCATCACGCTCAAAGCCACCCAGCTGAGAGCCACAGCCACGCAGCCCTCCCTGGCAAAAAACTCTCTCTTCGCCGGCTTTTTATATTTCGCAGCCGCGCCCACTATCAGGCAGAGCACGATGGCTGCTGCAAAGTCCCAGAAAGCCGACTCACCATAGATCACTGCTACCGCCGCCGAAGGAATCATCAGCGCCCCCTCCAGCACCAGAGTCCATCCAACAATAAACCTGATCACACCGTAATTCATACCTGATACCTATTTCCTGAGGATATCATTAATATCCTGAAGCCCTTTCCTTGTCGTAACGATAATCACTGTGTCTCCCACCTGTATTTTGTCGTGGCCTCTTGGAATAATGATCCTGCCGCGGTGATTGATGCAGCAGACCAGCAGATCATTTTTAAGGGGCAGATCCATCAGGGGCACATTCACCAGCGGTCCCTTTTCCCTGATGTAAAACTCCAGCGCTTCGGCTTTATTATCCAGGATCTGGTACAAAGTCTCTACATTGCTTCCAATAGAATTTTGCATAGCCCGGACATACTGGAGAATGTAATCTGCTGTTATATATTTGGGGTAAACTACGCTCCCCAGATCCAGCTTGTCGATAATGCTGTCAAAGGCTATTCGGTTTACTTTGGTAACCAGTTTTGCCGATGACTGTTCCTTGGCAAACAGGGACAAGAAAATATTTTCTTCATCAATATTCGTCAGCGTGATAAATGCTTCCGTCGATGGCAGCCCTGACTGCAGCAGCAGTTTTTTGTCCGTACCGTCCCCATTGATAATAGACGCTTCCGGCAGAAGCTCGCTGAGCAGCTCACACCTTGCTTTATCCTTCTCCACAATCCGCACCTTGATCTTCATATATAGCAACTGTTGGGCCAGATAAAATCCCAGCGTTCCCCCGCCTACAATCAGGGCATTTTTTACCTGGTGGGTCGCCAGGCCGATTTTCTTAAAAAATGCTGCTGAGTTTTGAGGGGCAGCCACGATCGATATCACATCATTGTCCTGAAGCACAAAATCTCCTCGCGGAATCGCTACGCTGTTTTCCCTCTGCACCCCGCAGATCAAAACATCGCATTTAAAACGATCTGCCAGCTCTGAGACTGCCAGGCCGTTCATGTGGAACTCCGGCTTCAATTTAAATTTCAGCAGTTCTACCCGGCCCTTGGCAAAGGTATCAATCTGGATAGCCGACGGAAATCTCAGGATTCTGGCGATCTCTGTTGCAGTAGCCAACTCCGGATTCAGGCTCATAGAGATTCCCAAGCGCTCCCGGATAAATCCGATCTCCTGGCTGTAAATTGGATTTCTCACCCGCGCTATCGTATGACACTTGCTCACTTTCTTAGCGATCAGGCAGCACAGCAGGTTCAGCTCATCTGACCCGGTAACTGCAATCAAAATATCTGCACTCCTGATCCCGGCTTCATCCTGGATCGAGATGCTGGCTCCGTTTCCAGCCAGATACATGGCATCCACATCTTCCGAAAACTCCTGAAGTTTCTGAGACTGAATGTCAATCATTACGATATCATGCTGTTCCTCGCTGAGCTGCTGGGCCAAAGTCCTCCCCACCTTGCCGCAGCCGATAATAATAATCTTCATAAATATCCTCCGTATTAAAATTCTGCAACAATTCATGCTGATTATGTATTTATTTTGTGAAGATTTGATACTCACTGCTATTATAGCACTTCTAGTCTATTTGAAAATAGGAAATATCCCAATAGCAAAAAAAGAACCGGAACGAATCTGTATTTCAGACTCCTTCCGGTTCCTCGTTTTCCCGTATTTTTATGATCAGATAGCAGACTCGGTCCCGTACACCTCGATCTGAGTCAGCGCAGGGAACGGCGACGGATCATCGGCTTTGATCAGATTGCCCAGCTTGATCCAAGTGATCCCCTTCTTAACGATGGCAAAGCTGTGACTTTCAATGCTCTTTTCCATCTTGACAACCTCTGTGCTGCCGTCAGAGAAGGACAAAGTCGCCTCAACCCACCAGTTGTCATGGGGAAAGTCAGCGCGGGTATACAGAACAATCGTATCAAAATCCACTGGACGGCCAAATTCCAGGGTCATCTCCGCATCATCCTGGCGGTTAATCCCCCAGGACTCATAGGGCCAGTTCCCGTGGGACAGATTCGCCACCACGCCGTCGATAGCATTTCTCGCTGCAAAAACCGCTTCCCCTCTGGTCTCCACGTTTGCAGAAGCGTGGGGATAGCACCCCGGATCTCCGTGCTGGTCCATGGTATTTTTGGCAAGATTCCGATAAGCAGATACCTCAAATGCCTTAGCCGGTCTCAGAGTGAGATAATGGCGCTCCCCGGTGAATGCCTTGGGATTGTAGGATGTCTTTTTCTCCTCAAAGGGGATATCAAACACAACCTCCTCTTTAGTCACATAGACCAGCGCCTCATCCATGGTATCGTCGATCCTGACGACGTAAAACCTTCCCGTCTCCGGGAACGTGCAGATGATCTGATCTCCCTCCTGGTACTCGCCCTCCCAGGCCAGAACGGTCTCGCCGTTGGCCTGAGCTTCTGCCCGGGCTTTCATATTCCCTTCACGATCTTTCACAGAAAGTGCTGCTGTCATATTAACTTCCCTCCTGAATCTGATTTGCCGCAGCAGCCGCTATGCAGGGGCATAACCAGGCTTCTGCAGTTTACCTCCATTGTACACGAAATAAGGGAGGGTGAAAAGATACGATTTTCTTATTTATTGTCAAATTTTCATCACCAGTAGGCTTCCCAGTTCTGATGCAGACGCGTCAGAGCCTCCATATAAAAATAGTCTCCCCAGATATTGCACTCATCTACGCCGTAATGGTTGCAGGTATTGTAGGGGGAATGGTTGGAATAGGTGCTGTGGAGAACCTGTCCGTTGGAGACAGCCGGATCCTTCACCGCATAGTTATCCACCACTGCTTTCAGAATCTTTCTGGCAATGGCAGTATAATACGCTGCGTCCTCTTTTTCCATGTATTTGGCCATCTCCAGCATCCCGCAGACTGCGATAGACGCTGAAGAAGAATCCCTCGGCTGGTCCTCGTCCCCATCGCCAAACTCCAGATCCCAGTAGGGAACCAGGTCATCTGGAAGATGCTCCAGAAAGTAGCGGGTGACCCCTTTAAACAGCTCAATGTATTCCGTCCTCTGGGTGTACCTGTACCCCACCGCTGTCCCGTAGATGCCCCATGCCTGTCCTCTGGCCCAGGCGGAGCCATCCCGGTACCCCTGACAGGTGGCCCCGTGATCCGGCTCCCCTGTTTCCATATGAAAGAAAAAGGTATGCCATGTAGAATAGTCCTCCCGGATCACATTTGCCAGGGCCGTGTGAATATGTTTCTCCGCTATGTCCCGGTACTTTCCATCCCCGGTTTCCTGGGATGCCCAGTAGAGCAGAGGAAGGTTCAGCAGGCAGTCGATGATCAGGCGGTAATTTTCCGGCTCATCCATCGGCCCCCACGCCTGGATAAAATTCCCCACAGGGTGAAACCGGGTAATCAGCTGATCAGCCGCCTTGATGGCCGCCTTTCTTCCGATCTCACTCCCAGTCAGCTTATAGCCGGCCACACAGGATGGGGAATACAGAAATCCCATGTCATGGTGGTCTACATCAATCTTGCGTTCGATTCGGTCCAGAAAGCTCTTCATCTGAATCTCACCGGCTGCGCGGAAAGCCTCGTCATGGCTGTATTCGTAGGCCAGCCATATCTCCCCGGTCCAGAAACCGGTGGTCCAGTCTACATTCTCCGTAGGCTGATATACATTATTTTCACTGTAGGCTTTCTGGAATTTTTCCGTAAATTCCGGCAGATTTCTCCTTACCTGCTCCACAGCAAATCCCAGGGCCTGCTCCGTCTCGCACCCGGAGATCTCCGGGCGTTTTTTCAATTCTTCCAGCTTGATATAGCTCATCTTTTCTCCTCGATTGACTTTTGTTATTAACCTTTGACACCTGTGGCGGCGATGCCTTCTACAAAATATTTTTGCAGAGACAGGAACACGATCAGCACCGGAAGCAGGGACAGCACTGAAGCTGCCATTATCAGACCATACTCAGAAGAGTTCTGGCCGATAAACATGCGCAGACCGATCTGAAGAGTCTTTTTGGACTCTGTCTTCAGGTAGATCAGAGGTCCAAGGAAGTCGTTCCACGTATTCACAAACGTAAAGATTGTCAGGGTGGACAGGGCCGGCTTGGACAGCGGCAGCATGATCCGGCCATAGATCTGGTACTCGCTCATGCCGTCGATTCTGGCCGCCTCACACAGTTCATCGGGAATTCCCTGATAAAACTGGCGCATCATAAATACTCCGAAAGCGGAGAATGCCTGGAGGCAGATAATTGCCAAGTGCGTGTCATTCAGGCCAAAGGAGCGCATCATCATAAACTGGGGAACCATGTATACCTGCCACGGAACCGCGATAGTCGCTACATAGGCGAGAAACAGGGTGTTCTTATGTCGGAAATTCAGCTTGGCAAAGGCGTATGCCGCAAAGCTGCTTGTAAAAAGCTGAAGCAGCGTAACAATGATGGTCAGCTTAGCTGTGTTGAGCACAAATTTGGCCAGCGGGATCTTGGTCCAGATCTTCACATAGTTGGACCACTGAGGATTTTCAGGGATCCACTGAATCGGCACAATAAAGACATCTTTATCCAGCTTCAGGGAAGAGGAGAGCATCCATGCAAACGGCACCAGCATCAGAAATGCAATAAATAGCAGGACTACATAGAGGATTGCTTTCGCAATCTTTCTGTTTTGGCTTTTCGTTCTCATCGTTTCCCCTCCTTAATTCGCGTATTTCTTTTCGCCTCTGAACTGGATCAGGGTTACTGCCAGCACCAGAAGGAAGAGAACCATTGCCACCGCGCTGGCATAGCCTAGATTCCAGTTGCGGAAAGCCTCTTCATAAATATGGTATACCAGAACAATCGCAGATTCGCTGAGCACGCCGTTGGAGCCGCCTGCCAGCATATACACAATATCATATACCTTGAAGCAGTTGATGGTCAGGATAATGGTTACAAAAAAAGTGGTGGGCTGAAGCTGGGGCCAGGTGATATAGCGGAACTTCTGCAGCGTCCCGGCTCCGTCCAGGCTGGCCGCTTCGTAGAGTTCCGCATTGATTCCCTGAAGTCCCGCCAAGTAGATGACCATATAGTAGCCCATATTTTTCCACACACTGAACAGCACAATGGTAAACATTACCCAATCCGGGCTGGCTGCCCATTTGGGGAGCTCATTGGCCGGCACCTTGAAGATCGTGTATAAAAGCATATTCACCGGGCCGCTCTTTGCCGGGGAGAACAGCATGTTCCACACTGCCGCCACCGCTACCAGGGAAGCTACATATGGGAAAAAACTGACAGTGCGGAAAAAATTTCTCCCTTTGATCTTCTGGTTCAAAATAACTGCCAGGCCGATGGCCGCTGCCAAGGTCAGAGGGACTGTGGCGATGCAGTATACAATGGTATTTTTGAATGATGCGATGAACCGGCTGTTGCCGGCCATATCCAAAAAATTGGAAATTCCCACAAACTGAATGGGGTTATTTCCATCCCACTCCAGAAAGGCCAGGATAAACGCAAAAATAACCGGTCCAAGGGTAAATACTGCAAACCCTATAAAATTAGGTGCGATAAAAGAGTAGGCGATCAGGTCTCTTCTCTGCTGGCGGGTCATCCTCTCCCCGGTCTTTGCCTGTTTTATTTTTTCTTCTACTGCTGTGATTTTTGCAATCAGTTTCCGGCGCTTTCTCGGATCCGTCGCCTTCTCCATCTGTCCTTCCAGCTCTTTTAACTGCAGATTCAGCTTTGCCAGTTTCTGCTGCACCACGTCAGGATCCACAGTTCTATTTTTTGCTGCCATACCCTTCCTCCTTTTCTTACTGCCTGTCATAAAGGAAGCGAACTGTTTTTCAGTTCGCTTCCGGCAGGTACCACCTGTTTCCTATCAATATCATCCATTCCGCTAGGGCCGGCTATTCAGCCAGAAGAGCTCCCACTTTCTCGTTCATCTGGGCAATTCCCTCATCGATAGTGATGCTCTCCGTCATAATTCCGTCATGGGCTTCATTCAAGATCGTCTCGATCTCGGAGCTCTTTGCATGAACCGGCATCTCCAGATACAGATTTGCAGTCTGCAGCGCTTCCCTGCTGGCCTCGTCGCCGGGGAACCCTTCTACAGATGCCACCATGGCGGCGATATCGTCGTTCATAGTTGCCGGGATGGAGCCAGTAGAGGCGATGATCTCAGCGCCCTCTTCTCCGGTTACAAACTTAACAAATTCCCATGCCAGGTCTTTGTTGGGGGCAGAGGTCGGAATCGCCAGAGAGGTGATGGTAGCCAGAGTAGAACCCGGCTCTACGCCCTCTGCATGAGGATATTTTGCGATACCCCAATTCGTGCACTCGGTATATTCGCCTGCACTAATCTTCTCAATCAGGGTGGGGATAAACCAGCTTCCCATGTTCATCATAGCAACGTTTCCCTGGGAAAATGCGCCGGAATAATGAAGGCTGGAGGTCTTCAAAGTAGCGTAATCCTGGCACACGCCATCCTGCTGCTCTTTTAATACCATCTCATAGTAAGGCTTTGTAAAATCATAATTGCCGCCTACGATGGAATTCTTTCCATCCAAAATGCCGAAGAGCTGCACAGCGCTTCTCCAGGTATGGTAATGGGCGCCGTAAACTTCCTGTCCAGGTTCCGTATTGGCAACGCTTCTGGCAAGAGCGTCATACTCTTCAAAAGTCATATCATTGGTGGGATATTCCACACCTGCTGCATCAAAAATATCCTTATTATAGAACAGTACCCAGAAATCGCTTCTGAAAGGCAGCTCATACAGTTTGTCATCAACCTTTACCTGATCGGTAATACCGCCGTACATGCTCAGATCGATCCCATCCTGTGCGATCAGATCATCCAGCGGCTCCAAAACACCTTTATTGACCAGAGTAGTATATCCAGGAACGTCCTTGACGCAGACCACATCAAAATCCGAGCCAGAACCGGTCAGCTCCGTTGCCAGGACTGTCTGATAATCAGAAGAGCCCAGATCGATCATTTCTACCGTCACACCCGGATGAGCAGCCTCAAATGCTTCGATCAGCGGCTCATAGTAGGTTGTCAGGCTGATATCCCAAACAGACCATTTTAATGTCACTTCCTCACTGGAAGCAGCCTCCGCCGCTGCGGTTTCTTCTGCCCCATCTCCGGCTTCCACCGCTGCGGTTTCTTCTGAGTCTGCCGCCGTCGCCGCAGTATCTGCTGAGCCGCCGCAGCCTGCCAGGCTGGCCGCAGCCATAGATGCGGCCAGTGTCAGTCCTAAAAACTTCTTTTTCATTTCTGCTTTCCTCCTTACTCTGTCAATCCTTGTCATTGACCATGGACTTATTATAGAATTATTTTTGTATATTCTGAATAGATTTTTGTGCTTAAAACCCATACTTTTTTACTCTTTTTATCCGTCTCACGTTTTTCTTCCAAATAAAAAATGTAAAATTCCATCAATATTCGGTAATTTTTTATCATCTTGTTTTCTTTTTACCCGAAAATTGGTATGATAGCGTAAATGGCAGGGGGGAAAGGAAAATGAAGATGAAACTTTTTAAAAAGGCAGCCTTTGTCTTTCCAAAAACAATTCGCGCAAAGCTGATGTATGCCACCGCAAGCATCACATTATCGATCTCCATCATCACTTTGACGATATGTTTTTTCGTTTTCCAATCTTTTCTTAAAAAAAATCAGATCCAGTCTGCTGAGTTCAACCTTCAGCTCGTCGCCAACAATATCTCATCCGACATGAAGGGAATCGTATATTTCAGCAAATGGACCTGCTCCAACGCGGAGATCATCCGCTACCTTGAGCGCTCCGATCAGCAGTGGGCCGGCACCTCCCAAGATGCCTCCGAGATCCGCACCCTCGCTCTGTCTGCCTTTACCCGCCTAAAAGAAGAATACTACAACACTACCCCGGAAAAATATATCACCCACGCTCTGATATCTGCCAACAACCGGAAACATTACCTCCATATTCTCGGCCCATCAGAAAACAGCCGGCCTAACGGTGCGGATATCGTCTATCAGGCCCCTTATTTCCAGCAGCTTTTGGATTCCCCAGACTTTCTGTGGATTGGGCTGGAGAACGATCTGTTTACCAACGTGGAGCCGCCGAAGGTGATTCCCATCATCCGCCCTATCTACAATGATTTCAATGCGACTGTTCTGGGATGGTCCTACATCAGCATCTCCCAGTCTATTTTCACGGACTACTTAAAAGACTATCCCCTGGCGGATGACAGTGCTCTCTTTATCACTATAGGGGACAACAGCTACCGTCTGGACAGCGGTGCCAACACATTCCGCAAGGTTTCCGGCACTATTACGCCGCTGGGCGAGATCGCCAATGTCTCCTTAAATCAAAATACCAAAGTGCAGAATGTAGAGCTGTCCGATGGCTCTAAGCAGATCATTATCAGCCTCCCCCTGGGAGTAGATGGCTGGTACATTTCTCAGATCATGTCCCAGCAGCAGTTTCATCAGCAAAAGCTGTTTTACTATTTTCTCCTGGCCGGAATCTTTTTTATGATCGTACTGCTGGGCGCCTTCCTAATGTATTACCTGAACCGGATCATCTATGTGCCGGTTCAAAAGCTGAGAGTAAAGATCAGCGCCGTCGCCCACGGGGATTTCACAAGGGATCCTTCCATCGAATGGGATCACGAGCTAGGCGAGATCGGCAAAGGGGTCAATGATCTGTCCAGCAATATCCTGCAGCTTATGGACAGGAGGATCGAAGATGAAAAGCAAAAAAAGGACCTGGAATACCAGATCCTGCAAAGCCAGATTAATCCCCATTTTCTCTATAATACTTTAAATTCCATCAAGTGGATGGCCACCATACAGGGCGCCAGCGGCATCGCTGAGATGACTACCGCTCTTGCCCGGCTTCTGAAAAATGTCTCCAAGGGCACCGCCGCTATGATCACTCTCCGCGAGGAGCTGGATCTTGCAAGAGACTACTTTTTGATTCAGCAGTACCGATACGGCGGGAGCATTTCCCTGGAATGTTCGCTCTCCAACGACGAACTCTACAACTGCAGGATCCAGCGTTTCACCCTTCAGCCCATCATCGAGAACGCCCTGTTCCACGGCATCGAACCCAAGGGGCAGGCCGGACAGATCACGATCCATGCAAAGGAGAGCACCGACAGTTCCGGCCATCTTCTCCGCATTTCCATCACCGACAACGGGGTGGGGATGTCCCGGGAGACCATCGCAAAGGTTCTCCAGGGCAGCGAGACAGCCAGCACTGACTTTTTCCGCCATGTGGGAATCTACAATGTCAACCGCCGCATCCAGTATGAGTTCGGAGAGAATTACGGTATCTCCATCACCAGCGAGCCAGGCGTCTACACCACTATGACGATTACCATACCATATATAACAGATGTACCCAAAGAGTAACGGGGGAGGATTTCTATGATAAAGTTGCTTATTGTCGATGACGAACCGCTGGTTCAGATCGGAATCAAATCCATGCTGAACTGGGCAGACTATGGGATCGAGGTCTGCGGCACCGCCATGAACGGTGAGGCCGCACTCTCTATGATTGAAGAATTTGCCCCGGAGCTGGTCATTACAGATATCAAGATGCCGATTATGAACGGCCTGGATCTGGTAAAAACCTGCCGGGAGCGGTACGGCTCTATTCCTATTTTTATTGTTCTTACCAGCTATGAAGAATTTCAGCTGGTTCGCACGGCCCTTTCCTACCAGGTAGCCGACTATCTGATCAAGCTGGAGCTGGATCAGGTCTCCCTGGCAGAATCTGTCAGCCTCGCCCTGAAACGCTTAAAAGAGCAGCGGGTCAGCCAGTCCTATCAGAATTCCGGCTCCCGACCTATCCTTCAGGCTTACCAGGACAAATTTTTTCTGCGCCTGCTCCACAATCTCTTTGACAGCGAGGAGCAGTTTCGGCTCCAGATGGCTGACCTCAAGCTGAATTTCCAGGATTCCTGCTACATCGCCGCCCACTGTGAAATATATGAGTCCGATCAGACAGCCATGAATCTGACCCAACTGGTCAGCCTGTATTCCAGCAGCCTCCAGATGATCCGGGAGATCTTGTCCCGCTATCTGCCCTGCTATATCGTATCCCTGGACCTAAAACATTTTTCTGTCATTTTCCATTTCCCCACTTCACAGGATCTGGACTGGGATTTGATCTCTGCCGCACTGAACAATGCATGCAGCATGATCCATAATTATTTCAGCGTCTGGTTTTCAGCCGGATTAGGCAGTCCTGTGGCTCAGCCAATGCTTATCTCCCACTCCTACCAGGAAGCAAGGCAGGCCGCCTCCCTGACCAGCCGGGAAACACCCCTTGTCTTCTTTCGGGACATCGAGGAGACCTCCGACTCTTTCCGGAACTACTTTAACCTTGCCATATTCCGTCAAGCCATCACTCAGGCATTTGATGAGTTTGATACGGATGTCCTCTACGATACCATCGATGAGCTGTGTTCCTTGTTTTCCTCTCACTCCTGCCGCCTTCTCCAGGCCGTGGACGGTGCCTGCAATATCCTCTATCTGGCCATCTCCCTCCTTCCGGAGGGGGAGAAGACAGTGTCAGATATTTTTTCTGAGATTCCCGGGGGATACCGTTCCATATACCAGGCATCCACCACAGCCCAGGTGGTAGACTGGCTGAAAGTCCTCAGGGACGGCCTGTGCGAGGCCCTGAAATCCAAAAGAAAAACCTACAAAGATCACGTTGTCACCAATGTCCAGAAATATATAGACAATCACCTGGAAAAACGTCTTCTTCTCAACGAGGTAGCTGGAGTGTTCGGGCTAAGCCCCAATTATCTCAGTTCTCTCTTTAAAAAAACCTGCAGCATCGGTTTCACCGAGTATGTCACCCAGAAAAAAATCAGCCGAGCTAAGTTTCTTCTCCTGGAGCAGGATATGAAAATCTATGAGGCGGCCGATCGTCTGGGCTTTGAAAGCTCATTCTACTTCAGCAAAGTATTTAAAAAAGTCGAAGGAGTCTCACCCAGAGAATTTGTCCAGCAGCATACCGGAACCCCTGGGAAGCAGACAACATAATACAAATTTTATCAGGAGGTAACTTATCAAATGTTTAAGGAACGTTCCAACACTTACGAATCTTCATTTTTCTCCTACCGCCCCTTTCCCGCGGCAGATGACCGTCAGGCTTGGCAATCTCTCCCTGAGCCCCTGAAAACATCCCTGATACAAAAAGGGGAATCCTATCTCCATTTTTCCTTTCCGGAGCTTACAGCCGTTGATTACATGGATTATTTCCGGACCGGCAACCGGGAGCGCTACCAGGAACGTCTCTTCGCTAAACGGATCGCTTTAAACCATCTGGTTCTGGCGGAATGTACCGAGTACAAAGGCCGCTTCCTGGATGATATCGTAAACGGTATCTTTTCCATCTGCGGCGAAGCCGGCTGGCAGCTCCCAGCCCACAATTCCTACATACGGGATACCCCGGCGCTCCCTCTGCCAGACGTCTCCCGCCCTGTCGTAGATCTGTTTGCCGCTGAAACTGGAGCAATCCTTGCCACAGTCTTTTATCTTCTCGGCGATGCACTGGATGCCTTCAGCCCGGCAATCCAGACTGCAATCCGGCAAAATGTAAACCTCAGGATCTTTACCCCCTACCTGAAAGAGCATTTCTGGTGGATGGGGGACGGCAAAAGCCACCTGAACAACTGGACATCCTGGTGCACCCAGAATGTCCTGCTGGCTGCCGCTTTTTTAAACCCCGACAGCCCCTCTTCCCCCGGCTCCCGCATGACAGCCATTTTTCAGAATGCCTGCCAGAGTCTGGACTATTTTCTAGACGGATATGGAGAGGACGGCTGCTGCGATGAGGGCGCCCAGTATTACCGACATGCCGGCTTGACCCTATTTAATTGTATGGAAGTGCTGAACGGGCTGACCGGCGGATTCTTCTCTCCCCTTTTCCAGGAAGAAAAAATCCGCAATATTGCTTCCTATATTTTGAAGGTCCACGTCCACGATCAGTATTACGTCAATTTTGCCGACTGCGCCCCCATAGCAGGCAGATGCAACGCCAGGGAATTTCTTTTTGGCAAACGGACCGGCCAGCCGTCCCTTATGACCTTCGCCGCCAAAGATTACCAAAGGAGCGAAGATCCTCTTCTCCAGGAAGAGCACAACCTTTTTTACCGCCTGCAGACAGTATTTACCCATCAGGAGATGCTGGACTGGGATATTTCCCTTCCTATCCCTTATGAAGACTTATACTTTTCCAGCGCCGGACTGTTTATTGCCCGCGGCCGCCGCCTGTTCCTGGCAGTAAAAGCCGGCGGTAATGATGACAGCCACAATCACAATGACACCGGCAGTTTTACCATCTACAAAGACGGCCAGCCGCTCTTTATCGATGTGGGCGTGGAGACGTACACTCAAAAAACTTTTTCGCCCAGACGTTACGAGATCTGGACCATGCAGTCCCGCTTTCACAATCTCCCCTCCTTCGGCGATGAATCCGGCATCACTGCCAGCGATGACATCCCGGAGAACGCCGGGGGAGTTATCCAGAAAGCTGGGCCTCAGTACCAGGCTGCTGGAACGGACGTCCATTTTGACGACAGCCTGTGCAGCATCTCCATGGATATTGCCCCCGCTTATGGGGATCCCAGAATCCGCTCCTACCAGAGAGAAGTTTCCCTCCGCAAAAAATCCGGTGAGCAAATTGCCATCCATGATCTCTACGACGGGAGTCTTTTGCCTGTGACGCTGTCGCTTATGACCTACCAGCAGCCATCCATCACCTTCCGCAGTGCTGCTGATGCCCTGATCGCAGTGGGAGAGCTGGGAATCTGCCGCATCACCGGCGCCTCCAGCATCACCGCAGAAAGGATCCCCATCAGAGATGCCCGTCTGCGGGGCACCTGGAAACATGATCTGTACCGCTGTCTTGTGACCTTGGCCGGCAGTGAAATCTATCTGACCATCGAATAGCAAGTAAAATTCCTATCAAAAATAGAATTCCCCGGAATCTGCGGCTCCTTCACCTGATCGGTTCACCAGCCATCGTTCCGGGGAATTTCATTTTCATTTATACCATCAGACGGGTCACTTCCGTCTGAACCTTACATCAGCTTTCTGAAGAGTTCTTTCAAGTCTTCTACACAGGTATCTTTAGGATTGCCAGGGCGGCACGCATCAGCGTAAGCAGATTCTGCCAGGAAATCCAAGTCTTCCTCCTTCAGCGCTTCCAGTTTGGAAGGAATCCCTACATCCTCAGACAGCTTTCTGACTGCGTCTACTGCTGCTTTCCGGTACTCTTCCTGGGTCATAGCATCTGTGCCTTCTACCCCCATAGCCTTAGCGATCTCTTTGTACTTCTCACCTGTACATTCAGCATTGTACTCCATCACAATCGGGAGCATCATAGCGCATGCTACACCGTGAGGCGTATCGTACACAGCACCCAGAGTGTGGGCCATAGAGTGGGCAATTCCCAGTCCTACATTGGAGAATCCCATGCCGGCAATGTACTGGCCCAGAGCCATTCCTTCCCGGCCCTCTTTTGTGTTGGCCACTGCGCCTCTCAGGGACTTAGAAATGATCTCGATAGCCTTTAAGTGGAACATATCTGTCATCTCCCAGGCTGCCTTGGTAGTGTAGCCCTCGATCGCATGGGTCAGAGCATCCATACCGGTGGAGGCCGTCAGCCCCTTGGGCATGGAGGACATCAGATCCGGGTCGACAATGGCCACAACCGGCATGTCATGCGGGTCTACACATACAAATTTTCTCTTTCTCTCCACATCTGTAATGACATAGTTGATAGTAACTTCTGCTGCTGTACCTGCTGTGGTGGGAACAGCAATGATCGGTACGCAGGGTTTCTTGGTGGGAGCTGTTCCCTCCAGGCTCCGGACATCCTCAAATTCCGGATTGGCGATAATGATGCCGATAGCCTTTGCGGTGTCCATAGAAGAGCCGCCGCCGATGGCAACAATGTAATCAGCTCCGGACTTCTTAAATGCCTCTACCCCGTGCTTTACATTCTCGATGGTCGGGTTTGCCTTAATATCGGAATAGATCTCATAAGCCAGCCCGGCCTCATCCAGCACATCCGTCACCTTTGCTGTAACGCCGAATTTGATCAGATCCGGATCAGAACACACAAATGCCTTCTTAAATGCACGGGCCTTTGCCTCGTTTGCGATCTCTTTAACCGCTCCGGCTCCATGGTACGAAGTTTCGTTCAACATTATCCTGTTTGCCATAGCTGTAATCTCCTTTTCTTTCTAAAAATAATAGCTTGGATGGAACTGATTTCGTCCGTCTCATCCTGTTCTTGTTATTATTTTAACAACTTCTTTCAGAAAAAGAAAGTTACAGATTTCCGTCTTTGTCACTTTTCGCCTAAAGAAGTTTCAGCTCAGCAAACAGCCGGCTCACCGGCTCCGGCATGGCGTCCACCAGCAGGCGGGCCATCTCCTCCGGCGTCTTTTTCATCCCCCCCCAGAACCCATTTTACTGTCATATAGATAGAGCCTCGGCAGTACATCTCCAGCAGGAAACGCATCTCCTCCTCCGGCTCTCTCCTCGTCTTCTCCTTGATCAGATTCAGGTAGAATGAAAGAATCAGTTCAAAATCGTGCTCTTTCAGGGAATTGTGGTCATCCGAGCGGAAGGCCCCGGCGAAAAATATCCGTTCTTCCCGGATATAGTCAAACTTTCTGACCAGGCCCTCGTAGACCGTCTTTCCCTCCCCCATATGGGCAAAGGATTCCATCAGAAGTTTGTCGAAATACCAGTTGATCAGGTCATATTTGTCCTGAAAATTCCGGTAAAAGGTCTGCCTGGTGGTATCACAGGTCTCCACGATCTCCCGGATCGTAATTTTATCTACCGGGGTCGTTTTCATACATTCTTTTACCGCCTGAGCCAGGCGGTACTTCATCGTCTCCTGTTTCTTCATTGTCCCCTCCCGTCGCTGAGCGCCAGTGTACCTGGGCATCACCCCTCAGCCCGTATACACTGGCACTCTTATCATAACACAAAAACCGGCGGGAAGGGAAGCCGCTTTAAAAATTCCCTCACGGAAGTATAGACGCCGCAGATTCCGTCAGCTGACTGACAGCCGTGTCAATGTCTTCGTCCCCCACTGTGATGGCCTGGGCAAACGCGCACAGTTCCAGATTGAAGTTGGAAAGGCCGGTAAACAGCGGCAGCGGCTTTGAATTTTCAACTGTCCCCTGGGCTCCCGTCAGGATAGCATTATTCCTGACACTTTCCATATCCTCCATGGATTTCTTCGCCGGGAACCAGGGAGCGATCTCTATGTAGTCGTTCATCACCTCAGGAGAAATCACGTATTGGATAAAAGTTTTCAGCGCTTCCCTCTGCTGCTCCCCGTTGTCAATCCCCACAAAGCAGTGGGACTGGAGAGTAGAGGCTCCATTTCCATCGCCGCCTTTCAGCGGGACTGCCGCCGCCGCGAAATCCTCTGCCTCGGGATTGATGGAGAGGACTCCGTTCATTCCCCCCGACTTGTCGTAATACATCGCCAGCTGTCCCAGGGCGAACAGATTCCGCAGATCCTTCGGCTTTGCGTTCTGCGGGTTGTACCCCTTCTCATCCAACAGCTGTAGCATCTCCGCAGCCTGCCGGAAACCGTCATTGTCAATGGACAGGCTGCCGTTTTCATCCAGAACCTGGCCGCCAAAGTTTGCCACAAAAGCCTGGGTATAGGAACCAATCTCGATGGTTGATGCGGTCGGCTCACCAAAGGCATAGATCTTATTGCCATCATCGGTTGTCAGCTGTGACAGCGCCTCCGCCATCTCCAGCATCTCATCGTAGGTCGTCGGCGGCTTATCCGGGTCCAGCCCGGCCTTTTCAAATAAGTCCTTATTGTAGAACAAAATAAACGGAGATACATACAGCGGAGCCCCATACAGATTTCCGTCCATGGTGTGGGCCTCCAGAATGTTGGGATAGTAATCATCCAGAAAATCCTGATCCAGAACATCATCCAGCGGCATAGCCAGGCCGGCGTCCACCAAGTCCGGTATCCATGTCAGCTCGCTGAACACACAGTCCACCCGGTCACCGCCCCCGGCCATATTGATGACCTGACTCAAGATCTCTGCATAAGGAGCTGTAATCCACTCGATCGTAATGTTGGGATATTCAGCCTCAAACCCCTCCTTCACGCCTTCCCAAAATACATCATACCCCTTTTCCAGGACTGCATAGTTGGCAATTTTCAGGGTAATCGGATCCCCCGGAGCATCGCTCTCTGCCCCTGCCTCAGTCTCCTCCTTTGCTGTCTCCGCGGCCGTCTCCGTAGATACTTCCGAGGCCGCTTCTGTGGACACCTGGGCGGTCCCGCCTCCGCCAGTCCCTGATGAGCATGCCGTACCCACGAGCATTACCCCCGCCATCACTGCTGCCGTCAACTGTCTTTTCTTCATCTTCCTTCTCCTTTCATCAGTTGATTTTATTATAATGATTAGGCAGAAAACCTATCATTTTCCTATTTAGCCCGCCTGGCGGGAACAGGAGGCAAACAGAAGACTGAGCCTGAGCAGAGCCCGCGGAACGTGAAAGGCTGCTCTGTGCTTCCCTCCTTTATTGTCTCTAATCACATTTCCAGACCGATCGATCAGCGGGTACCAGTCTCCCCCTTCCCGAGGTCTGAAAAAACGCTCGCAGAAATTGTGAAGTTCCCGGTAATTCGCCGCATCCCTGTCGTTTTCTCCTAAAACGGCTGCCAGGGCAAGGGCATACAGTCCTTCACAGTTGACCCAGTCAATCTTATCCCGGCTTCTGCCGTCAGGCATTTTATAATCGAACTCGCCGAGAACGCCTCCCCGCTCACGGTCCAGAGATACCTCCGCCGTCTTTCTGATTATGTCCAGGGCCCGGTCCATATCTTCACCGCATTCCCCGTCCTTCATAAACTCATCCAGACAGAAGGCCATACCCTCAAAAATGTGGCCGGGATTAACGATCCTCCCCTCCGGCGTGTCCCAGACACGCCCGTCCTCCCTCAGGCTTTCCAGCAAAAAGCCGCTTTCATTCTCCCCGAAAAAGTGCAGCACCTTATCAATGCACTGATCCAGGAAGGGCCTGACCCTCTCACGCCCCAGAGCCCGGCCTGCCACGCTGACTGCATTGACGGCTATCATATAAGGAGAATGGCGGCAGATTCCTTCTCTCCAAACATGAGGCATAAGATCTCTGAAATCCGGATCCTCTATATTCTGCTTTATACTCTCAAAGGTTTCCTCTATCAACGGCAGATCCCCCATGGCGCCGGATGCCTCCGCATACTGAGACAAGGCCATCAATACAAATAGATCCGTAAAAATGGAGCATGGCCCTTCTTCCACATTCTTTCCGTCTTCTGACAGCCTATAATTCCATCTCCCGTTTCCGGCATAAGCGTATTTTACGAGAAAATCTCTCCCAACTTTTGCTGTAGAAAGCCATTTTTCGTTTTGGTCTGCCATCTGATACACCGCTGCAAACATATAGGTCTGCCTTGCCTGAGCCCATATATTTTTTTCATGGGAGCGTAGTTTCCAATTTCCCCCAAAATCAGTATCAAATCCCCCATGCTCAGGGTCAATCGTATGCTCTCCCCACTCTTCCATAATTTCCATCAGCCAGCTCCGATATTGCTCGGAACATTTTTTTGCCTCATCCCTGGTTATCGTTCCTTCTCTTTTCATTTTCTCCCTCTCCCACGCATATCAACACGTGTGTACATTGCCTGAACCGCCTTGCTTCTGATTGTTTTTTCTCTCCTCCTTATATATTTATTTCTTCTATATTACAGCTAAATATTAACGCCTTCTATATTTTCTGTAAATTTAAAAAATTATTTATATAAACACCTGTGTATGTCTATTATTTTACTACTTTTATTCTATATTGTCAATTATTTTCAAACTATTTTGTTTTTAGCTTGACATCCCTTTAAAATCCGCTATGATTAACCTGTATACCTTATTTCCTGCCTCAAATCTTCCGGCAGGATTTTATGAATTTTGTAATCAAGAAAGGATTTCCAATGAATACATCTGTTGTTCACGTAAGAAAAGGTGGTGCCCGCTCCCTGAAGGCAGGCGGCGCATGGATCTATGACAATGAAATCGAGGCCATTTCCGGTTCTTTTGAGGATGGGGATCTGGTATCTGTAGAAGATTTCGACGGCTATCCTCTGGGACAGGGATTCATCAACACCAAATCAAAAATCACGGTGCGGATGCTGTCCAGAAAAAAAGACGCCGTAATTGATGGGGATTTCATTGAAATGAGAGTTCGAAATGCCTGGGAATACCGGAAAGCCACTGTCGATACCTCCAGCTGCCGGCTGATCTTCGGGGAAGCCGATTTTCTCCCCGGCATTGTTATCGACAAATTTTCCGATGTCCTGGTTGTAGAGTCCCTGGCCCTGGGCATTGACCGTTTAAAGCCTCTGATCCTTGAGAAACTGAAAAAAGTCCTGGCGGAGGATGGGATCCATATCCGCGGAATCTACGAGAGGAGCGATGCCAAAGTCCGTCTCCAGGAGGGAATGGAGCGGTTTAAAGGTTTTATCGGGGACCCTTTTGACACGAAGGTAGAGATTACAGAAAATGGCGTCCGTTATATGGTCGATGTGAAGGACGGTCAGAAAACAGGCTTCTTCCTGGACCAGAAATATAATCGGCTGGCGATCCAGAGGCTGTGTCCCGGCAAAAAGGTTCTGGACTGCTTTACCCACACCGGATCCTTCGCTTTAAATGCCGGCATCGCAGGGGCCGCCTCCGTCCTCGGCGTGGACGCCTCTGAGCTGGGCGTCGCTCAGGCCCGGGAAAACGCTGAACTGAACGGCCTCTCCGACCGTGTCTCCTTCCTCTGCGCCGACGTATTTGACCTGCTCCCGGATCTGGAAAAGAAAGGAGAATCCTTTGACGTAGTGATCCTGGATCCCCCGGCCTTCACCAAATCCCGCAGTTCCATAAAGAACGCGGTAAAGGGCTACCGGGAAATCAATCTGCGGGGCATGAAGCTGGTAAAGGACGGCGGCTATCTGGCCACCTGCTCCTGCTCCCACTTTATGGATCCGGAGCTGTTCTCCAAGACTCTGCGGGAGGCCGCAGCCGGAGCCCACAAGCGTCTCCGCCAGGTCGAGTACCGCACCCAGGCGGCCGACCACCCCATCCTCTGGGCGGCAGATGAATCTTATTATCTGAAGTTTTTTATTTTCCAGGTTGTAAATGAAAAATAGAATTTCTTAAAACAAAGAGTTCCGTTTTCGGAACTCCCGCGCCGAGCGCGGCCGCTTTACCGGCAAATTTCCACTTCGCGCGAGCGCGCATCCCGCGGAACGTTTTTGTTCCATAGGGAACGCAGTTTTCTATCGAACAAAAACGGGATATTCCGAGATGCACTTGGAATATCCCGCACTTACATTATACCATATTTTTAGCGTTCTGAATGCTCTGGTACAGCATATGGTACTCGCTCTTGGTCATACTCTTCTGAGGCACACAGATTCTCTTGTCTTTAAACGATATTTCTACCATTTTCTTTTTAGAAAAAAATAGCATTACAGCAAATATAATGCAGAGAATGACTAGAATATTCGTAATATTATTAGTCCATCCCGGCAGACCGATCCATCCGTCTATCCACTGCAAATAACCATTCACCCTGTTGATCCACAGGGTCAGTGTATCGACAATCACCTTTGCCATTTCCAGTATACATCCAGCAATCACAAAGAATAAACATTTTTTAAAGGATCTCTTGCTCAGGCAGCCCATGCCCAGAAAGTCTCGTATCAATTCTGTCTCCTGCTTACCACTACCCTTTACAAACTCTTTTTCCTTCAGGTACCAAAATTCTCCGGCAAACGAGATGCTTTCTCTCTTTACTGTGATAGAATAAGGGCGTTCCTTATTTTCCGTAAGTTTATATAATATCTGATTGGCTGCACTCGGATTAGCCTTATCAACAGGCATGCCGCATTGGGAACAAAAAACCGCATCATCAGCCAAAATCTTTCCGCATTTACTGCACTGCATACTATTTCATATCCTTTATTTTATTCTTGGCTCTGCGTATCTGTTTTTCAAAGTCCTGTGATTCCGCCAATCCGTAGATAGACGCATCAAACTTAATGCAGCCGCCTGCATATTCTATGAAGAAAAGCGTATCCCTGTTTTTGAAATATGAAACAACCAGAAGAATTGGAATGATAATAGTAAAGAGAGTCAGAACCGCCAGTACCAGTTTCCATATTTGGGGGCTTGCATAGACGAAGCCTGTCCCCGTAATATCCTCTAAATCAATGGTCTTCTGCATATTAAAACGTTCTATGCTCCCATTGTTTATATCGATCATGTTCCCGCGCAGATACACACGTTTATCAGACAAAAGTGCGATACACTGGTTCATACCTCTGTCCGTCAGAAAACTGTTGAGATATCCGTTTCCCAGAGAACCTATGTAGACCTCATCTGGCTCAACAAAGATTCTCCGATAGTTTTTACTATCTCCGGCCGCAGTATCTTTCTCGACCATTGTTCCGCAGTATGGACACACATTGCTGGTATCTTCTATTTGTCTTCCGCAATTTCCACAAAACATTTTCTTTGGCTCCTTTATTCGATTTTAGCACCACAATCTGTACAGAACTTCTGTCCGTCTTTTACAGGTTTCCCGCATTGAGGGCACACACGCCTCCTGCCTGTGCTCCCTGTCCCTCCTTTAAAATGCTTCTTAATCTCTTTCAGGACTACTATCAGGGCTAATATGACCACGCCCCAAAAAGCAAGCAGAATGAAAAGACTGAATATAGATACTATTCCTACTGTCATAATAAAACAAATACCTCCCATTTCTTGATAATACTACTCTATCCCACTTCTGGTAAATAGTCAATATTATATTATCCTTTACAGGGATCCTCTCACTTCTTCACCTTCTCCAGGTATGGCATAGTGCTGATAAATCTCTCCAGCGCCTGCTCAAAAAATTCGAACATATCCGATTTCACCTTCGCCTGGGATTTTAAATACACCTGGTAACAGTACACAGGCGGAGGCGGATTTTTCATTTCCAGACATCTGACCTTATGGCACCTCACCAGCTCCTCCGAGACAGATACCGGCACAATAGCCCACTGGTCCGGCTCCACCAGATATTTTGTCAGGGTCGAGATAGCGTTGATGGAAATATCCGCCATCCACTCGCTGCCAAAAACCTCCTCGTGCCACCTCATAAAGTCGCTCCCCCAGGAGCTGGAGAGGTCGATCTCCTTCTTTCTGTCCAGAATATCTAAAGAGATCTCCCCGTCAGGATACTGACTGTTGGGCGGCACTATGATCTTAAAGTTCTCCGCAAAAAGCGGTTCAATCACAAAATTCCGATTTTCTAAGGGATCCCGCAGAAAGGCAATATTGATGTGACCGCTCTCCAAAAGCTGATAGATTTCTTCTGTATTGTGGCTTTCCAGGCGGAAGGTCATCCGCCTCTTTTCATTTCCGGAATCTGCCATCAGGCAGGACAGCAATTTATAGAAGATAAAGTTGTTCAGACTGTCATGGCATCCGATGCTGAACACGGTTTTGGAACTGTTCTGGGAAAAAGCCATAATCCTTTCCCACAGCGCCTCATACTCATAAGCCAGCGGCAAAAACGCTTCCCCATCATTCGTCAGCTCAATGGAACGGTAGCCTTTTCTCCTGATGATCAATTTTACACCCAGCTCTTCTTCCAGCACATTAATTCTGTGGCTTACAGTAGATTGGGTAAGGTACAGCTTTTTGGCTGCTTTTGAAATGCTCCTGTATTTCACAATTTCGATGAATGTCTTGATTTCCCAATGAGTCATGAATTCCTCCAGCCCGTCTTCATCCACCCGTCCCTTTTCAGTGTATTTGACAGTTGAATTTAAATTTTCTGATTCTTATCATAACTCTTTGTCTTTTTAATGTAAATGTTCTTTATTGTATTAAAATATAGAAATAAATGTGTTTCTTTTTTATAAATATAGACCCTGTCGATATTACCATCCATTTCCTTCCATATATGGCAATATCTGGATAAAGAACGGGTTTTTTCAGTCTTTTACAAGTATTTTACCAAATATGGACTGAAATATTTACAATACAGGGGATATAATAAAAAGTAAGATTTAAGAAAGGATTGAGACTTGCCCTATGGAGCAATTAAGAGCGAAAAAAGGATTTATCTGTGATATGGACGGCGTGATCTACCACGGTTCCCGCCTTCTGCCGGGAGTACCCCAGTTCGTAGACTGGCTCTATCAGGAAAAAAAGGAATTCCTCTTTTTGACCAATTCCAGCCGCTACACTCCCCGGGAATTGCAGCAAAAGCTGGCTCGCATGGGTCTCGATGTAGATTCCAGTCATTTTTATACCAGCGCCCTGGCTACTGCTGATTTTTTGAAAAAGCAGAGTCCTGGCTGCGGAGCCTATGTAATTGGAGAGCACGGTCTCCAGAACGCGCTCTACGATGCAGGGATCGTAATCAATGAAGTAGATCCGGAATATGTGGTTGTCGGTGAAGCAGACAGCTATAATTATGATAATATTGTTCAGGCCGTGCGCTTTGTCAATAGCGGAGCCAAGCTGATCGGCACGAACACGGACATTACCGGTCCGACTGAAAACGGAATTGTCCCAGCTTGCCGCGCCCTCATCGCCCCCATTGAGGTTGCAACTGGAAAATCTGCCTATTTTATCGGCAAACCCAATCCCCTGATGATGAGGACAGGGCTGCGGCTCCTGGGCGTTCACTCGGAAGAGACAGCAATCATCGGCGACCGGATGGACACAGACATCATCGCCGGCATTGAGACAGGTCTGGATCCCATATTAGTGCTGTCCGGCGTCACCTCCCTGGCTGATATCGGAAATTTTCCATACAGGCCCAGGCTCATCCTGGACAGCGTCGGCGATATTCCCGGCTGACCGGTTATTTCACCGGCCCTGCCAGGGCATCCAAAACACCCCGAATACTTTTTTCACTGACCTGCAGTGTCCATTCCGGCTCATGGATATGTTCCAGATAATGAGCATCCGAATTAGTGATAATCTTGCAGTGTTCCAAATAAGGATTGCCGCTTCTCAGCCTGTGAAGATTTTTCATATCAGCCAGTTCTGCCGATGCGAATTGACTGTCCGGCGGGATAAAGCCCAAATTCGAAATCAAGCTGTTGGCATTTTTGTCAATATGAGCCGGAAACATTACGCCCCCAAAGGATCTGGTCAGATCCCACAGCCCATCAAACGAAATTTCCGTACTGTTGATCAGCAGGTTCGGCTCTAAGGCCGCCACTCGGTCCATCTCATCGTAAATCTGCTGCTTCCCGAATATTTCCTCACGGTTCGGATATTTGATCAGTTTTTCATAGACATAGCAGTCAAAATCCATGGCCGCCTCCAGCGTATAAAACAAGCACACAGCATGGACCTCCTCTGACGTGTTGATCTCCATCCCAGGGATCGCCAGAATACCGTATTCCTCTGCAGCGGCCATAACCGCAGGACAATTCCTGCAGGTATTGTGATCCGTCAGCGCAATCACATCCAGCCCTTTCACTGCCGCCATCCCGGCAATATTGGCCGGGGTCATGTCATCATCTCCGCAGGGAGAGAGACATGAATGGATATGGAGATCGTAAGTCAGGCTGATCATACCATCCCCTCTTTCTCCTGTTTTTCTTTTTTCAAAAGTTCGTAGATGGCCAGGGCCAAGTCAAAAACCGGCTGTTCTGACGCCAGCACTGCGATTCCCTGAGTCTTTGCCTTCTCCGCTGCGTTTTCATCCAGCCTGGCCCCTTCTGCCAGAATTATGCAGGCAGCGTCAGCCAGAGATGCCACGGCCAGGGTATTCATGTTGGCCATCACAGTCACCCAGGCGCATCCTGCCGGTGCCCGGCCCATGGCAATGCTCAGCAGATCACAGCAAAACACTTTTGTAATCTCGCGGTCCGGATCCTCCCCGGCACTGACTACCTCCGCCAGGTTCCGGTCCATCAGTTCTTTCACTGTCATTCTTCCTCATCCTCCCTGTTATCGAGAACTGCCATTTCTTCTGATATTCTCTGTATGTAATCCTTCAGCAGCTTCACAGTCTCCTCCCCGCTTCCGTTTCGGTCCCTGCCTGAGAGATCCCCGGCCAGAACCGCCACTTCCTCCGACAGCTTGTGGAGATTTTCTCTCAGATTGTACACGCAGTCTGTCTCCACGGCCTCCCCGCGAACAATGTCCTCCGCCAGGGCCTTGCAGGTCGGCGCCCCGCAGGAGCCGCAGTCCAGCCCCGGCAGTTTTTTGCAGAGACGCTCCACCTGATTCAGCCTGGAAAAGCTCTCCATCATGGTGTTGCCAAGGCGAAAGACCGGCTCATACTGAACTCCGGTGGTCCAGGGGATCACCTGTTGCCCCTCTTCCTCCACATGGCTGCGGGTAACTGGAAGATACTTTCTCAGCCGGTTCAGCTTTACCTCTGCCACATAGGGATTTTCCACCGTCAGCACTCCCCCCACGCAGCCTCCCGGGCAGGCATTCAGCTCCACAAATTTCAGATTTGTAAACTTCTGATCCTCCAGATCCTCCAACACCCGGATAACATTTTCAATCCCATCGGCCGCCAGATAATTCTCCGTAAACAGGCCGCTGGCCTCCCCGCCGGAGCGCCCCCAGCTA
This sequence comes from uncultured Lachnospiraceae bacterium, assembly GCA_944376125.1. Classification (GTDB taxonomy): domain Bacteria; phylum Bacillota; class Clostridia; order Lachnospirales; family Lachnospiraceae; genus UMGS1370. The sequence goes on from CALWBQ010000050.1 coordinate 84,112, forward strand.
ATGCCGATTTTCCCTGCCTTGCCGATATCCTGACAGTCATCCCTGACTGCCTTCATCCTGGACAGCAGCTTGGGATACACGTCCTTGATTGCCAGAACCCGATCAACCTGGCTCTTCTCCGTCCCAAGAGGGGCTTTAGCGTACGTCACTTTTGAAGGGCACGGCGAAATAAAGAAGATCCCAATCTGATTTCTCGGAAGTCCGGTTTTCTCTACAGCATGTTTGGCCGCAAGGGCTGCCGCCACCTCCACTGGCGGGTTCAGGGGAAGCATATGGGGAATCAGATTAGGGAACCTGACTCTGATCAGACGGACAACCGATGGACAGGCCGTGCTGATCACCGGCAGGCTCTCCCTGTGGCTCTCCAGATACTCTCTGGTTGCCTCACTGACCATCTCAGCCGCTGCGCTGACTTCAAATACATCGTCAAACCCCATCAGAAGCAGGGCATTTAATACAATATTAACATCATCCAGATTGTTAAATTGACTGTACAGTGTCGGCGCCGGCAGAGCAACCGTGTATTGGTACTGCTTCATTGCCTCCAGCTTGTCATAGACCGCATGTTTTGCATGATGCGGGCAGACCCGTATGCACTCACCGCAGTCGATGCAGAATTTGCTGTTAATTTGGGCCTTTCCCCCTCTCACCCGTATGGCTTCCGTCGGGCACCGTTTAATGCAGTTGATGCACCCTTTGCAGAGCTCTGCGTCCAGCCTCACAGAATGGTAAAATTTGTCCATTATATCTTCACCACCATTGTTATCTTCGTTCCTTCCCCAATTCTAGTATCGATTTCCATAGAATCCGTATATTTTTTCATGTTCGGCAGGCCCATGCCAGCCCCAAACCCCAGTGAGCGGATCTCGTCCGGCGCTGTGGAATACCCCGCCTGCATCGCCAGGTCCACATCAGGAATGCCAGGGCCCACATCATCCAGAACCATGCAGATTTCTTCTGGGGTAATAGTCACCGTAATCTCCCCGCCATTGGCGTGAATGACCATATTGATCTCCCCCTCATACATGGCAATCGCCACCTTCCGAACAGCTTCAGGGCTGACGCCCATCTGCTTCAGTTTCTTTTTTACATCACTGCTGGCCTCCCCGGCCCGGGTAAAGTCCTCCCCGGAAATGGCATAGCTGAGAACAATCGCATCCTCCATCAGACTGCACCCCCATTCAGTCCGGCCTCATAGAGCATTCCGCAGGCAGAAAACATCCGATGGCCAGTAGCCAAAACTACCAGCCCCCGCTCCCTGGCCATCTCCAGGAGTGTGTCATCAGGCTTTTTCCCCCTGACAAAAATCAGACAAACTATGTCCAGCATCTCCGCTGTACGGATGACCTGGGGATTGCACAGCCCTGTCAGAAGAATCGAATGATCTTTCGAAAAAGCAAGCACATCGCTCATCATATCTGAGCCGCAGGCGCTCCTCACCTCCTGGTCCAGCAGATCCTCCCCTGCCAGTACCCTGGCTCCTAATATGTTTTTCGCATCCCTTACTGTCATAACCGTTCTCTCTTCTCCTTCCTCAATTAAAAAATGATTGCATCATTCAATTATTAGTTTAAGAATATCATTATTTTTATGAATTATCAACAAATATTCACCCCCTCGGTTTTTTCTTCGTCATATTTATTGTAGATTTTTTATCAGACTTGTGCTAAAATATATGATACATTGCATGAAGTCAAAGCTAGATAAGGAGGATACATAATGGCTTGTAAAAAATCAACCGTTCCCTTTTCCGGAACCAAAGAGCAGGAAGCCGCTTTAAAGGCAGCCATCGCAGAGCTGAAAGACACGCCAGGCGCCCTGATGCCAATCATGCAAAAGGCTCAGGAAATTTACGGTTATCTGCCCATCGAAGTCCAGACTATGATTTCCGATGAGATGGGAATCCCGCTGGAAAAAGTATACGGTGTTTCTACCTTTTATGCCCAGTTTGCCCTTCAGCCAAAAGGCAAGTACAAAATTTCTGTCTGTCTTGGCACTGCCTGCTATGTCAAAGGTTCAGGAAATATTTTCAGCAAATTGGAAGAACTTCTGGGAATTACCAACGGAGAATGTACCCCTGACGGGAAGTTTTCCCTGGATTCCTGCCGCTGTGTCGGCGCCTGCGGTCTGGCTCCCGTTATGATGATCAATGACGAGGTGTACGGCAGACTGGTTCCCGACGACATTCCTGGCATACTGGCAAAATATAACTAGCCTATGATGACGGAAATTTCCTTAAACATCCTGGATGTCACCGAAAATTCCACCCGGGCAGGCGCCAAGCTGGTTTCGATTTTAGTCAAAGCCGATACCGGGCAGGATACGCTCACCGTATCTATCAAGGATGATGGATGCGGAATGACCAAAGAGCAGGCCGCTCAGGTGACCGATCCATTTTTTACCACCCGGACCACCCGGAAGGTAGGCCTGGGGATTCCATTTTTCAAATATGCGGCGGAGAGTACCGGAGGCAGCTTTTCCATCCAGTCGGAAGTAGGAAAAGGCACGATTGTCACTGCAGTATTCGGTCTGTCCCATATTGACCGGATGCCCCTGGGGGATATTTCCAGCACCATACACACCTTGATCATCTGCCATCCAGATACGGAGTTTGTCTATACCTATGAGTATGACGATGCCTCCTTTACTCTGGATACCAGAGAATTGAAAGAAATTTTAGGGGACATCCCCTTAAATACCCCGGAAGTATCCCAGTACATCATGGAATATCTGACGGAAAACAAACAGGAAACCGACGGTGGCGCTTTGTTATAGCGCCGTTTCAATACGACTGATTGGAGGATAATACATGAAAAGCCTTGCTGAATTAAAAGCAATCCGTGAACGGGTTCAGAGTCAGGTCAGCATGCGCGCCGAGGACCACAACCACATCCGCGTGGTAGTTGGTATGGCGACCTGCGGCATTGCCAGCGGAGCAAGACCGGTTCTGACCACACTCGCAAACGCAGTTCAGGAAAAGGGGCTCACGGACAAAATTGCCGTCACCCAGACCGGCTGCATCGGTCTCTGTCAGTATGAACCCATCGTAGAAGTGATGGAACCTGGCAAAGAAAAAGTTACTTATATTAAAATGAATCCTGACAAGGCTCTGGAAGTGGTGGAACGCCACCTGATCGGAGGCCATGTCGTTGAGGAATATACATTAAACCACGCTGACATCAAGTAAAGGAGGAAGCCCCATGTATCGTTCACATGTTTTAGTCTGCGGCGGCACCGGATGTACTTCCTCTGGAAGCCAGCAGATCATGGAAACTTTAAAGAAAGAAATCGAGAAAAATGGCCTTTCCGATGAGGTAGCAGTTGTCCAGACTGGATGCCATGGCCTCTGCGCTCTGGGTCCCATTATGATCGTCTACCCCGACGCCACCTTCTACTCCATGGTAAAAGTAGAAGATATCCCGGAAATCGTATCAGAGCATCTGCTGAAGGGCCGCGTCGTTACCCGTCTTCTGTATAAAGAGACTGTCAGCCCTGCCGGCAAGATCAAAGCTCTGTCGGATACAGATTTCTATAAAAAACAGCACCGCATCGCTCTGCGCAACTGCGGTATCATTAATCCCGAAGTGATCGATGAATATATCGGTACCGGCGGCTACGAGGCCCTGGGAAAAGTACTGACTGAGATGACCCCGGATGAAGTGATCCAGCTTCTTCTGGACAGCGGCCTGAGAGGGCGCGGAGGTGCAGGTTTCCCCACCGGCCTCAAATGGAAGCTGGCCAAGCAGAATGAAGCAGACCAGAAATATGTCTGTTGCAACGCTGACGAGGGTGACCCCGGTGCATTTATGGATCGTTCCATTCTGGAAGGCGATCCCCACGCAGTGCTGGAGGCAATGGCAATAGCCGGCTATGCCATCGGCGCAAGCCAGGGCTACATCTATGTGCGCGCTGAGTATCCCATCGCTGTAGAACGTCTCCGCATCGCCATTGGCCAGGCTCGGGAATATGGCCTTCTGGGTAAAAATATCTTCGACACAGGTTTTGACTTTGACATTGATCTCCGTCTGGGAGCAGGCGCATTCGTCTGCGGCGAAGAGACGGCTCTGATGACTTCCATCGAAGGCAAGCGCGGCGAGCCCAGACCCAGACCTCCGTTCCCGGCTCAAAAGGGCCTGTTCGGCAAACCATCCATCTTAAACAACGTTGAGACTTACGCCAACATTCCTCAGATCATCCTGAACGGACCAGAGTGGTTCGCCTCCATGGGAACTGAAAAATCCAAAGGCACCAAGGTATTCGCTCTCGGCGGAAAAATCCACAATACCGGTCTGGTGGAGATCCCCATGGGCACCACACTCCGTGAGGTCATCGAGGAGATCGGCGGCGGCATCCCCAACGGAAAGAAGTTCAAAGCAGCCCAGACCGGCGGTCCTTCCGGCGGATGTATCCCGGCAGAGCACTTTGATATTCCCATCGACTACGATAACCTGATCTCCATCGGCTCCATGATGGGATCCGGCGGCCTGATCGTCATGGATGAGGACGATTGTATGGTCGATATCGCCAAGTTCTTCCTGGAATTTACAGTAGAGGAATCCTGCGGCAAATGTACCCCCTGCCGGATCGGAACCAAGAGGATGCTGGAGATCCTGGATAAAATCACCAAGGGTACCGCTGTTATGGAAGATCTGGATAAGCTGGAAGAGCTGTGCTATTACATTAAAGAAAATTCTCTGTGCGGCCTGGGGCAGACGGCTCCCAACCCGGTTCTCTCCACCCTGCGCTATTTCCGCTCTGAATATGAGGCACACATCAAAGAAAAACGGTGTCCCGCAGGCGTGTGCAAGGCTCTTCTGTCTTACCACATTGACAGGGATAAGTGTAAAGGCTGTACCCTGTGTGCTCGGAACTGCCCTGCTGACGCCATCATTGGTACCGTTAAGAATCCTCATATTATTGATCAGGATAAGTGCATCAAGTGCGGTACCTGTATCGAGAAGTGTAAATTCGGCGCAATCTATAAGCGATAAGGGAGGAATGAACATATGGAGAACGTGAACATCAAAATCAACGGCATACCAGTCAGCGCTCCACAGGGTTCTACCATCCTGGAGGCCGCCAGACTTGCCCACATTGAGATCCCGACTCTGTGTTTTTTAAAGGATATCAATGAAATCGGCGCCTGCCGTGTCTGTGTTGTAGAAGTAAAGGGAGCCCGCTCTCTGGTGGCTTCCTGTGTATATCCCATCAATGAGGGGATGGAAGTCTGGACCAACACCCCCAAAGTTTTGGAGTCCAGAAAAAAGACGGTTCAGCTTCTGCTGTCCAATCACAATCGCTCCTGCTTGTCCTGCGTTCGCAGCGGTCACTGTGAACTCCAGGAGCTTGCCCATGACCTGGGTGTAGAGGACGAAGGATACTACGACGGCGCCAAGACGCCCTCCTGTATCGATGACTCCGCAGTCCACATGATCCGCGACAACAGCAAATGTGTCCTGTGCCGCCGCTGCTCCGCAGTCTGCGAGCAAGTTCAGGGAATCGGAGTTATCGGCCCCAATATGCGCGGCTTTGCCACCCACATCGGTTCAGCCTTTGAAATGGGCCTGGGCGAAACATCCTGTGTATCCTGCGGCCAGTGTATTGCCGTTTGTCCTACCGGAGCGTTGACTGAAAAGACCTGCATCAACGAAGTCTTCGCCGCTCTTGCTGATCCGAAAAAGCATGTGGTCGTCCAGACTGCCCCCGCAGTGCGCGCGGCTTTAGGTGAAGAATTTGGTCTTCCCATCGGAACCAATGTCGAGGGCAAGATGGCGGCAGCTCTGCGCCGCCTCGGTTTTGATAAGGTATTTGATACTGATTTCAGCGCTGACCTTACTATCATGGAGGAAGCCCACGAATTTATCGACCGTGTTCAGAATGGCGGTGTTCTTCCGCTCATCACCTCCTGCTCTCCGGGATGGGTTAAATACTGTGAGCACTATTTCCCGGATATGACAGAAAATTTGTCATCCTGCAAATCCCCGCAGCAGATGTTTGGTGCTGTCCTGAAATCTTACTACGCTGAAAAAGCTGGCATTGATCCCAAGGACATTGTGTCCGTAAGCGTTATGCCCTGTACAGCTAAAAAATTTGAAATCGGCCGTGACGGACAGGCAGCCAATGGTGTTCCGGATCTGGACTACACCATGACCACCAGGGAACTGGCACGGATGATCAAAAAAGCCGGCATCCGCTTCTTAGAGCTCCCCGATGAGAAGTTTGATGATCCTCTTGGAATCTCTACCGGGGCCGGCGTCATCTTTGGCGCGACCGGCGGCGTTATGGAGGCAGCCCTCCGCACAGCAGTTGAGACTCTGACTGGAGAGGAGCTTCCCAGCGTTGATTTTACTGAAGTTCGTGGAACAAAGGGGATCAAAGAAGCCACCTACCACGTGGCAGGCATGGATGTGAACGTAGCAGTTGCCTCCGGCCTTGCCAATGCCAGAGATCTGCTGAACAAGGTGAAATCTGGTGAGGCTTCTTACCACTTTATTGAGATCATGGGATGCCCTGGCGGATGTGTCAACGGCGGCGGTCAGCCCCAGCAGCCCGGACCAGTTCGCAATACTACTGACATCCGAGCTCTCAGAGCAAAAGTTCTCTACGACAGCGATAAGGACAATCCAATTCGGAAATCCCATGAGAATCCGGCCATCAAGGAGCTGTATGACACCTATTTAGGAAAGCCTGGCAGCCCACTGGCCCACCATCTCCTTCACACCACATACGTCAAGAGGGAGATCAACCAGCATTGATAACCATTTTGACCCTTTAATGTATATAAGGGCGGCGGGAAGAACTCTTCCCGCCGCCCTCTATTCTTTTCTATCACTCCCACTGCGCTGCCTCGAGAATCCATTTTCCCGCTTCCGCCGCCTGGGCAGTTTTCTTATTATTTCTTCTGAACGTACTTCAGACAGTCAAGCGTTACGGCTACCAGGATGATGATACCTGAGAAAATAAACTGCAGGTTCGTATCAATACCAAGGATTGTCAGAGAGTAAGTCAGCGCTGTAAAGATCAGCACGCCGACTACGACGCCGGAAATCTTGCCGATACCGCCGGTAAAGGACACACCGCCGACTACGCAGGCTGCGATGGCATCTGTCTCCCAGCCCTGTCCGTAAGCAGCAGAGCCGGAACCAAACATTCTGATACATTCAAGCCAGGATCCAAATCCGTACAGAATTCCTGCCAGGATAAATGCGCCTACTGTAACCTTGAACACAGAAATACCAGAAACGGCCGCCGCCTCTGAATTTCCGCCAACCGCGTACAGATTCTTTCCGAAAGTCGTCTTATTCCAGATGAACCACACGATTGCGATTGCTGCTACCGCCCACAGAATAATGGTCGGAAAACCATTAATCTTGGGAATGATCATGCTGGGAATGGTGGACTCGATCGCACCGAAGGATACGCCCTTTGTCGCATAAGTCGTCAGGCCAAAGATAATCAGCATGTTGGCCATGGTCGAAATAAAGGGGTGCATCTTGAAACGCGCCGTAAAGCATCCCGCAATCGTTGTAAAAAATGTACAGAATATGATGCACATAAGCAGCGCAAAAATAATCTTGACCGGAACCGGAAGCCCTGTAAAATCAAAAATATGCCCAAAAACTGAACCCGTATTGATTCCCTGGTGCATGATAATCGTTGCGGTCGTCATACCCATGCCGACCATACGGCCAATGGATAAGTCAGTACCTGCCAGCAGGATCAGTCCTGCAACTCCAAGAGCCAGGAACATTCTCGGAGAAGCCTGCTGCAGAATGTTCAGGACATTGTTGTATGTCAGCAGCGGAACATTCTTGATGATCGGTGTAATCGCGCACAGAATAATAAAAATGATGACAATCGCAATATACAGACCATTCCGCAGAAGGAAGTCCCTCCTGTTAAAGGTATATTTATAGTTCTCACACCTCTGGGCAAAAGATTCTGCGAACGTAAATTTTGACATTCTCAGCATATCGATCAGGTGATACTTGTAATCGAAGGCCGCATGCTGTCTGTCCTTGATCTCCTGCAGATCTTTCTCCAACTGCATTTTCGCATCAAACAGACGATTCTTGTGAACATACTTTTCTTCTTTTATCTCGTTCTGGCTGTTCATCTTGGCAACAGTCTCCTGATGCTCTTTCTCCAGAGCCGCGACTGCCTTGCGGTATTTCTCCTGCGCGAGGATCTTCTCCTCCCTGCAGCTTGCCACAACTGCCTGATAATAGCTGTCATAGTTTCCTTTGAGATATCCCTCTGCATCGGCAATCAGCTTGGAGACTTCCCCTTTATTCTGATTTTCGATGGACTTAGCCTTTTCAAGCTCCGCTTTCAGCTTCGTGATAGCGGTCTCCTTCTCCTGTTTTGTCAGGATGTGATCCCTTTTTGCACTGTCAATATCATTCTGAAGTTCCACGACTTTGTCCGTACCATTTTCTCTCAGGTCATTGATCTTGGCCTGAATTTTTCCGACATAGTCGTCAATGGGCTGACGCAGCTTCAGTTCCTGCTCAGCCGTTAAAATCTTGTTATTTTCTTTTGCCATATCCAAATTCCCCCATTATAGGTATTTTGCACTGAGTCTCAAAAGCTCTTCCTGGTTTGTCTCTTTCGTATTAACAATTCCGGAAAGGCGTCCATTTGACATAACGCCGATACGGTTCGTAATTCCGAGAATCTCCGGCATCTCTGAGGAGACAACAATAATCGTCTTCCCCTGTTTCGCCATGTTGATAATCAATTCATAGATTTCGTATTTTGCACCGACGTCAATGCCTCTTGTAGGCTCATCCATCATAAATACCTGCGGCCTGCGCTCCAGCCATTTACCAAAGATGACCTTCTGCTGATTTCCGCCGGAAAGGCTTGAAATCATATCATCCGGCCCCATACACTTTGTGTGCATGATCTTAATCTCGTTTGCAGTGGCCTTCACCATCTTTGTATCCGAAAGAGCCACACCAGATTTATACTGTTCCAGATTTGCGATTGTAGTGTTGAATGTAAGATCGCCTTTAAGGAACAGCCCGTTTGCCTTACGTTCCTCCGTGATCATGGCAAAACCGTGGTCAATGGCCTCTCTCGCATTGTTAAAATTCATCAGCCGGTTATTAAAGTATACCCGGCCTGCCGCTCTGGTACGAACACCAAATATGGTTTCCAGAAGCTCCGTACGGCCGGCTCCCACCAGTCCGTACAGGCCAAAAATCTCCCCCTCTCTGACATCAAACGAGATATCCTGAAGATGAGGTTCAAATTTCGTGGACAGATGCTGAACAGATAAAATAACATCTTTCGGCTCATTATCCACCGGCGGGAAGCGGTTTTCAAGAGATCGGCCTACCATGGCTGCTATCAGCTCATTCATATTAGTCTCTTTTGACTCTTTTGTCATTACCAGCTTGCCGTCCCTAAGAACCGAGATCTCATCGCAGATCTCGAAAATCTCATCCATTTTGTGGGAGATATAGATCAGGGAAATTCCCTGCGCCTTTAACATTCTCATCATCTCGAAGAGCTTATTGACTTCCTGTATCGTAAGGGATGAAGTCGGCTCATCCAGAACAATGACCTTTGCGTTGTAGGAAATTGCCTTGGCAATCTCGCACATCTGCCTCTGCGATACAGACATGTTCCGCATAGGCTGAGTCAGGTTAACAGTCATTCCCAGCTTTCTGAAAAGCTCGGAAGCCTTCTTTTTCATTCTGCCTTCATCAACGACGCCCATAGAATTAACTGGATAGCGCCCCAGGAACAAATTGTCGATGACGTTTCTTTCCAGGCATTGATTCAGCTCCTGGTGAACCATTGCGATTCCGTTTTCCAGTGCATCCTTAGGACCCGAAAAGCTGATCTCCTTGCCATTCAAAAAGATTTTTCCTTCGTCCTTCTGGTATGTTCCGAAAAGACACTTCATCATCGTGGACTTGCCGGCCCCGTTCTCGCCCATAAGCCCCATGACAGTTCCGCGCTTTAAATCCAGGTTGATATGGTCAAGCACCCTGTTTCGGCCAAAGGACTTGCTCATACCGCGTATTGATAAGACGATATCATCTTTCTTATCTGCCATTCTTTTTACTCCCTGTATCTGTGATTGGCAGTCTCATCAAACTCTGACACTGCCTTGTTTTCCGTTCAATAATGTTATTAGGGAGAATTCCTTCTCCCTAATAACAAGCCATTCTTATCTGATATTACCGGTTGAGCAATCCGCTCAATCAATATTACTGACTAAGCAATCCTGTATAGGAAGCCGCATTGTCTGTCTTAACCATGTTGATGGCAAATGCATCGTACTGGCTCGGGTTGCCCAGACGGTTGGTGATATTGGACTCAGTCTGGCCGTCGCCGCCGATGTAGTCAACTTCCAGATTCAGCAGATCATCGTACTTCTGAAGAAGCGGCTGATAAGTTGCACTCAGGAAGTTATCTGCTGCATTGTAGATATTCAGCCAAACTTTCTTGGACGGATGAGCCGCCGCATCAAGCTGGTTGGAAACCGGAGCGTAGACAACTGTGGAATCCAGGAAATCCTGGTAGTTTTCAGCCGTGACAGCAACGTTCAGTGCATAGTAGGAACGCTCGTCAGCATTATATACGTATACATCATCGCTGAGAACATTGCCTGCATCATCAGCGGTAGCAATACCTGTGTTAATATCCACGCCGTCCAGTGCGTTGCGCAGAACACGAAGGGTCAGATAAGCCTGTACATCTGCGTGCTGGCTGATGGTTCCGCCGTATCCCTCTGCGATAGCAGCCACCGCATCGCTGTTGGCATCATAACCAAACGTCGGGACCTGATTGTCCTTTGACCACGCATTGAACATAGACATGCCCATGCCGTCGTTGTTGGAGACAACTACATCAATAGAATCGCCGAAGGAAGCTGACCAAGTATTGATAGCATTTCCTGCCGTCGCTGCGTCCCATGTAGCACCTGCAGAATTCTTCATTTCCTGAGAGGCCAGCTCACGTACAATATAGGTCTTGCCATTTACTTCGATGGAGCCGTCCTGTACAATTGCTGAGGAACCATCTGTATTGGTTCCGACCGGATCACTGTTGACTTCTCCGTTTGCTTCAATTCCTGTGCCCAGAGCCTTGCGAACACCTCTGGTACGGGCGATGGAATCGTTATGTCCGATATCACCGATTGCCAAAACATAGCCGATAATACCGTCGCCGTTCCGGTCGATGGTATCAATATTGTTTTCAATGTACTCTTTTACCATAGTACCCTGAAGTTCAGCACCCTGATTGGCATCGAAACCTACATAATAGGTATCCTCATTAAAGCTGAGAGCCGCCATATCAAGCTCACCGGTGGAGCTGTTGGAGGGCTGACGGTTAAACCACACCAGAGGTTTGTCCTTATTGGCAACCTCCCCGGAGGCTTCCTCTGCCGGAGCTGCTTCTTCTGCAGCAGTGGTATCAGCAGCCTCTGCTGCGGTAGTCTCAGCAGCTTCAGTAGCTGCTGCAGTGGTTTCTGTCCCGCCTGATGAGCAGCCGGCAAGTCCCAGCGCCATAGCGGAAACCGCCGCTAATGCAAAAATTCTTTTTTTCATAATAACATCATCCTCCTTTATTTTTCAACAAGTGATGCGCTTTTGGCAACATCTCTGAATACCATTATAGTATATATTTGGGCAAATTGCAATATAATTATCCTTATTAATTGTATTTTTTAGATATTTTATATGATGCGATTCTTCGCCCTCCCCTGCGAATATAGTACATTTTCACCATTGCTTGCTGACCTCCTGAAACTGTGATATACTGAACTAGAACTTTGCATACAAATATACACTACTTTTTGGAGGAACACTGCTATGGCACAGACAATCCCGCCTTATGAAATAACCGGCCGAACCCGCCTCATCTGCCTGCTGGGCAGTCCGGTGGCCCACAGCAAATCCCCGATGATGCACAACGAGGGGTTTCGCCAGCTGGGCCTTGATTTCTGCTATCTGGCTTTTGAGACCACAGAGGAAACCCTTGAAAAAACGGTGGAGGGCCTAAAGCAGTTAAACTGCCGCGGCTTCAATCTAACTATGCCCTGCAAAAATAAAATGGCCGCTCTCTGCAACCATCTGTCTCCTGCCGCACAGATCTGCGGCGCTGTCAATACCGTTGTCAATGACGGCGGCATCCTGACAGGGCACACTACCGATGGGGCAGGATTTCTTCGTTCCCTGAGAGAGGCCGGACAGGATTTTGCCGGCAAGAAGATGGTTCTCATGGGTACCGGCGGCGCAGGAACCGCAATCCTGGTTCAATCTGCCCTAGACGGCTTCGGAGAGATCGCTGTATTCAGCCGTATGTCAGGGCCTCACGCCGGCAGAGCCATTAACCTCACAGAGACCTTAAAGACCCGGACATCCTGCCAGATTTCTCTCCATGATTACGATTCCAGCGAGCTCCGAAGGCAGATCGCCTCTGCCGACTTTCTGGTCAACGCCACCAATATCGGGATGGCTCCGGAGACCGACCGGTGCCTGATCCCGGACATCTCGTGGCTTTCATCCAAGCTGTTTGTGGCTGACATTATCTATAATCCTGCTGAGACAAAGCTCTTAAAGATGGCAAAGGCTGCCGGGTGCAGAACAGTAAATGGCCTCCCTATGCTCCTCTATCAGGGCGCTGAAGCCTTTCGCCTGTGGACAGGCCAGGAAATGCCGGTATCGATTGTGAAAGAAAAATATTTCTCCTAATCAAAAAAAGCGGCGCTTTCAAGGCGGCATCCTAATCTGGTACCTGCCTTCAAGCGCCGTTTTTTCACTTTATGTTTCTCAATATCCCGCCAGCTTATCCGCCTCGTCTAAAAGAAATTTTGCTCCGGGCTTCAGCCAGCAGACAATCTGTCTCATCGATTCTTCCGGAATTCCTACACAGCCGGCCGTTCCGTAGCCGTTGGTACAGTGGAGGAAAAGGGCAGAACCCTTATGGGGAGTCCCTTCCGGATTGTACCCCATATCGATACAGTAATTGTACACTGCACCATAGGCAGACAGATGCTCCGATGCCGCTTTGTCGAACACATCTCCGACCACCTGGGTATCTACAAACTGGTTGTAATACGGGGAACCGCTGTCCCCTACCCAGTACTGAGTAGGTGTCACATGGGTGTAGGGAAGCTGAGTCCCAGGATTTTCTTTGTTTCCAAACACCATCCCCGCCGTATACAGGCCAACCGGTGTTTTTTCATCCCCCTCGATCTCTTTTCCCATGCCTCTGCGCCCCATGCGCCCCTCTGCATCTACAAGCACCGTCCACTCATAGCTAGATGCATCCTGAGGATCTCTGTTCTTCTGGTACATCGTCACTCGAGCATAGCTTCCATCATGGCCGGAAATCACGATCATCTGCTCTACATCCTCAGCCTTAGCCGCCTGAATTTGCCTGATGTCATAGGTCAGGCCGGACAGCGAATCCACTGACATTCCTGGCAAGGTGTTCTGCACAGTCTCTGACACCTCGCTCTCCTCTGCCTCAGTTGCCTGTCCAGATGATGCGGCTTTCTCAGATTCCATTACCGCTTTGCTGTCTCTCCGAATCACACCGCCGCTGTACATTCCCCCTGCCGGGAGCTCCTGTCCATTTTCCACACCTGGTCCCTCCTGGCTTCCATAGGCCGTGCAGGACAGTGCGGCCAGGAGAAAACCTGCCGCCAGACCTGCCGTCCAGAATTTCTTTCCAACTTTCTTCATCAACTAGCCTCCAGTTTTAGTGTCTGTGCATGGAGAACTGATCCATAGGATATTTCTTTAAGTTCTCCAGGACTTTTCTGCCATCCGCCGCCGCGATCAGAGCATCCCGATCCTTCTTTGCCTCCATCTCTGCTTTATGCTTGCTGGGACCTCCAACGCAGCCTCCCACGCAGGCCATCCCCTCTATAAAATCTTCCGGCAGCTTGCCCACTTTCAGCAGGAGCAGCGCCTTCTTGCACTCGGCGCCTCCGCTGCATTTGGCCACCTTGGGCTCAATATCTTCCCCCATTTCTTTGAAGCATTCCAGGACGGCAGCCGCCACTCCTCCGCCGTTTCCAAATCGCTTTCCAAATACGGAACTCTCCTGATAGCTGTTTTCCTCCGGCTCAAAAGCAATATCCTTTGCCCTCAGCATGGCCCGCATTTCGCCGAATGTCATGGCATAATCCGCATTGTCTTTGATATTCAGATCCAAGGTCTCGCTTTTTTTTGCGATACACGGCCCGATAAAAACCGTTATGACACCTGGGCGGACTGTCTTCAGATACCTGGATACTGCACACATCGGGGAAACTGTGGTGGACATATTGTCCAGCAGCTGCGGAAAATGCTGTTTGATCATATTGACAAAAGCCGGGCAGCAGGAAGTAGTCATTTTCTTTCCTTCCTTATAGGCTTCCGCCCACTCCTGTGCTTCGTAGGCCGCGGTCATATCACCGCCAAGCCCTACTTCCACCATATCAGAAAATCCAGCTTTTTTGAGAGCTGTCTTCAGGCTTGCCATAGTAATGTCTTTGCCGAACTGCCCTTCCGTTGCCGGAGCCACCATGGCTACGACATCCTTTCCAGCTCTGATCAGATTGATGACATCTACCATAAACGTCTTAGAGCCAATAGCCCCAAACGGGCAGCTGTGGATGCAGGCTCCGCACTGAATGCATTTTTCCTCGTCGATCTGACAAATACCGTATTCGTCATATGTAATGGCATCCACCGGGCATACCTTCTTGCATGGTCTCTCCAGATGGGCAATGGCATTGTAAGGACATGCCTGGGCGCACTTTCCACACTCCTTACATTTGCTGGGATCAATGTGAGCCCTGTGCTGTCCCATGCTGATAGCTCCGAAATGGCAGGAATTCTGGCATGCCTTCCCCATACATTTCCGGCAGTTGTCAGTCACGATATACGATGCGATCGGACATTCCTCGCACGCTGCGTTGATAACCTGAACTACATTTCTGCTTTCGCGGCCGGTAGGGCATTTCCCCTCCGCCAATCTCACTCTCTGTTTAATCAGTTCCCGCTCCTTATAGATACAGCAGCGATACTGCGCCTGGGGCCCTGGTATCATTTTATAGGGGATCTCATCCCGCTCCTGCTCCAGCGTTCCCTCCCAGGCCCGCTTTGCGACCTCATACAGGACCTCGTGCTTTAACCGCAAAATTGTAGCGTCATTGGTGATCATAACACTTCCTCCTAATTAATAATATGTTACAGAAACTTTCTTTCCCATATCTTCGATAGCATGTTTCAGCTGCTCTACCAAATTCTGACGAATTCCCAAGTCGAAGGGGAGGTTGGGATTCTGGTAGGCGCTGTTGATCGCTTTTCCCACATACATGTGGACTTCCGTGCAGTCTTCAATCAGCACCTTGGCAATCATAGATGCGCCGTTCTTTTTATCCAATTCCAAAAAGAAGTCTTCTGTAATGCTCTCGTTCTTGACATAGCGGCGAATGAGCTGAAGGGTGCGGTTCAATGTCAGCACACCTTCTGTAACAAGATCGACTCCCTCTATATATGCAATAGGCGGTATCTCCGGGTCTGTATATTCCAGAGATACATCCATAGTTTTGTTTAATACCCTGGCCACGATCGTAGAGCTGGTGCCTCCGCTGACGATCTTTTTTGCAGATTCATCCGACATAAAATCCCTCACCATACGCACATCGTCATCGGGATTGCTGGCCGGCCCGGTCATCAGATGAACCGGCTTCTGATCGATGATCCGCATCACTGCCACCGTTGTATCGTCCCCAGGCTTAAACTGATACAGCTCATCGCAGGCTCTGCTGAGGGCTGCCGCCAAGCGAGCTGCAGAGATGGTTTTATAATACTCTTTCACAGCATACTGGGCAATATCTTCCCACAGCCATCCAAAGTTCAGCAGCTCTCCTACACCAGCATGGATCGTCCCGTCGCTCATCAGAATCAGGGCATCCCCTCTCTGAACCTTAAAGCGGAACTCATTGATCTTCTTTCCTTCCACTTCTCTGATATTCTGAGGGATTTTCTGCAGAACACCGTTTCGGATAAAAATACATCCCGGATTGTCAAACTCTACCAGGTAGGCATCCCCGTTGTGGAAGACCTGCAGAATGCTGAAAGTGGAATAAGCAACTTTCCTCACCTGGCAGACAGGGAGAGTCTGGACAATCGTATCCACACACTCCTCCAGAGAAGCTCCATTTAAAAACATGGTCCCCAAAATTTTCGATGTGAGAGTGGCTAAAATATTGGCTTTTACGCCGCTCCCCATGCCATCAGCCAGAATCATAATGTTGGAGTCTTCTGTCTCTAAAAGCTCTACCTTATCTCCGCAGAGAATTTCTGTAAATTTATTCAGGCTTTTATAAGCCACATCCACGGTGATCCCCATTTACTTGACCTCGCTTTCACTTCCGTCTTCCAGCAGCGACTGGCACAGCTTTGTCAGGGTCGTTTTGGTCTCCGCCGTAGTTTCCCCGAGAAGTCCGGCGATCTCCTGGGCAACCATCATCTGCTTGTGAATGACTTTCTGGGCCAGATCAATGGTGTCCAGCTTTTTCTCATACTCTTCCCGGCTCTGTTCCTCCTCTCTGGTAATGTCGATAAAGGTAGCCAGCACAGCATCCTCCTTCTCTATGTACACCAGATTTTGAAGAGTGGACAGATGGTACTCTGCATATGTCACCTTTTTCCCGTGAATATTCTGTTTTGTATCGAATACCCACTGAAAATCAGATGGGTCTATAAATTCAAACAAGTACATCTGCAAAGCCTCTGCCCGGGTTTTCCCAAAATACTTCTCCACTACATCGGAACACTCCAGAATCTTCATGTCCCGGTCCACAATAATCACAATGTTGGGAGAAGTCTCCATAACCAAGTTGGACAGGGACTCTGCCTTGCTGTGCATATAAGGAATACACATCTCCAGTTCAGCCTTCTTCTGAAACACTGCAATAGCCTTCTCCCGGCAGGTGGGATATCCGCAGGCCCCGCAGTTCAGCTCATCTTCCGGTTTGTATTTTCCAGTTTTTCTCAAAATCTCCTGGATCTGTTCCTCCGTAGGCATCACATCCTTAGGTGAACGGTCTTCGAATATCTTCTGAAAAGAAATTCCCTCTGCCATCTCTTCCATCTTAGACTCCTCCGGAGCCTCCTTGGCAATCGTCTCCTCCATCTCCAGCTTAACCTTAAAGCGGGAGATGCTCTTGTCATTGACCGTGGGGCCTTTGATACAGCCGCCGGAGCACATATTCATTTCAATAAAGCAGCCTGAGATTTCTCCTCTTACCATGCTTTCACACAGATCCATGCAGTTTGCAGTGCCGTGGACGTAGAACTTTTTATACTGATCAACTTTTTTCCTAGTGGTCAAAACTGAGCTGACGATACCGTTGGTGACCGGATAGAGACGATTTACTTTCGGATCCAGCTTTCGGAAGGGCAAATCCTCACACTCTTCAATCACAATCTGTTTCTGCTTCAGCCATGCCTCAATATCGTTAAAATTCAAAACAGCGTTGATATACCCGGGATGTCTCGGATCCGATGCTTCCCTCTTTTTAGCAATACACGGCCCGATAAACACAATTCGGGCATTAGGCCCGTACTCTTTTCTCAGAAGCATTCCATGGGCCACCATGGGCGAAACCACAGGTGCCATATAGGGAACCAGCTGGGGATAGTAGATCTCAATCAGATCATTAATGCTTGGGCAGCATGTCGTAATAATATTTTCCATCTGCCCCTCTTCCAGAAGGCGGTTATATTCTTCTGTTACAAAAGCTGCGCCCTCGGAAGTCTCCCGCACATCGGCAAAACCCAGACGGCGCAGTGCAGCGTTTACCTGCCCTATGGTCTTGTGCTTCAGCAGTCCCATATAGGATGGAGCAATGGAAGCTACCACTGTCTCACCGCGAGCAATCATGTACTGAACCTTATCCAAATCGCTAACCAAAGTCTTTGCAGACTGTGGACAGACAATCAGACAGTGGCCGCACAGCACGCAGCGCTCCGGTATAATCTCCGCTTTCTGATCCTTGATCATAATTGCCTTTACATCGCAGTACCGGACACATTTATAGCAATGCTTGCACTTAGCTCCTTTGAAATCAATAATATTCATTCCTTACAGCCTCCCAAGGATTTCCTTCTCGAAAAACGCCTCTGTGTTCTCCGGCTGAAGGGAAAACAGAGTTCCGTCCACGGTAACACAGACGCCGTTGACACAGTTTCCGCTGCAAAAAGCTCCATTTAAATCCACTTTATCCGCAACCCCGTTTTTTGCCACCAGCTCCTGCATTTTTTGAACAATCTCCCTGGACCCTTTCAGGTGACATGCACTCCCAATACAAATTGTTACCTTCATTATTTTTTCCTCCATATCGTCATTCATCACAACACAATTTGGGCAGTTTGCCCATCTCCCCCTATTATCTCATATTGTGATATTATTATCAATTCAAAATTCCTCCAAAATTCCTGTCTTATTTCCAGCAAATCAGCCAGGTTTTCCTCCATGACTAATATCGGCGAATCTGATCCTGGCTGTCGTCAGTTGTCTTATCGATCGACCGGATGGTAACGTAATATCCTCTGTTTCCATCCAAGCTGACAAATACCCTGTCTCCCGCCTTCTTCCGGAAAATCGCCTTGCCGAGGGGCGATTCTGTGCTGATTTTATTCTCTAGCGAATTTTCCCGGACGGTCGTAACGATCTTGTACGTTTCCGTCTCATCCTCGTCTTCAAAATAGAGCTCTACCGTATTATTCATCCCTACCTCATCGTCGGCTGACTGGTCAGATATGACCTGAGCTGTTTTGATCATCTTCTCCAAGTAACGGATTCGGCTTTCATTTTGATTTTTATCTTTCTTGGCGGCATGATACTCAAAATTTTCGCTCAGATCCCCATGGGCTCTGGCTTCTTTTACCGCCTCAATGGCCTCCTTCCGGACAACAAGTTTCCGGTACTGAATCTCCTCCTCCATCTTTTTAATATCATTTTCAGTCAATTTATCATGCATAGTTCTATACTCCTCTAATTACTGTTAATCACCTGGCTCAGCCATTTTTTTCATTATACGGCATTTCCAGCGGCAAATCAACAAAGTACAATCCCAATTTCCTCCCAGTACAAAGAGTTCCGCCAGCAAAATGTCCGCGGCAAATCTCTGTTACGCGCGGATGCACATTCTGCAAAACACTTCATAAGGGTACCGTTTTCCCCGAAAAACAAAAAAAGCCTTGATCACTCAAGACTTTTTGCCTGCCGCAGACCGGAATCGAACCGGTACGGGTATCACTACCCACGGGATTTTAAGTCCCGGGCGTCTGCCAGTTCCGCCACTACGGCACAAAATGGGGCCTACAGGGCTCGAACCTGTGACCCTCTGCTTGTAAGGCAGATGCTCTCCCAGCTGAGCTAAGACCCCAAATGCTATCCTCTCTTCACTTGTAGACAAAAGGAAACGACCCGGATGGGATTCGAACCCACGACCTCCGCCGTGACAGGGCGGCGCTCTAACCAACTGAGCCACCGGGCCATATAATCATATAACATATTATCTTCTGCACTAAATTCCTGAGTGGACCTTCGGGGACTCGAACCCAGGACCGACCGGTTATGAGCCGGTTGCTCTAACCAACTGAGCTAAAGGTCCATAAAGCCGATAATCGGACTCGAACCGATAACCTGCTGATTACAAATCAGCTGCTCTGCCAATTGAGCCA
>CALWBQ010000051.1 GCA_944376125.1 uncultured Lachnospiraceae bacterium
TCTTTGAGAATGTGAATACCGGCGGCGTTTCCTTGACTGTTTTTGAGCTTGTCACCGCAATTTTTGCGATGGATGATTTTCCGCTGCGTAAGGATTGGGAAGAACGCAAAGAAAAATATTTCTCAGGCGATCTGCTGAACATTGTGACCGCCACTGATTTTCTGACAGCTCTTACGCTGCTCTCCTCATTCCAGTCGGGCGGAACGGTAAGTTGTAAGAAAAAGGATGTGTTGGCTTTAAGTCTGGCATCTTATCGGAAGTATGCGGATGACCTTTGCAAAGGATTCTCTCTGGCAGCTAAATTGCTGCAAGAGGAACGGGTATTTTCGAGCCGTGACCTTCCGTACAGCACACAGCTTATTCCTCTTGCAGCCATCTGCACAGTGCTAATGAATGAGAACCGGATTAACACGACCACTGCTAAGAACATGGTAAAGCAGTGGTATTGGTGCGGTGTGTTTGGTGAACTGTACGGCTCGGCGAATGAGACAAGGTACGCCAATGACATTACGCAGGTTATCAAGTGGATTACAGGTAACGGTGATCTTCCCAAAACGGTTACTGATTTCTTCTTCAACCCGACACGCCTTCTCAGCTTGCAATCCAGACAGTCTGCGGCGTACAAGGGCATCATGGCGCTGATTCTAAAGAACCATGCCCGTGATTTCATTTCCGGCGCAGAGATGGATTTCTCGACATACTCAAATGAAAAGATTGATATACATCATATTTTCCCCAAAGATTATTGTATCTGGCAAAAATACGATAAGCTCAAATGGAACAGCATCGTGAATAAAACACCGATTTCTGCAAGCAGCAATCGGGAAATCGGCGGTGTCGCCCCGTCTGTCTATCTGGAAAGGCTTGAAAAAAAAGGCTCCGTAATGCCGTCGGATTTGGATGGCTATGTGGAGACACACTGGATTGACCACACCTTGCTGAGAAACAATCAATTCCAGGATTTCATCATCGACCGGGCAAAAAAATTGCTTCGTGCAATCGAAACAGCTACCGGCAGAACGATCTCCGGCAAGGACTCCGATGAAGTGCAGCGGGCTTTTGGGGCATCATTGGAATAAGTATTTACTGATAGAAAATTTAGTCCTTCCCATACGGGAAAGATCTTTTGTGACAACAGCGACAGGGAGGAACAACCCATGCCCACATTGGAATGGATTGGAAAAGAGAAGGTCATCAATCACCATCTGGAGGTGCCATTCCGGGTATTTGGTCGCCTCACAGGCGACATTTTTATCCGCCAAGGAGACTTTGGTCAAAGGCGAATAACGCTTGGTTGATTTGGAAGATGTCGTAGTTTCCGTGAAGGATGAAGTACTCTACGATGATATCGAGTTTCTGGAAGTGGGACAGGGTAAAGCCGGCTTTCCTGAGCAGTTCTTGAGTCTCGTTTAAATCCAACTCCAGAGCAATGGCGAAAGCCAGGGCCGTAGCCTTGCTGGGACGGTAGTGAGGATCGTTACGAATCTTGGAAAATAACTTGCGGTCGATGTTTGCTTTTTTATAACACTCGGCATCAGTGAGGCCGGCAGCATCGATCTTCCGAAGGAGCATTTGAGAAAAGCTTTCATCGATATGAGAGAGGGCCTCTTTCTGAGAACCTGGAACACCGGCGGACATGGGCATACCCTTTACTGCGTCCCGGTAAAAGGCAACCTCCCTGCGAACGCATTCCGGGCCTTGATCTGCATGCTCTTTTATGAACTGAGCGTCAATATAGGAGGAAATATCGGTAAATAGGCTTTTACTGACGGTAGCAGCGTCACGGTCGAACAGGACCAGGGTCACGCTTACGTCGTGGGTAAGGAGGAAAGACTGGATGGTCTCCACGGCCACCTGGACGGCCTGGTCCTTCGGGTAGCCGTAGACTCCGGCGGAGATAAGGGGGAAAGCCAGGGTCTTGCAGCCCTCTTTACTAGCCAATTCCAGGGAATTTCTATAGCATGAGACGAGCAGCTCCCGTTCTCCGCGATTCCCGCCCCGCCAAATAGGACCCACTGTGTGGATGACATATTTGGCTGGAAGATTGTATCCCCCAGTCAGTTTCGCCTGGCCGGTTTCGCAGCCGCCCAGGGTACGGCACTCTTCCAGAAGTTTTGGTCCCGCTGCCCGGTGGATCGCTCCGTCCACTCCGCCGCCCCCCAATAGGGTGTTGTTGGCCGCATTGACGATGGCGTCCACCTGCAGTTTGGTAATATCCCCACGAATCATATAAAACGGCATGGCAATCCTTCCTTTGCCTGAATTTCTCTGGCCTCATAATATCACAAATTGAGATCCGTTGCCAGGGGAGCTCAATCTCATTACAACTCTTTGGCTGACTTAAGTATTACCTGGGAGGGAAAACTCTTTTAGGAAAGTCGCAGAGACGATCCTGCCTACAATCATGGGTAAGGCATCAAGTGTCTCTGTTCTGAGGATTGTTACTATACACTGGTCCTTTCGCATGGTCAATGTTTACTGATTCAGGTAGCGGAACATAATGGTTACAAGTAGTCTAAGTTAGGAGTGGCTCATTTCTCTCACAAATAAAGTGTCATTCTGCAAAGATCTGCAAATTTACCCCCTTGCATTTTTGGGCATATGCAGTATAATGAAAATAAAGAACAATACAAAGCAAAGGAGAGAGAACCATGGCACGTGGAGTAAAAGGATCTGGAGCAGCT
The DNA here is from genome assembly GCA_944376125.1 of uncultured Lachnospiraceae bacterium. Lineage (GTDB taxonomy): Bacteria > Bacillota > Clostridia > Lachnospirales > Lachnospiraceae > UMGS1370. Next base: position 2,685 of record CALWBQ010000051.1, read on the forward strand.
AAAAAGGAACCGGCAGGGGAGAAGAAAACTCGCAAGCCCTACCCCACGTTTGATGAACGGATTGCCATGGCGGATGCAAAGATCAAGCAGCTTGAGGAGCTGATCCAATCCCGGGCCCAGCTGATTGCCGAGACAGAGGCGAAGCTCAACGAGCGGAAAGCTGCGTTAACCAAAAATCAGGAAGCTCTGGAAAAGGCCAAGGCCAAGAAAGAACATCTGATTGAATTAAAGAACCGTCCGGAGAAACCCGTTCGCCTCAAGGGTGACCCCGCGGAGGTAAAAGCTCGCCGCCAGGAGGCCGCTGCAAAGGCCAGAGAGGCAAGAAAAGCCAAGAAGGCCCAGATGGAAGCCCTCATGGAGAAGCTTGCCCAGAGCGGTAAGACCATCGAGGAACTGATGGCAGAATTGGAAAAATAAGCGCAGAGGACAGGTTCGTTTTAGCGGGCCTGTTCTTACTTTTTTACCGTAAAGCGGAACTTGCCATGACTCTAAAGAAAGGCCCTTGACAAGGGCAGTCTGTCTGCCGGATAATGAAGAAAACGAGAGGGGGCCTTGTCATGGCCGCTGCCAAATCACCTAAACCTGTGAAGCACACCGCCTTTTGTTATTCCTTTACCCCCAGAGAGATGTGGTACTTCCTCTTTGGCAAGAAGATCTGCCCCCGATGCGGAGGCAAATTGCGCAAGCACAAGGGCCATGTGACTCTCCATGGGGAGATGCCTCATTCCCACGATAAGCCTATTCGGATCGACACCAGCAGGGTGAAGTATTACCGGTACCAGTATGCCTGCGACTCCTGCGGCGCTGTCTTCACTCTGGGGAAACTGGCAGGGACCGAGAAGTAAATCGTTCAGATTCTAAAGATAGAAGACAGGGCAAGCGCCGTTCTCCCATTTTTGGAAGTCGGCGCTTGCCTAAGTTTGTCAGGAATCTGTTTAGCGCACCATATCGCACTGATACCACTGGATGGCATAGCCGAGCGTGTTGTCGCTCTCTACCAAGAAGGCTTTTCCCTGGTATTGGTAAATCCAACCGCCTACCTGCTCCAGCTGAAAGCTGTAGGTCAGGGTTACACCACCGTTTTGCTCGATCATGGAATCTGCCCGCAAGTTAGTGATGGTCACTCCGCCCCGGCCAGGAAGCCGCCATAACATCCGATCTCCCATGGGTCGGATGGTGTCAAGGGGGGACCCTGCGTGAGGCCAATAGGAATAGAGTCCAGCCAGCACGGTTTCCGGATCTCCGCCCAATAGCTCAATGGCTTTATTTAAGGCAGTGCCGTTGAGCACGCAGGAAGAGTTTACGATAGTCAGAAAATCTTCCTCCGCAACAGGAGTGGGGGCGTCATATCCACTGGGGGAATAGGCTGAATAGGCGTTCGCCAGCCACACAGACGCTGTGCTGTGCCAGGCGGATGTTGACATGTCGCCTGTATATGTCGCCTGAGGGCTGACCACGTAAGCCAGGCTGTCCATAACGAAGTTCACGTCGATAGTATCTATCAAGGAGGGGGTGAGGTCTGGATCGGGTCGTTCCTCCTGGGGCAGCAGCTGGTCCGACGAGAGAACGGAGGCAGCGTTTAAAAACATCTGGGCAACCTGGGCACGGGTAGCGGTTGCCTGGGGAAGCAAGAGGCCGTCGCTGCCATTGATGACACCTTTATTCACAGCCCAGGTCATGGCGGTCACAG
>CALWBQ010000052.1 GCA_944376125.1 uncultured Lachnospiraceae bacterium
CATGCTGGCGGAAGGCGTGGGCGATATCTTCACCCCCCTTCCCAACCTGCCGGAGGACTGCTGGTTTGTGGTGGCCAAGCCCCACGAAGGGATCAGCACCGCCGAGGCGTATAAAGCCTATGACCAACATAAGCCGAAAAAGCACCCGGACGTGGATCAGCTGGTAGCGGAGATCGTCTCCGGGAATCTGGAACAGCTGGGCACCTCCATGCAAAACGTACTGGAAGACGCAGTCAAAGCCCCCTTTGTCCAGCAGATCAAGGAGCAAATGCTGGAAGCCGGCGCTTTGGGCAGCATGATGACCGGAAGCGGTTCCGCGGTATTCGGCCTGTTTGACAGCAAACGGAAAGCCTCCCGCTGCTTAAACCAGCTGGAGGATGACATGGAAGCGATTTTCCTCTGTCAGCCGCTGGAGTACGGCGCGATCATCTGCGATGAGGAGTAAAAACATCCCTGTAAAAATCGCTTTCCATAAAAATAATCTTTAATGATTAAAGGAAAAAAATTCCGTCCACACTAAAGCCAACAAGCTTTATAAAGGACGGATTTTTTTATGAAACGAATTTACAAATGGGAAATCGCGCTGGTGATCGGGTTGATCTGCTCGATCGTTTTTTGCAGCGTAGGAAGCTTTGCATCCCAGTGCAGCCAGATCCGGCAGCAGGTTTTACGGCTGCATATTCTGGCCAATTCCGATTCTCAGGAAGACCAGGCGCTAAAACTCCAGGTCCGCGACCGCATTCTGGCGGAGACCGGGGATCTGTTTTATGCCCAGACAAAACAAAACGCTGAGCAAAAGGTTGCCTCCCAGTTGGAAAATGTGCGGCAGATCGCGGAAGACGAAATTAGAAAGCAGGGCTATGACTATCCGGTCAAAGCAGAACTGACCAACATGTTTTTTGACACCCGCCAGTATGGGGAGGTCACCATGCCGGCCGGCCGGTATGACGCTTTGCGGATAACCATTGGTGACGCAGAAGGGCATAACTGGTGGTGCGTCTTGTATCCGCCTCTCTGCCTTCCCGCCGCCCAGCCGGAGGAAGAGCTGGAGCAAGCCCTCACAGACGAACAGGTGGATTTGGTGGAAAGCGATCCTAAGTATGAAATCCGTTTTGCTATTGTGGAGTGGTGGGAATCCTTTAAAGAGGCTGTTTTCGGATAATTTTCGTATATCTATAATTAAATTATACAATATGTAAACTATTTTTCAAGATATTTCTTCTTCCCCTCTTGACAGGGAGCGATTTCTATGGTATTATTAATAAGCTCTCTAAAAGAGGGAAATATCGCGGGGTGGAGCAGTCCGGTAGCTCGTCGGGCTCATAACCCTACGATTTAGAGGGCACAATTTAATATAGCGCGGGGTGGAGCAGTTCGGTAGCTCGTCGGGCTCATAACCCGAAGGTCATAGGTTCAAATCCTATCCCCGCAACCACCGAAACCCGCATGGCTACTGGCTTTGCGGGTTTTTCCATGCCCAAAAATCCATACCGCTAAAGTTGCATTTTATACCGCTAATGCTCCAGATCATGACATTTTTACCTCCTTTTTGGAAGACCGCTGCGGACACTGTTTACTGCGGTTATACCGCTAATCGTACCGCTATTGATCCCTTTTTTGAATCTGCCTCACATAATTTCTATGATTTATGCAGATTCTGAATCGGAAGAATCTGATTCGATAGCGCTTAGTTTTTGCATAGCCTCTTTTCGGTGATTTTCCTTAGAATGGCCGTACATGTTGAGGGTTGTAGACGACTGCGCATGGCCTAAAAGGCTGGCCAGCGTCGGCGCGTCAATGCTCAGCTCAAAAGCGCGGGTGGCAAAGGTATGCCGGAGCGAGTGCGGGGTGTACCCTGCCAAGTCTGCCCTTGCCAAAAACGGACGGAATACCTTGGAACGGTAGTTATCCGGCTCATAAGGCGTGCCGCGTTTGGTTAAGAACACAAACCCTTTTGGATTGTAGATGCCATTTTCTATTTGATACTCTTCAATTTTTTGAAGGGCCCGCGTGACAGCTTCGATACAGTACACAATCCTTTTGCCGCTCTCTGTTTTAGGCGGGCCAAAATACAAGGCGGTTTTGGTGGGCTTCTCATAACATTGAGGGTCTAAAGGGATATATTCCGGCCGCTCTTTTGCGTCTTCTTTGTATAGCCGCTCCAGACTTTTGGTAATCCTGAAAGAGCTTTTATCCGGGGCAATATCCGGCCATTGGAGAGCGGTGATCTCACCGATGCGAAGGCCTGTATACAGGTCAATATAGATAAGGAGTTCATTCACTATATCTTCCTGGTGTATACAGGTTTCGACTTTTCGCTGATCCTCTCGATCCATCACTTGGATTTTAGGCTTAGGCACTTTGGGAAGGATTACTCCGTTCATGGGATTAGTTGTGAGAAAGCGCAGATGACTGACAGCATAGTCCAAGGCCTGATTCATCATCTGATAGATATTGCGCAGGGATTTAGGTGACAAGCCTCCTGGTTTCCCATCAAGGCGTCCCTGTTTTTTCAGACGATTAAAAAAGGCTTGAAAGTCATCCAAGGTCAGCAGCTTTAAAGGAGTACTTCCAATGCGGGAATTTTGCACATGCCCTTCAATATAAGTGCGATAATTGGGGGCGCTGCCGGGCCGAAGATTTGTATACTTCTTAGCCCAGTAGGAAAGATAGACCCACAATGGCATCATACAGCCCTTGCTATAGTTTTTGTGGTAGATATCGTCTAGGATCAAATTCAGTTTTGACCGAACTTCATCGTAAGATTCTCCATAAATGCTCAGGCGCTCCCCTTCAAAGTAATATTGCCCTTCATAACTGCCGTCACTGCGTTGCCTGATATGCCCGGACCCCTTAGGGGCCCGGGTGATTTTTTTCTTCTTTTTCATTTCAACAAACAACCTTTCTGTTTGGAAGTAAGATGAGCAAATTTGTTGAAACCAAAGAAATCATCATAAGCAGATATATTGAATTTTCAAGGTTCTGCCGTATTGTCAATATAACCGCTTATTTTTGATTTGTCAAATAACGCTTTTTAGGTTGAAGGAAAAAAACAATGCTGGTAGTACCAATACAGAAAAAGTGGCCGCGGAACAATAAACGAGGAGATCCCTACATCCAACTTGGGAAAAGAGGGCTGCCTCGTAATTTTGTAAACTGTGGATTCCGGCATACCTAAGAAACGGATAATGTGCTTTAAAGAGAGATTGGGCGGCATAGCATCAATCGTTTCCTTCATATCAGAATCCGAGCAGATAATCTCTTTGATTTGGTCAACAGACATTTCCATGATGTTTTCACTTCCTTTGGTGTGTATGGATATTTCGGCCCCTCCATAGGGGGACACACTGCGGCGGAGTGACTTTGTGCAATGATTGCACAAGGTTCATACCACCTCCGCTCTATGGTGCAAGATTACCATAGCTGCCAAAACAGCAGTACTGCTAAGCTCCAACGGCAAGGCTCATTATCCCGGGTCGTGGCGGCTGATAGGTGTCAAGTATCAGGTTATTCGCATAAGCGCCGCTCGCCGGATCGTTCCGCAGTGTGCTACCATGATGCCGGATAAAGCCGGCATGTTTGTCAAGGTACAGATATCATCAGTCGAAAGACAGATTTAACAGAAAGGGTTTAAAATAATGACAGGACCTTGCGGGTGGTACCCCAATTTCGCTCTTAGCCGTTCTAGGGCATCCAGCATACCACAGATGATTTCCTGTCGGAGATCATTATCGATACAGGTGTAATAGAGATCGCCGTGATAGAAAACGGCCACCTTAGAGCAGCGGTCAATATAGGGAGCGTAAAAGCACAATAGATTCTCCACTCCTTTTTCCTCACCCTCCAAAGCTTTCCGGATAAGTTCCTCCGGAAGCGGTTTATTTTTCAAATGAAATCCTCCTTTTTAGCTCTTCCAGCGCCAAGTGTTTTTGGTACTTGATTTTTCGTTCAGTGGTGTGAAATTGTATGGATAGTTCTTTTATCGTTTTCTTGAGAATGATATTTTGCAGTAAAATGGAACGTTGCATAGGGGATAATGACATTAAGGCGTGATAAATTTCGGGATCGTGGATTGGAATTTGAGCCCCCGGTACATCTATGTATTCGCAAAGTGAGTTTTCTGGCTCCGTTTTTTCAGAAGCCAGCTCATTCTCAAATTGATCCAAATTCACAAATGTCAGATTATACTTTGAGGGCTTGACTAAATGAACAAAATGGTCACATCGAATATTCCGAATGGTTGCTTTCAGATACCGGTCGCAATATTCGATGGTTTCCTTATCCAGAGGGCTCGCCATAACTTCACCCCCTTTTGCACCTCCATAAAGACATAATCTGAGGATCGGGAAAAAAGGACAATTTTTGATAAATTTATTTCGCAAATTGCAAGTGCAAGTTGGACACCTGCACGGT
>CALWBQ010000053.1 GCA_944376125.1 uncultured Lachnospiraceae bacterium
ATTTTTTACCGCCCGGTACTGTCTGGCGGTCTGCCGGATCACGGTAAGCCGAAATGGATGAGGTATCATGGGGAGATCCTCCATTTTCCATTCCTTCAGCCTTCCGTCATATTCCTCCGGGTCTGCCAGCTCCACCAGATGGCCCAGCCCCCAGGTCACCACATACCGTTCTCCTTCCAGGGCGCCGTCCAGCTTTTTTCTGCACCCCAGCACCCTGGCGATATCCCTGGCTACAGAGGGTTTTTCCGCTAATACAAGAGCTTTCATTCTGCCGATTCTCTCCTTCTAAATGTTTTTCGATTCATACTAGTTGTCTATCCCCTTCTGTCAAATCTGCTCCAATTCTCTTAATTTTGCTTGAAGCTCCTCCCGGGCCTGGCCAACCTTTCCGCTGTCCCGGGAGTCCAGGGCATCCTCAAAGCGGCGGAGAAGGTATTCCAGAGCCATCCGGTCCTCCCCAGTACTCTCTTCATAGAACCTCTCTCCCCGCAGAAGAAGCAGCTTATTCTCCTCCTTCTCTTTGGGAGGAATCTTCAGATAAGCCAGGGTTTCCATGCGCTCTGTTATCTCCTCATCCGTCATAGTACTGTCTTTCCCTTTGATGATCACCTTTTTCTTCTCCCCGGTAGAGATAACCTGCACCTCCACCTCCAGGATAGAATTGATATCATAGGTATACGTTACATCCACAGCCTCTGCCCCTGCCTTATTCTTAGGTACGCTGACAGAGATTTCTCCCAGCAGCAGATTGTTTTCTGCAAACCGGCTCTCGCCCTGCAGGACAGAGATGGATATCTTCGTCTGGTCATCATACACGGTATAAAACCTCTCTGTCCGGCTGGCCGGAATCACAGTATTCCGCTCAATGATGGGGCAAAAATGGCCTTTTTCAAAAATACCTCTTCCCCTCTCTACCACTACTTCTGTCCCCAGAGTAAAGGAGCAGACATCCGTCAGGATCACTTCTTTTACTTCTTTTCTCCTCTCCTTCATCGCGGCCTGAACCGCTGCCCCCAGCGCTACCGCCTCATCTGGGTGAACAGAAGTGTCTGGAAACTTTTTGAACAGGCGGATGATAAAGTCGCGAACCACCTGAAATTTGGTTCCTCCTCCTACTAGGACAATCTCATCAATATCCGAAAGTTTTAGGCGGGCATCAGAGAGGCTTCTCTGGACTGGCCTGCGGATTCGCTCAAGGAGGGGCTCACATTCCTTTTCAAAATCGCGGTAAGAGACTGACATCTCCTTTTTTTCCCCATCTACCATGCAGGCCATCACTGCCTCTCTGCCGGAAGACAGGGCAATCTTGCATTTTTCCGCCTGATCCCGGATGTGAGCCATCAGCTTCCGATCCAGTTTGTTGACATCAAGCCCCATTTTCTCCAGAAAATCCTTTTCCAGAATCTCTGTAAAATCCTCTCCGCCCAGATAGTTATCTCCGGCGACGGCTCTGACTTCCAAAATATTGTCATATAATTCCAGGATAGAGACATCGAACGTCCCTCCTCCCAGATCAAAAACCAGAAAACGAGTATCCCGGCTTTTTTCATACAAACCATAGGCGATGGCAGCTGCCGTAGGCTCACTGATAATACGCTCCACTTTCAGCCCCGCCAGCTCTCCTGCCCTCTTTGTAGCTTTCCTCCTCTTGTCATCAAAGTATGCCGGCACGCTGATGACAGCCTCCTCCACAGGCTCATTTAAGTAAGCCTCCGCATCCTGCTTCAGTGCCCGCAGGACAAAAGAGGATAATTCTTCCGGGGTAAAAGTCCTAGATCCCAACTGATACTTCTTGCCGGTTCCCATACTCCTTTTAAATACCTGAGCGGCCGTTTCCGGGCAGAGGAGACTCCTCTCCACTGCAGTTTCTCCCACGCAGATTTCATCATTCTCATCTACACTGACAACAGAAGGCGTTAAGTGATTTCCAAGACGGTTCGGTATGATTTTCGGGCCATCTTCTGTATAGTACGCCACCAGGCTGTTTGTCGTGCCCAAATCAATTCCCACTATCATCGTTTCAGACTCCTTTTATGATATTATCGATCAAACTGGCACTCTCAAAAAATTTTTCCTCCTGCCGGACTCGCTCTGCCTCTCTCAGAGCCTCCTCCCTGCGGCCTCTCAGCAGTGCATAGTAGGCTCTGGCACAGCCCTCTTCAAAACAATACTGATGATTGCAGCAGTAGCACCATGTACAGGAGCTGAGCTGTTTCAAAAGTCTCTCCGCTTCTGGCTCCTCCCCCATTCCCAGGGCAATGAGGAAGAGACGGTACAGCCTGCTTTTTCTGCAGGACAGCCCCTCCAGGTACGCTTCCTGCGGGCCATATTGTTTCATCAGGGCGGTTCTGCACAGTTCGGCATACTGCTTCGCTTTGCTCTTTTTCCCTTTCAGCCAATAGTACTGGATAGCCAGCAGACAGACAGATTCATAACATTCTTCCTCCTCTCTGCAGAGCTTTCTAGCTTTCTCCAGCGCCTTTCCAAATAAAAACAGCTTGCCTCTCTGCACCTGGAGCGCCAGCCTGCGGCAGGCAGCCTCTCCTCTGCCTGTATAAGAAGTGCCTTTCTCTATTGCTTCCTCCGCCAGAGGATAGGCTTCTGCTTCCCGATAGATCTGATACGCTTTATCGTAAAACTCCCCCGGCCTGTCCGGAAGAAATATGTCCTGCCAAATCTTGATTGCCTCTCTCCACTGTCCTGCCCGGCAGTAGGCCTCAGCCGCCTTCTCCGCCGCAGAAATGTTTCTAGGATAGCGGCGCAGATTTTCCAGGTAGGCTTCCAGGGCTTTTTCATAAATGCCCATCCGGCTGTAAATATCCCCAAGGTTTTCATAAAAATAGCTGCTGGGTTCTGAATCCATCAAGGTAATAGCCTTTTTTACATATTCCAAAGCCTTCGCGTATTCCCCCATCCGTTTGTACACACAGCCGGCATTGACCCACGCGTACTGATTATTTTGATCCAGTTCTTTCGCCTGCAAAAAATCCTTCAGTGCCTCGTCCAGGCGTCCCGCCTGAAGATAAAAGAGCCCTCTATTGACATAGTCGTAAGAGGACGGCTCCCTCTCGATCCGGCGGGATGCATATTTCACGCCCTCGCGGAAATCCTCTAGCCGCTCCTCCCTATCATACAGCATCTGGTAAATATCCGTCAGCCGACGCAGGCAGTCGGTATTTTCCGGATCCAGCTCCAGGGCCTTCTTGAAATCAGCAATCGCTTCCCTCTGTCTGCCCATTTTCTCCCGGCACTCGCCTACATAATAATAATAAGATGGGGAAGTCCCGTAGGCATCGGCACATTCCTGATAGCTTCTAATGGCCTCCTGGTATCTGCCCAGGCGGCGCAGAAGATTTCCCTCAATCCAGCTGTACCGTGCCTCTCTGTCATTGAGCTTCTTAGCCTCTGCTGCAGCCTGCAATGCTTCTTCCATTCTGCCCAGAACGCCGAGGGTAACACAGATTTCTGCCTCGATCCGCGCTTTCTCTTCATCCGTGCTGTCCTCAGCCTCTTTTCTCAGCGTTTTCAATCCGTTCAGAACTCTCTCTGTCTCCTCCCGAGTTTCAGCTCTCTCTCTCATCATCCGGAACTGGTAGATCTTCAATGTCGGGCTCACCGCCTGATTGGCCTCTGCCTCCCGCACCAACTCCTCCATCTCCGGCCAGCGTTCCAAATCGACGTAGACTTCTGCAGCCGCCTCGTAGATGAGGGGAAGACCGGCATATATATTTTGGGCCTGAAAAAAGTCCTCCAAAACCCCTCCAGCATCTCTAAGAGCACTGTGGCACTCCTGACGCATAACATAAGCTGGAAAATATCCCGGCTCCTCTTCCAGAAGTTCTGTCAGCGTCTCCGCTGCCTTCTGGTAATCTTCCCTAGATCCTGTCATCGCCGCCCGCGCTTTATAGATATCGGCTTTCTCCATCCAGTAGGCCGGATCATGGCTGCCCAAGCTCCTAGTCCGGTTGATATAGTCCAGAGCAATGTCAAAATTTTCTGTTTTTCCGCCCTCCCCATATTTCCTATAGATTCTGGCCATCAGGGCGCAGGCAGTGATCCGCCTCCGGAGATTTTTTTCTTTCTGAGGATCTTTATCCTGCCCGTCAGACTGCTTCTGGACTGCCGCCTGCTGCTCCAGACATTCCATCCAAATCCCGATGTACTCTTTCGCCCGCTCAAGCTGCTCATTGGCAAAGTAAATTTTCCCCATCAAATTATAGTACTCTTCCCGAAATTCCTCGTCAGGAATTCTCCCCGCCAGGAGAGCTAGGCCATCTGTCAGGCGTTCGTTCTGCAGATAACACCAGCCTAATTCCAGCACCGCTTTCATATTGTCTGGATTTTCCTCCAAGGACTTCCGGTACTGTTTTATCAGCTCGCCATTAATATTTCTTAACTGCTCCGTTGTCTCTGGATCCCTGTTTCCGGAGGCAGTACCTCCGTCCAGCGCTTCAATCGTGTAGCTTTTGGCTTTTTCCATCTCCCCTTTTTCCATCCAATATCTGCCCAGCATCTTATTGGCCGTAAAATTATAGGGGTTCTTGGCCAGCAAAGCAGAAAACAGCTCCGCCGCCTTATCTTTTTCCTTTAAATCCCAGCAGATCAGACCTCCTAGATAACAGACCCGGCTGTCCTCAGGCAGCATATCAATCACCTGGTCTGTCAGTTTCTTTGCCTCCTCTGTCTTTCCCTCAGACAGATAAATCCTGGCTCGGTCCAGCTCTTGATACGGATGGGTAATTCCCAGGCCATCCATCTGCTCCATCAGAGCCCTGGCCCTCTCCATATTCTCTTCCGACACAGCTTGATCCATCTCGAAATACAGATTGATAAACAGATCATATTCCCCATCGTCAGGGCCAGAAAAAACCTCCATGGGAAACCAGCTTCCATCCCGGCACACGCTCATAAGAAAATCCACAAAGTTCGCCGGGTACTTTTCATACAGTTCCTGTTTCCTGCCGGTAAAATCCCAAATTCCGTCCAGATACTGCCATATCTGAGTCGTCAGGCGAAAGTGCTCCATCAAATACTGAAGAAGGATACCCTCACATTCCTGGGAAGTATCCAGGGAAATACAGAATTCGTCCTCCATCAGCTCTTTCCATCTATTGACGTCCAGGCGGGAGGACAATTTCCTGTAAAGGGTATCCAGCCTCCCCCTCCACTGTTCTTCCGGCGAGCTGCTGTATTCTTTCTGCGCGATTTGTTGGGAGCTGCTCTTAAGTGCCGTCTCATAGGCACTCCTCAGCTCCTTAAATCCCTCCGGGTCATCCTCAGGATTTACACTCTTTAGTTTCGTCCGGTACGCCTTCCGGATGGCCGCCTCATCTTCTCCTGAAGGGATCCCCAAAATTAAAAATGCTCTCTTTTCATCCACTCAGCGCACTGCTCCTTTATCTCAGTTTTTGATTCAGGGTTCTGACTGCTTCTATGCAGCTTTCCTCATTCCCATCCATGTCATACAGCTTCCCCTCTGTCACGAACGTATATGCCTGGATATTGTCAACGTAAATCTGATCATCTGCTGTAATTGACAATTCTCCCGGAAGGCCCCCGGCAAATTCCAAAGAAACCTTCTGGTTTCCTTTAACGGCAATGGTTTTCACCGAATCTCCCAGACGGACCGTGAGATTTGCCCCGGCAGGACTGTCTGCGTCCAGACGAACATACACTGTGCTTCCGCCGGTACTGCTCCCCTGGGAATTCAGTTCCTGGGCAATGCGGCCATACTTGCTGATTTCCATCTGGCTGGATCCGTTTCTCTGGACAACGCTGGTCCCTCCTGCTGTAGTCCAGCCGCTTTTCTCCAGGGCAAACTGGGAATTGTACAGCATATTGTTTCCGTAATCCCGGTACGTCCATATCCCATATCCGATCGTCCGGTCCTTCAGAACCTCAGCCGCCCCTGTCAGGTACGGGGCCAGCTCTTCCTCCCGCAAGCGGGGATTTTCCTCAAACCCCGGCGTATTGTCTGTAAACAAAAACTGGTCAATGTATAAGGGCTTTCCCCCATTCAGAGATCTCACCCAGTCCAGCACCGAAGCAGTCTGAGGCAAAACCTGCTCCGCCGTTAAACCGGAGCCGTCATCCGCCAGCCCCATAGAGACAGAATACATCATGGCCGTATAATCAGCCTCCTGACAGCCAAAAGTAGCTCCGTGAGCGTACCCTTCTGATTCTCCGCCGCTTGTCCGTACGGGATCTACATCAGCGCGAACCTCCATAGACAGATTGGGAAAGACCTTCTGGCTGACTGCAAGAAGATTGTTGAGAAATTCGTCATAAAAGGCAAAAAAAGCCTGGTATGCCGGCTGTTCTCTCTCAGGCAGATAGACCTGATCCCAGCCGGAGAAAATCCTTCCGTAGAGCTCTCCTGCCTCCTGCAAGCTGTATCGGCTCTCCAGGTACTTTGTATAGCCGGTCTCCTGGGCCAGCTTCCTGCTCTCCTGGGTATCCCCCATGGTTCCAGCCGACTGAGCAAAATTCCAGAAATCTTCCCAGGTAAGAAAACCTCCGTAAAAATTGCTGTACTGGCTGCATGTTTGATAGACTGTTTCCACATAGTCCAGCCAGGCATTCTGCACCGTCTCATCGTAAAGCAGCTTCTGAAACCGTTCCAATACACTGGTTTTTCCCGCATGATCCCAGGTGTAGCCAACTCTCAGGATCACCATCAGCCCGGCCTTTTGAGCCTCCTCCATAACCCGGTTCATCTTTTCTAAAGCATAGCGATTGTACCTGAGAGCAGATGTGTCTGGCTGAAACTCTCTCCACGGAACCGCCAAAATAATACTGTTAAATCCATCTGCCGCGATCTGGGCCAGTTCTTCCTCCATGTGATCGCTCTCCAGATTCCAGAAATTGATCACCCAGTCATCAGAATAATAGGTGGCTGATCTCAGATAGCTTTCCGCCGCTGCCGCCTTTCCCCCCGGCACCAGGCTCATAGCCGTGCATAGGCACAAGATTGCTGCCATTTGTTTTACTCGCTTTTTCCTCATAGAATCTTCTCCGTTCGCATACTTGTTTCATTCGGTCATATAATTTTATAATACCAGAAAATCTGACAAATTAAAAGAAAGAGAGACGGCAGCCCGAGAAAAAGTTTTCGGCCCGCCGCCTCTGAATATACAAAGCTGCTCTGTCAAAATAGGAAACTGCAGCCCTACAGCACCAAGGTCAAAGTAATCGTAATCAAAACGACACTGATGATCACAGAGATAGAATTGATGACACTGGAAAGCCCCACATCTAAATGGAGCTGTCCTGTAAAAGCCGGCGCAGCGCCGGCAATAGGTGCAAAAGCCAAAATCGCAAGAGCCTGCCGCACCTCAATAGAAAAAGGTGCAAAGCAGTACCAGAGAACTGCAAATATCACAGCAATCCCGTACCTGAGTCCCAGAATCCTGGCAATCGCTGCCAGATTCTCTTTATCCGCATTGAGCTGAAATCCCACCCCTATCATCAGCAGGGCCGCAAATGCGTTAGCTCCCCCGATGGTCTCAGCAAAGGAAATCACAACCTGCGGAAGGCGGATATGTGCTAAAGTCAGAATCGTCATAATGACATACATGTCGAAAGGGATCGAACTTAGCAGCGGCTTTGCCAATTCTTTCCAAGAGCGCTTTTTCCCTTCCCCCAGCAGAAAACCTGCCAGTGTGCAGGAGCCTCCCAGGCAGATCAAAGCGTTTCCGGTATCAAACAGGCTGGTAGCTGCAAACCCAATCGGCCCCAGGAATCCCTGGATAAATGGCATTGCAAAATTTCCAATATTGTACCCAGGAAGATTTAGAACATCAAAAGCTCTTCTTTGCGGAAGCTGCCTGCGATTGACGGCCAGAGCCGCGGCGACGTAGGCGATTCCCCCACCCAGTCCAAACAGGCAGACCGCAAGCATAGAAGGATTGATCTCCATACTGCTGAAATTGTACACGATAGCTGCGGGGAGAGTAATTCTCAGCACGATCTTTGTCAGCAGATAAAAGTCTTTCTCTTGAAAAAAGCCGCACTGCCGCAGCACATATCCCAATGCGATAATAGCTACGAAAGAAACGGCTTTTGTTAAAATTTCAGGAAGTGTCACGCTCTATTTTACTTCCACGCTCCAGCCCTCAGGTCCTTTAATCTTCCCGAGCTGGATACCGGTGATGGTATCATAGATCTTCTGGGTCAGTTCCCCAATTCTTCCCCCATGAATCTCCATTTTTTCTTGTTCAAAACGCAGTTCCCCTACCGGAGAAACTACAGCAGCAGTTCCGCTTCCAAAACATTCCTCCATCGCTCCCGTCCGGGCTGCGTCGATCACCTCATCCACGGAAATCTGGCGTTCTTCCACCGGGACATTCCACTCCTTGCACAGAGCAATAACAGAATCTCTGGTGACTCCAGCCAGGATACTGCCATTCAGCGCCGGTGTCACAACTGTCCCATTGATCTTGAAGAAGATATTCATAGCTCCTACTTCTTCGATGTATTTGCGGTGCACACCGTCCAGCCACAGCACCTGGGCATACCCCTCATCATGGGCCTTGACCTGGGAAGCCAGAGAAGCTGCATAATTTCCTCCTGTCTTAGCTTCTCCGATACCGCCTTTGACAGCCCGCACATACTCGTCTTCGATCCAAATCTTCACTGGATCCAGGCCAGACTCATAGTAAGGACCTACCGGGGACAGAATGATCATAAACTTGTAAGTGTCCGAAGGGCGCACCCCTAAAAACGGATCCGTTGCAATCACAAAGGGGCGAATATAAAGAGAAGTACCTGGTTTCGTTGGAATCCAGTCGGCATCTGTCTTTACCAGCTCTTTCAGAGCCTCCATAAAAATATCCTCTGGAATTTCCGGAATGCACAGGCGCCGGTTGCTGCGGTTTGCTCTCTCGATATTCTTATTTGGACGGAATAAAAGAATCCTCCCATCCTCCGCTTTATACGCCTTCAGCCCTTCAAACATCGTTTGTCCATAGTGGAACACCATTGCAGACGGGTCCAAGCTCAAAGGATGATACGGCACAATCCTGGGGTCATACCACCCCTTTCCCTTCTCATAATCCATCTCAAACATATGGTCAGTAAATATAGTTCCAAATACCAGTGGATTATCCTGACCCGGTTTTTCCTTGGGATTCTTGGTCTTTTCGATTCTGATTGCTTCCATTTTTCTCCTCTTCCTTTCCCATCCGGCTGAATATCCGGAATCTTTCGTCAATTATCTTCCAAAATGCGGCCTGTGTCAATAGATTTTCCCTGTCAACCGGCCTCTTTTTTGTATTTTTTCTGACTTCTATAAACCCATGTTATGAAATCTAAAAAAACGGGTTATATTCCTGGACTATTTTCTTTGGAAATTCCATCCGTACCGTCATAGTCGGGTTCACTGTCTGGCAGATGATCAAATCTCCCGCCATGGTCATCAGCATGGCAGCGTCCTGCCCTTCCATCCCGATTTTTTCTGTCAGGAACACATACATCTGCCGGGCAGCCGCCTGATATGCCTGATCTACCGTATCCCTGGAAGCAATAGTGATCCACTTGTCCCCCGTATCCACCATAGGCCAAGCAAGGCGCCATTTTCGGTCCACCGTCACCCTCAGAGTAGCGCGCCCCTCTACTTCCAGACCGCAGTCCTCAATCTCACCTTCCCCCATAATTCCATGGAAATCCCCCATGGACAGGAGGGCACCCTCTACAAAAACAGGCAGATACAAAGTCACACCCTTTCTGATCTGGGTACAGTCCATATTGCCGCCGTGATCCAGCGGTGTAACCGTGGAGACTCCATCCCCGGCCGGCGCAACGCCGATAACGCCGATCATAGGGCGAACAGGGATGGAGATCCTGTCATTGTAGCAGGCAAACCCATCCCGGATAGGGACACGCTTTACGATTCGCCTGGGAAAAAATTCCTTTTCGTTTCCATTGTTCGGGCCCAGCATCACAATCCCTACCGGCCCCAGCTCAATGTCCAGAATATCGATCTTCAGCATGTCTCCCGGCCGCGCCCCTTCCACATAAACAGGACCGGTAGCCGGATTTCCTGGAAGTTTCGGGGTATTATAGTAGTCTGTTCCTTCTGGAATAAAGCGGTTGGTAAAGCAGTCATAAGTTTCAAATACTGCGATCTCTCCGGAGCGGATAGTCTCACAGGGGAGATTCTCTTTGGACAGGACATGGGTAATATGTTCTCTGGAAATTACTTTCATTGTATCTGTCTGTTCCTTTCTTTTTCTTTTCTAACCAGCATGGGCCAGACGGTCAGCATCATCGTGCCGAAGCATGCCAGACCGCCGATAAAATTGGAGATCGGCTCCGCCATAAAGATTCCGTCTGTTCCAAGTCCTCCGACCGCTGGAAGGATCAAAATCATAGGGATCACAATGATAACCTTCCGGAATATGGAAAAAAATACGGCCTTCTTTGCCTCTCCCAGGGCGACAAAGACTGACTGGCCGGCAAATTGAAGAGACATCATAAAAAATCCAAAATAATAGATCTGCATGGCCGGAACACCGGCCTCAATGAGATCTGCATCCCGGTTGAAAATGCGGATAAAAAATTCCGGGAATGTATGTACTGCCGCCCAGACCGCCACTGTATAAACCACACACACAGCCGAAGTGAAAGTGATCGCCTGCCTGACCCGTCTGTACTCTCCTGCCCCGTAATTGTATCCCATAATGGGCTGGGCGCTGTTAGTCACACCGTTGACCGGCATGCTGATCACTTCACGAATCGAATTTACAACAGTCATAACCCCCACATACAGGTCGCCGCCGTAGGTCTGCAGGCTGGAATTGTACATAATCTGCACCAAACTGTTGGTGACTGACATGGTAAATCCAGACATTCCCAACCCAATGATGGCCCAGACTCTCTTCGCCTTCAGACGCATCTGGCTGAACTTCAGCTTCAGAATCGTCTTTGGCCCGGTAAGAAACCGGAGAATCCACGCAGCAGAAAGGCCTTGGGAAATGATGGTTGCCAGGGCTGCCCCCTGTACTCCCATGTCAAACACAAAAATAAAGACAGGATCCAGAATGATATTGGCAACGGCTCCCAGGAGGACCGTCATCATTCCTGTTCCGCCAAATCCTTGAGAATTAATGAAGCTGTTCATCCCCAGCCCTACCATAACGAAAACGCTTCCCAGAAGATAGATCGTTACATACTGATCCGCGTAGACATAGGTGGAATCGCTGGCTCCGAATAGATACAGCATCGGGCGCTTAAAAACCAGTCCCAACACTGTCAGGGCAACACCGAAAATCAGCATCAGCGTAAAGGAATTGCCCATGATTGCTTCCGCCTCCCTGTCATTCCCTTTCCCTCTCTCAATGGAGCACAGAGGGGAACCTCCCATTCCAAAAAGATTGGCAAACGCCATCACCATAGAAGCGATGGGAAGGCAGATGCCGATTCCCGTCAGGGACAGGGTGGCATTCTCCGGGATCATGCCAATGTAGATCCGGTCCACAATACTGTACAGGACATTGATCAGCTGCGCCAGCGTCATGGGCAGTGCCAGCTTCAGGATATTTCCTACCAGGCTGCCCTTGGAAAAATCATTTGTCTTCCCGCTCACCCTCTGTCACCGTCCCCTGCCGTTTCCTGCCAGTTTTTGCAGACATCCACCCAGCCTTTGCTTCCTGAGAAGCGCTCCAGCTCCTCAATCGTCAGCTCGATAGCACTGTTGCTGCTCCCGCAGGCAGGGAACACCGTATGAAAACGCTTCAGTGATTCATCCAGATAGACCTCCACACCGGGATTGATCCCAAAGGGGCATACTCCGCCCACTCCGTGGCCGATCTTCTCCTCCACCTCGGCAGCCGGAATCATCTTTGCCTTTGTGTGAAAAGCCTGTTTGTATTTTCCATTGTCGATCTTCGCGTCGCCCGCCGCCACGATGAGAATACAGCCGCCGGGAAGATCAAAAGACATGGTCTTTGCGATCCTCTCCGGGGCGCAGCCCACCGCTTTTGCTGCCAGCTCCACAGTAGCCGACGAGACGTCAAACTCTAATATCCTATTCTCCATTCCAAACTGCTGAAAATAGGTTCTCACCTTCTCGATTGCCATTTTTTCTTCTTTCCTCCGACTTATTTCCAAAAAATTTCCGTCCCATTTACGAAATAAAAACGGACTCCGAAGAATCCGTTTTTCATAAAACTCTCAACTCTCAATCGCCTGACGGCTTCTATAAGGTTAAGGACGGCGCTGTATACACTCTGGCAGACAGCTCGCTGTTCAGCATGTAAAGGCTCTTGGGATCCCCGCCAAACAGCTCATATTTTTTAATCAGATCCTCGGCATTTTTTTCTTCTTCACCCTGCTCCTTCACAAACCAGTCCAAAAACTGAACTGTGCGGAAATCTTTCACTTCATGGGCTGCACCGTAGATCGTATGGATCAGGCCAGTTACATACTGCTCATGCTTTAACCCCTCCGTCAGCGGAGCTTTCAGATTGTCAAGCACAGCGTCCGGTTTGGCGATGGCTTCCAGCACCACTGCCTCCCCATTATTCTGGAGATATTGGATAAAGAGCATTGCATGATCCCTTTCCTCCTGAGCCTGAATCTTGTACCAATTCCCGAAGCCATCAAGCCCTTCCTGATAATAATAATTAGAAAAATCCAGATACAGGTAGGCCGAATAAAATTCCTTATTCACCTGCTCATTTAACAGTTGCGCTACTTTTCTGTCCAGCATATTATTTCCTCCTAACTGCTTTCATCAGACCTGATCATACTGGATCGCCGCTTTGATCTTTGCCGCCTTTTCTTCGCCCTGCAGCAGCCGTACCAGCTCCAGCCCCAGATCCAGCGCGTAGCCCAGACCTCTGGCCGTGGTGACATTTCCGTCAGTCACTACCCCTGTCCTGGTGTAGGATGCGCCTTTGAGCTGATCCTCAAATCCCGGATAGCAGGTAGCCTGCTTTCCCTCCAGGAGTCCCAGCTGTCCCAGCACACTGGGGGCTGCGCAGATAGCTGCCACCCGTCTTCCTGACCTGGCCGCCTCCGTCAGAGCCGCGCACAGGCCCTGGTGGGCCATCATATTGGTAGTTCCCGGCAGGCCGCCCGGAATAAACAAAACGTCTGCCTCGCTGCAGTCCACTTCCTCAAAAAGGGCATCCGTCACAATATGGATATTGTGGGAAGTCACAACCTCCCTCTGGCCTGTAACAGAAATCAGTTTCACCTCAATACCTGCCCTGACCAGCACATCGACAACCGCCAGGTTCTCTACTTCCTCAGAACCTTCGGCTAAAAAAGCAAATACCTTTGCCATAAGAACCTCCATTCTGCTGTTTCCAGCGCTCTCATTTCCTGAACGGCAGAGCCGTCCTCATCAGCCATTCCACCAGGAACCATCGCTGTTGTACACCTGCGGTTCCCCGTATCCCCTCAGGTCTGAGCGGCCGCAGCGGCTTCTGAAATAGCCGTACAGCTCAGCCTCCGTCGCATTGATATAGGGGAATACAAACATCATGGGAAGCATGGCCACAATCCCAAAGAAGAAGGGCAGCAGGAACCCTAAAACTCCTCCCACAATGACAGCCAGAATCTCCCACCCCAAAAAGGAGAGATCCAGCACAAAGGCCGCCCATTTATTTCCGTTCATCATCTCCCGGCTCAGGGCGAAAACCTCGCGGGAATCCATGTCCGGATTTTCGGACAGGATCATAGGGATCATCCGATACTCATAAGACTTGATAATGCCTGGTATAACCAGCAGAAGCGACCACAAAAAGGTCTTAATGTCGCGAAGGAACATGATCTTTACGACATTGCCGTATCTGCCTCCGCTGAACGCCCAGAAAACGCGGCCCATTCCGGCTGACTGCTGCTTCGCTCTGCTCTCCATGAAAAATCTCCATCCACCCACCTGCAGGGGATTGCCGATAAAGATCTGAATGACCACAGCAACCGCGATGATGATCAGCACCATGCTGACCAGCACCATCAAAATGCCCAGAATCTCGGGAAGGCTCAGTTCAAAACTGCCGCCTATGTACCCCTCTCCGGAACCGCCTCCGGCGGCGCTGCTGCTTCCGCTGGTCCATCCTCCTGTGACCACAGTGAGAATCAGAGACACCACAAAAGCCGGCCAATAGTAGAGCCTCAGACAGCTTTTCGCCCTGCTTTTCAATTCCGATCTCGTCCAACCTGTCATAATATGCCTCTCTTTCCGTCATTGCTGACGGGAGTAGTATACCACAAAAGTGCCCTCTTGTAAAAGGGTGGTTTCTTTTTTATAATGATAAGTACAATATTCAGACAGGAGACAGGTATTTATGGAAATCGAACGTAAATTTTTGGTAAAAACCCTTCCGGACCGCCTTCAGGACTATCCCTTTCGGGAGATCGAACAGGGGTATCTGAACACTGACCCGGTTGTCCGGGTCAGAAAAGACGGGGATTCCTATTATCTCACCTACAAAGGCAAAGGTCTTCTGGCCAGGGAGGAATACAACCTTCCTCTGAATCAGGCCGCCTATGAGCACCTGATCCAAAAAGCCGACGGGATCGTCCTCACCAAGCGGCGCTACCGGATCCCCTTTGTCAGCGTCCGGGAATACACCATCGAGCTGGATATTTTCTCCGGAACCTACGACGGCCTGGTTCTGGCCGAGGTAGAGTTTGAATCTGAGGAGGAAGCCAGGAATTTCGCCCCACCCCAGTGGTTTGGCCGGGATGTGACCTTTTCCGGCGAATTCCAGAACAGCCGGCTCAGTCAGGGCAAGATTCAGATCTGATAGAGCAGCGCATTGCAGATGGCGGCGGCTACATTGCTCCCGCCTTTTCTGCCTCTGGCCACAATAAACGGAATGTCTTCCAGCGTCAGGATCATTTCTTTGGACGGGATTACGTTGACGAAACCGACAGGGACACCTATAACTAATGCCGGGCGAATGGCTCCCTCCCGGATCAGCTCATAGAGGCGAACCAGGGCTGTGGGGGCGTTGCCCACGGCAAAAATCACCGGCCACTGTTCTCCCTGCTGCTGATCTGCCGAAAACATCCTGGCCGCCTTGTCCATGCTGGCTGCAGCCCGGGTGATACCCTGCATTCTGGCAGCCTCCTTCACATCTTCATCCGCCATAAAGCAGAACGCCTCCCCTCCCAGGGATTTCAGCCTTTCTTTATTAATTCCTGACCAGGCCATACGGGTATCTGTCACAACGGCGGCCCCTGACCGCAGAGCCCCTATCCCGCTCTGCACAGCTCCTGGAGAAAACACCAGATTATCCGCATAATCAAAATCTGCCGTGGTGTGGATCGCCCGCTTAATTACCAGTTCATTCTCCGGATCCAGCTTTTTTCCTGCTGCCGCCAGTTCTTCCCCAATGATCTCAAAACTCCTCTTTTCAATCTCTGCAGGGAGAACCTCCTCCAGCCTAATCTTCTGTTCTTCCATTTTCTGCTCCTTTATTAAGAATCCTATAGATCTGTTCCATATCCAGATTTTTTCTGAGAATTTCTGCCAGCTTATCATACTGGCTCTCCCGGAAAGCGCGGTAGTCCATTTTTTCAGCCGGCATACCGGTTATCCCCTTTTGTTTCATCAGCGCATCTACCACGATTCTGGCAATCTCCTCGGAATCAAAAATCCCATGGACATAAGAACCATAAATATTTCCCCGGCTATAGCCATCCATTTTTACTTTCTTAGAATCTGACTGACATTCCATCAGATACACTGTGGGACGGCAGATTTCCGGGATCCCGTCCCGGATCCTGGCTGTAGCGATGGCTCCCTCCTCCCGGTCAATCCAGGTTCTTCCCATGTGGATCTCATATCCCTCCACGTTTTTTCCTGTCAGTTCTGAAAAGATCCCATCCATCTCCCCAAAGGCACCTGTCACCTGGGTCCGGATCTTTTCCCTCTCAAACACAGTTGCCAGCGGAAGCAGGCCCATTCCGCGGGCGCTGCCTTCATCGCTCTCCACAGCCTCCGGATCTTCCAGGCGCTCTCCCATCATCTGGTATCCCCCGCAGATTCCCCAGATGGGGATCTGCCTTTCCGCCAGTTTCAGGACTGCAGCTTCCAGCCCGCTCTGTCTCATCCACAAAAGATCTGCCACCGTACTCTTGGTTCCCGGCAAAACCACCATATCCGGATTCCCCAGCTCCCCGGGGCTGGAGACGAATCGAATTCTGACGCCAGGGATACAGGCAAAGACCCCGAAATCCGTAAAATTTGAAATTTTCGGGAAGCGAATCACTGCAATATCCACCTTCGCCGCCTCTAAGCTGCCGGCCCCATCCAGAAAACTGCTGAGGCTGTCCTCGTCTTCGATCCTCACATCCATGTAGGGAATTACCCCCGCCACCGGAATCCCGCACAGCCTCTCCAGCATCTCAATTCCCGGATCCAGTATAGTCTTATCTCCGCGGAATTTATTGAGAATCAGGCCCTGGATCCGCGCTCTCTCCTCTTCCTCCAGCAGAAGGACTGTGCCGTAGAGCTGAGCAAAAACTCCCCCCCGGTCAATATCCCCCACCAGGAGAACCGGCGCATCTGCCATCTCTGCCATGCCCATATTGACGATATCATCCTGCTTTAGATTGATCTCCGCAGGGCTCCCGGCCCCCTCTATAACGATGATGTCATACTGGGAAGCCAGACGGTCATAGGCTTCTCTAATCTTGGGAACCAGACTTTTTTTATATGAAAAGTATTCCTTTGCCTCCATATTTCCAATGGGAACACCGCTGACAATAACTTGGGATCCCATATCGCTGGAGGGTTTCAGCAGGATGGGATTCATGTCTGCTGACGGCTCAATCCCTGCCGCTTCTGCCTGAACCGCCTGGGCCCGACCCATCTCCAGGCCATCTTTTGTGATGCAGGAATTCAGCGCCATATTCTGCGCCTTAAAAGGCGCCACCCGGAAGCCGTCCTGTCTGAAAATCCGGCACAGGCCGGCAGCCAGCAGACTTTTTCCAGCGTTGGACATGGTGCCCTGTATCATAATTGCTTTTGCCATTTACAGTTCCTCCTTATGAGGCACTATTATACAGCACTGCCTGACAGCCTCCAGGAGCTTCTGATTTTCTTCCCTGGTTTTTACGCAGATTCTGTAATATCGGCCGCTGAGTCCAGAATAATTGGCGCAGGATCGGATCAGAATCCCTTTCTCCAGCAGTTTCAGATACAGCTCCCGCTCCGGCACCCTGCGGGTATCCTTAAAAAACAGATAATTGGCCTGAGAGTCCCACACAAAAAAGCCTAGGGACTCTAATCCCTGTTTTAGGAAACAGCGCTCTTCCCCTACCAGAGACCTGCTTCTGGCCACATAATCTTCTTCTTTCAGCGCTGCTGTCCCGGCCTCCTGGGCCACAGTTGATACTGGCCAAGGCTGGCGCACTTGCTTCACTCTCTCCAGCAAAGTTTCATTGCGGCTGAGTCCATATCCCAGGCGGAGCCCCGCCATAGCATAAATCTTAGTAAATGCTTTTAGAATAAAGAGGCTTCTGTACCGCTCAAGGAGTGGAACCGCAGAAACCTCTCCGCTGTTCTCCAAAAATTCACAGAAACATTCATCGACCACCAGCAAAATTCCCCTGTCCTCGCAGATCTGCACGATCCGCTCTATCTCTTTGCAGGGGACCGTCAGTCCTGTAGGATTGTTTGGATTGCAGAGAAACGCCATCTGGAGAGTTTCCCCATTTTTCTCTAAAAAACGGCAGAACTTATCTGTATCCAGAGCAAATCCTTCCTTCTCCTCCATGGTAAATCTCTCGATCCGACAGCCGACGCTCCGAAGTGCCTGAGCGTATTCTGAAAATGTCGGAACAGGAACGACGGCCCTCACAGGCTTTAAAGCCAAAACCAGGCTGAAGATCAAATCTGCCGCTCCATTTCCGCAGATCACTCTGCCCTCGGGCACCTGCCAGAACTCTGCCAATGCCCTGGTGAGAGCGCGCGATTCGCTGTCCGGATAGCAGGAACAGGTTTCGGCCGCCATCCTCACCGCATTTTTTACCCCTTCAGGGATCCCCAGCGGATTTAAACTTGCCGAATAATCCATCTCTATCCTTTGGCTGTATATGTCTCCTCCATGTTGATATTCCATAGCTGCCTCCTCATTTCTTATCAAACCTTTGCTGCCGCCAGCAGAATCACCGCCAAAAGCAGTGCTGCTATGCCCTCTGCCCCAAACATCAGTTTCCCTGCCCTTTGGATGTCACGAGGCTCAATCTCCCGGTCCGGATCCCCTATAAAAGGCTTCCGGCACAGTTTTCCAAAATACCAGGCATCACCCGCCAATCTCAGATGGAGTGCCCCAGCGCAGACGGCTTCTCCAAAGGCAGAGTTAGGGCTTGCGTGGCAGCGCCGATCTCTTCTGCAGATCCTCCAGGCGTTTTTTCCATCATACCCCAGCACAAATGCTGCCCCGGTCATCAGAAGGGCTGTCATCCGAGCCGGGATTAAATTGCACAGGTCATCCATTTTCGCGGCTGCCCGGCCAAAATAAAGATACCTGTCGTTTTTATAGCCTACCATCGAATCCATCGTATTGACAGCTTTATAAAAGAATCCTCCGACAGGGCCCAAAAAAGCCATATACAAAAATGGGGCGATCACCCCATCGGAGGTATTTTCTGCCACTGTCTCCACCGCCGCCCGGGTAATTCCGGCCTGATCGAGTCTGGAGGTATCTCTCCCGACAATCATCGATACCGCCTCTCTGGCCTTTTCGATATTCCCCTGCTCCAGAGCTTTTTCCACCTTCATGCTTTCTATATACAGGCTCTTTGCCGCCAAAAGCTGGTAGCAGAACACCGTCTGAACAAGCAGGGACAATATCGGGCTCACTGCAGCCGCCCCTCTCAGAATCATCCAGGGGACAGCCGTAGACACTGCAGCCACCAGAAAAACCAGGAGCGCTCCTGCCGCCAGTTCCCGCCTCTCTGTTTTCTTATCCTTTCTGCCATCCTGCGGGGGACATTTCAGCAGCTTTCTCAGCAGATATTCTGTTTTTCCGATCAGCCACCCTATGGCTCTGACCGGGTGATATATAAAATGAGGATCACCTAAAAGCAGATCCAGCGCCATCCCCAGCAGCAATGCCAATGCCGTCTCTCTCATCCGTTTTTCCAATCCTTTTATTTCGTCTATTTGATTCTCTGCCCAATGCCGCCCACAACTCTCCACACTTCATCCGCCTGAGCCGCCAGCTTGCAGAGAATCCTTCCGGTCTCCTCTCTCCAGGCTCTCGCAAATGGATCCATTGGGACAATCCCGGAACCGATCTCCTCAGAAACGATAACCTGCCCATCGGTTCGCCGGCACAGATCAGAAACAAATTGGTTTCCGGAAAACGCATCCCCTTCCAGTTTCATCCGGCGCTTTACCATATATGGAAGACTCATTTTCCATGCTGCAGCGCAGTATTCCTCCCATTGTGCCGTCTGCCCGTCGCACCATATGGTCTCTCCAGCCCCAGTCTGTCCCATGTACTGCTCTGCAAATGCTCGCTTTCCCTGGAAAGCTCCTCCGATTATCAAAATCATCCTGTCACCTTCATTCCAATCACTAATATCAAAAGGCTGGCAATCTCACAGACCTGCAGGAAAAAACCTGCCACATCTCCTGTAATGCCGCCAAACTTTTTCTTTGCCATCTGGTAATACCAGACAAAAAGCACGGCCTGTCCCCCTGCGGCCAGCACGCCTGCCATTCCGCCAGATACCCAAAGGGCAGCAGCCCCGCACACCAGCCACAAAATTAAAATCCGTCTGACAGACCGTCTGCCGGCGCCGTCTGAGAAAGCGGCTGCCAAGCCGGTGTTCTTAGCGCAAGGAAAAACGGCTACCGACAGTCCGGAAAATGCCCTCTCCAGAAAGAACACCGCAGCTAGGGCAATACCTGTCTGACAGTTCAGAGCTGCAGTCCGGGCCAGCTCCCCCAAAATGCCTCCGTAGCACAGCAGATATCCAGCACAGCTTATAACAGCAAAGGCTCCCGTATGAGGATCCTTCATAATCTCCAGTTTTTTCTCCCTGCTGCCGTAGGAGCCCAGGGCATCCATGGTATCTAAAAATCCATCCATATGGATTCCTCCGGTGACTGCCAGGGGGACTGCTGCGCCAATGAGTCCCGCCGCTTCAAAACCAAACCCCAGAGCTTTCGACGCCAGAAGCCAGGCCCAGAGAAGCGCCCCCTCTGCCAGCCCTATGAATGGGAAGAAGCACATTACATAGCGCATCCGCTCCTCCGTCCATTCTACTGTAGGGACGGGAATCCGGGAATACATAGCAAACGCAATCAAAAAAGAGTACCACACATTCATACTCTCTCTCCTTTTAAAACCACAGGAATCCCGCAGACCACTTCTACCACACGGTCAGCCATGGCAAACAGCTTCTGGTTCATCCTGCCAAGCATCCTCATGTATTCTGTCGTCTCCTGTGAATATTCTTCCCCATCCGAAAAGACCTCATTTGTCACAAGGATCAGATCCTTTGCCTGAGATGCCAACACACCTACTCCGTGGACAATCTTGGCCTCCAACAGCATTTCTTCCTCCCTGGTTGCCGCCCGCCCGTAAGCAAAAAATTCGTTGGCGGTCAGGTTGGCAATACACTCTACCAGAACAGCCGTTTCTTCCCAAGGGCTCTGGAAATCCACGCCGGCCAGATCCCGAGGCCGCTCGATAGCTGCGAAGCCTTTTCCCGCCCTGAGCTTTTTATGGCGGTCCACCTTCTTCTGGTCTTCCTCACCAAATACTTCCATTGTCGCTAAATAGTACTGATATTTTACCTTCGTAGCAAGCAGAACCGATTCCGCATATTCGGATTTCCCGCTGCCACTCCCCCCTGTAATCACCGTAATCATAGGAAATGCTGATACTCCTTTATCTTAATTTCCTGGAACGTACTCATATTCCGGTACACCGTCTCTGCCATAGACAGCAAAGGCAGCAGAGCCACCGCCCCAGTCCCTTCGCCCAGACACATCTGTCCATAGATTACCGGCTCCAGCCCCAATTTTTCCAATACCATCGCCCCAGCCGGCTCCGCTGAGACGTGGGAAGCCAGGATAAAGTTTTTGACTGCCGGGCACAGCGCGCTAGCAGCCAAGGCAGCAGCTCCGGTAATAAATCCGTCCAAGACTACCGGGATCCGGTAAACTGCAGCACCGATCATCAATCCGGCCAGTCCGGCTAAATCGAATCCGCCCACCTTTGACAGGACATCGATAGCGTCCTGTCTATCCGGCCGGTTTCTTCGGATTCCTTCCCGAATCACAGAAATTTTTCGTTCCAGCCCTTCCCGGCTCAGCCCTGCACCCCGGCCAGTGACTTCACATGGGTCTACTCCAAGAAGAACGGCGCTCACCGCGCTGCTGGTAGTGGTATTTCCAATCCCCATCTCCCCAGCCGCTATGATGCCGATGCCGTGTTCTTTCAGCAGCCTTGCCGTCTCTATCCCACATTCCACAGCCTGGACTGCCGCCTCTCTAGCCATGGCAGGTCCCTTCAGAAAATTCTCTGTTCCAAAAGCCAGCTTTTGATCCCAGATGGGATAAGGAACGCTTTTTTGCCCTTCTGGTATAGACAGGGGAAACTGGCGAACTGCTCCCTCCAGAGTTTCTGCCACCCCCAGGTCCACTGGCAGCACGTAAGCTCCGGCTTCTCTTGCCATCAGGCAGACACAGCTTTCTCCCTGAGAAAAGTTTTCTGTCACTACTGCGGTTACTTCCTGTCCTGTCTGAGTTACCCCTTCTGCGACAATACCGTTATCCCCGCAGAAGATCGCCACTGCCTTTCGGGAAAGATCCACATCTGCGGTTCCCATGATTCCTGCTATCCGGGTGATCGCTTTTTCTAAAAGCCCCAGGCTGTCCAGCGGTTTTGCAATGCTGTCCCAGTTTTTTTTTGCTTTTTCCATAGCTTCCTCGTCCAGGCAAATATCCCTGGACAGTGCTTCTCTCAGTGTCATCGTCATTCTCCTATACTCTTCGCTTCTGGTAAGCCCGGCAGCAGCCGGCAAACGCTTCTGTAAAATCCGGGCAGGACCGGTAATACAGATGAGGAAAGCCCGCCAGTGTGTTCTTATAGCTTCGCATACACAGCCATTCCCTTTTTCCTGCTGGTTTTTGGGCCTGGGCTGCCTCTCCCTGCTCTTCAGCCTGCCAGTAGTGAAATTCATGGCCCCTGACGGCTATTCCCTTTGACAAAAAAGGGATCTCTTCCACAGCAGTCAGAGTCAGGTAGCCGAAATTTCCCAGCCTCTTTCCTCTCTCAGAGCCCCCGGGAAAGACACCCGCCATAGGGAATATACGCCCGTCCTCTGTCCTCAGCTCTTCCAGAAGATACAGAAAACCGCCGCATTCCGCCAGAATGGGCATCCCTGCCTCCGCCGCCCCGCGAATACTCTGGCGCATGGACTCATTCTCCGACAAATCTTTTGCATAGAGCTCCGGATATCCACCCCCCAGCAGCAGGCCGTCTAAATCCGGAGGCAGTTTTTTGTCGTGCAGAGGGGAGACAGCCACCAGGATGCCCCCTGCCTCCTCCATCGCTTCCAGATTTTCTCTATAGTAAAAACAAAATGCCTCATCCATGGCCACACCCAGCCGGAAGCTCTCTCCCGGTTTCTGCGCCGCTTCCTTTTTCAAGATCCTCTTATCTGTCCCCTTCGGGCGGGTATGCAGCTCAGACAGCTCCAACAGGAGATCAACATCCAGCGTCTCTTCCAGAATCCCGGCCAGCCGCCGGATCTGTTCTTGGATATCTGCGATCTCGTCCGGCAGAACCAGCCCTAGGTGGCGGCTCTCAATGCGGAGAAAATCCAGAGAAGGGATATATCCTGCCACCGGAATCTTCAATTCCCTCTCCAGCACTTTCTTTAGTTCAGGATATATCATGGGGGACACTCGGTTCAGGACAATCCCAGCTATCCCCGGCCCCCTTTCCCGGCGCCCTTCCGGGCAGTAATCCAAAAATCCTTTTATCAATGGAATTAAGGACAAGCTGGCCCCCTTGGCATCCACTGTCAAGATCACCGGACAGTCCAAAATCCCAGCAATATCCCAGGCACTGGCCTGCGGCGTGATTCCTCCCAGACCATCGAAGTATCCCATGACTCCCTCGATTAGAGCCAGTCCCTCTTCCTTTCCCGCGGTTCCCCGAAAAAACACATCTCGAAGTCCCTCCGGAGTCTCAAAAAAGCTGTCCAGGTTCCGACTTTCCTGGCCCAAAATCTTTTTGTGGAACAGAGGATCGATAAAGTCCGGGCCGCACTTAAAGGAAGCCACTGGGAATTCTCTCCTTAAAAAAAGCTCCAGCAGGCCGCAGGTCAGAATCGTCTTGCCGGATCCGCTCTTAGGAGCCGCAATCATCAATTTTCTCATATATGTTCTCTCCTGCGGGGATTTTCCAGAGTAATCAGATAAATCGGGTTCTGAGCCTTCTGCATATGGTACCGCCCAATCTTTTCCGCCTGGGCGATGCCTGCCTGGATGATCTGAACCTCCTCAAAATCCCATTTTTCAGACGCCTCCACAGCCGCAGCCAATGTCTCTAAGGTGATAGCGCTGATCACGATCCTGACCTGCGGATTTTTTCTCAGAAGGCTCTCTATCATTTCCTGAAGATTTCCTCCGGATCCCCCGATAAATGCACGGTCAGGGGCTGGAAGGCCCTCCAGGCACTCCGGTGCTGTACCCTCCACGACATAAAAATCAGGGTCCCCCGGGAGAAATTTCTGGCGGTTTGCCTGAATCAGTCCGACAGCCTCAGGGTTCCTTTCAATAGCCCACACCGAACCTCCTCCCATCCCCTGCAGAGCCAGCTTTGCCGCGATGGACACAGACCCTGTCCCAGCTCCGATATCATAGACCGCAGCCCACGGCTTCAGAGCCAGCTTTGCCAGGCAGAGAGTGCGAATCTCTTCCTTGGTCATAGGAACCTTTCCCCTGATGAAGTCCTGATCTCTCAGAGAAAAAGCCCGGATACCGGACATAGGATCTGCCCGCCGGCTATCTCCCAGCACCAGGGCACAGCACAGACCGGAAAGCTCCTCTATCCGATCTTTCCCCTCGTCCAGCAGGAATTTTGCCGTTCCCTCCAGAATCCTCTCCTGCGGGTAAGACAGATCGGCGCCGATCACCACCCTCCGGTCACCCATGCCAGCCTCTCTCAGTTCCCTGCAGACAGACAGCGGGGTTGTCCTTCCCCCTAGCAGAAAGAAACATACAGGATTGACCCGTATCATTTCCAGCCAGTTCTCCTCCCTGCCGTGGAGGCTGATCACCTTTGCCTCCTGCCAGGGAATCCCCGCCCTGGACGCCAGGTAAGCGAGGGAGGAAATGCCTGGAATGAACCGAACTTCCCATCCTGCCTCTTCCAGAGATCCCTTAACTTTTGCAGCCCCGCTGTAAAAGCCCACATCACCGGAAAAGACCACGGCGGCCGTGTCGGCTTCCGGAAGGCCAGAGAGCCACCGGACAATCTCCTCACCCTGATAAGAGGTCAAAACAGCCTTTCCCTCCACAAGCTCCCAGACACTTTCCAGCGGGCGCCGGGCTCCCGCCACAGCCTGTGCGCGGCGGATCCATCTCTTTGCCTCCAGGGTAAGCTGCCCCTCTCCCCCCATTCCAATTCCAATCAGGTAAGCTGTCCTTTTCCCCTGACATTTATCTCCATGTCTGTCTTCCATACCAGTCCATCACCTCATCTACTGTCATTCCGCTCTCCCTGGCCGGCCGGCCGATAACCACCGCAGTAATTCCCGCCAGGGCGGCCGCCTCCAGTTTCTCTGCCATACCACCCTCAGGCCCGCTGTCTTTTGTCACTAGAAAACGGCAGTTATATTCTTCTATCATTGCCCGGTTCAGGCCCACAGAAAACGGCCCCTGGATCCCAATAATATGCCTTCCTGCCAGTCCCAGGCTTCGGCAGGTCTCCATGGCCTGGACGGTAGGAAGCACCCGCGCAAACACTCTCTCCTGAAACCGGGAAAGGGCGGCGTACTCCGCCAGTTCCTTACTTCCTGTCACTGCCAGAATATTTCCCTCCTGGCTTTCCAGCCAGCAGATCCCGCTCTTCAGGTCAGAAAACCACTTGATTCCCGTTTTCTTTTTCTTCTGATCCTCCTGCAGTCCTTCTCTCCTCAGACAGCGAACCAACGGGATCCCGGTCTCCCGGCAGGCCCCCTGGATTTGTCTGGTCACCTCCGCTGCATAAGGGTGGGTGGCATCTATAACTGCCTGAATCTTTTCTTTCCGGATCAATTCTTCCATCTCCTGCTGATTCATCCTGCCCCAGCGCACCCGAACAGAGGAAAAATCCGGAAGAACCTCCCCCCCGTACTCCGTGGCCACCGACACTAGGGCGTCTTCTCTGAGAGCATCCATCCGTTCCGCCAATATCCGCCCTTCTGTGGTTCCAGCAAAAATCAGAAGCCTACTCATGCCGATATCCCCTGGGAGTCACCATGCGCCCTCCCAGGTTCATGGTCTGAGAATTTCCGACAAACACGGTGGTAAACATATCCGTCTCTTTTTCTGCCAGCTCCCTTAATGTCAGAACCTCCACAGACTGGCCGTCCCGGCCAATATTTCTGACCAGGCCGCAGACAGTTTCCGGGCCGCGGCTTTCTGAGATCCAGCCGCAGGCACGCTTTAAGTAATCTGCTCTCTTTTTGCTGGAAGGATTGTAAATGCAAAGCACAAAATCAGCCGCAGCAGCCGCCCGCACCCTCTTTTCTATGGTCTCCATGGGGGTCAGCAGGTCACTGAGGCTGAGCACAGCAAAATCATGAATCAGCGGGGCCCCCAGGCAGGCTCCGCCAGCGCAGGCAGCCGTCACGCCTGGGACGATCTGAATCTCCACTTGAGGGTAATCCCCAGCCAACTCCAAAATCAGTCCAGCCATCCCATAAACCCCCGGATCTCCGCTGCAGACCATTGCTACTTTCTTACCCTCTGCTGCTTTTTCAAGGGCTGCCCGGCAGCGATCCACTTCCTGCCTCATAGGAGTTGTCAAAAACTCTTTTTCTCCGAATTGGCCTCTGATCAGATCCACATATACCGTGTACCCGGCGATCACCTGGCACTGTTCCAGGACTCGGGCTGCCCGGACAGTCATATCCTCGTATGCTCCCGGTCCAATCCCTACTACATATAACATTCCATTCATTCTTTTTTTCCTTTCTCCGCCGTGCTTTTTCCCCTGTACTCTGTTGTAAATTCCGGATGATACAGCATGGAGCGGCCGTAGCCGGTCTGCGCCGCTGCCGGTCCTGCAATGATCAGAGCTGTCTTTTTGATGCCTGCCTCTGCAGCCGCTTTCTCTAGTTCCTCTATCGTACATCGAACAATCTTTTCATCCGGCCAGGTAGCTTTATATACAATGGCTGCCGGGTCTGTCCTCTCGTATCCCCCAGCAATCAGCTCCCGGCTCAGTTCCCCCAAAAGCCCGGCGCTGAGAAAAATAACCATAGTCGACCTGTGAGCCGCCCATGATCTGATGCTCTCTCTCTCCGGCACTGGCGTCCTGCCGGCCATTCTGGTAATTACCGCACTCTGAGAGATTCCAGGGAGTGTGTACTCCATTTTCAAGGCAGCGGCTGCCCCGCAGAAGGATGACACACCCGGGCACACCTCGTAGGCGATCCCCAGGCTGTCCATAGCGTCCATCTGCTCCCGGACAGCTCCGTAAAGGCAGGGATCCCCAGTGTGAAGCCGGACTGTCATCAGCCCCCGCTCCTCCGCCGCCCGGATAGCATCCACCACTTCCTCCAATGTCATCACTGCACTGTTATAGATTCTGCATCCCGCCTTAGTCTCCTTCAGCAGGCCGGGATTCACCAGAGAGCCTGCGTAGATCACCACATCTGCCTCTTTTAAAAGCCTGGCTCCTCTCACAGTGATCAGATCTTCGGCCCCAGGCCCTGCTCCTACGATATAAACCATATATCCATCCTCATCTCTCATTATAAAATCTGCAGAAATTCCCCGGCTTTTCTAGGAAACAATAAACAGAGAATAGTATCCTGCGTCCTCATCGATCTCCTCCGCCGAAGCGTAAGTTTTCTCCCCCGGCATACCGCAGCATTTGACTCCCTGCACCTTTTTTCCCTCTTCTGTCAGCAGGGCCTTGACCCTGGCCACCTTCTTGCCGGCTTTCATCAGCACTTTTACGCCATCCAGCTTTATTCCATCCTCGATCTGGTAAGTTGCCGGCAGAATGTGCAGCTCCTCAGCCCCGCTTACCAAAGCTCTGTCCAGCCTGGCAGCAGCGGCACAGAAAGAGGGCACCCCGCTTATGATCTCCGTCTTCTCACCCTCCGCCTTCACCCTTTCATAGACGTAAAGACAGGTAGAATAGATCGTAGCATCACCGAGAGTTAGAAAGGCTACATTCTTCCCTTCTCCCAACTTCTCCCGAATCTGAGCTGCCGCCTCTCTATGACACTGATCCAGAATCTTCTGGTCCT
Organism: uncultured Lachnospiraceae bacterium; assembly: GCA_944376125.1. Taxonomy (GTDB): domain Bacteria; phylum Bacillota; class Clostridia; order Lachnospirales; family Lachnospiraceae; genus UMGS1370. The sequence continues at coordinate 27,454 of CALWBQ010000053.1, forward strand.
TAGTCATAGTCATAGGCAGGCACAGGATTTCCTTGTCCCGGATTTCGGGTACTGCCTGCACTGCAATCTGGTATGCCACGCAGTCCTGCAGAGACTCGTTGGGCAGAGCAATCACCTGGCTCTCCCGGATCACCCGGCATGCCTTCAGAGTCATAAGCTCCGGATCCCCAGGGCCAACACTGACTCCGTACAGGATCCCTCTATTTCTGCTTATATCATTTAACTGTTCTTTCATATATCCTGACCCGCCTGAAAATCCGCCAGCAGCTTTCCAGCCCCCGGCGTCATTCCCAGCACTCCTTTCTCGTTGGTAAACAGCAGTGCCTCCGCCTGGAGGCTGCCGCCCGCCCGTTTCTTGATGTAAAAATCGATTCTGTCCATAATCCGCTCCATCACCAGCCCCTGCAGGGCCTCTTTCTCCAAGAGATTCAGACACTGATCCACTGTCGCTGCCTGGAGGATCTCCTCCACAGTCCTTTGGGACGCTCCGCAGGCTGCCCCGTAGGCCGCCAGAATCTCTCTGCGCCCGTCGGCCTGGGAAGAATGAGTATTCATAATACCGGCCGCCAGCTTTACCAGCTTTCCCCCATGGCCGACCAGGAGAAGGCTTCGAAATCCCAGTTCTGCTGCCATGTCTAAAGTCTCCCCGATGTAATTAGAGCACTTTACCCCAAGATCCAGGGGAAGTCCCAGGGATTCCTTCAAAAACGTCTCCCCGTAATTTCCCGGAACTACAATCAGATTCTTCCGCCCCAAAGCTGCCATCTGCTTCAGCGACAGACGGATCGTCTCAATCAAAGCCGCTTCGCTCATAGGCTCCACAATTCCGGTCGTTCCCAAAACTGAGAGGCCACCGACAATTCCCAGATGGGGGTTAAACGTCTTTTTTGCCTGCTCTTCGCCTCCGGGTATCGAGACCCGGATCTGGAGGTTTCCAAAAAAGCCGGCCCTGCGGCAGGCTTCCTCCACTTGAGAAAAAATCATAGAGCGAGGTACAGGATTGATAGCCGCCATCCCCACCGGGCAGGCCAGTCCAGGCTTTGTCACTCTTCCCACGCCTGGCCCCCCGTCCAATTTCATTTTTGGCTTATCTCCCCAAGAATACCAGCCTGGCTCCTCTTTTCCATCTCCAGCCAGCTCTACTCTGGCAAATACCAGCATACCGTGGGTGACATCCGGGTCATCGCCGCCATCCTTCCGGACAGCGCAGGATACCCAGCCCGCTCCCGCTGTGGTTTCTTCTACCTCTAAGGACAAGCGTATCCCTTTGGGAGTCAAAATGGAAACCGTTTGAACCGTTTCCCCAGACAGCAGCATGGAGGCGGCAGCACCTGCAGCCGCAGCCGCACAGGTGCCGGTGGTATAGCCCCGGCGAAGTTTCTTTTGATGCCAGTATACGTAATTCTCTTCCATCGCCCTCTCCTTTGCTGTCTTTTTTTATACTATACTATAATTAGGAGGAAATTGCATCCCCTACCCATTGTCACCTGCAGGGATAACCTCCGCTATATGATCCAAAAACAGCTCCTGGATTCCGCCGTATTCCCCCAAGCCCTTCATCCTGCAGGTAATTTCATACCCTTCCTGCTCAAGCTGATACTTCCAGGAATCCTCATCTTCGCTCGCCATATCATGCCGGGCATGATCACCTGCTACAATCATAAACGGACAGAGGATCACCTTCCGGTATCCCCCCTCTCGCAGCCTTCTCTTCAGAGCAGGAAGGGAAGGATATGCCTCCACAGTTCCCAGGAAGAAATTCGGATACCCCATATCCTTCATCCGGTAATCCAGAGCCGCATACACCGTGTTGGCATAGTGGGTGGTACCGTGTCCCATAAAGACTGCTGCTGTATCTTTAGAAAGCCTCCCCGTCTCCTCTGCCAGAGCCTGAATCACCCGCACGGAATCCTCATCACTGGTCAACAGAGGTGTGCCGACGGAAATTCGGTCAAACTGGTTCTCAAAAGCCAGGGCGTCCTTTACCATCTGCTCATTCTCAATCCCATTGATCACATGGGTTGGCTGAATTACCACCTGGCGGATTCCGTCTGCCGCCATCCTTTCCATGGCCTCCGCCACGGTATCAATGTGCAGACCATCCCGCTTCCAGAGCTTTTTGATAATCATCCCGCTGGTCCACGCCCGGTACACCTCCCATTCCGGGTAAGCCTGGGCGGCCCGCTCCTCTATAGCCTCAATGGTTTTTTTTCTGGTGTCCTCATAGCTGGTTCCAAAGCTGACCACCAAAATAGCTTTAGAACGTTTTCCGTTTCCTGACATCTCTTCTTCCTTCCTGGCCTTATTGGGGGCGGGCAGATCAGCTCTCCTGCAGGATCGCTGCAGACAAGCGGCAGATACCGCCCCACACTTCCGGACCGGTATCTGCCGCTTCTGAACAGGATTTCTCCCTGTAAGTATCAAACAATAAGCCTCTGAAACATTCTCAGAGACCCAGCAGGACCCAGCCATCACTCGCAGCCGTTTCTATGTCCTGGACAAAGGCAGGTCTTCTGGCTCGAGCATCGCAGCCTCACCATCCGCCTTCCCGGCACCCTGAGTGCCAGTGGCTTCAAGCCTGTTTTCCAGGCCGGCATGAGGCTCCGCTCTTACAGCGGCGGGACCGCCAGGGATTTTCACCCTGTTCCCTATTATCCTGCCCCGGAGGCAGGCACCTTTTTCCAACTTTTATATGCTTATGTCCATTCATTGTAAGCAAAAGAAGGCTTATTGTCAAATTCTTTTTCCCTAGACCCGGACTGCGGTAAGATCTCTACCGGATCAGAACCGCAGCAATCAGAGCCGGGAGAAGGTTTGCCACCCGGATCATCTTTCCCCAGACCAAATTGACGCCGACACAGAAAATCAGGACAGATCCCGCAAATGACAAGTTCGACATTGCCTGATCCGTCACCAAAGGGCTTAGAAAACCGGCTGCCAGAGTGATCGCTCCCTGAAACAGCGCTACCGGGACGGCCGAAAAAATGCAGCCCTTCCCCATAGAAGCCGCCATCACCATCACGATAATCAGATCCAGCACTGCCTTTGCGGCCAGGATTGAGCTGTCCCCGAACAGGCCGTCATTGATAGCTCCCACCACCGCCATAGCCCCAATACACACGGTCAGGGAAGCACTGACAAAACCATCAATAAACTGAGAATCCCCTTCGTTTCTGCTGACTCTCCTAAGCCATCCGCCGAACTGTTCCAGCTTTCCTTCAATGTCCAGCCACTCTCCGGCTAAAGCCCCCAGAGCAAAAGAAGCGATGAGCATCATGGTTCCGCTGCTTTCCAATCCTTTCTCAGTGACCTGCAGCATCTCCTCCATCGCCCCGCCTACCCCGATAAACAGCACGCAAACCCCTGTCGCCTTCATCAGCGTATCCTGAATCCGCTGGTTCAGAGCTTTTTGAAAAAAGAGGCCTATAATTCCGCCGGCCACAATAGCTGCGGTATTAATTACTGTACCAAAACCTGGCATCATCTTTTCTTCCTTCTTTCATCTCAAGTGTTTTTTGACTGCTAATGCCATCGTAATTCCGCAAAACACCAGCTTTCCGCTGACCAGATCTCCGCCGGCCGCGGCTGCTGCCCTCTGGCAGACATTTCCTGTCCCCACAGTCTCCCTTACAAAGGCTGACTCCTCAAACTCGCCCTGAACGCGTTCCAGCTCATCCGCTGTGTAGCAGACCAAATTCCAGCCCTTTTCCCTGGCAAGCTCTACCAACCCCAGCTCATCCTTCTTTTGGGCAATGGTCGCTGCCGTCCCAACCGCCAGCGGGCTGATCTGATTTTTCTCCAGAACTTCAGCCGCCGCAGTCTCAAGGGCTTCCTTTGGCGTTCCCCTCCTGCATCCAACACCCAAAACAGCAGCTCTGGGAATCAATTTCAGACAGCCCGGCCGTGAGAGAGCCGACAGCGTGATCCACACCGTCAGCCTCCCGTCAAATCCTTCCCGAAAGCCCTCTGGCGCCGGAAAATCCCCCCAGTCGCAGACCCAGCCCACGCTCTCCCCATCCAGCAGAGCCGCAGAAACCTGCTTTGCAAGTTCTCTGTCTGTAAGCACCATACCGTGCTCAGCGGCAAATACGTCTACCGCAAACAGGCCATTTACATCTGTCGCAGTCGTGACAGCCGCCTGCCCTCCGGTAATCTCCGCAATCTCCAGCGCCAGCCGATTTCCCCCTCCCACATGGCCGGAGAGGAGGGGAATCACAAACCGGCCCTTTTCATCTACAGCCAAGACCGCCGGATCTGTCATCTTGTCCTTGATAAACGGAGCAGAAGACCGGACAGCAATCCCTGCCGCCCCGACAAAAACCAGGGCATCCTGGCAAGAAAACTGTTCCCCTGTCCACCTGGACAGATTCATCCCCTTTTCCCAGGCTGTTGTCTGGCAGCGGTGGCCGCCCTCCGCCAGCTTCTCTTCTATCCGGCCGGCCAGGTTTCTGCCGGCTCTGGTAAAGCTGATCACCGCAATTTTCATCTTCTCTCCCTCCTGAACTAATGCAATACGCCTCTTCAGTTTATCACAAAAAAGCGGCAGACCCAAGAAAAAATTTTCCTGAGGCCGCCGCCCTGGTCTTTACAGCTCCTGGCTGTTTTTCTTTTCTTCTCTTTTTTTCTTCGTAATCAGGCCGCCGATGCGGCCGCTCTCCTTTGCGGTAAGGCTTCTCCAGCCTCCCTGGATAACCTTGTCCCCCAGCCCCAGTTCCTCCGCAATCTCAAATTTCATTTTTTCTTCCGGGCTCAGATCTTTCGGGTCAAAGGGAACCTGTTTTTTGCTTTTTGCCATATTGGGCGCCTCCTTTTCTGCCTATGCACCCAAATGATTCCCTTTTTGGAGAAAAATATACCGATTGTTCTGAAATTCCCCGCACCTATCAGTATTCCCGCTGTGGAATAATGATAGCAGCGATAATATAAACAATAATCCCAGTCGTGGTACACGCTAACAGCACCCACAGCAGCCGGATGATTGTAGGGTCAATCCCTAAATATTCTCCCAAGCCTCCACAGACTCCGCAAAGCCAGCGGTTGGTATTAGAACGATACAATTTTTTAGGTTCCATATTTCTTTCCTCTTTTCCTATGTTATTTATTCCGTAAAATTCACAGCCGCCGTCCCCATCCCGACGTCCAGGCTCATTCTTTTTGCAGCTCCATTATCGCGCTTTAACTCTACGCCCAGGCCGCTATGAGATTTTCCATTGATTTCAACGCTCCCCATTCCAACCTCTATCTGATAATTAAAATCTTCCTCTTTTCCGTCCAGCAGCAGTTCCACTGACCCGAGGCCGCTCTCAACCTGGGCTTCCCTGGCGACAGAACCCTGAAAGCAGGCTGTCCCGGCATCTGCGCTGATATCTAGTTTCCCGGCTGAGGCTCCCAAAACCTCCATGTTTCCGGCATCTGTATGGATCTCCATCTCTGCCGCCTGGATTCCGTCCAAACGGCAGTTCCCCGCATCATTGTCACACTCTACCTCATCAAACACGATCCCATAGGGCACTGTAATCTGAACCAGCCCCAGCTCTTCCCAAAAGCCGCTGTTTTCACGCTGCCGAACAATCAGACGCGATCCCTCCTGGTATACCGTGATTCCCAAATCCTCCGCCTTCTCATCCATGCTGACAGAAACTCCAGCCCTCTCTTCCGCAGTCATATTCAGATCTGCCATGTCCAGCTCTACCTCTATAGAACGGATATCCTGAAAATCTCCGCCTGAAACCGAGGCTTCCTCTCCCCAGTGGTCCTCCCAATCGTGACGGCGGTAGGAATCTTCCCTGAAATCGTCAATCCAGTCAAAGATCTCTTCCCTCAGCTCGCGCTGAATCTCGCGGCGGCCCACATACCGGATTCCATCTTCTGTAATGACCGCTGCTCCCGGGACAGCCCCCATCACCATCGCAGCCGCTGCGATGATCCCCCCGGCTGCGATAAACACAGCTCCGGAAATGAGAGTGACTTTAAAAAATTTTTTCATACCCGCTCCTCCCTTCTGCTTTTTCTGTGAAACAGACGGCTGACCGCGTTAACACACAGCCGGATGAGCCAGGGGAGAAATCTCCCGTAAAACAGCCCGCAGACTGCCAGGGAGAGCAGACCCACTCCGATGCAGGCAATACCGACGCCTACACACCAGACTCCATTTACCGGACCGCCTGGGGTGAACATCACCACAAACCCAACAATCACTGCCAGCAGACCGCCTATAAGCCAGCCTCCTGTCCAGACTGCCAGGCACAGCAGAAGGACTGCCAGAACTGCCAGCAGGCCCACCAGAAGCCCAACTCCTCCTCCTGCAAGGCCCAGTCCCACTCCCAGCAGGCCAATCCATAAGGGGGATGCAATCAAAACCAGCAGGATGAGGCACGCAATTTTCCATCCGTTGGTCTTTGTCTTTTGCTGAGACGGCTGCCCCGTTTCCTGGGGCTGGCGGGAGCTCCTACGGGACTCTCCTCCCATATCTTCTGTGCTGCAGCTCCCCTTTTTGGAATCCTCTCTCTGTTCTGGGAGATCCATCCTTGGCGCTACGCTGTAATTCGGATCCCGAAATCTCTCATCCTCATACCCCCGGTCGGTAAACCCTCCGCCGTCCTCCAGATTGCCTGCAAGATCCGCCCGTATGATGGCGGCGATTCGCTCCGGGCTTCCGAACTCCTTTAAGACCTGCTCTTCATTCTCCGGCCCAGCTTCATCCAAATAATCTGCATAATATGCCAGTGCATCTGCCTTCTCATCCTCCGAAATATCCTGCAGAAGATATTCCAGCTCTTTCATAAATGTCTCGCGATTCATACTCGGGCCTCCTCAAAAATTCGGGAGATTTTTTTAGAATAATTGCTCCATTCCCCCTTGTATAGATTAAGCTGCGCCCGTCCCCTCTCTGTGATCCGGTAATATCGGCGGTTCCTCCCGTCTATCGCCAGATCATAGGTTTCCAGGCAGTCTTCTTTTTGCAGTCTGCGGAGAACCGGATACAGAGTGGACTCCGAAATCTCGATAGCCTGCCGGACGTCCTGGGTGATCCGGTACCCATAGGTTCCCTCTCCGTCTCTGGAAACTACGGCCAAAACAATGGCGTCCAGCAAAGCGGAGCCTGTGTTGAATACCATAACAACGCCCCTTTCTTCTGTCTAATGCAATATTGTTATGCCTTATAATATTATATGTTATATAATATTGTGTATAGCCATATTATATACCGTATAATATTATCTGTCAACAAATATTTGCAGAACTTAATAAATTCTGACCCGGCAGCCCAATTCGACCACAGGCCACAGACAGTCCATAACCGGATTCCCAACTGCTACACATCCATCTGTAAGCCCGCCCTTTTCCCCGTGGATCTCAATCGCACCGCCAAGAGCTGTGGTCCAGTCAGGCTGAAGTCCCCTGTCAATGGCCTGCACAATCCGGTCTCTCTCTTCTTCTGAAATCACTCCGGCAGCCCATCCCCTCTCCGCGTCCTCCTTATCCGGATAGGAGAGCCCCAGCGCCTTATAATACTGGCTGTTTTCATTTTTCAGACACACATAAAACTCTCCTCGAGGCGTTCGTCTATCCCCGGACCACTCTTTATCTCCCTCTCGGGAAGCCTCCCCCACCTGGGCAATAAAGCTGTCAATTATCTGATTCCCATAGCAAAGAAACAGTGTCCTGGTCTTCAGAGAAACAATCAGATGAATCTCATCAGCCTCCCTTTCTCCGCAAATCCTTCCTACCATCCGCTCATCGTAAGGCGTAACCATAGCGATGCAGATGGGATCCGGACGTTTCCACCCCCGCTCCCCCACAGCGCTCAGGCTGTATTCCAAGCCCCTTCCCAGACCTCCGGACAAAGAGCAGGCCAAGGCTGGCTCCAAACCTCCCCATACCATTAGCGCAGCAAAAAAAACGGCACACCATTGTCTTGCTGTTTTTCTCATTTTCATCCCCCACTGTCATTTCGCATGCAATAGCAAAAGGCATCCCTGTGCCTCTATGGGGCTCAGAGATGCCTTATTCTCTAATCGTTTCTATTATTCCTGTGCATTGGCAACTGCCTCAATGTCTACATCCGCTACGTCCTCGTCCTGCGCAGGAGCTTCCTTGTGCTCCGGAACCAGGAGTGCTTTCATGCTCAGGCTGATCTTTCTGTCAGCTTCGTTGAAGTCGACTACCTTCGCCTCGATCTCCTGACCGATCTTCAGAACATCAGCCGGCTTGTCGATGTGCTCCTTCGCAATCTGGGAAACATGAAGCAGAGCGTCCACGCCCGGCTCCAGCTCTACGAACGCGCCGAAATCCGTCATGCGGGCCACGCGGCCTTTTACGATATTGCCGGCAGCATACTTCTCCGCCGCATTGACCCAGGGATTGGTCTCCGGGAATTTCAAGCTGAGAGCGATCTTCTCGCCCTGGATATCCTTAATCAGGACTTTTACCTTGTCACCAGCTTTAAATACCTTCTTCGGGTTCTCAACGCGGCCCCAGCTCATCTCAGAGATATGAAGCAGGCCATCAGCGCCGCCCAGATCAATGAATGCGCCGAAATCCGTCACATTCTTAACAGTTCCCTCAACGGTATCGCCGACATGAATCCGCTCAAACAGTTCCTTCTGCATAGCCGCCTTCTTTGCCACCATGAGCTGCTTTCTGTCACCGATAATCCGTCTTCTCTTGGGATTGAACTCTGTGATGACAAACTCGATCTCCTGCCCAGCGTATTTGGACAGATCCTTTTCATAAGTGTCAGATACCAGGCTCGCCGGGATAAAGACTCTGGCTTCGTCCACAACCACGCTCAATCCGCCGTCCAGTACCTGAGTAACCTTTGCCTTCAGGACTTCCTTATTGTTAAATGCTTCCTCAAGCCGCTTGTTTCCTCTGTCGGCTGCCAGTCTCTTGTAGGAAAGGGCTACCTGTCCCTCCCCGTCATTCACCTTGATTACTTTCGCTTCCATCTCGTCTCCGACATGTACCAGGGTGGTCAGATCCACATTCGGTTCATTGGTGTACTCGTTTCTAGGAATAATGCCATCTGACTTGTAACCTATATTCAAAACCACTTCATCTTCTTTGACATCAATGACCTTACCGGTGACTACCTCTCCTGTACGTATTGTCTTAAATGATTCCTCCAACATTTGTTCAAAACTTAATTCTGACATTTAGTATGAACCTCCTCAATAATGTTTTTAGGGGTGGACGCCCCTGCTGTAATACCTACGCTTCGCACAGAACTTACACTTTCAGGATCCAAATCGTCAAATGTCTGGATATAATACGTGTGTTCACACTCCCTCCGGCAAATATCATACAATTTTTGTGTATTGGAACTGCTCTTGCCGCCGATGACAATCATAGCCTCAACCTTTGATGCAATCTCCCGAGCCTCCGACTGCCTTTCTTGTGTCGCATTGCAAATCGTATTTAAAACACTACTATCATAACCCTTTTTTAAAATTTTTTCAACTAAATCTTGAAATTTCTTGTAATTAAATGTCGTCTGAGATACAATACTTACTTTCTCATCCGATAACAGAGATAATTCATCAATTTGTGTCTCAGATTCCACTATCATCGTCCTGTCGTCGCCCCAGCCTTTAATTCCTTCCACCTCTGGGTGGTGTTCATTGCCAATGATAATGACGCGGCGTCCCTTTGCATTTTCCTCTTGTACAATCCGATGGATCTTTTTCACAAAGGGGCAGGTGGCGTCCACCACGGCAATCCCTGGTTTATTTAAAATATCATAGATGTGCTTTCCCACGCCGTGAGAGCGAATGATGACTACACCCTCCTTCAGAGCTGCAAGCTCCTCCTCTGTGTTCAGCACCTGTACACCTTTCTTTTCCAGATCTTTTACCACTTCCTCATTATGGATAATGGGGCCGTAAGTGTAGATCGGGCGTCCTTCGTTCGCTTCTATCTGCCGGTACACGCTTTCCACAGCGCGCTTGACGCCAAAACAGAAGCCGGCGGTTTTGGCTACAATCACTTCCATCAGGCTTTCAACCCCCTTTTTCGGGCAGCGTCTATTATGGCCTCCACCACCTGGTCAGGTGTCATATCAGAGCTGTCCACCAAATCTGCGTCCTCCGCCTGTTTTAAGGGGGAATGTTCCCTGTGGATATCGCGGTAATCTCTCTCTATGATATCTTGCTCAATTTCTTCTAAATTACACGCAATTCCTTTTTCTTTCAACTCCTCATAGCGTCTTTTTGCCCTAACCTGAGGGCTGGCAGTTAAATAAATCTTGCACTGGGCATCGGGAAGCACGCAGGTTCCAATATCCCGCCCGTCCATAATCACATCCGCCGTCCTGGCCAACTGCTGCTGCAGCTCCACCAGTTTCTCCCGAACCGGAAGGTAAATACTGGTAGCGGATGCCATGTTTCCAACCTCCTCTGTCCGGATCAGCCCGGAAACATCTTCCCCGTTCAGGATAACCCTCTGGCTTCCTTCCTGATAGCAGATCGTAATCTCAACGTCTGAACAGGCTGCCCTGATCCCCTCTTCATCCTCCGGCGGAATTCCCCGGCGCAAAAAGTAGAGAGCCATTGCGCGGTACATCGCACCTGTGTCCACATAGACAAACCCCAGTTTTTTCGCGATTGCCCTGGCTATTGTACTCTTTCCGGCCCCTGCCGGGCCGTCAACTGCAATGTTGAAATGTGCCATCTCCTTCTCCTCTGTCTCTCATTTTAGCCGTTTTCTCAGCCCAGGATTTCACTCCATGGCCTGTAGCACTTTTATTATATCCGAATTAGATTAGAATCGCAATTATAAGTTTTACTTTTATTTAATTCTGACCGCGAATTTTCCCCTCTCCACACTAAATTCATAATTGCGTGCTATACTCCATCTGGTGATTGATTATGAAAATGATTCTAATTGTCGAAGACGAACCCGATATCCAGGAACTCCTCTGCGCCTATCTCCGAAATGCCGGCTATGATCCTTATCCGGCCGGCGACGGCGTGGAGGCCATGGCTCTGTTTCAGTCTAAGCCGTTTGATCTGGTGCTCCTGGACCTTATGCTTCCCAAGATCGATGGCTTCGGCGTCTGCGAACTGATCCGCAGACAGTCCCAGATTCCAATCTTAATGCTCACGGCCCTTGACGGGGAAGAAGAACAGCTTCGTGGATTTCACCTTGACATTGATGACTATGTGACGAAACCCTTTTCCATGCCTGTTCTCTTGGAAAAAATACGGGTTATCCTCCGCAGAAGATCCAGTGCCGCTGAAGATCCCTGTGTACACTACCGTGATCTGTCGATGAATCCCGACACAAGGGAGGTCCTCCTGGCCGGCTGCTCTCTAGATCTGACTGCCAGAGAATTCGAATTGCTTCTGACTTTTGTGACCGCCCCCGGCCGGGTCTTTACCAGAGAGATGCTTCTAGCGAAACTCTGGGGATATGACTTTTACGGGGATGAACGTATCGTGGACAGCCACATCAAAAATCTGCGCCATAAATTAGGAAGAGACTTTATTGAAACCATAAGGGGGGTGGGATATCGTGCTGCGAAAGAAATTCCGTGAACATCTCAGTGTGCGAATTTTCCTGCTTACCTTTCTCATCCTTCTCTGCGCAGGCGCCATCACATTCGGTCTGATTGCCTGGGCTACACCCAGAACCTACACTGCTGTGGTCAATGATGATCTCCAACATCAAGTGGATTCCCTGACAGCACGGCTGCAGACAACCGATTTTGAGGACTGCGGCCCTGTTTTAGACGAATTTATCCGCGCCTCCCGGTCAGATGTTATGCTTTTGACCGCATCGGGAACCCTGGCCGCCACCGGCTCCAAACTGTCTGCACAGGGATTGCGGGAAGATGATGCTGTCACAGTCACTTCTTATGACTCTGGAAGCAGCGGAACCCTATCATCCTCCTGGGGCGTCCGGGTTGCCCAGGAGCATCCGAATGCGACCACCATCGCGGCAGTGCAGCAATACACTATTCTGGCGGATGTCTCCTTTGCTGACCGTGCTGAGCATTACAAGCTCTATGTGACTCCCCAGCCAGAGACAGAAAATTTAGCCGTCCGGGCTCTGATTCAGACAGCCCCATGGCTCCTGCTGGCGCTGTTGACCTTCTCCCTGCTCTGCGCCCTGATCTACTCCCGCTACATCACCCGTCCTATTATACGCATCAGCGCTATTGCAGAGAAGATGGCTGAGCTGGACTTTGACTGGAAATGCGGCGAAAAAAGGCACGATGAAATTGGAACCCTCGGCCGCAGCCTTGACCGGATGGCCCAGCGCCTCTCTGCTGCTCTGTCAGAGCTGGAGGCCGCCAACCTGGCCCTCCAAAAAAAGGTCGCGCGGGAGGAAGAGCTGGCCCGCCAAAAAATGGCATTTTTTTCCGCCGCCTCCCATGAGCTGAAAACTCCTCTCACAATCCTGAAAGGCCAACTGGCCGGTATGCTGGAGGGAATTGGCATCTACCAAGACAGGGACAAATATCTATTTCGCTCCCTCCAGACTGCAGATCGGATGGAGCACCTGATTCAGGAAATGCTGGCCATCTCCCGCATGGAAACCGGGGCAGCCGCCATGAAGCAGGATCCTGTAGATCTGTGCTCCCTGATTCAAAGCCAGATCGAACTGTACCGTGATCTTTCTCAGCACCGCAGACAGGACCTGACCGTTCGCTTGGAGCCAGGCATCACCGTAACTGGAGATGCCTCTCTCCTGGCAAAAGCCATTGGAAATCTGCTTTCCAACGCGATTCTCTATTCTCCCGACGGGGCGGAGATCCGTGCAGAGTGCGGCATGGACGGAGGAATGCCTTCCATTGTCATTGAAAACTCTGGAATACACATCCGTGAAGGCGCACTCTGCCATCTCTTTGAACCATTTTACAGGGAGGAGAACTCTCGAAGCCGAAGTACAGGCGGCAGCGGTCTTGGGCTTTATCTGACCAAGATAATCCTAGAACGCCACAACGCTTTGTGCACAATCGAAAACAGCGGCAGCGGGGTAAGGGCCTCTGTTCTCTTTCCTCTTGTCTCCATACAAAACACATAGAAATTCCAACGTTCTTCCACATATCTCTGGTATCCTGCAGATAATCTCAAACAGAAAGGATACTAAAAATATGGAAATCAACCTTCAAAATGTCAGTATGACTTACCCAAATGGCAATCAGGCGCTGAAAGGGCTCAATCTTGATCTGCGCAGCCCCGGCCTCATCGGACTCCTAGGGCCCAACGGCGCCGGCAAATCCACTTTTCTAAAGCTGCTGGCCGGCGCTCTCATCCCAACCTCCGGTTCTATCCAGGCAGACGGCTATCCCCTCTCCCAGGCAGGCCGCCGGCTGAAAGCGCACTTAGGCTATCTTCCCCAGGACTTTGGGCTATTTGACGAGCTCACTGTGGTACAGTTTCTGGACTACATGGCCGCCCTCAAGGATCTGAAAAAGCCAAAAACTGCTGTCTGGGAGGCGATTCACGCAGTCAATCTCACGGAAAAAGCCAAAACACGGATCAGCTCATTATCAGGCGGCCAGCGCCAACGGACAGGAATCGCCCAAGCTCTTCTGGGGAACCCACCATTTCTTATCTTGGACGAACCCACTGTAGGTTTGGATCCTGGGGAGCGGATTCATTTCCGCAGTTTATTCTCTCAGGAGGCTGCAAACCGTCTGGTACTGCTGTCTACCCATATTATAGAAGACGTTCGCTCTGTGTGCAGCCGGCTGATTGTCATTGACCATGGATCTATCCTATTTGACGGCACACCTGATCTGCTGATTCGCTCTCAATCCGGACGCCCGCACACTTCCCCTGGGCAGAATACTGCCCTGGAGGATGCCTACCTCTCTCTCCTGTCTGAGGAGGCAATGCTATGAAGGCCCTCCGTCTGTTTTCGCTGGAGCTGGGCCGGCTCCTCCAGAGCCGGACGACTTGGCTGACCGCCCTGCTGACCATACTTTCCCCTGCGGCTGGATTAGCTGTCTGCCAGCCGGCCGCAGCCGACACCATGCTCTCTGCGTATCTAGCCAACCCGACTCTGGCTGGCAGCGCTGCCGGCGGCATCTTGTTCGGACTTCTCACTGTGTGGGAGCAGGATCGGGCCTGCAGAAGCCGGGTGGACACCTTGATATACACTGCGGTCTCCCCCTTGGACATGGCGCTGATCCGTTTGGCTGCTCTGGCTGCCGCCGCCTTGCTGACAATGGCAGCCGCTGCGCTGGCCTGGCATCCTTTCATTCGCAAGCTGTCTGGCTCTGTCTTCTCTGAAACTGACTACATTCTCTCGTTTGTTGTCTTTATGGGACCTGCCCTTTTTTTGGCCATTTTAGCAGCCTCCTCAGCCTATCACCTGGCTGGACGGTTGGATCTCTCCTTGGTCATCTTCTGCGCCTTCGCTGGGCTGAGTCTGACTGTCTGGAAAGACAACTGGCAGCTATGCTGGCTGAATCCATGTGTCTGGGCTTTGTCAGATGATTTTTCCAATTTCCGCATTTTTCGTTCTGTCGCATATATGCGTCTGACTTGGCTGACAGCTCTTTCCGGTGTCTGGATCCTGTCCTGGCTTTGCATACGCCAGTGGGGGAGAGGACTCCTGGCCTCTCTGGCCTGCCATTCCCGGCAGATCTGCAGACCGATTTTTGCCTTCTTTCTGCTGTTCTGCTCCTGCGCCGCCTACATTTTTCAGCCCATGATCGATCACAGCAACCCGGATCTGAGCGCTTCCGCCTTTTATGAGCTGCCTGTTCTGGAGGGTGTCTCCTGCTCCGGGCGCACTGCCAGCGTGTACCCAAATACCAATGCTGGGACGGTATCCGGAACAGCATCCTACTTTTTTCAAAATATATCCGGCCAGACTCAGATAGCCGCCTTCGGCATCAACCCTGGCTACACAGTCTCGTCGGTCAAGGCAAATGGAACCGACACGCCGTTTACTGTCAGTGATTATCAGGAATATAATGAAGCCATGCTGACAGCAACTATCCCTCCAGATGAAACGGCAGAGCTGGTTATTGAGTACAGCGGTTTCCCGAAGGAAAACCGCGCCCTCGCTTCCCAGCAGGGTTCTGCAGAAATCAGCAGCAAATATATCTGTCTGGCGAATGCTGACCTGGCTCCGCGCCTGATGAATGTGGCAAATACTGGCCTGATCCCTGCCACAATCGAAATTACCCTGCCAGCTCACATGACAGCCATCCCATTCAGCACAGCTCAGGCAGAAATTGTGTCCCGGCATGACGGCGGCACAGCGACATGGCGCTATCAGGGGACGGGGGCAGGAGGAATTCTCTACGCCGGTGACTATATCCGCCAGGATATCAATGCAGGCGGCATCACAGTCCAGCTCTATTACGGCCGAAAACACCAGGCCGTTATGGAATCCGCTCATGCGGCAGAATCCGTCCGGGCCGTCGTAGACTACTGCACTGAGCACTACGGCCCCCTGTCTTTCAGTTCCGGCAGCACACTCAAGCTGATCCAAAGCCGCGTCATTGGCGGAGGATATGCTGCAGACGGGGCCAGTCTTCTGGACGAGGCAGATTTCACCTTTGCTAACCTGAATGACAGCGGCAAAGGTGCTGCCCCCGGAGAAGTAATGATCCATGAACTGGTCCATCAATGGTGGGGGCTGGCCAACATGTTCCCTCCGACAGCTAACACGGATCCCTGGTCTGCGGAAGGCTTGACTGTGTACACCACTTACCGCATCATCAAAGAACTCTATGGAACCGACTATGCAATAGAACATTACGTGAAACAATGGCAGCAGGAAGCAGATTGCTATTATCTGAATTTCTATGTCCGGAACCCCCAATACTTAGAGGCCCTCCCGGAGAATAAGCGTCTGAAAATTTCCAACCGCCTTGCCCATGTCCGGCAGTACTGTGAAATGCCCCTGAAAATCTTAAAAGCAGAAACCCTGGTTGGCGGTGAGACCGCCATGGACGAGATTTTGCACTGCCTTTTTACCCGGGAGCTGGACTGGACCTTCCCCTATCTGACTTATCAGGACTTTCTGGATGCCTGCCAATTGACAGAGGAGGATTTACATGATGTATAAAATTTTCAAATATGAGTGTATACGGCTTCTGCGAAATCGTTTTTTCATTGGAATCTTGCTGATACTCCTGTTTTATGGAGGACAGGTTTTAGACAACGCGACGATTTTTGGCACAGCCCACACAGCGCCGTTCTCGCCCTGGAGCTTTGGAGAGTACCTAACCAGAATACTCCCTCTTCTCTGGATCGGAACACTGTTTTTCTTGACATTTTTTACCTCTTCCGCAGCCAGGCGCACGGCGGTTCTTACTGAGGCTTCCCCTGTATCCCCCCGCTGCTATGCACTGTATCGCTGTGCCGCCGCTCTCACCGGAATTGGGATTCTGGCAGTTTTCTCCTGCGCAGAGGCCGCAGTATTTTACTATAGCTATTTCAGATGGCATAATTGGGAAAATCTTCTGGCTCCCGCTCTGGTCACGCTGGCTCCTTCACTCATGTTTGCTCTGGGGAGCGGTTGGCTTCTGGGGCAGATTCGGCCCTGGCTGGTATACCTGTGGATGGCCCTTCCTCTGCTTTGGACAACGCTCCCGCTTCCTGAATTTCTGAGTATCTGGAACGGCAGGTTCTTTTCCAGGTTTCCTCTATTTCTGGAAACATTGGATCCGCCCTTTATGGTGCCTGGCTCTGTCCTGGCAGCCCAGGGATTCTTTCTGGTTTCCGGAATCTTGTGCCTCCTGGCAGCCCCCTGGGTTAAACTCCGGCGAAGCTAAAAGGCCATTCAGGAACCCATTTCATTAAACTAACCGTATTTTCGCCGCTCACCAGGCACATCTACAAAAGGGGACGGTTCTGCCCGCAGGCAGAACCGTCCCCTTTTGTGAGGTAATGTATGTGATTACAGAAGTGCTTTCCCTTTCTCATAATACATCTTCATCTCGTTTTCCGGAACCATGCTTCCTCCGGTGACCCAGACCAGATGAACTCCATGAGATTCCGCATCTGCCAGTCCAGTTTTTTCCAGATAATCCCGGAATACCGGGAAATGGCTCTTTAACAGCGGGCCGTACATTCCAGCCAGCGCGCTGGGCTCCAGGTAAATCCCCTCGGAATCTGCCATCAGGGCCAGCATCTGGTACATGCGCCCATCATCCAGAGAATAGCATCCATCCATAAACGGCCTCATCAGGGCGCCGACAAAACCAGATGCCCGGCCTACCGCCAGTCCGTCTGCGATGGTAACATTATCCACCCCAAAGTCCTGGACGCTGACTTCATTGTTCTTTCCCGTCGCCATTCCCAAAAGCATACAGCAGGAGTGGGTGGGTTCTGCAAAAAAGCAGTGAACATGATCTCCAAACACTAATTTCAGCCCAAAAGCAACTCCGCCCGGACCTCCGCCTACTCCGCAGGGGAGATAGACGAAAAGCGGATGATCCTTGTCAACTGCAATCTTCTCCTCTTCAAACTGTTTCTTCAGCCTCAGAGCTGCCACGGAATATCCCAAAAACAGCGTCTGAGAGTTCTCATCGTCAACAAAATAACAGTATGGATCCTTCTCCGCCTGAAGCCGCCCCTCCTTCACCGCGACACTGTAATCCGACTCATACTCCTTGACAGTGACACCTTTGCTTCGCAGCATATCTTTCTTCCACTGGCGGGCATCGGCAGACATATGAACCGTCACCTGAAATCCCAGTTTTGCACTCATAATGCCGATGGAAAGGCCCAAATTGCCTGTGGAACCCACTCCGATCGAGTACCTGGAAAACAGCTTCCGAAATTTCTCAGAATCAAAGATTTCATAATGATCCCCCTCGTGGAGAAGTCCATTTTCGATGGCGATATCCTCGGCGTGCTTCAAAACTTCATAGATGCCGCCTCTGGCCTTGATGGATCCGGAAACTGCCAAATGGCTGTCCAGCTTAGCCCAAAGATCACCGGAAATCTCATTTTTGTCCCAGGCTTCCAGCGCCCCCTTCATCTTCGGGATCCTTTTCAGCGGAGATTCAATGATTCCGTGAGACAGAGCCGTCTCCGGAAACGCCTTCTCAAAGTAGGGGGCAAACCGCTCCAGGCGGCGGCTGGCATCCAGTACATCCTCCATCGTCAGACGGCAGTTCTTTACCGCCTCCTGGCATGGGATCTTATCAGGATTGATCCAGACCGTTTCCCTCAGGCTGCGGATATCTTTCACTATAGGGCATTCCGCTTCCCATTCTTCCCATGTTTTCCCTAAAACTATGTGTTCTCTATTTTCCATAATTGCCTCTTTTCATGCAGCTTTTTTAAAACATTCCAGGCAGTACCCCGGAGAACATATTCAATATAATTACTACCACAAATCCCACCAGGCTGGCAAGCGTTGTCGGCCATGTAGTTGCCACAAATGCTTCATTTACAGTGATATTGCTGTACCTTGTAGGGATCCAGAAAGCCGCATCCGTCGGCAGGGTAAGCCCTACCGTTCCCACGCAGATAGCCAGACCTACTGTTACAGGAGAAATGCCTGTTGCCAGCGCCATTGGGCCCACAATCGACACAGTCGTCAGCATCGCCACAGTTGCAGAACCCACAGCCGCCCGGATGATCATTGCCAGCACGAATGCCAGAAGGATAACCGGAATATTCATTCTGGACAGCAGATCCACCAGGGCATCTCCCAGGCCGCTTGCCTGCAGGACAGTGCCAAAGCAGTTGCCGCAGCCGATGACCATCAGGATATTGCCCATAGAATCGGATACCTTGTCAATATAATTCCACAGTGTCGGGCTGGATTCCGGAACCAGATACTTCCGCAGCACGATGCCGGTTACCATCATAGCAATAAAAAGGGCCACGTTGTTGTCTCCAAGGAAGGTAAATGCAATATTCAGCATATTTTCCGCCGGAAGAATAATGCTGCACACAGACTTGATAATAATCAGCACAATCGGAAGTGCAATCAGTCCCAAGGTCAAACCTGCTGAAGGCTTTGTGGGATCTGCCTTTAACAGTTCATCATTGTTCAGCAGTTCTTCCACCTCTGCCCTCTGCTTTTCACGGTCCGCCGCGCTCAGTCTGCGGTTTAAAAAGTTTGCATACTGCCATCCGCAGATAAGGCTTGCAGGGAGAGATACGATAATTCCGTAAATAATGAACCAGCCTACATCTGCGCCGATCTGCCCTGCCACTGCCAGGGGGCCCGGTGTAGGAGCTACTACGCAGTGTGTCAGCAAGAGACCGGTGAACAGAGCCGCCACATAAGCAGGCGTCTTCTTTTTCGTCAGTTTCTGCAGACTGGTAACGAGCGGATTCAGTGTAATATAGGCAGAGCCGAAATATACTGGGATAGAAACGATAAAACCAGCGAGGTTCAAAGCCAGCATATCATTTTTCTTTCCAAATGTTCTCAGAAGGCCCTTTGCCATCTCCTCCATTCCGCCTGAATCACCCAGCATCATTCCAAAAATGCCTCCAAACAAAATCAGCAGTCCGATGCTGGTCATAATACTTCCAAAACCACTGGTCAGAAGGCTGGTGGTCTCAGAAAGCGGAATCCCGCAGAGGATCCCCATCAAGATTGCACACACAAACAGGGAGACACCAGGGCTCACTTTAAACACGATCAAAGATACCAAAAGAATCGCCATTGTAATCACAAAAGCCAGCAAAACATTCATACACGTACCTATCGCCTTTCCCCGGAAGGCCCCGCAGAAAATCTGCTTCGCCTTCCGGCATATTTCTCACATTGCTTTTCAGTTTCAAAAGCCGCGTGCGCGGCATGCCTGCCCCTCAGAATTCAGGCATTGTGGCGAATCATCTTCCCAGGCATTGCCCCCGTAAATTTCTTGTCATGGTACACAAGCTCACCGTTTACAAACACGTAATCAATGCCTTCCGTGATGCTATTGGAATTGCTGTAGGTCGCCGTATCCTGAAGACGGTCATAATCAAAGATCACCAGGTCGGCATCATAGCCTTCCTTCACAAATCCTTTATTCTTCACCAGCAGGTATTCCGCCGTCTGACCGGTCATCTTGCGGATAATCTCTTCCAGGCTCATAATTCCTTTTTCTTTTACAAAATAAGTGATAGCGTGGGGGAAGGTTCCGCTTGCTCTCGGATGGCCTTTCTCCTTCCAGCTTCTGGTCAGGCCGTCGCTTCCTACGACGCAGTAAGGATCCTGAATAATCTCGCATACATCTTCATCGCACATGCTGCTGTATACGCCGCCGGTCTCACAATTGTTGGCCACGCACAGATCAAAGAATGCCTCCCATGGATCTTTGCCGGCCTCAGCCGCATACTCTGTGATAAACTTTCCTTCTGCCTGCGGAGTCTTGGGTGATGAGTAGACATAGACGCCTCCCCAGCCGCCGGCATTCAGATAGTAATTATCATAGGGGGTCTCAGGATCCTCCATCTCTGCTTTTAATTTCTTTCTGAACTCCGGATCTTTTAATTTTTCTGTCATAGACTTGAAGCCGTTTTCAAAATACCACGGCGGCATGCACGCGTTGAGCGTGGTCATATTGCAGGTGTAGGGATACTGATCACAGATCACCTCGATGCCCTCTTCTCTGGCTTCATGGATCAAGCGGAGAGTCTCCTTCTGTTTGCCCCAGTTGGGCTTGCCCAACATCTTGTGGTGCGAAATGTCTACCCGGACTCCTGCCTGGCGCCCTACGTTAATCGTCTCCTTCACAGCCTCTACAATCTCGTTTGATTCATTTCTCATATGGCTCGCATAAATCCCATTGTAGGGAGCAATCACCTTCGCCAGTTCAATGATCTCTTTTTCCTCCGCATAGCAGCTTGGAGTATAAATCAGACCAGTTGAAAATCCTGCTGCCCCAGCTTCCATCGCTTCCCTCAAAATCGTTTTCATTTTTTCCAGCTCTTCCTCTGTCGCTGGGCGGTTTGCCATTCCCATGGCCGCGATTCTCAGGCTGCTGTGGCCCACATACATTTTAACATTTGCTGTCAGAGGCTGCTTATCTGCCCATTCAAGCCACCTGCTGTAGCTGGACCAGTTGACCATGTCATCCGGGAAGGAGGTTGTCCCCATGGAAAGCAGGCTTTGGATATCCGCCAGATTATCCTTGGAAACCGGCGTCATAGACAGGCCGCACTGGCCTACGATCTCTGTCGTCACGCCCTGAGTGGTCTTAAATAGATGGGCGTCCTCTGTCCCGAGGATCAGATCCCCGTGAGAATGTGCGTCAATAAATCCGGGGCACACAACCCGTCCGTCTGCATCAATCACGCTCTTCGCTTCCTCATTGCCCTGAGCCATGATGATTTTTCCATCCTGAATGCCTACATTTCCGGGATAAGCTGGTGCTCCGCTGCCGTCAATTATCTTTGCATTCTTAATCAACACATCCAACATTTCTAATCTCCTTCCTTTCTTCGTGATCCGCCGCCTTTTCCAGGCGGCACTATCTTTTTGTTTACGAAACAGCTGTTAAGTATAATTTAACATGTGTTTCTGGAAATGTCAACTAAAATGCTATCTAAATCTTAATTTTTATAGGCGTTTTTACCAATTATTTGGAGAGCTTCTTTTATCAAATTGAAAATCTGTAAATTTATCCTTTCGTTTGTTTAATTTTTTCTTTTCAAAAATTATCTATACTTAACACTTTTTCTCGGTTCCCGGCAAATCTTTTCCAAAATCTCAAAAAAATATGGTACAATGGACAGAAGGAAAACGAAACATGAGAAAGGAGCTTCTTTTGTGGAAGATCTAAATATTGGAAAAAAAGTTCAAAAACTGCGGATTCAAAATGGAATTTCAGTCCGGAAATTATCATCCCTTGCAGGTATCACCCCCTCTATGCTCAGCCAGATTGAAAATGAACAGGTAAATCCGTCAATCAATACGCTCCGGGCCATAGCCTCTGCTCTGAATGCCCCTCTCTACCACTTTTTTAAAGAAGATTCCGAGGATCATCCTATTGTGACTCCCAATTCCAGAAAAACGATTGGGAGAAAAGACGAACCCGATGTTCTCTATGAGCTGCTGACCCCTGACACCAGGGGAAGCATTGAGTTCTGCATGATGGTCATTCCGGCAAACAGCAGTTCCAATTTAACTCCAAAAAGCCACACAGGAGAGGAAGTCGCCTTCCTGTATTCTGGCGAATCTGTAGATCTGGAAATCGATTCCAGAACCTACACTCTGCGCCAGGGGGACAGCGTGAGGATCCCCCCGCAGGCCCTTCACATCTGGTATAATAGGAGGAATACGCCGGTACAGGTTATTTTTGCCATCACACCGCCCTCCTTTTAAACCCTCAAGTCTCATAATACTGCCAAAAGGGGAAACTGCTTTTAGAGAGCCAGTTTCCCCTTTTATACGTCTTATCGTCTCCCCGCCCCGTCTTTCTCTGCAAAATACTCGGGAAATGACTGCCGGATCGTATCAATATTTTCCTTATATCTCTCCAGGTGTCGAATGCTGACTTTGCGGGCCGTGCCCTCATCCCTGGCCTCCAGCGCGCCCAGAAGCGCCTCATGGTCTTCTAAAATATGTTCCATCGGCCTGCAGCGAAAACTCAGCACCGTAGTCCTGTCAAAATGCGGGGCCGCACTTTCCACCAGCCGGTACCAGTACATCCGCCCGCACATTTCATAAATTATCCGGTGAAATTCTTTATCCAGAGAAAAAATCTTTTCTTCCTGCCTGCGCTTCATATACATCCGCCAAACTGCCACATTCTCCCAGAGCCGGTCAATGTCTGTCTGCGTGCATACTTGGCACGCCATCGCTGCCAGCTCCGACTCCAGCACGCTTCGCAGATGCCGAACCTGCTCCACGATCTCCGGATCAATGAGAGCGATGTAGCTGCCGATCTTGGGGCGAATCTCAATAAGCTGCCGGTGGGAAAGCTCCAGCATAGCTTCCCGCAGCGGCGTACGGCTGATCTGCAGAATCTGGCACAGCTCCTGCTCCATCAGCTGCTGTCCCGGTTCCAGCCTGGTATGGACGATATTGTCCGTCAATATGCGGCTCGCATAATCTCTAGCAGATTCTTGGGGTTCCTTTGGTGCGCACTCTATCATAGCAATATCCTCCCATTTTGTTGTCATTCCCGAAACCAATATTTCTGAAATATTACCGTCGATTATAGCTTTTTTTGTTTTTAAGTTCAAGATTATTGACAAACTTGTTTTTGTTATATATTATATTCAATGAAATATATATCATTAATTCTTAAATTTTATTAGACGTAACTGAGGGAGGACTTCACAATGGAATTAGCAATCATCACTGCGCGGCAGGTCATCATATTGTTTCTTATGATATTCGCAGGCTTTGCCTGCGCTAAGGCAGGCATCGTACAGCGCCAAGCCAAACAGGCTTTTTCCGATCTTCTGGTGGGGCTTGTAGTTCCCTGCATGGTGATCAACTCTTACCTGTCTCCTTTTAATCCACAGACTCTCCGCAATCTTCTGCTGGCATATGTCCTGTCAGCGGTCCTTCTGATTGCAGGCATAGCCGTCACTTTCATCTGTACAGGCCGTACCCCCCAGAACGACCGGCCTATCATCCGATTTGCCTCTATCTATTCCAACTCAGCGTACATGGGATTTCCGCTGATCTCTGTCCTTTTTGGCAATGAGGGGCTGCTCTACGCCAGCGCATTTGTCACGGTTTTCAACATTCTGCTGTGGACACAGGGTATTCTGATGCTGAAGGGAGGCCGAACCAGTTTCCGCCAGACCATCCGAACCATCGCCACCACCCCGGTACTCCTGGCCGTGGCCGCAGGGCTGATCCTCTACCTGGGCCGGATTCCAGTCCCTGAGCTGATCCAGACGCCTCTGGAAATGATCGGGGATATGAATACCCCTCTCTCTATGTTTATTACGGGAATGATGATAGCGGAAAGCGATCTGAAACTCCTCCCCACCCGCAGAGGGCTGGGAACCGTTCTGGTGATCCGCCTGGCCGCGATACCGGCAGTCTGCTTTCTGCTCTACCGGCTTCTGCATGTGAGCGGCATGGCAGCCCAGGTTGTCCTGCTTCTGGAAGCCTGCCCCTGCGCCGCCATTACGTCTGTATTTGCCATCCGCTTCGGCTACGATGAGCAGTTGGCTGCAGGGACTGTAGTAGCCAGCACACTATTCAGCATTCTCACTCTGCCGCTGTGTGCACTGCTTCTGGATCTGCTTCTCTAACCCGCACTTTTCTGAACCGCATAAGTCAGAGCAAACATACAAGGAGGATTTTTATGATATTAGATAAGAAAGACCTGAGATCCCTGCAGAGAGCCATCGATGCTCTCCCGGAGGGAGGGATCCTGAAGATACCGGAGGGGCGGTGGCTCACCGGTCCCCTCCATTTAAAGAGTTCTATGACTCTGGAACTGACTCCCGGCGCCGTCCTGGAATTTTCTCCTGTTATGGAGGACTATCTTCCGCCGGTATTCACCCGATGGGAAGGGGTCGAATGCTACAATTACTCTCCTCTCATCTACGCCCAAAATGTCCGGGATGTGACCATCCGCGGGGCCGGAAAACTGGTAGGAAACGGCGCGGCCTGGTGGTCCTGGAAACAGCTGCAGCAGCCTGCAGCGGAGCGGCTGTGCGCCGCCCAAAGCCAGGGGATCCCGGTCGAAAAGCGGGTCTTCGCCACACGCCAGGATGCCCTGCGCCCCTCGTTTATACAGTTTATTAGCTGTCAGAATATCGTTCTGGAGGATTTCACTATCGAGGACGGCCCGCAATGGACCATTCATCCCGTCTATTGTGACCATGTCGCAGCCAGACGGCTCCGAATTCGCACATCAGGACCCAACACCGACGGTTTCAACCCAGACTCCTGCCAGAATGTCCTCATTGAAGACTGTGATTTTTCTACCGGAGATGACTGTATTGCCATCAATTCCGGCATGAACGAGGACGGCTGGAGAGTCGCCAGGCCCTGCCGGCAAATCGAGATCCGAAACTGCCGCTTTACCGGAGGACACGCGGCAGTGGCCATCGGAAGCGGAATGTCCGGCGGCGTCGAGGATGTATTTGTCCATGACTGCTCCATCCAGGGCACCGAGAGGGGCATCCGCCTCAAAACCATACCTGGACGGGGCGGCTATATCCGCAATGTCCTTTTTCAGGATCTGACCATCTGCGGCACTGAACAGGAAGCCATAGAGATCAGCATGGCCTACGGCTCCAGCACAGTGGCCCCTCTCTCCCAGGCTCTTCCGGAAATCTGCGGCATTACTTTCCTCCGCATCCACGGGAAGGACGCCCGCTGCGGAGTGGCTTTAAAGGGCCTTCCAGACAGCCCTCTCCGCAGCATCTGCCTGGAAGATGTCCATGTGTCCGGGCGGGAACCCGACAGGCAGGAATACGTGCTGTGACAAATAGACCGCCTTACCCGGTGTAAGCGTCGTTTGCACTGTTTTTAAAGTTCTGCCGCTCAAGCCACTGCTTCTCTTCCGCTGTCTCCGGAATGTCGATGCGCTCGATCTTGAAAATCACCGGCCTGGTCCCGTCATTGCAGCAGGCGATCATCATTCTGTCATCATTGGTCCACTTATGCATGATGGAGCCCCCTTGCAGAGCCGTGTAAACGTACCTGCTGACGGCGTCCCAGGCTTCACCGCAGAACTTCCCGTCCATCAGATGGTAAAAGTCATCCTGTTCACTGCTCCTCTTCAGGACAAAGGTATCTCCCGCCTTGAAAAAGGGACATGGACCGGATTTGGGGTCGGCAAGATATTTTTCCTGGTAATCCTCAAACACCTTTGTCTCCAGTACCGTAATTTTACATTCGTGCTGCATAGCACCGTCACCTCCGTAAGTAATTGGTTTTCAAGCCCAGTATATCAGCTCTGGCTTTCGATTTCTACTTGAAATCCATACAAACGCGCAGGATTTTCTACCAATATTTTGTATCGGTTCTTCTCGTCTGGGACCTGCTCCGCCAGGCTGTCCAGCAGCCGGGCATCATCCGGCATAACCTTTCTGGCCACAAACTCGCTGTGATGGGGCCAGTCTGTCGCCCACAACAGCTGCTCCGGCTCAGCCTCGGCATAGGCCCTGAATACACATCAGGTTCCAGTGGCTTTCTTCCGGGGGGGACTACGACGGAAATTTTGAAAAGGTACTTCTGGCCGCCCAGGAGGCTACGCCGTCTGCTGCCAGCCCTTCGAAATCGAAGACCTCCCCGACATGCCCTACATTTCCTTCGAATCAGACCACCTCAGCAACAGCATCCGCCTGATTTCGTCTGAAAGATGTCCTCAATAACCAATTTTCCTTCCTGTCTAGTCATTTGTCCTCTCAGAGACAGGGCAACCGATGCCAGACAGATAACCGCTGTCATCCCGCTGCCTGCTGTAAGGCGGTATCTGCCTCCAGAATTGTTCTCTATCCGGAAACAGACAACCGTCAGAATCGAAAATCCCATGCCCAGCAGCCACTTTGCCGCCTTTTTCCAGTTTTCTTTCATATTTCTTCTTTAACCAGTGCTCCCCTTTTACAGCTGCTTCGCCGCGCCTGATCTCCCGCAGTTCATCATCAACTCTGTCGGTCACCTGGTTTGCTCTGTTGATCCCTCGCACCATCGCCCTTGGTCATTAACCTGAAAACCGTCCGGCGTGACTGTATTAGCAGCCATTGACCCGAAAGGAGCTCCCGCATCCTGATAAAAATAGTAGCAGTATTCCCGCCCTGACGGGTCAGGGATCCATTGCCAGCCTGTCATCATTTTTCCCAGGTCCCCGTCTGATACCGGATTCAGATAATACCAATGTCCGTCTGCGTCCAGGAACCAGCCAGTCACCAGCTTTCCCTCTGTGTCAAACCGGTACCAGCCTGCATTTCCAAGCCCCTGATTTCCATACGGATTATAAAGATATCCCCAGGTATCGCGATAAACCTTTCCTCCTGCGGCAAAACTCCAGGATCCATCCTCCGCCATAAGCCATTCTCCTCTTACAGCTCCGCTGTCTCCCAGCACGCTGAAATCATCATCCCACTCGAAATCATCGTCTCCCCCAAAATCATCAGAATGGGATCCATTCTCCCAGACCGTCACCCTGCAAACCGCCTCTTTGTCTCCGGCCCGGACGCGAATCACCGTCGTTCCCTCGCTAAGCCCAATCACAGTGCCGTCAGCATCTACCGAGGCAATTCTGGGATTATCGGAGGAAAATACCGGGACTATCTCCGAATTTTCCGCCCCTTCAAGGGTAACCTGAATTCTCTGGGAGGTTCCGACTCTCAGGCGCATACTCTCAGGCGATATGGAAATCCGTTCTATTTCATTCTGCTCTACTAAAACAATCTGGCAGGAAGCCGTCTTTGTAGGATCGCTCACAGAGCTGACCTTTACCGTAAGGATCCCGCTCTCTTCAGGCGTGAAAAGCAAGACCTCCTCTCCGCTTTCTGTCAGTCTTGTTCCATCTGTTTCCAAATCAAATACGGTAAAGTCTGCGGCAGAAAGGTCACCGGAAAATTCCCATCGCAGTTTTTCCCCTTCATCCTCCACAGGCCCATTGTCCCAAGAAAGAAGTTTCGCAGAAAACCTTCCCTTTTCCATCGCATCAGGGTCATTTTTATCAAAATAGTAGACCAGCATTGCATCAGATGAAAGTGGAAGCTCGCTATCCAAGATAATCCCTGAAGAATAATTAAAATCATATAGATTGCTTCCATTGAGCAGATAGCTGGATTCCACAGCAGCCGTAGAGCCAAATGCCCAGCAGGTATTGGTCAGCCGCTGGTCCTTTACAGGCGTCAGAACACCCACATCCCTCAGGTCAAAGGATTCCGGAAGGGTTATGTCCAATTCCTCTACAGAAACCGCCCTCTGTAAAACCGGTTCCTTTCTGGACTGCAAAATATGTCCCTCTCTGACCGTATACGTTTCTTCTGCAAAGTCAGACGAATATTCCCCTTTCGATTCTTCTGCGTCAGAATCATCCGAAGCAGAATCAATCAAAGAAAAATATGTATTTGGATCTATCTCAAGAGCAGAAATTCTCTCTGTCTCCCCCTCCTCGAGAGAAGCATCGTAGCACAAAGCCTTTAAGGAAAAATAACTGTAATAGTTGCTTCCGCCGTTATCTTCCATAAATCCTACTCCCATGTCGATCCATTCCTCTTCTTCCGCTGGATCGTGGAGGAAGCAGATTCCCCCCTGACTGGGAAGATTCGCAACTCGGGTGTCGTTCATGACCATAGGTACGTCAAGCGTCTCACTGCCATCATGTTCAATCTTTAAAATTATCTCAAACTTTTCTCCTGGCTCCAGCAAAATCGTTTTATCCAGACGCACCGTATAGTACCCTGCATACATTTTAGAGCCTGAAGCACATACGTTTTCTTCTATCCATCCTTTTCCAACATCATCCCCCTGATTAACGGCAATCTCATATTGCACATTATTATTCAGGAGATCAAATGTGACAGCTTTCAGGACATCTGTCCCTTCCTCTTCTGCTGTAAACACAGTAGCAGTCATCAGCATATCTGCGTCCGTAGTCCATGTTGCTGAGGTCGAGTACGGAAGCCCCGCAACCTGATACATTTTGTTATAGTTTCCTGATGTTTCTGTGGCCGTATATGCCCAGGATCTGTCGATAGACACGATCCGTTTGTCGCAGTAAGACACGTAATAATATCCGCCGTCTCCTACGCCGTCCCCCCAGGAATTCCGGACAATCCACGCTCCATCACGCTCCGGGATCAGGGAATCAAGCAATTCTTCCAACTCTGCATCGGTCTCTGAATTTTTTACCGTGTCACGCGAAATATAATCCGCATTAGAAGGAGTCGCTGCTTCAAGAGGGAAATTTTCCTCGCTGTCCTCAGGTCCATTGTCCCATATAGCATCCTCATCGTCTTCCCATTCATCCTCCGGTTCCTCGTAATCTGCGTTGCCGTCTGTTGCCAGCAAACTCCGGGACATTCTCGTGGCCGGCTCGGTTTCCGGCACAATATAATCCGCATTGCCGCCTGTCGCGATTGGGAGAGGTACCACTTCATGGTCAAGTTTGTAGCGAAAGTTCTCTCTCGAATAGTTGTCATCCCACCCTACGATCACCACTTCATGGTTTGGCAGGGCCCACTCTATCAAACCATCTGGCAAATCAAAGAGATTTGCCAGAGCATAAACTGATTCTCCATGCTCATCTTGCCCTATTATAATATAGTCCCAACCGCTGAAGTAATAATTTTCGGGTTTTTCACAGGCCAATTCCGCCCAGTAGATCCCGGTTGTGACAGCTCCATAAGTCATGACAGCATTTTTCAAATGCTCCTCCCATCCGGGATTTTCCTCACCGCCGCCGTCTATAGAAAGCGACAGATACCTGGCTGGAAGTGCAACCCCGTTTTGAACATGGAACAGAGGCTTTTCTTCTCCTTCATAGATAATTCCTTCTTCCTGCAGATACTTGTCATATTCCGCATAGCTTTCCCCATTTCCGTTTAGATCCCGGATATCATCCATGGGAAGGACATCCTCTGCAACAGGTCCCAGCCAGGATGCATAATAGCTTTGCGGCATCGGATAGATGCCTCCGTTATTTACGCCTCTGCCAGAATAAGACGGAGTATCCAGCTTTCTCCAAAAAACAGGTTCCAATCCTCCCTTGGTTTCATACTTGTAATATGGGCTGGTTCCGTTCATCTGATAGGGGGAATCTGTTCCCTGCAGAGCCGCCACCATATGCAGCTCCGACAAATCCATTCCCTTTACAGATGAGTCCGACAAATCCATTTTCTGAATCGAAACCGCAAAAGGCTCTGTCCCCTCTGTCTCCCCCATAGCAAATACCCGCAAAAAATACGTTCCTGCCTGCACATCTTTTTTTACAATTCTTTGTCCGTTTCTATTTCTGGAGCGTCCTATAGTGGACAGCGAGCTGTCCAAAAGCTCTGCCCCGTAGGGACTGGACGCCTCATCGAATTCTACCGAAATCGTCAGATCCGAAAGGCTGTCCAGTGAAAAAATGTAATACACTTCCTCATATCCATCCGGAAGCGTACCTTCAAAACGGCTTGGGAAACTGACAAATGAAGTATTTTCACTCGACAACTGTGCCGTTTCTGTTTCGCTGTAAAGGACATCCCCCATGGCGTAGGAGGTGCTCTGAAATGCCATCGCCGCTGCCAAAAGCCATGCTGCCCGAAGCCTTATCTTCCGCCTCAACATACCGTGTTGCTTCATAAAGTTCACTCTTCCTGCTTTCTTAAAAATTTCTGAATTTTCTATCCTCCCTGCCGTTTTTCCCTTTCCGGCAGTGAAACCTGGTTCTCCCGCCATTTGTACATGACAGGATTGTCCGGGGAATCATCATTCTGCTATCTCGTGCTCTGCTGTCAGGCCGCTCTGACAAGCAGCGTATATGCTGTCCACAAAAATGGCCGCCAGATATAAACAGTAGAGCCGTCTGCCCTTTGCTTATCTCCTCCAAACTAACTAGTAAAACAAAAGGCTCATTTATTGAAGCCCCGTGATAAAGAGAATCAGTGCCCCAATCGCCAATGCAGTCCAACCAATATATCGGCCTGCAATCTCCAAGTCAGATGGCTCTGCCTGATCTGCGTTGCGGATCTGCAAAGATAAATTCCAGCGAAATATCTCGTCTGCAAACAAAATAGAAATCGCTGTAACAATACAGACCAATATGCCGCAAAGCCATGCAAACCACTCTCCTTTATGAGTCAGATTGGTACCGAGCATCAGTTCAACTATACTGGAGACCGAAGGCTCCATCCGATCCAGCGCAGTCCCGTTTTCATATATCACTGTCCCATTCCCCGGCGTCACCGAAACAGCTATATCTTCTATACTTCCATCCTCATTGAACAGCCAGCGGTAGTTCCCATTCAGCACGCCCCCGCGAAAAAGGATCTCGTCTCCAAGGCGGAGTTCCACGCCGGTCAAAGAATCCCCCCACTCACTATCCTGGGGGACAGCAGTCGGATCCTCCTTGAAAGTATAAGGGCCATAGGTTTTATCTCCATATCGAAACCTCACCTGCTCCCCTCCGGATATAGTAAAGCTGGCCTGCTCCCCTTGAATCTTGCCGGAATAGACGATATCCCCGTTTTCCTCATTTGGGACAAGAATCGTATCCTTGTATTCAAATCCCTCCCTGGAAATGACCACTGAATAGATCCCTGTAAACACCAGGATCATTACAATCATAAAGAGCAGAAGCCCCTTTTGGTACCGGCCTAAACGATTAATTCTGTTCAAAGCAACACCTCAATCTGGCGATTATCCTCTGGCAGTGTATAAGCGCACTGCCGCATCCTATATTCAAAATTAAATGTCAATTAACAGCTGTCACCGGCCCCTGTCCCGGCCGCCCACCCGGTGGACCAGGCGATCTGCAGGTTGTAGCCGCCGGTGACGGCGTCCAGGTCCAGCACTTCCCCGGCAAAATACAGCCCGGGAACTTTTTTGGATTCCATGGTGGAGGGGTCGATCTCCTTTACGGAAATACCTCCCTGGGTGATGATGGCCTCCCGGAAGTCCCTGAGACCCGTGATGGTCAGTGGAAAACCCTTGACCGCCTGGACAAGATTCTTTCTCTCCTGGCGGGTAATCTCGTTGACCGGCTTTTCTGGGTTGATCTGGCTGTGCCGGATGATGACCGGAATCAGTTTGGAGGGGAGCAGT
>CALWBQ010000054.1 GCA_944376125.1 uncultured Lachnospiraceae bacterium
ATGCAGAATATCGTCAGGTGAAGAAAGAGATGCAGGAATATCTGATTGCCAAGCAGACGGTTGAGCATATCTTGGGTATTGACCGTCACAAACGAGTGGAAGAGAAGAAACAACAAAAAGAAGAACAGCGCTGAAGGTAGAGAAAGAGCCACGATCCATTCCGTTTTGGAGAGACCGTGGCCACTTTTTTGCATTTTACTTCGATATAATATGCTGATCATCACCTGTCGGAAATAATCATGTCAATTCCTTGCTGCAAGGTTTCTTCATCAATTGCACCCGTTGCTTGAGCGATTGCGTTTCCCTTCTCATCAATAAAATATGTGGTAGGCAGTGAATAAACACCGTAGGTTGCAGCGGCATCCTGATCTGTATCGTAAAATACCGGGAAAGAATAGCCCTGTTCTGCGATGAAAGCAGATGCAGTTTCCACAGTCTCTCTGGATCCATCGGTCATATTGATGATGAGAAACTGTACTTCTTCACCAATTTCCAGATACTTTTCGTTAAAATCAGGCATTTCCATTTTACATGGACTACACCAGCTTGCCCAGAAGTTTAGGACAACGGGTTTCCCGATAAAATCCGAAAGATGAACTTCATTTCCATCCAGATCGTAAACTGTAAAATCCGGTGCCAATATCTTTTCTGATTCATTCTCTTGTGTTGTTGGAGTGGAGGCTTCTGTGGATTCGGTTTCCTGCGGTGTTTGTGTAGCAAGCAGATTGGGAGCCAGTTTCTGTCCAAGCTGTTTATATAGAATTCCTGCACCACCTAAAATGAGAACAAACACAAGAAAGAGTATCATTATTATCTTCTTTTTATTCATAAACCCTCCTCAACTAAGCAGGCTGAGTAGCTGTCCCAGCGTTCCTGTTGCCATCAGGATACCCACCAATATCAGGAAACAGCCGCTGACAGTATTGATGATCCGATAGTGTTTTTTAATCCAGTTGAAGGCTGACTTCAAATAGTCGATCAGAATAGCACTGAGAAGAAAAGGAATGCCAAGTCCCAACGAATAGCAAAGCAGCATCAGCATACCTTCGATTACACGACCCTGCTGAGAGGCCAGCATCAAGGCAGAACCGAGGAATGCGCCCACACAAGGTGTCCAGCCCAAGGAAAATATTATGCCAAAGAGCATAGCTGGGAAGAACCCCATCTCACGACTGTTTAATGTTTTACTGCCGCCTCTGAACAAATTCATTTTGAAAATGCCCAGAAAATTGAGGCCAAAAAGAATTACTATCAATCCGGAAATTAAATTCACTGCACCTTTGTATTCTCGCAGGAAGCTGCCAATGGTGCCTGCCAAAGTGCCCATTGCCACAAAGATTACAGTAAACCCACTAACAAATCCCAACGCTCCCAAGAAGGTCTTTTTTGTGCTGCGTTCTCCACTACCTGCAAAATAGGAGATATAGATGGGCAGCATGGGAAGCAGGCAGGGTGATATGAAGGTGATAATGCCCTCCAGGAAAGCTACTGCGTATTGCATGAACCGCTGCACCCCTTTCCGAAAATACCGGACAACAGCCAGCCGATAAAGCCCATATAGGCCATCGTGATGAACGGGTTAGAAGTCAGCGGACAAGCTCCAGTGAGGCATCCCACAAAGTAGTAATATGCAAGGCCAACTAATGCGCCGCCTGCGGTAAAAAGAACTGGCTTCAGCCATTTTTTAATTTTTTCTTTCATCTCACATTCCTCCTGCTAAATATTCCTCTGCATAGTGAACAGCAGTTGCCCCATCGGCTACAGCAGTTACGACCTGCCGTAATGCCTTTGTGCGGACATCCCCAACGGCGAACACACCGGGGATGTTGGTGCGGGTACTCTCATCTGCAATAATGTATCCAGCCGGATCAATCTCAATCTGATCTTTCATCAATTCGGTGGAAGGCTTTCTTCCCACGCTTACAAATACACCATCGCAAGCAATGGTACTTTCTTCTCCAGTTTTCACGTTCCTAATCTGGATACCGGTCAGCTTTTCGTTATGGAGCAGAGCTATAATCTCACTGTCCCAGAGAAATTCTACATTTTCTGTTTTCATCAAAGGTTCATGGTAGATCTTTGTTGCTTTTAGGGTGCCTCTGCGGTGGACGACGATGATTTTTTTGCAGATACGGGAGAGAATCAGCGCATCCGCCGCAGCGGTATTGCCACCTCCTGCGATGACAACCGTTTTGTTCCGATAGAACATTCCGTCACAGGCTGCACAGTAATGGACACCTTTACCGATTAACGCCTGTTCCCCATCAACACCCAGCTCTCTGGGACCGGCTCCTGTAGCCAATACGATGGATTTTGCGTACATAGCGCCTTCGCTGGTCACAGCTTTCTTTACAGAACCTGACAGTTCCAGAGACAGCACCTCAGTCAGCTTGGTTTCCACACCAAACCGCTCCGTTCCTCGCTTCATTTTTTCTCCCAGGGAGAAACCGTCGATGCCATCCTCGAAGCCGGGATAGTTGTCGATTTGCTCGGTCAGAGCCATCTGCCCACCGGCAGACAGCTTTTCTAAAACCACGGTGTCCATTCCTGCTCTTGCAGCATAAAGGGCTGCGGTATACCCGCCGGGACCGCCACCTACAACGATCATGTCATAGATATGCTGCGCATTATTTACTTCCTGAGTCCGGTGCTGTAAGGTTTCCTCAATAAAAGCCACCAGCTGCGCTCTGGATTCCGGAGCGACGATAGAGCCAAGAGTCTGTCCGCTGTGATAGATCAGTAGAGTAGGGACAACTTCAATAGCCTCGGTCTCAGCCAATTCCGGTTCATCATCAATGTTGACAGCAGTGAATACCAGCGTATCCTTATATTCCTCAGCAACGCTTTCCAATGCTGGAGCCAGACGGCGGCAATATACGCACCAAGGGGCTGAAAACTCCACCAGAACAGTCTTTTCGCTATGCACCATTTCTTCAAATTGATTTCTATTAATATTGATAACTGCCATACTGCCAGCTCCTTTCCTTTGCTTGATTATAGTATAGCCAATCTAAAATAACATTTCGGTGATGAGATCACATAAAATAGTGCGACATTGCTGCCGCACTAAAATTTTTCGTTATTAAGTAACTCGAGGATATGTTCACTGGAACGGATGATTTGAGACTGCTTATCTTTTATGGATGTTTTTCTTGCCTCCTCCAGCGAGAGAGAAGCATATAAATG
This sequence comes from uncultured Lachnospiraceae bacterium, assembly GCA_944376125.1. Classification (GTDB taxonomy): domain Bacteria; phylum Bacillota; class Clostridia; order Lachnospirales; family Lachnospiraceae; genus UMGS1370. The sequence continues at coordinate 3,187 of CALWBQ010000054.1, forward strand.
AACCGTGTATGCTTCCTGCCTGAGAGAATCGTTATACTGTTCAGCTGCAAGATATTGTTTCTCAAGAATACTAATTTTATTTTGGAGATCACCAATCTGCTGTTGAAGCGACATCACTTTTTTCTTTTGAATATAGAGGAAAGAAGTAAGAAGAAGTAGTAGTAATATGATTGATAGGATAATAGTAATCATTCTTATCGCTTTCCCTCCTTTAACAAAAGATAAGCCTTAACTGCATTACGGAGACTTCCTGGTAGAACAGGCATGGGCAAGATGATCAACTTACCTGCATTCTTTTCTATCGTTATTTCTGATTCCGGTTGATTGGACAGAAGAATTACGGGTGTTCTTTTATCCGCCCGCCATGGCTGATCCGGCTGTTTTGTCAGAGCTTCTGTAACAACCCAAAGCATAGGCTTTTTCTTTCCAAGCTTTTTTCTTGCGGCTTCCGGGGTTTCAAATACAAGGATATGTTTGGATAACTTCTGCAGTACCAGTCTCAGTCCGTTCCCATAGGCTGAATCACTGCACATAATGGCAATCGTGGCATTTGATTGCTCATCTTGTGATGCCTTTATAAAATCAAGAACTGGCGTATTATAAAGGTTGAAATCTTTTTCTGTATGTACTGCTTCATAATAAGCTCTGACCGCTTGACACATTCTTCGGCAAAACTGTTCAATATCGATACGGATGTCCGTAAGGCTATTGTCAGAACTAATTCTATCCAGTTGACAAACTGAGGTTCCGCAATTCACGCCCAGGTGAAAACGAATCGAAGTATTGTCCTCGGTATTTGCAAAGCCTTTGTTCTGGTGTAGGTATTCACATCGAAGCTGCCAGCATCGTTCTCCGCAGATATAGGGCGAGATATCCTGCGCAGAAACTTTAAAGAAAGGTGCTGCGTATGTATCAAACCAACGAATATATTGATTTCCTACATCACGAGTTGGTCTCTGGTTTCTGTCCAGAACAGCACGCCCATCCCGATAACGCTTTACAATTTCTGGGAAAGCAATTCCGCCACAAATATCAGGCAAAGTCAGCGCCAATGCCAAAGCAGATTGCCAGCGTCCATCCTCAATGTTCAGTTCTACTTCCTCTATGCGATGTAAAAAGGTAAAGCTGGCATTATCTTGAATCATAGGCATCCTCCTGTAAAAAACCGCCTGCTGGGAAACCGACAGGCGGCATACTGCCTTTTATACTTCCATCATCTATGTCCTGATTTTATGCTCGATCCATTCCGCAGGCCGTAGCCGATTCAATGAGACAGCGATCATTGGTCACAGCATCATAGAACCGGAAGCCGCCGGAGAAGTTATAGCAGTCAAAGCCGTTTCCGGCCAGGATACGACAGGCAATGTAGCTGCGCAGACCGCTCTGACAAATGACGTAGACAGGCTTATGCTTGTCCAGCTCACCCAGCCGCTCCCGCAGCTCGTCCACCGGGATGTTAAAGAAGCCGTCAATGTGTCCGTGTGCGAATTCTTCCACAGTGCGGGTGTCCAACAGAGTTACGCTTCCGTCACGAGGAAGACGATCTGCATCTTCCAGATGCCATTGTTTCAGAACACTGTTTGCGATATTCTCAACCATAAAGCCAGCCATATTTACCGGGTCTTTCGCAGAGGAATAAGGCGGTGCGTAGGCCAGATCCAGATCCTTCAGTTCCGTGGCTTTCATTCCTGCCCGGATAGCGGTGGCCAGCACATCAATGCGCTTATCCACACCTTCATAGCCTACGATCTGCGCACCCAGCAGGCGATAAGTCGCCTTTTCAAAGACCACCTTCATTGTCATGACTTTCCCGCCAGGGTAGTAACCTGCATGGCTCATGGGTGACAGGATAACCGTATCAACATCCAGCCCTGTTTTTCTGGCGTTGGTCTCATTTACGCCGGTAGTAGCGGCAGTCATGCCGAAGATCTTGATGACACTGCTGCCTTGGGAGCCGGTATAATGGCTGTCTCCGCCACAGATGTTGTCTGCAGCGATTCGTCCCTGTTTATTGGCAGGGCCAGCCAAAGAGATCAGAGCATCCTGCCCGGTGACGAAGTGCTTCACCTGCACCGCATCGCCCACGGCATAGATGTCGGAAATGGAGGTTTCCATTCGGTCATTGACCACAATACTTCCTTTAATGCCCAGTTCCAACCCGGCATCCTTTGCAAGGGTGGTTTCGGGAGAAACACCAATGGCCAGGATTACCATATCCGCATGGAGAGGCTGTTCGTCTTTCAGCAGCACATCCACGCCGCCGTCCCTTTCCTCAAACCCTTCTACGGTATGACCAAGTGCCAGCTTTACACCGTGCTTGCGCATTTCATTATGGATGAAAGAAGCCATATCGGCATCAAAGGGATTCATAAGCTGTTTTGGACGCTGGACAATGGTGACATCCATCCCCAGCTCTCGCAGGTTTTCTGCCAGCTCCAATCCAATGAAGCCACCACCTGCCAGTACAGCGGATTTGGGATGGTTTGCATTGATGTAATCCTTGATGCAGAAGGTATCTTCAACAGTGCGCAGGGTAAACAGCTTATCAAGACCTACACCGGGAAGCCGGGGCTGGGTAGGCTTGGCTCCGGGAGAGAGAATCAGCTTGTCATAGCTCTCCTCGAACTCCTCACCGGTTTCCAGATTTTTCACGGTAACTTCTTTTTTTTCAGGATGGATAGCCGTGACCTCATGACGCACCTTCATGTTTACATGGAACCGGGAGAAGAAGCTTTCCGGGGTCTGGAGGGTCAGATCCGACCGATCGGTAATCACATCACCGATATAGTATGGCAGACCACAGTTGGCATAGGAGATGTACCCCGAGCGCTCAAAAACTACGATTTCTGCCTGCTCATTCAGTCTGCGAATACGGGCGGCAGCGGTAGCACCGCCTGCCACACCGCCTACAATGACAACTTTCATATTATCGTTCCACCTTTCCTGCATAAGCGGAAATTCCGCCTATGTTTTTCACGTTGGTATAACCCATCTGCTTCAAAATAGCAGCTGCCTGACGGCTTCTTGCACCGCTGAGACAGTGTACAAAGATGGGGGTAGCTTTATTGTCAATCATGCCAGCCACTTTGTCAATGGACTGCAAAGGAACATTTTTACTGCCGGGGATATGCCCCTGCCGGTATTCGTCGGGGGTGCGAACATCCAGCAGGACTGCGCTATCCGTAGTGCTATATTCTTTGACACCCTGATTGATGTCAGGGCCTTTCAGGAAATCGAAGAATCTCATCTTTGCACCTCCTTACAGCATGGCGAGAATCTGAGCCTTAGGTCTGGCACCGGTGACTTGATTGACAATCTTTCCGTTCTTCATAACCACCAGAGTGGGTATGCTCATCACACCGAACTGCATAGCCAGTTCCTGTTCCTCATCCACATTAATTTTAACAACCTTGATATCGGAGCGCTCCTTGGCAATCTCCTCTACCAGAGGAACTACCATGCGGCAAGGACCACACCAGGGAGCCCAGAAATCCATCAGGACGGGCTTGTCCGAGTTCAAAACCTCTTGATTGAAATTGTTTTTATTAACACTGATAGCAGACATATTTAAGTCCTCCTGTTTTCTTTTTTATGGCTTTATTATATCCAGTAGTCGTTCCTTGTTCTGTGATTTTATCACTTATCGCCGGTGACTGTTTCACCGGGCCAACTATTAATTCCGCCGATCTCAATGATATTGGTGTAGCCCAGTTTCACCAGTTTTTCAGATGCCTGCTTACTCCGATTACCGCTGCGGCAGTATACCAGAATCAGCTGATCTTTATCCGGCAGTTCAGAGATATCCTCTGTGCCAATGGATTCGTTGGCAATATTGATAGCACCGGGAATATGCTTTTCGCTATATTCCTGAGCAGTACGAACATCGAGGATGATGTATCCGGTTTCCTCCTCCATCATCGTAATAGCTTCCTCCATAGTAATCTGTCGATAGGTTTTTTCAGCGGATTGCGTTGCACAACCAGAGAGAAGCAGTAAAGTCATTAAAATGGGAATGATTCTTTTCATGTGTATACCTCCATATTTTGAAGATAGGGCAGCCGTTTCCAGCTGCCCTGTTTCCTTTTTTATGTTCTTGCCATTCCGTCTACACTGAGCACAACGCCCGTGATATAGGATGCTTCGTCAGATGCCAGGAACACAAATGCATTGGCAATATCCTCCGGCTGACCCAGGCGGCGCAGGGGGATCTGCTTGATGAGCGGATCAATTACTTCCTTGGGAA
>CALWBQ010000055.1 GCA_944376125.1 uncultured Lachnospiraceae bacterium
TTCTTGACAACCGCTGCAAAAAAGAATATACTAAACATGTTCGGTAGGTAAGGCTCCTACAGGGATACGGACTGTTGCCGCGAAATAGTGGAGACACTATGAGAGGGTTTGAACAGGGTACATCGAACGCAAGGTGTATCATAATACAGTTTCACCGCCCTGCAGAGTTAAAGCTCAAACGAAACAGAGACAGGAAGTGTTTTCCCGTATGTCTGCCGGACATACGGGATTTTTTTGGTTTCATAGAAAGCTGTGCTTTCTATGAAACCAAATGCTCAGCAGGGGTGTCCCAGCGGGGGCAAGGCTGCGGCGGCGGAAAAGAATATGCCGCAGGCGGGGAATTCTGCAGCGCAGGATTCTGTTTTGAAAACGAAAGCGAGGTGAGAAAAATGGATGCAGGGAGTAGCTGCGGCGCTGGCTGTATAGGACGAAGCTGGAATGAAATACCTGGGCAGAGAAGGGGAAACTGCGGCTCATCTGCGCCGTTTTTCTCCTGAAATATATATGCCCTAAGAGAATTGATTTTGCTTTGAATGGCTGCGCCGTACCTTCTTGAAAAGGAAACCGGATGATTGTGAGAGACTGGAAAATTGATGGAGGTACTGGCCTATGAGAAATTTGAGAGAGAGACTGCTCTCTGCGGCAGTATGCACGGAGAGAGAGCTGTTTGAACTGTATATGACTGGAACGGAGGGGATGAGCCGGAAAGCGGCTGAACTCTCCAGAGAATATTACGGCCGGAATGTGATGAACGCCCGGAAAGGGCCGGCCTGGGGAAAGCGTCTGCTGGAGGCGTTTATTAACCCGTTTACTGTTGTTCTGCTGGTGTTGGCAGTGATCTCTGTGTTTACAGATATTTTGCTGGCAAAACCGGGAGAAAAGAGCTATGCGGCAGTGATTATGATCACCGCGATGGTGGTGATTTCCGGAATCCTGCGTTTTGTGCAGGAGTCAAAAAGCCAGAATGCAGCTGCAAAATTGGCAGGGATGATCCAGACCACGGCCAGCGTCCGGAGACTGGAGGACGGCAGACGGGAAATTCCCATGGATGAGATCGTTGTCGGCGACATTGTTTCCCTGTCGGCCGGCGACATGGTGCCCGCAGATGTCAGGATATTGGCAGCGAAGGATCTGTTTGTCAGCCAGTCGTCCCTGACAGGGGAGAGCGAACCGGTGGAAAAGCAGGGGACATGCACAGACAAAAATGCTGCGCTGACCGAGATGACGAACCTGGCTTTTATGGGGAGCAATGTCGTCAGCGGGAGCGCCGAGGCGCTGGTGATCGGCGTCGGGGAGGACACGGTTCTGGGCGCGATGGCTGGTGAACTTACGAAAAAACCGCCGAAAACACAGTTTGAAAAAGGCGTCAATTCTGTCTCCTGGCTGCTGATCCGCCTTATGGCGGTCATGGTACCAGTCGTGTTTGTAATGAATGGGGTGACCAAAGGAGACTGGATGCAGGCTGCTCTGTTTTCCGTATCAGTGGCCGTCGGGCTGACTCCGGAGATGCTGCCGATGATCGTCACAGCCGCTCTGGCAAAGGGAGCGGTGGCTATGAGCCGCAAAAAGGTTATCATTAAAAATCTCAACGCCATCCAGAACTTGGGGTCTATGGATATTCTGTGCACAGACAAGACCGGGACGCTGACCCAGGATAAAGTAGTGCTGGAATACCACCTCAACATAGATGGTGAGGAGGATCCGAGGGTCCTGCGCCACGCTTTTTTGAACAGCTATTTCCAGACAGGGCTGAAAAATCTGATCGATGTGGCTGTCATTGAAAAGCAGCAGGCAATCGGGGCAGAGGAACTGACAGGGAAATACCAAAAAATAGATGAGATCCCCTTTGACTTTAACCGCAGGAGGATGAGCGTGGTGGTCAGGGATGATGCCGGAAAAACCCAGATGGTGACAAAGGGGGCAGTGGAAGAGATGCTGGACTGCTGTTCCTTTGCAGAGCTTAACGGGGTGCCGGTGGTTTTGACGGAGGAGGTAAAAGCGAGAGTTCTGAAAAAATCAGACGAGCTGAATTCCGGCGGGATGAGAGTGATTGCAGTGGCGCAGAAGACCAATCCCTCCCCGGTCGGTGAGTTTTCTATAAAGGATGAGACCGATATGGTTCTGATCGGCTTCCTGGCATTTTTAGACCCGCCGAAAGAGACAACTGCGGCTGCAATCCGGGCGCTGAAGGAGTACGGTGTTTCTGTAAAGATTCTCACCGGAGACAATGAGAAGGTGACAGTCGCCATCTGCCGGCAGGTAGGACTGCGCGGGGACAGGATTTTGCTGGGGACAGATATTGACAGTATGGCGGATGAGGAGCTGAAAGTTCAGGCCGAGGATATACAGGTGTTTGCCAAGCTGTCGCCAACCCAGAAAGCGCGGATTGTCAGGCTTTTGCGGGAAAATGGCCATACTGTCGGCTACATGGGAGACGGGATCAATGATGCGGCCGCCATGAAAGCCTCGGATGCCGGCATTTCTGTGGATACAGCGGTGGACATTGCAAAAGAATCTGCCGGTGTGGTGCTTCTGGAAAAGGATCTGATGGTTCTGGAAGAAGGCATCATTGAGGGCAGAAAGACCTACGCCAATATGGTAAAATATATCAAAATGACGGCGTCATCCAATTTTGGAAATATGTTTTCCGTCCTGGCGGCCAGCGTATTTCTGCCGTTTCTGCCCATGGCGGCTCTCCACCTGATCCTGCTGAATCTGATCTACGACGTGTCCTGCACAGCGATCCCCTGGGACAATGTAGATCCGGAGTATTTGAAAAAGCCGCGTTCTTGGGATGCCTCGTCCATAGGAAGGTTTATGGTAAGGATTGGACCGGTCAGCTCCCTGTTTGACATTGGGACATATCTGCTGTTATACTTTGTGATCTGCCCCATGGCAACAGGCGGGCTTCGCTTTACACAGCTGACAGATCTGCAGGATCAGCTGATCTACATCGCTGTATTCCAGACAGGCTGGTTTATCGAATCCATGTGGAGCCAGACTCTGGTGATCCATATGATACGGACACCGAAGCTCCCCTTTATCCAGAGCCAGGCGTCAGCCTCAGTAACCATCCTGACTTCGGCCGGCATTGCAGCTGTGACGCTGATTCCCTTTACCAGGATCGGTTCGATGATCGGACTGACCTCCCTTCCCCATATTTATTTCGGCTGGCTTGCCGGAATCGTGGCCGCATATATGATGCTTGTCACGGCTGTGAAAAAGAGCTATATTCATAGATACAGAGAATGGCTGTAGGGATATGGAGAACGATTAAAATGAAAACAAAAGAAGAAGTAATCGGATTTTGCCTGACGTTTCCCGAGGTCTATGAAGACTACCCTTTCCGGGATGATCAGTGGGCGGTTGTTCGCTTGAAAGGCAGCAAAAAGGTATTTGCCTGGGTCTTTGAGCGGAATGGCTGTGTCTGGGTCAACGTGAAGGCAGATCCGGAGTGGCGGGATTTCTGGCGGGAAGCCTTTGAGGCTGTCCTGCCGGCCTACCACCTGAACAAAGAACACTGGAATTCCCTGATACTGGACGGCTCGATCCCGGATGAGACGGTCCGGCAGCTGATCGGGGACAGCTACGACCTGGTGAAGCGCCAGGCAGAAAAGAAGAGAAGAAAACCGCGGGGCACCGCTGAAGAGGGACAGAAGGCATGAGATTGAGGTGCCCTGTCCCTTTTCCACATTTTACATATCTTGGGAATCTGACAGGAGACGCTTTAAAAAGTACTCTCTCTGATTGATGAACATCTCTGTAATCTCATAGCTTTCTGTCTCCTCATAGGAGCAGGGACGTATGCCGCTGTCCCGAAAAGAGAGGATCCGGGCGTCGGGAATGCCCAGGAGGATCGGCGAATGGCTGGCGATGATGAACTGGGCGCCTTTTTGGGCCAGCTGATGGATCAGGATCAAAAGGGTCAGCTGCCTCTGCGGGGAGAGGGCGGCCTCCGGCTCGTCCAGAATGTAGAAGCCTTCTTCGGAAAAGGTTCCCTGCATCAGAGCCATAAAACTTTCACCGTGGGACTGGCTGTGGAAGGATTTTCCGCCAAAACGTCTGTAGTAGATCTCAGGAGGAACAAACTCCCGGTACTCTTCTGCTTTCGTTGCAACATTGTAAAAGCTCTCCGCCCGAAGGAAATAGCTGCTCTTTGGGCGCCGGGGGCCTTTCACCAGAAGCAGGGCCTGATGGAGGCTGGAATGGGACTCATAGGTGGAAAAATTGTAATTGCGGGTTCCGCCTTCCGGATTGAAGCCAAAGGCCACAGCGACAGCTTCCAGGAGAGTGGATTTTCCTGTGCCGTTCTCCCCGGAGAGCAGGGTGACATTCCGGTCAAAGACCAGAGAACCGAGATTTTGAAAGGATGGGATGGACCGGACATAACTGTCAGCATCCAGCCGATCCCAGCGGAAACGGATTTCCTGAAGATACCGCATATTCATAGGGAATTCCTCCTGCGTTGAAGTGCTGCGATTTTATGGTGTTTAGAGGGGGGACGATGGCTGATAGCTATATTATACACGAAGAAATGGCAGCTGCATCATCAAATTTCATTTTATCATTGCTTTCGAAATAATAAAATTGAGTTTGACAATGATCATTGTAAAATTACGGAGGTTCTCATTATGGAAATCAAAAAGCTGGATGGCAGTTTCTCAGTCTGCAAGGTGATTGACTATACCCAAGTTGATCTGGGTATGGAATTTTGTTTTATTGGAAAAACAGATGAAGAAAACTCGCTGGTCTGTTTGACGGAGTTTGTGCCGCATAATACAATCGAACGGGATGATGGCTGGAAGGCTTTCCGGATACAAGGGATTTTAGATTTTTCACTTATCGGCATTCTTTCCCAAATTTCCACGCTATTGGCAGAAAATAGAGTTGGCATTTTTGCAGTTTCAACGTATAACACAGATTATATTTTGGTGAAGAAAGACAATTATGAGAAAGCGTTAGGAATACTGGAGAATGCTGGATATCGGATTATTGGATGATATGATTTCTGAAGAATCCAATCTGAGGAACTGGTGTCTAAAATTAAAGAGACTGCGGAGAGCCGAATAGAGAACACAAAAGTTAGTCTTGACTTACTTTTCGCGCAGAATGTAAAATGGAAAAAAATTCATGGAACTCTGACCGAAAGAAAGTCTGACGGAAAGATTGGAAACAGCCTCTCTGAAAAAGAGGTTTGATTCTGTTTGCAACAGACCTTCTGCGGAGGGTCTGTTTTTTGTTTCACAGGAACCTGCGCTTCCTGTGAGATAAAAACGCTCCGTGGGACGTGCGCTGGCGCGAAGTGGAAACTTGCCGCTAAAGCGACCGCGCCCGGCGCGAGAGTTCCGCAAATGGAACTCTTTGTTCTTTCACTTCAAATAGAAAGGAGATCGGGATCTATGGAAAAAGAGACGGCAGGCCAGGAGACCCGGATCGCAGTGATCGGAATCATTATAGAAGACAGAAAGCAGGCAGGGCTGGTGAACAGCCTGCTTCATCAGTACGGCTCGTATGTGATCGGGCGCATGGGCCTCCCCTACGAAAAAAAGGGCGTCAACATTATCAGCATTGTGGTGGATGCGCCTATGGATATCATCAGCGCCCTGTCAGGCAAATTGGGGAGACTGCCGGGTGTCAGCTCCAAGGCTCTCTACTCAAAGGCAGGAGGCCAGTGATGGAGCAGAATACAGTGGCGTCCCTGATCGATATCCTGGAGAGAGACCACTGGCTGGAGCCGGATCAGTGGAGAAGAGTGCTGGAGGGATATACGGAAGAGACGGCCAGGTATGCGGCGGAGAAGGCCTCTGAGGTGAGAGACCAGGTCTACGGGAGGAGAATTTTTATTCGCGGCCTGATTGAATTTACTAATTACTGCCGGAATGACTGTTATTACTGCGGGATCCGCAGGGGCAATCAGAAGGCTGCCCGTTACCGGCTGACCCAGGAGGAAATCCTGTCTTGCTGTCAGGAAGGGTGGAAGCTGGGATTCCGCACGTTTGTCCTCCAGGGAGGGGAAGACGGATATTTTACAGACGAGCGGGTGTGCGGTCTGGTCCGGGCGATCAAGAGACAGCATCCCGGGTGTGCCGTAACTCTCTCTATCGGGGAGAGGGAAGCGGAGAGCTATGAGCGGTTCCGGGAAGCTGGGGCAGACCGGTACCTGCTTCGGCATGAGACGGCAGATCCGGGCCATTACAGGAGACTTCACCCGCCGCAGATGAGCCTGGAGCACAGGATGGAATGTCTGCGGCAGCTAAAGCGGCTGGGCTTTCAGACGGGCGCCGGGATGATGGTGGGGTCGCCGGGGCAGACGGTGGAATGTCTGATCAGGGATATGGAATTTCTTCATCAGCTCCAGCCGGAGATGGTGGGGATCGGCCCGTTTCTGCCCCACGATGAGACGCCGTTTCGGGGAGAAAAAGCGGGGAGCACGGCCATGACACTGTACCTTTTGAGCCTGGTCCGGCTGATGCTCCCGGAAGTTCTGCTGCCGGCAACCACGGCTCTGGGGACTGCCGCAGAAGGCGGGAGAGAGGCGGGAATTTTGGCAGGCGCCAATGTGGTGATGCCGAATCTGTCCCCGGAACATGTCAGGGGAAAATACCTGCTCTATAACAACAAAATCTGCACGGGAAAAGAGGCTGCTGAAAACCTGCAGGAGCTGCGGGAGGCAGCGGCGAAGATTGGCTTTGAGATCGCCATTGACCGTGGAGACCATAAAAATACTACAGGCCCTGTATAAAAAAGGGTGAACCTGAAGGGAAAGTGATTCTGACCCGAGGTAGAAAGGAAGAAAAATGTACAATCCAAAATCAAAACATGCAGAAGATTTTATCAACCATGAGGAGATCATGGAAACCCTGGAATATGCCGAAAAAAACAAGCATAACCGGGAACTGATCGACGAGATCTTAAACAAGGCCAGATTGAGAAAAGGGCTGAGCCACAGAGAGGCTGCCGTTCTTCTGGATTGTGATCTGGAGGACAAAAATCAGGAAATTTATGCCCTGGCCGAGCAGATCAAAAAGGACTTTTACGGCAATCGGATCGTCATATTTGCGCCGCTGTACTTATCGAACTACTGTGTCAACGGCTGCGTGTACTGTCCCTACCATGCTAAGAACAAGCACATCCCGCGGAAAAAGCTGACTCAGGAGGATATCCGCAGGGAGGTTATTGCCCTGCAGGATATGGGCCACAAGCGGCTGGCGCTGGAGACCGGGGAGGATCCGGTAAATAATCCCATTGAATACGTTCTGGAGAGCATTAAGACCATCTACAGCATCAAGCACAAAAATGGGGCGATCCGCCGAGTCAACGTCAATATCGCGGCCACCACGGTGGAGAATTACCGGAAGCTGAAGGAGGCGGGGATTGGCACCTATATTCTTTTCCAGGAGACCTACCACAAGGAGAGCTATCTGAAGCTCCACCCGACAGGACCCAAACACGATTACGATTACCATACAGAGGCCATGGACAGAGCCATGGAGGGCGGCATAGACGATGTGGGCTGCGGCGTCCTCTTCGGCCTGGAGCTGTACCGCTATGAGTTTGCAGGACTTTTGATGCACGCGGAGCACCTTGAGGCAGTCTATGGGGTTGGGCCTCACACCATCAGCGTTCCCCGGATAAAGCATGCAGACGACATCGACCCAGATGAGTTTGACAATGGAATCGACGATGACACTTTTGCCAAGATTGTGGCCTGTATCCGGATTGCAGTGCCCTATACCGGCATGATCATTTCCACCCGGGAGAGCCAGAAGTGCAGGGAGAGGGTGCTCCATCTGGGGATTTCCCAGATTTCCGGCGGATCCCGGACCAGCGTAGGCGGCTATGTGGAGGAAGAGCCGGAGGATGAGAGCTCCGAGCAGTTTGATGTCAGCGACAAGAGGACTCTGGACGAGGTGATAAACTGGCTGATGGGCATGGGATATATCCCCAGCTTCTGCACAGCCTGCTACAGGGAGGGAAGAACCGGAGACCGGTTCATGTCCCTATGCAAATCGGGACAGATCCAGAACTGCTGTCATCCCAATGCCCTGCTGACCCTGAAAGAGTACCTGACGGACTACGCCTCTGAAGATACGAAGAAGAAGGGCCTGGAGCTGATTGAAAAGGAGATCGGAAATATCCCCAAAGAGAAGGTTCGGGAGGTCGTCAGAGAGCGGCTGGCTGCGATTGAAAACGGGAGCCGGGATTTCCGGTTCTGACAGGGTATCGGCGCCTGTCTGGGGCCTGGCCGGAGCCGGCCCCTTCGGATGCCGGGATAGGAGGATATATGGGACTAAATGAGACGCCGTCGGCGGAGCGGGTGCACATCGGCTTTTTTGGAAAACGCAATGCAGGAAAGTCCAGCGTGGTCAATGCTGTGACCGGACAGAACCTGGCGGTTGTTTCCGAGGTAAAGGGAACGACCACTGACCCGGTTCAAAAATCAATGGAGCTTTTGCCTCTGGGTCCTGTGGTGGTGATCGACACCCCCGGTCTTGACGACGAGGGGGAGCTGGGAAGCCTGAGGGTCAAGAAGAGCCGGGAAGTGTTAAACCGGGCAGACGCCGCTGTGCTGGTGGTAGACGGGACTCTGGGAATGAGCCAGGAAGACTGGGGAATTTTAAAGGAGATTCAGGAGAAGGAGATCCCCTTTGTCATTGCCTGGAATAAGGCAGACCTGGGGGGCCGGGATCCGGAGCAGGAGGATGGCCTGAAGGAACTGAAAGATTCTGGTCACCTGGTGGAGGTCAGCGCAGCTTCCCTGTCCGGAATTGGACTGCTGAAGGAGAGAATTGCTGCCCTGGCAAAAGGGGAGGAGAGCGGAAAGCGGATCATTGGAGATTTTCTGAATCCCAATGACGCGGCGGTACTGGTGGTGCCCATCGATAAGGCGGCTCCCAAGGGACGGCTGATTCTGCCCCAGCAGCAGACCATACGGGATATCCTGGAGGCCGGAGGGATTGCGGTCGTATCCAGGGAGACAGAGCTTGGGGAGGCGCTGAAAAGTCTGGCCAGGCCGCCGAAGGTGGTGATCACGGACAGCCAGGTATTTGACCGGGTTTCCAGGGAAACGCCGGAGGACATCCTGCTAACCTCGTTTTCTATCCTGTTTGCCCGCTATAAAGGCAATTTGGCCCAGGCGGTCAAAGGAGTTACGGCTTTGAATAGCCTGAAGGATGGGGACAGGGTGCTGATCAGCGAGGGCTGCACCCACCATCGCCAGTGTAACGATATCGGAACTGTCAAACTGCCGGGATGGATCAGAAAATACACAGGGAAAGAACCGGAGTTCTGCTTTACCTCCGGGAGAGAGTTTCCTGATGATCTGACGCCATACCGGATGGTCGTCCACTGCGGCGGCTGCATGCTCAATGAGAGGGAAATGCGGTGGCGGCTGCGGTGCGCGGAGGATCAGGGAATCCCTATGACCAATTATGGAATTTTGATCGCATATGTAAATGGGATTCTGGAGAGAAGCGTGCAGATTTTTCCGGATATTGCGGAAATCCTGAAAAAGGGATGACACAAAGAAGGACCTTGGCTTATCGGTGAACCAAGGTCCTTCGCTGTTCTCAGGCTGCGCTTTTTACTTCGTTTCGTCTGTCTGGCTCTGCCCCTCCATGGTCTGTTCTACAATCATATCCATGATGTCTCTCGTCATAGCTCCGGGCACATACCCGTAAACTTTCCCTTCATCGGTTATCATAAATGTGGTGGGGAGAGCTGTGACGCCGTACTGGTAGGAGAGCATCCCAGTTTCATCCATAAGGACGGGGAATGTATATCCGTTTTCTTCCAGAAAATCTGTGATGTATGCTACATCTCCCTCCTGCCCGATATTGGGGGAGACGACAGTTAAAACCGCCAGATCGCCGGCGTTTTCCTCCCAGTCCTCATACAGGCTCTGAATGTGCCCCAGTTCTGATTTGCAGGGAGGACACCAGGTGGCCCAGAAATTGAGGAAAACGGTCTTTCCTTTGTAATCAGAGAAGGCGTGGGTGACACCGTCCTGGTCAGCCAGGGTGAAATCCGGGGCATCCGGCAGTTCCCGCTCTTCCTGGGGAGAACCTTCTGAAGATTCCTGAGCAGAAGATGCAGGGGGCTCAGAAGATTCGGGGCTCTCCTCTTTGGTCTCGCCCGAAACGCTCGGAGTGTCTGCCTCGGTCTGGGATTCCAGGCCGGAAGCGGGGGATCCTGCGAGGTTGACAGAGAAGCTGTTCATCCAGCCGGTCACCATGAAAATGCCCATGGCGATCATCAGGACACCGCCTGCTTTGGCAGTGTACTGAACAATCCTGCGGTTTTTCTTAAAAAAGTTCAGGAGGCTGGTGGTAAACAGCCCTACCAGCAGGAAGGGAATACAGAAGCCGGCGGTATAGATTCCGATATAGAGAAAAGCCAGCCCGGCATCTGAAGAGCTTCCGGCCATCAGCAGGACGGAGGCAAGGGTGGGGCCGATGCATGGAGTCCAGGAGAAACTGAAAGTAAACCCCAGAATAAATGCGGCAAGAGGACCGGATCCGAACTTTCCTGGCTGAATAGAAAGCCGGTGTTCGCCGGCCAGGAAAGGAAGCCGGAAAACGCCTAATTGGTATAGTCCAAACAGGATTACGATTGCTCCGCCGATCCGGGCGAACCAGATATGGTACTGGGAGAAAAACTGTCCCAGGGCACTGGCGCCAAGACCCAGGAGAAAAAAGGTAAAACCGATTCCGGCGACGAAGAACAGGGTGTTGACCATGACTTTGCCTCTGCGCAAGCCTGGCTGACGGCCATCTTCGGAATCAGAACTGCCTGCCCCGCCGGACAGGTAGCCCAGATAGAGGGGAAGCAGAGGCAGTACGCAGGGGGAAAGAAAACTCAGGATCCCCTGAAGAAAGACGGTAAGCGCCGAGAGATTGAATTCGAGCTGAAATCCCATAAACGAAAAAAGTTCCTTTCTCTTGGATATTAAACTGTCATAATTCGATATTGTAATCGATCATATCGTTGTAGAGCTTTTTACATTCTTCAAAGTCGTGGCTGCGCAGAGCATTGAGAATAGCGCGGTGGCGGAAGTCGCCGACGAACAGGGAGACCCCCTTTTCCGTCCAGCCCTCGATCCTTTTTTTCAATGTCAGATAGATGTATTTTTCCAGAGTTCCCCGGGCCATGGCAAAGCAGTAGCTGTACAGGGTATTGTGGGACATCTGACAGATCTGCTCGTGGAAATCGGTATCGTATTTGGTGAGGATCTTGAGCTTTTCCTCGTCCACAGGCAGGTAGGTGTTCATTTTGATATCCTCGTACTCGGTGCAGATCGAATCTAATTTTGCAAAATCCTCCTCTGTAGCCCGCTCAATGGCCAGGCGGGCACATTCCAGTTCAATGAGCTGACGGAATTCACAGATATCATCCATCAGCTTGGGGTTAGTGAAAAGGTCGCCGACGGCATGGATGTAGTCGATAAACTGAAAGTTCTTGACGTACGTTCCATCCCCCACCTTGGTTTCCACCAGCCCAATGGCATTCAGGCGCTGCAGCGCCATGCGCACCGTCAGGCGGTTGACTCCGTAGAGAGATGACAGCTCCATCTCAGAGGGCAGTTTTTCCCCCGCTTTCCATTGCTTTGACACAATGTTTTCCCGCATATTCTGATAGACCTGATCACTGGCCGTTTTCTTTTCGATCTTTTTGATGGTAGGCATAAGAAATCTCCATCCTTTTTTTCCATTTTAGTGTTTTTATTATATCAGGTTTGGTGAAAATAGACAAACTTTTTCCAGTTTTTTCTATGGTTTCGGAGAAAGTAAAATTGCACGAGAAATACTATTGACAGACAAAGAAATTTGTGCAATTATTTACTTATAAATCAGGCGAACAGGTTGCCTGATAGCTAAGCGGCCGCGAAACACAAAAACTGCATATGTAAAGGAGGAGGAAACGTGCTTCTGTTTTGGTTTATTGTATCTATCGTACTATTGATCGTGATGATTTCAAAGCTGAAGATCCATGCCTTTATCAGTCTGCTGACCATAGCACTGTTCTTTGGCATCTGTGCGGGGATCCCCATGAGTGAACTGCCGACGCTGATTGCAGAAGGCTTTGGCGGGACAATGACCAGTATCGGTATCGTAATTGTCTGCGGAGTTGTCATCGGCACTTTTCTGGAGTACACGGGAGGGGCTCAGAAAATAGCCGATGCCATTCTGAAGCTGATCGGTATCAAGCGCGCTACCTATGCGACAGCCGTTACTGGTGCATTTGTTTCTATCCCGGTGTTCTGTGATTCCGGCTTCGTTATTCTGAACCCTATTATCAAGGGGCTGTCGCGCAGAGGAGGCATTCCCTACGCTTCCCTGGTTGTAGCGCTGATGGCCGGACTTCTGTGTACCCATTCCTTTGTACCGCCGACGCCGGGGCCGGTTGCGGCGGCTGGATTGTATGGGGCAGAGATCGGACAGGTTATGTTTTATGGATTGATTGTATCAGTTCCGGTTGTAATCGTGTGCTCGATCTGGGCGAATTCCCGCTTCGTAAAAGGCGCGTTTCCGGACGTAGCGCCTGTCAGCGACCTGGATGCCCAGCAGGAGAAAGAATTTGAGGAGGTTGTGGAGCATGCGCCGTCCACACTGAAGTCCTTTATTCCCATTCTGCTTCCGATTATCACCATTATTTTAAAGTCCTTCTTTGGGGACGCTGACGGCAATATCATTCAGAAGGTTCTGGATTTTATCGGAACACCGTGGGTAGCGCTTTTGATCGGCACTGCTATCTGCTTCCTGCTTCCGACAAAGCTGAATGAAACTGTAACAAACCACTGGGTGGCGAAATCTCTGGAAGGCGCCGCTGAGATCATGTGCATCACTGCGGCGGCAGGCGGATTTGCAAAGGTTCTTCAGGCCACAACCATCGGAGATACTCTGACTGGCCTGGTTTTAAATGCAGGGCTTCCGGCAGTGTTTGTTCCGTACCTGATGGCTGCTTTGATCAACCTTGCCCAGGGCTCCGCCACGGTCGCCCTCACTACGGTGGGCGGCATCCTGGCTCCTATGCTTCCAGCTCTGGGGCTTCATCCGGTTATCGCGACTCTGGCGACGGCTGCAGGCTCCCTGTCTTTCTGCCACACCAATTCTTCTTATTTCTGGTGTGTAACAAAACTGGGGAATCTGAAATTGAACCAGAGTTATCGGCTGATCACCCTGACCTCGGTGATGATGGGGGTTACGGCGATGGTTGCGATCTGTATCTTGAATATGTTCTTCTGACGGCGGCGTCAGAAAAAATGTTTGCGGCCATGTGAGAATACATGGTTAAAAATAAAAGGGAGAAAGGAGTTTTTTATGAAGATTACCAGCATTGACATTATTAAGGCATTTAAAACCCCGTCCGTGGCGGCGGAAGTAGCGGTAGGAAATGTACCGTGGCATCCGGTATTTGTCCGTATCAATACGGATGAAGGAATCTGCGGCTACGGTGAGATCGGCGTCGCCTACGGCAATGCCCAGACAGCCGGGTTTGGCATGGGTGTAGATTTCGCTAAATGCATTATCGGTTTAGATCCCATGAAGAATGAAGATATCTGGAACAGACTGCACCGTCTGACATTCTGGGGCATGGGTAACGGCGGCGTGATTATGGCAGGTATCTCCGGAATTGATATTGCGCTTTGGGATATCCGGGGAAAAGCGCTGAATGCACCGGTGTACCAGCTTATGGGAGGCAAGACCAACAGCAAGCTGCGGGCGTACGCCAGCCAGCTTCAGTTTGACTGGGGAAAAGTCAGCCATTCTCTGGCAAAGCCTGAAGAGTACGCAGAGGCTATGAAAAAAGCCATGGCAGACGGCTTTGACTGTGTGAAGGTGGACCCGGTAGGATTCGATGAAAACGGCGTCTGGATGGGACGCAGCAGCAGAGGGATCCTCCAGCGTGATCAGCTGCAGCTGGCGGTTGACCGTGTGGCAGCTATGAGAGAGGTGGGCCCCGATGTTGATATCATCATTGAACTTCATGCTCTGACCGATGCGACCACATCTGTTCAGCTTGGCCGGGAGCTTCAGAAACTGAACTGCTTCTATTATGAGGAACCGACCCAGCCGCTGAATCCGAACCTGTTCCGGGAGATCAGCAGCAAAATCGAGATCCCGGTGGCGACAGGTGAGAGAGTCTACACCAGATGGGGATACCGTCAGTTCTTTGAGGATCATTCCATCGGAATCATCCAGCCTGATTTGTGCAATACCGGCGGCCTGACAGAAGGAAAGAAGATCTGTGACATGGCTCACGTGTATGATATCGGTGTTCAGGTACACTGCTGCGGCGGCCCGATCTCCGCGGCTGCAGCCCTTCAGTTGGAGGCAGTGATCCCTAACTTTGTCATCCACGAGCTTCATGCGTCTGCACTGATTGAAGACAACATCCGCCTGTGCAAGTATGACTATGTGGCAAAGGACGGATATTTTGAGGTGCCGGACCGCCCAGGCATCGGACAGGAACTGACAGAGGAAGCTCTGGAAAATGCGGAGATCGTAACTGTGAAATAAGACGAGAGCAATACGTTATCGCCAGAAAAGGCAGGCTTTGCGGCCTGCCTTTTCAAGTTCTGGAAAGTGTGGTACAATGTTCGGGAGGCAATGAGCAGTGCGCCCAAAGATAGCAGGCGTCTGCGTTCACCGCAGAAATCCGGGTTTTCACTCATAATTAAGAAGGAGGGAATTGCTATGCCGTTTATTAATTCAAAAGTATCGGTTAAATTAAGCGAAAAACAGAAAGAAACCATGAAAGCGCGCTTGGGGGAGGCGATCTGCGCGATCCCAGGAAAGTCGGAAAGCTGGCTGATGGTAGGCTTTGAGGATGAATATACTCTGTATTTTAAAGGCAACCAGGACGGTCCGACAGCTTTTGTGGAGGTAAAAATCTACGGGAAGGCTTCTGCGGGAGATTACGACCGCCTTACCGGTATTTTGTCTCAGATTTTTAAGGAGGAGGCTGGCATCAGCCCCGACCGCCTTTATGTCACTTACCAGGAGATTGCCAACTGGGGATGGAACGGCTCTAACTTTTAGAGCTGTTATATTTGGAAGAAATGGATGGGGAGATTCCGCCGACGAGACGGCATCTCCTTTTTTGGTGGATATTTTACGGTTCTGCTGTTCCGTTTCCTTCTTGCCACAGAAACGAAAATATGGTACACTGTACCGTGCACGCCCAAGATATGGCATTAAAATGAAAGAGGAAATACAAGATATGGTAAAATATAGGAAAGCGTTTTTAGAGAAAACAGAAATTCAGGAATGTCTGGAGAAAATTCGTCGGGATTTTCCGGAGGAGGTGTATTCGGAAGAGCGCCTGCTGGAAAGATTTGACAGCTTTTTGAAGCCCGGGATCGACGAGGGGGAAATGCTGGAAGCCCTGATCAAAGCGGCTGTGGAATTGACTGATAAGGAAGCACCCAAGTGGGAATTTATTGCGGCCAGACTCTTGTACTGTCAGTTTGACGGCTTGGTCAAGAAAAATATGAGAGAGCGGGGAATTCAGGACTTCTGCGGCAAGATCCGCTATCTGACAGAGAAGGGGCTCTACGGTTCCTATATTTTAGAAGGGTATTCGGAGGAAGAACTGGCGGAGGCCGCCAGTTTTATGGAGGAGAGCCGAAATGAGCTTTTTACGTATTCCGGGCTGGACTTGCTGCTTGGCCGGTATGTGATCCACGGCTATGGCGGGGAAGCTCTGGAGACGCCCCAGGAGATGTACCTGGGCATTGCCCTCCATCTGGCGCTGAAGGAAAAAAAGGAAGGACGGATGGCCTGGGTGCGGAGATTTTATGACATGCTCAGCAAAATGGAAGTGACCATGGCAACCCCCACCCTGTCCAACGCCAGAAAGCCTTTTCATCAGTTGTCAAGCTGCTTTATTGATACTGTTCCGGACAGCCTGGAGGGGATTTACCGAAGTATTGACAATTTTGCCATGGTCAGCAAGTTTGGCGGAGGCATGGGTCTGTACTTTGGAAAGGTCAGAGCAGCCGGCAGCAGCATCCGGGGATTTGCTGGGGCAGCAGGAGGAGTGATCCGGTGGATTCGCCTGGTCAATGATACGGCTGTGGCTGTGGATCAGTTGGGAATGAGACAGGGGGCTGTGGCTGTGTATCTGGATGCATGGCACAGAGATCTTCCAGAATTTCTCCAGCTGCGAACCAACAATGGCGATGACCGGATGAAAGCCCATGATGTCTTTCCAGCAGTCTGCTATCCGGATCTGTTTTGGAAAATGGCTAAGGAAGATCTGAACCAGGAGTGGCATATGATGTGTCCCCATGAGATTCTCACTGTGAAAGGCTACTGCCTGGAAGATTATTATGGGGAAGAATGGGAAAAGCGGTATCTGGACTGTGTTCAGGATGAGCGGATCTCAAAGAGAAGCATTGTGCTGAAAGATATCGTTCGTCTGATTTTAAAGTCTGCCGTGGAGACGGGGACGCCGTTTACCTTTAACCGGGACACAGTCAACCGCATGAACCCCAACAGCCACAAGGGAATCATATACTGCTCCAATCTGTGCACAGAGATTGCACAAAATATGGCGCCCATGGAGACAAAGCAGGTAGAGATCCGGGAGGAAGGCGGCGATACAGTTGTTGTCACCTCCGTCACGGCTGGAGATTTTGTGGTCTGTAATCTGGCGAGCCTCTGTCTGGGGAATATCCCGGTGCAGGATGACGCCGCCGTCATGGAGATTGTGGAGAGCGCCGTGAGGGCATTGGACAATGTGATTGATCTGAATTTTTATCCGGTTCCTTATGCCGGGATTACCAACCAGCGCTACCGCAGCGTTGGCCTGGGCGTCAGCGGATACCATCATATGCTGGCGAAGAACGGCATCCACTGGGAGGCGGAGGAACATCTGGAATTTGCAGACAAGGTTTTTGAGAGAATCAATTTTGCCGCCATCACGGCCAGCACAGAGCTGGCCAGAGAGAAGGGCAGCTACCAATATTTTGAAGGAAGTCAGTGGCAGACTGGGGAATATTTTGAAAAACGGAATTATACCGGGGAAAAATGGGATCAACTCAGAGAAAAGGTAAAGGCCCAGGGAATGCGGAATGCGTACCTGATGGCCGTAGCCCCTACCAGCAGCACCAGCATCCTGGCCGGAACTACAGCGGGTCTTGACCCGGTAATGAAGAAATACTTTTTGGAAGAGAAGAAACATGCGATTCTTCCCAGAGTAGCGCCGGAATTAACCCCCAAGACGTACTGGCTTTATAAGGAAGCCCATCTTTTGGATCAGCACTGGACTGTCCGGGCGGCCGGAGTGCGTCAGCGCCATATTGACCAGGCCCAGAGCGTCAATCTCTACATTACCAATAACTACACTATGCGCCAGGTACTTTCCCTGTACATTGATGCCTGGGAGCAGGGGGTGAAGACCCTTTATTATATCCGCAGCAAGTCGCTGGAGGTGGAAGAATGTGAGAGCTGTTCGGCATGACGATCAAGCTGTACATGGCAGGAGAACCCACAGCGCAGAAAAACAGAAAAGAGGAATGATATGGCAGTTTTAAAGAGCAAACGGTTATTTAATCCGGAGGGGGAGACGGACGTGTCTCTGCGCCGGATGATTGGCGGAAATACTACAAACCTGAACGACTTCAACAATATGAAATACTCCTGGGTAAGCGGCTGGTACCGCCAGGCGATGAACAATTTCTGGATTCCAGAGGAGATCAACATGAGCACCGATGTGCTGGATTATCCAAAGCTATCCCCGGCAGAGAGAAACGCTTATGACAAAATTTTAAGTTTTCTGATATTTTTGGATTCGATTCAGACAGCGAACCTTCCCAATATCGGTCAGTATATTACGGCGAATGAGGTTAATCTCTGCCTGACGATTCAGGCATTTCAAGAAGCGGTCCACAGCCAGAGTTACAGCTATATGCTGGACACCATCTGCAGCCCAGTAGAGCGAACCAGTATTCTGTATCAGTGGAAAGACGATGAGCATTTGCTTAAGCGCAACACCTTCATCGGAAATCTTTACAATGAATTTCAGGAAAACAGAGATGATTTCGTTCTCCTGAAAGTAATGATGGCCAACTATATTTTGGAAGGAATCTATTTTTACAGCGGCTTTATGTTCTTTTACAACCTGGGGCGCAACGGAAAGATGCCGGGAAGCGTCCAGGAGATCCGCTATATCAATCGGGATGAAAACACTCATCTGTGGCTCTTCCGGAACATGATTCTGGAATTAAAGAAAGAAGAGCCCCAGCTCTTTACCCCCGAGCGTGTGGCGGTCCTCCGCGCCATGGCGGAGGAGGGCGTGCGCCAGGAGATCGAGTGGGGCCACTACGTCATCGGCGATGCCATTCCCGGTCTGACGAAAGAGAATATTACGGACTACATCAAATATCTGGGCAACCTGCGCTTCAGCAGCCTGGGATTCGGCACCCTGTATGAGGGCTGGGAGAAGGAACCGGAGACGATGAAATGGGTGAGCCAGTATTCCAACGCCAACCTGGTAAAGACGGATTTCTTTGAGGCCAGGAGCACAGCTTACGCTAAGAGTACGGCTCTGGTGGATGACCTGTAATCAGCGGCAGGCAGGTCAGTAGACGGCCCGCTCTTTGACCATCAGGGTAGGGTAGCCGCTCTGGCGCAGCTTCTGCTCCATGTTGGCAGCGTTATCCAGATTTAAGAAGGCTCCTACCCGGACACGGTACCAGGGAGCCTGATAGACGAGAAATGCCGGGAAGCCTTCATTTTTTAAAGCCTGAACCTCTTTGACTGCGGAAGCACGGTCCTGGTAGGCGCCTACCTGGATCTGATAATATTCCGGCACGGCCTCCTCTTCCTCGCGGATAGTCTGTAAAATCCCCTGGGCAATGGCGTTGGCAATCGCGTCAAATTTTTCGTCGAATACCTGGTTGTCGGCGTCGGAATTTATGAAACCGGCCTCCACCAGAACTGCTGGCATCTGAGTGTCTCTGAGGACAACCAGGCCCGGGCGCTCTTTGATGCCCAAGTTAGTATACCCGGTCATCCGGTGAAGGGCATCGTTGATGTTTTTGGCCAGAAGATGGCGAATACCGCTGTCCTCATATACCAGTGTCTCCACTCCGGACGCAGTGTTGGGCTCCGGCATGGAATTTCTGTGGATGGAGACAAAAAAATCTGCCCCGGAGCGGTTGGCGATAGCTGCTTTGTCGTAGGGGCTGTCAAAGACATCCCGGACTCTGGTGTACACAACGTCAATGCCGTTTCTCTCTAAGATCTGCCCTACGGCGAGGGCCAGACGGAGGGTATCGTCTTTTTCTTTCCGCCCTTCATAAATGGCGCCGGGCTCAACGCCGCCGTGACCGGCATCTATGATGACTGTTTTTTGCTGTGCCAAAATAAGCCTCCTGATAGAAAGGTTCTCCTGTTAGGATATTCAGAAAATCAGGCGGCGTGACAAAAAGGTATAAAAAAAGGAACATGGCGGAAAGAGGGAAAAACTGCCTTGCATTTTGCCCTTTTCTGTATATAATTTGAAGTGTACAAAAGCTGCCGGCCGGTTTCGCACTGACTGGCAGATTATAAAGGAGGATTTATAAATTGAGAGGAGTAGAGACCAGAATACAGGAGATCAGGCACTGGATTTTCCGCGAGGTAGCCAGGATGGCTTACCATACAGAGTGGCCGATCGATAAAAGGATTGAAGAACTCCCCTATAAGATTATCCCGGGAGAAGTGGGAAATTTCCGAAATGATGTTTTTTTGGAAAGAGCGATCGTTGGAGAGCGCCTTCGCCTTGCCATGGGGCTGCCCTGCAGAGGAGCAGCGGAGCATGCGCCATTGTCTGATAACATAGAGGCGGCAGACAAGCCGGAGACTTATTACACTCCGCCGCTGATCAACGTAATTAAATTTGCCTGCAACGCCTGCACGGAAAAGAGGGTGTTTGTGACAGATGGCTGTCAGGGCTGCCTGGCCCATCCCTGTGTGGAGGTATGCCCGAAGGATGCTGTCACTCTGGACCGCACCAATGGCCGCTCTCACATTGATCAGGACAAGTGTATCAAGTGCGGCAGATGCGCAGATGTATGTTCCTACAATGCGATTATCATCCAGGAACGCCCCTGCGCCGCGGCCTGCGGTATGGATGCGATCCGCTCCGATGCAAATGGGAAAGCGGATATTGACTACGATAAGTGCGTCTCCTGCGGTCAGTGCCTTGTAAATTGCCCGTTTGGAGCGATTTCAGACAAATCCCAGATTTTCCAGGTAATCCGTGCGATCCAGTCCGGTGAGAGAGTTTATGCGGCGGTAGCGCCAGCTTTCGTAGGCCAGTTCGGCCCCAAGGTGACTCCTGGAAAGCTGCGTGCAGCGATGAAGGAGCTGGGGTTTGCCGATGTCTTTGAGGTAGCTGTAGGTGCCGATCTGTGTGCTACCCAGGAGGCGATTGATTTTGTGAAAGAGGTGCCGGAGACCCTGCCTTTCATGGCGACTTCCTGCTGTCCGGCCTGGTCTTCCATGGCAAAGAAGCTGTTCCCAGATTACAAGAACTGCATCTCCATGGCTCTGACGCCTATGACTCTGACAGCCCGCCTGATCAAGAGGCACCATGAAAATGCAAAGGTGGTATTTATCGGACCGTGCGCGGCAAAGAAGCTGGAGGCAATGAGAAAATCCGTTCGCAGCGAGGTGGATTTTGTGCTGACCTTTGAGGAGATGGCCGGAATTTTCGATGCTAAGCACGTCAACATTGAGACGATCGAGGAAGATCCCGACGGCGTAAACGATGCGTCCACCGACGGACGTAACTTTGCAGTGGCCGGCGGCGTGGCAAAGGCTGTGGCGGATGTGATCCATGAGAAATTCCCAGACCGGGAGATCAAGATCGCTAATGCAGAGGGCTTGAGAGACTGCCGGAAACTGCTGACCATGGCAAAAGCCGGAAAGTATAATGGATATTTGCTGGAGGGAATGGCCTGCCCGGGAGGCTGTGTAGCCGGGGCTGGAACCATGCAGCCCATCAAAAAGTCCCAAACTGCCGTTAATCTGTACGCATCGAAAGCAAAACATAAGACATCTAACCAGACAGAGCATGTAAAAGAATTGGACAAGCTGGTGGACTAATGCCATTGTATACTTCATGCCGGTTTCCTGGATAGATGGGATGACAGAACCGCTGTACCAGTGATTGGGAGATCACAGGTACGGCGGTTTTTCACTTGTGGATTTCTGAAAATCATGGTTAAATAGTGGCAGAAAGTTTTATATTGCCGCGGCAAAGTCTGCCGCATGCAGGGGAGAGAACAAAGATATTTTTTAAAAAACGGTGTCTTGAATACGATAAAACAGGAAAAATACTGGTAATCCGAGCAAGTCCAAAAGGAGTAGTAAGTGCGGATGGTATGCCTCTCGGAGCAGCGAACGAAAGAGAAGGGAGGGCAGGGCAATGAGAACGATCATAATCGGCGATATTCACGGCTGTGTGAAAGCGCTGACAGGACTTTTGATGAAATTGGAATTCAACCAGAAAGAAGACCGGCTGGTCAGCCTGGGGGATTTGATGGATCGGGGGAAAGCATCCTATGAGGTGTTTAGCTTTTTTCGCCAGCTAAAGCTGGAGATGAAGGAGCGGTGCATCATTGTCAGGGGGAATCACGAACAGATGCTGATCGACACTGCCAGTGACCGGAAGATGAAGCGGCTGTGGTATATGAATGGGGGAAAAGAAACAGAAAAATCCTTCTTTTTCCATGGCAGAAAGGTTCAGACTCATATTCCGTGGCTGGAGAAGAACACTGTCCTGTACTGGGTCGGGGAAGGGTATCAGTGTGTCCATGCGGGGGTCGTTGAGGAGGAGCCAGAGAGAAACAGTCTGGATACTCTTTTGTGGGACAGGGATGTAATTATGGGGGATTGCTATGACAAGCGCCTGACAATAGTAGGGCACACGCCTATGCGGGAACCGCTTTTTCTGAAAGGGGATGGGACAGGAGGAGAAATTCTTTCCTGCCATAAGAGGATGGACCTTCCCAAAACGGGAATGATCTGCATAGATACGGGCTGCGTTTTTGGAGGAAATCTGACAGCTATGGTGATAGAGGGAAGAAAGTTCTGGCTGGAGAAGGAAGAGGGGGCCGCTGCAAAATAGATGAGAAATCATCTGTTGAGCAACGGCCCCCCTCTTGTCTCAGGCGTATCCGTTTAGATTACCGCCAGAAGCACAAAGTTTAAAATGAAAAGAATGGTTGCAGCCCAGAGGATAGGATGGATGCTTCCTGCCTCTTTTTTGCAGATTTTTACAATGCAGTAAGAGATAAAGCCAAAGGCGATGCCATAAGAAATACTGTAGCACAGAGCCATAAACAGGCCGGCGAAAAAGGCTGGAACTGCCTCAGAGAAATCTTCCCACTGAATTTCCTTAAAGGCAGAGGTCATCATAATTCCTACTACTACCAGAGCAGGAGCAGTCGCAGCCGAAGGAATGGCGCTGACAAAGGTTGCCAGGAATGCGCTGATGCAAAAGCAGATTGCTACGACCACGCTGGTGAGACCGGTGCGGCCGCCGGCACCGATTCCAGAAGCACTTTCCACGAAGGTTGTAGTGTTGGAGGTTCCGAAGATAGAACCGATAGAAGTAGCGATAGCATCTGCAAACAAAGCCTTATCCATTTTCGACTTAAAGCCGGAACTGGAATCCATGGCCTTTTCGTCTTCCTCGCTGAAGATACCGCTGCGCCGTCCAGTTCCGATGAAGGTGCCCAGCGTGTCAAACGTGTCAGAAATGCTGAATGCGAAAATGGTCACCAATACCAGAGGAAGTTTGGACATATCGCTGAAGAGGGACGGCAGACCCTGGGCCGTAAAGATTGCCCCAAAGGTTGTCGGCAGGGCTGCACACGCCTCCGTAAAACTTACAGAATCGCTGGTAGCAGTCACGCCCATGGGAATTCCCAGCAGAGCGGTTATGACAATACCGATCAGGATAGCACCTTTTACATTGCAGACGAGAAGAACGATAGTCAGGACAAGGCCGATAAGAAACAGCCAGAAGACAGGCTGATTCAGAGTGGCGATGGCTGGGACGCCGGAATCAAAGCTGATGAATCCCACATTGAGAAGGCCGATGTAGGCTACAAAAACGCCGATGCCGCCGCCGATGGCATTTTGAAGACTGGTAGGGATCGCTTTGATGATAAATTTACGGATCTTTGTCACTGTAATAATGATGTTAAAGATACCGCAGATGAATACCATTGACAGGGCCTGCTGCCAGGTGAAGCCCAGTCCGAAACAGACAGTATAAACGAAAAATGCATTGAGTCCCATCCCAGGCGCCTGGGCATACGGAACATTGGCGAAGAGTCCCATTACCAGAGTGCCTATGACGGATGCGATGATTGTGGCCAGGAAGACAGCCCCCCATTCCATTCCGGACTGGCTGAGCACGCTGGGATTAACGGCTATTATGTAAGCCATTGTAAAGAAGGTGGTCAGTCCGGCAACAACCTCTGTTGAAAACGTTGTGCCGTTTTCTTTGAGCTTAAAAAATTTTTCCATAGTTTCTCCTTTTCTTTTCAAACATATCTTATTGTTTCTGGATGCCAGAACCGCTGAGCGGTTGTCTGGCATTATTCCTACCGTGTCTTATTATAAAGAAAATTCTGTTTTTTTCAATACTGTTTTTATATTGTAATATTATTTTTTCAAAAGCAGTCTGCACATTGGGCGGTACAGAAGATGGTAGACCGGTATGGAGAGAGCCAGAGCCATAAAAAAAGAAAGCAGTGTCAGGAGAAGCCAGGCACCATAGCCTGGGATGCCCGGTTCAGCCAGATAGTCAAAAATAAAGTTGTGGGTCAGACCGTGAAAGAGATAGACAAAAAATACATAGCGGCTGACGGTATTGATGGGCCCTTCCAGGAGCTGGCAGACAGGATTGCCGAAGCGGGTTACCAGCAGATAGATGCCGATACATAGAAAAATCATGGAGGGATCAAAGGTATAAATAGCTGGATTTTGCCCGGTGAACCAGATTTCCTGCACAGCGATAAGAACGAGCCCAAGGAGGCCGGCAGCTAAAAAGCCAGATGTCTGTCGGGAACTCAGATCCATGCGGTCCAGGACAAAGCCGAGAATACAGTAAAATCCCCAGTTGGAAAAAAGGTAGGCTTCCATAGGGGGCTCCATAGAAAAGATTCCATACAGGCTTTGAACCAGAAAGTAGAAGACTGCTCCGCCTAAAAGCCACCAGAGCTCTGTTTTGCTCAGATTCTTCAGCATTCGGGACAGGAATGGGGCAGCCAGATAGAAGCCGGCCAGGGCCATGACGAACCACAGGTAACCGACAATTTGAACCTGGAAAAATGCCTTTAGAAAATCTTTCCAATAACTGAGGGTTAGAGAAAAGCCGTGGAGCTGGATATAATAGAGGAGACCAGCACAGAAAGCTGGAATTCCAATCTTTACAAAGCGTTTCCAATAAAAGGCCGGGATATCTCCGTCAAAACGTTCCAAGAGGAAGCGGCCGCTGAGCATAAAAAAGAGACCGTTGCAGGATAAAGCAGCGGTGCGGATGATCTCTCTGACATGCCAGGCCATAGGCTGGGAAGAGGGATCAGCGGTCCAGACGCCGGAGAGCATATGGGCCGAGATGACCAGAAAGATCGCTAGGATCCGAAGCAGATTATAATTTGCAAGTATCTTTTTCTCCATAAAAAATCCCTCCTGATGACTGGTATGTGTATGATACCATTAATCAGGAGGGGATTCAAGTTCCCTGTGAAAAGCCTAAATTATTGGGCAGCCTGCTCCAGACAGGCATTGACGCCATTTACAAAGCCGTAGAGATTGATGCTGACGGAAGCGATAGCATCGGTATAACCATTTTCGTCGATCAGCCCATCCAGGGTTTGATTAGCCATAACATAAGAAGCTGCTGCGTCAGACTGTTCTGCCCAGAGAGGGCCGTCCTCCGTCATAACGTACTGCCCGTCCAGAGAGAGCTGACGTTTGCTGGAGCCGTCTTCCCCAATGCAGTCCCAGGTAAGACCGGTGATATACCCGTCGAAGACGGTCATTGTTACCTGATTGCGGTAGCCGGAATCATCAGCTTGGGAATCCTCGTAGGTATAGGTTCCATCGGTCAGAGCTACAGCAGGTTCTGGTATATCTCCTCTTCCCATGCGGTGGAGTGCGGCATAAGCAGGGGAAGAGACAGCGATAACGAGAACTGCCAGCACAGCCATTAAAACGAGACCGAACAGATTTTGACGGCCAGGATTAGAAGAATGGTTGGTCATAGTAAGCCTCCTTTGCTTGTAAAAAACATATGATGGTATACAAAATATTGGTTTCAGACTGACATTGCTAAAAAAAAGACAAACCAATTATTATTTTATCATATGTGAAAAAGAAAATAGAGAAAAACTCATAAAATATTTATTGTTTTTTCTAATAAATATTATAAGGTGAATTGTATATATGCGAATACAATCGGGCGAACTGGAGAAAATTATCAATAAAAAATTAACAAAAAAATGGAATTGTATGAGGAGACTGGGGTGAGAGAAAGCAGAATAAAGAAGGGAATTCAGGTAAAAACGGAGAGTCCGATTTGTCTTTTTCTTAACGATAAAATTGTGCGGATTTCTATAAAAATAATAGGAAATAGTATGGAAAATACAGAGAAAATCAGCAAGGTGACGGGGTTTGTCAAAGAAAAGATAATTGTGTACAAACTCAACTTATGCTATAATGAGAACCATGGCAGAATTCCGGAAATTCTGCAGTCAATGAAAGAAAATGCTTATAGAAAGAGGGTTAGTTAGATGGGTTTGGCTACATTTAAAGGCGGCATTCATCCCTATGAGGGAAAAGAATTGTCGGAAAATAAGCCGATACAGGTGCTTCTCCCCAAAGGGGATCTGGTCTTTCCAATGGCGCAGCACATCGGCGCTCCGGCAAAGCCGCTGGTGAAAAAGGGCGACCGGGTTCTGATGGGTCAGAAGATCGGTGAGGCCGGTGGATTTATCTCCGCCAATGTCATTTGCTCTGTATCCGGCACAGTGAAGGCAGTGGAACCCAGGCTCATGGTAAATGGCTCCACCGTGATGTCAGTTGTGGTGGAAAACGATGGCCTGGATGAAAAAATAGAACATTTCGGAGAAGACCGGGATTATACGAAGCTGTCCAAAGACGAGATCAGGGAGATCATCAAGGAGGCCGGTATCGTCGGGCTTGGAGGTGCCGGTTTTCCGACCAATGTGAAGCTGACGCCAAAGGATGACAGCAAGATTGACCATATTCTGGTGAATGGAGCGGAATGTGAGCCGTACCTGACTTCGGACTACCGGCTGATGCTGGAAGAACCAGAAAAGCTGGTAGGGGGCTTGAAGGTAATCTTAAGACTCTTTGATAATGCCAAGGGAGTGATTGCCATTGAGGACAATAAGCCGGAGGCAATTAAGAAACTCCAGGAGCTGGTAAAAGGGGAGAGCAAAATTGAAGTATGTCCTCTGAAAACCAAGTATCCTCAGGGCGGCGAGCGCTCTATCATCTATGCAGTGACTGGACGAAAGGTAAATTCCTCCATGCTGCCTGCTGACGCGGGGTGCATCGTGGACAATGTAGATACGGTCATTTCTATTTATAATGCAGTCTGTAAGCAGACCCCCCTGGTTCGCAAGATCATTACCGTAACCGGGGATGCTGTCGCAGAGCCAAAGAATTTTAAGGTAAGATTGGGAACCAATTACCAGGAGCTTGTGGATGCGGCAGGCGGTTTTAAGACAGAACCGGAAAAAATCATTTCAGGAGGCCCTATGATGGGGCAGGCTCTGTTCAGCCTGGATGTTCCGGTGAGCAAGACTTCCTCTGCGCTGACCTGCTTTACGAAAGATATGGTGGCGGCTCAGGAGCCCACTCCCTGTATTCGCTGCGGCCGCTGTGTTTCTGTGTGTCCGAGCCGTATTGTTCCTCCGCTGATGATGCAGGCGGCCCTCAGAGGCGACTGTGAGCGGTTTGAGAAGTTAAACGGAATGGAATGTATGGAATGCGGCAGTTGTACTTACGTATGCCCGGCTAAGAGACCTTTGACCCAGGCATTTAAAGAGATGCGTAAGACTGTTGCGGCAAATCGGAGAAAGAAAGCGTAGGAGGCCAGAGAGAATGAACAGATTATTAAACGTATCCTCGTCCCCTCACGTTAGGGACCAGGTAACGACCAGCAATATTATGTTTGATGTGGCCATTGCGATGCTTCCGGCAGCCGCATTCGGCGTATATCAATTTGGGCTGAACGCGCTGATTGTCATAATCGGCACGGTTCTGGCCTGTGTAGCCAGTGAGTATGTGTTTGAGAAAGGCATGAAGAAACCGATCACCATCGCTGATGGCAGTGCTGTGGTGACGGGACTGATTCTGGCGCTGAACATGCCGCCGGATATCCCGGTGTGGATTCCGATGCTGGGCGGTGTTTTCGCCATTATCATTGTCAAGCAGCTTTACGGCGGCCTGGGACAGAACTTTATGAACCCAGCGCTGGCAGCGCGCTGCTTCCTGCTGATCTCTTTTACAAACAAGATGACAACCTTCACTCTGGACGGTGTTTCCGGGGCAACCCCCCTGGCAGTGTTAAAGAGCGGCGGCACGGTGGATGTGGCAGCGATGTTTATAGGACGGATTCCCGGAACCATCGGCGAGGTGTCCGTCATTGCACTGCTGATCGGCGCTGCCTATATGCTGTGGAGGAAGGTTATCACCATCCGCATCCCGGCAGCTTACCTGATCACCTTTACATTGTTTATTATCATCTTCGGCGGCCATGGCCTGGATCCCACCTTTATCCTGGCCCATCTGTGCGGCGGCGGATTGATTTTCGGGGCATTTTTTATGGCTACAGATTATGTTACCAGCCCCATCACCCCGGCAGGCCAGATCATCTACGGCGTCCTGATGGGGTGCCTGACAGGGCTCTTCCGTCTGTTCGGCGGTTCCGCTGAGGGCGTTTCCTATGCGATTATCCTCAGCAATGTTATGGTTCCGCTGATTGAGAAGGTTACCCTTCCAAAGGCATTTGGAAAGGAGGGCAAAAAGGCATGAAAAAGGGCGGATTTATGAAAGACGCGCTGATTCTGTTTGCCATCACGGTTGTGGCAGGCGGCTGTCTGGGCGGCGTCTATGAGATCACAAAAGAACCCATCGAGAGAGCAAACCAGGCGGCCCAGATTGCAGCATATCAGGAGGTGCTTCCAGAGGCTGTTGATTTTAACAGCGACGGCATGGATGAGAGGATTGCAGCTTCTGCAGATGAGATCGCATCTCAGGGTTATGGCAATGTTTACATTGACAGCGCTGCGGCCGCTGTGGATGCTTCCGGAAACAATATCGGTTATGTAGTGTCCTCCACATCTGGGGATGGCTACGGCGGAGAGGTGAAGATCTCCGTGGGAATTGATGAAGACGGCGCCGTTACTGGAATTGCGTTTTTGTCTCTGTCCGAGACACCCGGACTGGGTATGAATGCGACCCAGGATTCCTTTAAGGGACAGTTTGCAGGAAAGAATGTTGACAAGCTGACAGTGACCAAATCGCCTACAGGAGCTGACGATGAGATCGTCGCTATGTCCGGCGCAACGGTCACTTCCAACGCAGTAACCAATGCAGTTAATGCGGCAATTTACTTTGCAAAGAACTGCATCGAGTAGGAGGTGGGACAGAATGAACAAGTGTATAGAACGAATTTATAATGGTATTATTAAAGAAAATCCTACCTTCGTGCTGATGCTGGGCATGTGTCCGACTTTGGCAGTTACAACATCTGCTTCGAATGGTATCGGCATGGGACTCAGCACTACGGCCGTGTTGATTTTCTCGAACTTATTGATCTCCGCAATGCGGAATATAATCCCGGACAGAGTCCGGATTCCGGCTTTTATCGTAATTGTGGCATCCCTGGTAACCATTGTGCAGCTTTTGATCCAGGCATACCTTC
Source organism: uncultured Lachnospiraceae bacterium (assembly GCA_944376125.1). GTDB lineage: Bacteria > Bacillota > Clostridia > Lachnospirales > Lachnospiraceae > UMGS1370. The sequence continues at coordinate 28,966 of CALWBQ010000055.1, forward strand.
CCAGCCTGTACGACGCTCTGGGGATTTACATTCCTCTTATTGTAGTAAACTGTATCATTTTGGGCCGCGCAGAGGCGTATGCATCTAAGAACGGCCCCATCGCCTCCGCTTTTGACGGTCTGGGCATGGGCCTGGGATTTACTGTGGGTCTGACCTGCATCAGTATTTTCCGTGAACTGCTGGGTTCCGGTTCCTTCTTTGGAATGGAATTTATTCCGGAAGATTTCCATATTTCGATTTTTGTCCTGGCGCCAGGTGCCTTCTTTGTTCTGTCGATGCTGACGGCTCTCCAGAACAAATTTAAGGCTCCGTCAGCCACCAACGGCTCCGTGCCTGCATCGCAGCTGGCCTGCGGCGGTGACTGTATGCACTGCTCTGGCTCCGTGTGCGCGGAGAACCACATGAAACTGGAAACCAGGCAGGGACAGGCTGCTAAGAAAGACTGATAGGAGGATGGAGTAGATGAAAGAATTATTGCTGATTGTAATTGGATCCGCCTTGGTCAACAACGTAGTATTGAGCCAGTTCCTGGGGCTTTGTCCTTTCCTGGGCGTATCTAAAAAAGTAGAGACTGCCGCCGGCATGGGCGTGGCCGTTATCTTTGTTATCACCCTGGCCAGCATCGCTACCAACCGGATCTATGCGTGGGTTCTGGTGCCTTTAGGGCTGGAGTATCTGCAGACTATCGCATTTATCCTGGTGATTGCAGCGCTGGTTCAGTTCGTGGAGATGTTCCTGAAGAAAAATATGGTGGCGCTCTATGAATCCCTGGGTGTTTACCTTCCCCTGATCACCACCAACTGCGCCGTTCTGGGCGTGGCTCTGACCAATGTTCAGGAAAATTACAATTTCCTTGAGAGTGTTATGAATGGCATCGGTATTTCCGTCGGATTCACCATCGCCATCATCATGCTGGCCGGTATCCGTGAAAAGATCGAGAACAACGATATCCCCTACAGCTTTAAAGGATCTCCCATTGTTCTGATCACAGCCGGATTGATGGCGATCTCATTTTTCGGATTTTCCGGATTAATTTAAAGGAGGAGACGAAGGATGAACGAAATGGTAATGGGAATTATTGGCGCTACAGTGGTTGTTGGCATCATCGGCATTGTGATCGGTGTTCTGCTGGGAGTTGCCAGTGAAAAGTTTAAAGTAGAAGTAGATGAGAAAGAAACCCTTGTCCGGGAAGAGCTTCCCGGAAACAACTGCGGCGGCTGCGGCTATGCAGGCTGTGATGCTCTGGCGAAAGCGATCGCTGCCGGGGAAGCAGATGTAGGTGCCTGCCCGGTGGGCGGAGCGCCGGTAGCTGAGAAGATTGCCGCCATCATGGGCGTAGAGGCCGGGACAAAGGTGAAGAAGGTTGCCTTTGTGAAGTGCAAAGGAACATGTGATAAGACAAAAGTGCAGTATCATTATTACGGGATCAACGACTGCCGGAAGGCTTCCGTTGTTCCTGGGGCGGGTGAGAAGGCCTGCTCCTACGGCTGCATGGGCTTTGGCTCCTGTGTCAATGCCTGTGAGTTTGACGCCATCCATGTGGTGGACGGTATCGCCGTGGTAGATAAAGAAAAATGTGTGGCCTGCGGAAAGTGCGTGGATGCCTGTCCTCTGAGTCTGATCACCCTGGTGCCCTACGACGCCAAGCATCTGGTTCAGTGCAACTCTCACGATAAAGGCAAGGACGTAAAGGCAAAGTGCGACAATGGCTGTATCGGCTGTACCCTGTGCACCAAACAGTGCGAATTTGACGCCATCCATATGGACAACAACGTAGCGGTCATTGACTACGAGAAGTGCACCAACTGCGGTAAATGTGCAGAGAAATGTCCGGTGAAGGTCATTATCTGATAAAAAAGAAGGAGTCTGCAGCGTTTTCCTGTTATTTTGCAGCAAGGCTCTGAAGAACAAAAATGCCATGGACAGTCAGAAAAACTCTGACTGCCTGTGGCATTTTTATGTTGCCGCATTGAAAATGCTGCTTCCTGCTGTTATGCACAGGGCAAAAATATTTGATCTTGATAAATTTGTTTCCTATATGTTATGATAACACTGAAGAAAAGCCCAGAAGATCAATGGAGATGGCGATATATCGATCGTCTGGAAAAGGGGGAAAAGAAGAGTGAAAAATGTGGAGAGATACACAAGAGGACTTGCTAAGTTCCTGGCGTTGATTCTCATGCTGTCCTGTCTGTTTCAGCCAGGTATTGAGGCACATGCCTCGGCTGCAGATGCGGATTCGGGATCAGGCAGCAGGCAGGAACAGACATCGGGAGTGCAGCTGAAGACGGCAACTCCTTCCAACGCGTCTCCGGAAGAGGAGATGGAAGAGGAGATAGAAGAGGAGCCGGAAGAGATACAGGAAGGTTCTTCGGGGCGCACAGACAGAAGAGGCGGCGTTAAAATTGCTACCCCCTCTAATGCTCAGATGGGGATCGCTCCGAATTCGCTGCTTCCTCTGACCGATGTGCAGGCGACGGTGGATTTAACGGGCTATGCATGGGAAGCACTGAAGGAAATGAAGTGGCAAACCGTGTTGAGCAAGCTCGTCGATAATGACGGGAATCCTATCGATATTGCCGATGATAAGGTGATATTGGTCTCCTGGAGTGATGAGGATGATCAATATGAAGAAATCGATCGGGATGGCAGTGTAGATCTGACACAAACAGGTGTGGAAGACAAAGATAATTTGTTTACAATGAAACTGCTTGTGAGCAGCGGTGCACAGCTGGATTACAGCGCGATCCGCTATGAAGTTACGGTGCATATATCACCTAAAGAAAAAGAATGGACAGATCACCTGACTTTTTACTTGACTGAAGACAGTGACTTGTCGACGGGAAATATTACTAGTAGTGCTAGCCTTTTATATATAGAGTCGGTGTCTGATATATCCAAAATACCGGAAACCATTGTTGAATGTTATTATTCTGATCACAAAGAGACGAACAGCTACAAGTTTGCTATAAGCAGTAAGTATCTGAGAGAAACAGAAGGTGTAAGGATAAATGTATATGATATGCAGACAATACGAGATAAGATGGATAACCTTAAAATTGGCGCTAATGTAAGCGGTCTGGGAGACTCCATTGACAATATACTGAATATAAACGATGCAGCATATGACATCGGGAATGCTGCTAAAGAGTCAAACAAAAATGAATTCTGCGTTGTATACTCGCAAGATGGTGAGATAATTGCATATCAGGGTCTGAAATTTATAGTGTACAATGGCAGTGCGGTGTATGACGTACTGGGAGGTCTGTATGCATATGAAAACGGTGAAAGGGTGTTGGCAGCAGAAAGGATTAGCAGACCGAAAAATACTTTAAATTGGATTATAAAACCGGATTCGGAAAACAGCAGTGTAAATATAGACTATCAGGATATAGAGTATGCACTGAACACACAATATTCACCAGAGGGTACTTATTATTATGCCGTAAACAGTACCAGAGTAACGAAAGTAGAGATAGGAAAAAGGGGCGGAGAAGATGGAATGGATGATGTGGAAGCCATTGATAATATGTCTCTGGGTTATCCAATAGATTTCGGCGAAGGCAAAAGGTGGGTGCAATTGACGCTGGATGATGGAAGCATCTTTAAGCATTTCATCAGGGTAAAAGAGGGCACATCTTCTGCTGCAGCCACTTACGATCCGGCGCCGGTTGCAGGCGGGAAAGATCCGAATTTTCATGTGGACGGCTGCTACAGTGGGCCTCAGGAAGGCTTTAAAAATAACCAAATTGAAATGCTATTAGATACATACTATGGTTACGGATATCAGACGCTGCTCATCTCCCCGGATGCAGATATGAACCTCAGTGAGATGTATATTAGTTTTAGTCCAACCAATGCAATAGTGTACGTCGGAGAAGAAAAACAGCAGTCGGGGCAGACGTCTCAGAATTTTTCAAGCGGAACTCCGGTGGAATATCGGGTCCAAATCGGCAATACATATAAAACCTATTCGGTCACAGTAGCAGAACCAGAAAACGGTAGTGCGAAATTATTTGTTTACGGCCCGTCGGAACGGGAGATCTTCCTGGATGCGTATTTTAAATATGAACACAACATCCTCATTGCCAATATCGGAGATCAACCACTGACAGGACTGAAAGCGGAACTAGTGGAACCCCAGCATGTAAAGCTGCATGAGTATTGGACTGTAGGCGGGGAAGGCAACAATGTTCTGGAAGCCTTCAAAGAGGGTGAACTTTTCCTGGCAAAGATCACTCTGGTGCCGGATGGGGAAGGAGAGATCAGCGGCACGCTGAAGATTTCGGCTGAAGGTCAGGATGACATATATATCACATTAAAGGGATATTCAGGAGATCCGGTTATCACTACCAAAGAGCTGCCTGGCGCTTCCAAGGGTGTCCCGTATGCTTATCAGATAGAAACCAGCAATCAGCACAGTTGGAATGAGGTTACCTACTATTTGGAAGAGGGGCGTCTGCCGAAGGGCCTGAATATGGAGAACGGAATGATATACGGCACCCCTGAGGAGACTGGAGAGTTTGATATCAGGGTGAGGGCAAGTTTCAGCCGCGATGCGTTTGATGATTCTTTTGCGGAATTTACGCTGACTGTGGCTAATCCATCTGATGATGACGGCGGAAGCAGTTCTGAAGGCGGGTCCAGTTCCGGCGGAAGCAGTTCCGAAGGCGGGTCCAGCTCCGGCGACAGCAGTTCCAGCTCTGATACAGGAGGATATACAGGGGATTCCTGGTCCTGGGATGGAACCGGTTGGAGATACCGGCTGCTGAATGGCTCGGCTCTCACCAACAGCTGGCATCAGCTGCCTTATAATGGGAGTATAGACTGGTATTTCTTTGATGAACAGGGCTATATGGCCACTGGATGGCTGACATATGAAGGGCGAACGTATTATTTGAATCCGGAAGCCGATGGAACCCGGGGAAGAATGTGCACCGGGTGGATGTATTTAGATGGTGCCTGGTACTACTTTAATGAAGAATCCGATGGCACCAGAGGGGCCATGTTGACAGCCGGCTGGCATTATCTGCCTTACAATGGCATTATGGATTGGTACTATTTTGATGAAAACGGACAGATGAAAACTGGCTGGATTACATTGGACGGTGAAAGATACTATTTAAATCCCGTATCTGACGGAACCAAAGGAAAGATGTACACCGGCTGGCATTTGATCGATGGAGAATGGTATTACTTCAACGAAGAGTCCGATGGAACCCGCGGGGCTATGGCGGCCAATACTTGGATTGATGGCCATTATGTAGGTGCAGCAGGGGCCAGAGTGAACTGAGCAGCAGCCATTCCCCATATGCAAGCCGTACTGCGGGGCATTTGGCGAAAGGAATATTCTCTTTGTATGAGGGCTCTCAGCGATTAGCTGGGAGCCCTTTTGATGGACTGCGCTATGACTGGTAATCTTCCACCACCAGAGTTTGGATCGCATCCTTGGACGGGTTCCAATTAAAGAGGTATAAGGTGTAGAATGTGTTGGAACGGACGTAGAAGCTGGAGGTAACCAAGGGCCCCCCTGCAGTGGAGGGGTTATTGTATACCTGGACATTGTAGGTGCCGGTGGGCAGATAAACTGTTCCGGTGATCTGCTTGTAGGCGATGCCCTGGAAGTTTACATAGTTATTATTCAGGGAGACAGTCAGGCTCTGGTTGGTGACAGAGAGATTGATGGCCCGGAAGCATCCCACATTATATCCAGAGTTGCAGGCGTTGTCAGGAATCTCCATCAGGTCCAGGCCGGAAGGGGTTGCGATAATGGCCACAGTCATAGCCTGGCCTGCCCGGACGGTGATAGGTTTCTGGATGTACACATAACCATTCTGACCGGCCACCGTGATGGTCTGGTTGCCGGCGGAAACCCGTCCGTATTGACTGATCTCTGAGCTAGCCAGGGAATTGACGACAAGCTGGTTGCCAATGTAGATAAGAAATTGATTGTAAGCGGATGCAGTGTTGAGAAAACGGACCGTACCGTACTGGGTGGAGCTGCAGAAATAGCAGGGAATGATGGGACGAGGGATCACGGTGATAATAGAGCCGATAATTCCTCCGCCTGTGCTGCCGCCGCTTCCAGGGTTAATGACATCCGGTATCGGCTCGCCTTGTTCAGGGGTGGGCAGAGGAGTTATCGGAATATTGCTTCCGTCTGAACCAGAGCCGTCGGGAGCGGGAAACCCCATGTCAGGGATCGGCCCGCCTTCGCCGGGGTTCGGCAGAGGAATCACCGGGTAGACATCCTCAGACTGAGTAGCGGAAAAGATAGGTTCAGCCATAGAAAAACCTCGCTTACATAGGAATTTATAGTGTATCTTATTCAAGGTTTCCCGCTTCGTGCCTGTACGGCGGGGAGAAAAGCACAAGCTGCGGGAGGCGGGAAAGTCAAAAAAATTGAATTTAGGGCTTCCTATTTTAAAACTTCTGTGATATAATAGGAACGCTTGAGGGGCATTGGCGCAGCTGGGAGCGCGTTTGAATGGCATTCAAAAGGCCGTGGGTTCGAATCCCATATGCTCCATGAGTGAGGAAACCCTTGCAGATACGGGAAAATCCCTTATTTGCAAGGGTTTTTGCTGTGTCTTGCTGATGCTTTGATAGAAGGCCGGAAGTTTGGGACAGATAAAGCACAAATATCACACGTCAGACCCGGCGCCATCCGGGTATAGAAAGGCGGAGGCGTTAAGGAAATTGTAAGACAACGTAAGGGGAATGTGCCTTGCTTTTTCTTCCTGAATCAGTATAATGAAGGGGAATCCGGGTGGAAGAACCCGGAAAAGCAAGCAGAATAAGGAGGCAGAATTTGTGGCAACGAGTTGGAAAATAACATGGAAAGCAGTAGGATGGATGCTTCTGGCCGCTGTCCTGTGCCTGCTGAATATGGGAACCGTCTATGCGGCGACAGAGCAGGTTCAGATCACTTCCTGCGTCATTACGGATGACCAGAACGTGCAGATCACCGCAGTCAATACGGGTGCAATATCCGGGGAAGACAACCATTTTTATCTGAAGGAGCTGAAGCCGTATGAGGATTCCGTTGAGACAGCCGGCTATGTCCAGGCGGCAGACAAGGGAAATGAGATGGTATTTACCTTCCCGCTGAATGCCGGGACGGCAGACAGCAGACTGTATTCGAAATTTGTGGTGACTGTCTGGGACGGCTCCAAGTATGTGGCAGTCAGCACTCCCTATTATATTACGAATCCGGAGAAGATCGCGGCCAATCAATCAGAGTTTCACGAGCCGCTGAGCAAAAAGGGCCTGCTGATTGAACATGATATGCTGGACGATGCCTTCGCTTTGGGGGTTAAGCATACCATCGTAAACATTCCCTTCCAGGCTATGCTGGGCAGCGGGATCGATTACGAATATGAGGGGAAGACCTACCACTTCAGCAAGGATTTTTTCGAGATCTATGATAAGACAATCTTTGATTTTTCGGCCAAGGGGATCACGGTGACAGCGGTCATCTTAAACAGCTGGAGCGACAATACGCCAGATCTGATCTATCCGGGAACCCAGCAGACATCGGCCGCAAATTATTATATGTTTAATGCGGCGACTCAGGCAGGCTATGAGGATATCAAGGCCATGGCCTCCTTCCTGGCAGAGCGCTACAGCGGGGGGGCTTACGGAAAGATCTCCAATTGGATCATTGGAAACGAGATCAACAACCAGCAGTGGAACTATATCGGTCCTATGAGTATCAGCCAGTATATGCAGGAATATGAGAGGGCTTTCCGGGTATTCTACACGGCGATCAAGAGCACGAACGCCAATGACCGGGTATATTTCTCTGTGGATTATAACTGGAATAATGAGATCAATGGGACGACCAAATACGGCGCCAAAGAAGTGATTGATACCTTCAATGCCCTGGTAGCGGCAAAGGGACAGATGGACTGGGGCCTGGCCTACCATCCGTACTCGGTTCCGCTGACAGAGCCGGAGTTCTGGGACGACAATCAGACAGGACTGATTTCCTGGCAGAGTGATTCTCCGATTGTCAACTTCAGCAATCTGCAGGTGCTGACAGACTATTTCCAGCAGAGCCAGCTTCTCACTGCCAGCGGGGAGGTTCGCCATATCATATTGTCAGAACAAGGATTTACATCCCAGAGCGCTACCAGAGGGGAATGTGAAGATCTCCAGGCGGCAGCCTTTGCCTATGCTTACTATATTGCGGACAGCAATCCGTATATTGACGCCTTTATTATGAGCCGTCAGGTAGATGCGGTTTCGGAAGCCCAACTGTCCTGCGCTTTCGGTCTCTGGACCTGCGATATGAATGCGGGCAGCCGAGTTGTTCCGACGGGACAGAAAAAAATCTGGGAAGTTTTCCGCTACATTGACAAGGTCAATAAGAGCCTTGAAGTTACGGAATTTGCCAAGGACATTATCGGTATTGAAAAATGGGGTGATGTGATACCGGATTTCATTTATCGGAACCGGGAAAACAGGAGCTGACGGCAGGGGCTGAGCAGTCTGACAGAAAGACTTGACATTTTGCATGTTTATGATTAGAATATTACCTAGTTTCACGAAAAGGCAATGAATGTGTCAGTAAGCCCTTATTTTCCTTCAGAGAGGGGAGGCCATCGGCTGAAAACTTCCCCAGGTTCAAATATCCGGCTGAATTTCCCACAGGAGCTGCGCTGCTGAACTGCCGGAGAGATGGTATAGTAGGCTGCGACGTTTCGTACACGTTACGTATAAGATGAGAGCCCGCATGGAAACAGCGGGAATCAGGGTGGTACCGCGAGATATGCCTCGTCCCTTCCGTTGCTGGAGGGACGGGGTTTTTTTGTTTCTCAGGAAACAAAAATGCAAACTTTGTTCGCTAGACACCAAATGATGTAAAGGAGACAATATGAAAGAGCAGTTAGAAAAAATCAAATCAGAAGCGTTGAGCAGAATGGAAGCTGCCGGCAGCCTGGACAGCCTGAATGAGATCCGAGTGGCTTATCTGGGGAAAAAGGGTGAGCTGACCAGCGTATTGAAGGGAATGAAGGATGTAGCTCCCGAAGATCGTCCAAAGGTGGGACAGATGGTAAATGAGGTTCGGGAATTGCTGGAGTCAAAGCTGGAAGAGACTAAGGCGGCCCTGATGAAGAAGGCCAGAGAAGAACAGATGGAAAAGGAAGTGATTGATGTCACACTTCCTGCCAAAAAGATCAGAATGGGGCACAGCCATCCCAATTCCATCGCTCTGTCTGAGCTGGAGAGAATTTTTGTAGGCATGGGCTATGAGGTTGTGGAAGGCCCTGAGGTGGAATATGATCTTTACAACTTTGAAAAGCTGAATATCCCCAAGGGCCATCCGGCCAGAGATGAGCAGGATACCTTCTACATCAATGACAGAATTCTTTTGAGAAGCCAGACCTCCCCGGTTCAGGTCCGTGTCATGGAGACGAAGAAACCTCCTATCAGGATCATTGCTCCGGGCAGAGTTTTCCGGTCTGATGCAGTTGACGCTACCCATTCCCCCTCATTCCATCAGATTGAGGGTTTGGTGATCGATCGAAATATTACTTTTGCAGACTTAAAGGGAACTCTCCAGGAGTTCGCGAAAGAGCTGTTTGGTCCGGAAACCAAAGTAAAGTTCCGCCCTCACCATTTCCCATTTACGGAGCCCAGCGCGGAGGTTGATGTCTCCTGCTTTAAGTGCGGCGGTAAGGGCTGCAGATTCTGCAAAGGCTCTGGCTGGATTGAGATTTTAGGCTGCGGCATGGTTCATCCGAGGGTACTGGAAATGTGCGACATTGACCCTGAAGAATATTCTGGCTTTGCCTTCGGCATAGGTCTGGAGCGTATTGCTCTTTTGAAATATGAGATCGATGACATGAGACTGCTTTATGAGAATGATATCCGTTTCTTAAAGCAATTCTAAAGCAGTGTAAAAAGGAGATTAGATTATGAATACAGCATTATCTTGGATTAAAGCATACGTTCCGGATCTGGATGTGACGGCGCAGGAATATACAGATGCCATGACTCTGACGGGAACCAAGGTAGAAGGTTATGAGCGCCTGGATAAAAACTTGGAAAAAATTGTAGTGGGGCAGATTAAAAGCATTGAGCGCCACCCTGATGCCGATAAGCTGATTGTTTGTCAGGTCGATGTGGGGACAGAGACTCTTCAGATCGTGACAGGCGCGCCGAATGTGAAGGTGGGCGACAAGGTTCCTGTGGTACTGGATGGAGGCAAGGTGGCAGGAGGCCATGATGGCGGTCCACTGCCGGAGGATGGAATTTCTATCAAAAAGGGCAAGCTGAGGGGCGTTGAATCCTGCGGGATGATGTGTTCCATCGAGGAACTGGGTTCCAGCCGTGATATGTATCCCGACGCCCCGGAGAGCGGTATTTACATTCTGCCGGAGGATGCTCAGGTGGGGGCAGACGCAGTGGAAGTGTTAGGACTCCACGATGTAGTGTTTGAATACGAGATTACTTCCAACCGTGTAGACTGCTACAGCGTAATTGGGATTGCCAGGGAGGCGGCAGCTACCTTCCGGAAGCCTTTTGTTCCTCCTGTTATCAAGGAGACTGGGAATAATGAGGATATTCACGATCTGTTAAAGGTTCGTGTAGAAAATCCTGAATTGTGCCCCAGATACTGTGCACGGATGGTAAAAAATATTAAGCTGGCACCTTCTCCCCAGTGGATGCAGAGGCGTCTGGCGGCCAGCGGCATTCGTCCTATCAACAATATTGTTGATATTACCAACTACATTATGGAAGAGTACGGCCAGCCGATGCACGCCTTCGATTATGATCTTTTGGCAGGCCATGAGATCGTAGTGAAATGTGCCCAGGATGGGGACGAATTCCAGACTCTGGATGGCCAGATTAGAAAGCTGGATCACAATGTTCTGATGATCAATGACGGCGAGAAGGAGGTCGGCATTGCCGGAATCATGGGCGGTGAGAACTCTAAGATCACCGATGATGTGAAAACCATGGTGTTTGAGTGCGCCTGCTTTGACGGAACCAATATCCGCCTGTCTGCCAAGAGGGTGGGACTGCGCACGGATGCATCTGGAAAATATGAAAAAGGACTGGATCCCAACACTGCTATGGAGGCAGTAAACAGAGCCTGCCAGCTGATCGAAGAGCTGGGAGCAGGTGAAGTAGTAGGGGGCGTGATTGATATCTGCGCCGGCTTAAAGGAGCCAAAGAGGATTCCTTTCCAGCCAGACCGAATCAACCAGCTTCTTGGGACAGATATTTCCAAGGAGACAATGCTGAGCTACTTTGCTCCCCTGGAGATTGGATATGACTCTGAGAGAGAAGAACTGATCGCGCCAACCTGGAGACAGGATTTGGAGAGAGGGGCGGATATTGCGGAGGAGGTAGCCAGATTTTACGGCTATGACAAGATTCCCACTACGCTCCCCACTGGAGAAGCGACGACAGGTAAGCTGTCTTATAAATTAAGGATTGAGGAGAAAGCCAGAGAAATCGCTGAGTTCTGCGGATTTTCTCAGGCAATGACGTATTCCTTTGAAAGCCCGAAGGTATTTGACCGGCTGCTGATCCCGGAGGATTCCAAGCTGCGCCAGACTGTGGTAATCTCTAATCCTCTGGGAGAAGATTTCAGTGTTATGAGGACTCTGCCTCTCAACGGCATGCTGACCTCACTGTCTACGAATTACAATCGCAGAAATAAGGATGTTCGCCTGTATGAGCTGGCAAATATCTATCTGCCTAAGAGCCTTCCGCTGACAGAGCTGCCGGAAGAGCGGATGCAGTGGGTGCTGGGCATGTATGGAGAAGGTGACTTCTTCACCATGAAGGGCGTTATAGAAGAATTTTTCGAGGCTGTCGGAATGAAAGGCCGGGTTCACTATGATCCTCAGTGCGATCACCCCTATCTTCATCCAGGGAGAAAAGCCGATATTATCTATGACGGCGTGACGGTAGGCTATCTGGGAGAAATCCATCCAGACGTGGCAGATCAGTACAAGATCGGTGAGAAGGTGTACATTGGCGTAATCGACATGCCGGCAATGATCCCGCTGACTACTTTTGACAGAAAGTATACCGGACTGGCAAAATTCCCGGCCGTGTCCCGTGACCTGAGCATGGTCGTGCCGAAAGAGATCCTGGCAGGGCAGATCGAGGATATGATTGTCCAGAGAAGCGGGAAGATCTTGGAGAGCTGTCAGTTGTTTGACATCTACGAAGGCTCCCAGATTGCCGAAGGCTACAAATCTATGGCTTATTCCATTACATTCCGGGCACAGGATCACACACTGGAGGAGAAAGAAATTACCAGTGTGATGAATAAGATTCTCAATGGCCTGAAAGGTATGGGAATTGAATTAAGAGCATAATCTATCAGATGAACAGAGCGCTGGCCTGCCGCCGGATAAGACGGCAGGCCGGCGTTTTCAGTTCATAGGAAACGCTGTTCTCTATTAACTAAAATGCTCCGCAGGATGCCCGCTCGCGCGGAGCAGAAAACTGCCGCTGAAGCGGCTGGTCCAGGCGTGGGAATTCTGCTTGCGGAACTCATGGTTCCGCTGATTCGCTTAGAGATATTTTATCTGGAAACTGCACATAATACTTCTGACAAGTTGAAGAAGGAGGCAGTAATTATGAATGAGAAATACGAGATAGCGGCTGTGCACGGAAGGGAAATCCTGGATTCCAGAGGAAACCCAACAGTAGAGGCAGAGGTTGTCCTGGAATGTGGTGCTGTGGGGCGGGCGGCGGTTCCTTCCGGCGCTTCGACAGGAAAGTTTGAGGCAGTGGAGCTGAGGGACAAAGACAGCCGATATCTGGGCCTGGGGGTCAGGAGAGCAGCAGAAAATATCAATACCGTCCTGGCGGAGGCGCTGATGTTTGAAAATGTTCTGGATCAGAGACGGATAGATCGGCTGATGATCGAGGCAGACGGGACGGAAAACAAGGAGCGGTTGGGAGCAAATGCGATTTTGGGCGTATCCCTGGCTGCAGCGAGAGCTGCAGCAAACGGCCTTGGGATTCCTCTGTACCGGTATCTCGGCGGAATCAATGCTCATCGGATGCCCAGGCCCATGATGAATATTTTAAATGGGGGAAAACATGCAGACAATACTGTAGATCTCCAGGAATTTATGATAGCTCCCTGGAAGGCTGCCCGCTTTTCAGAGGGACTCCGGATATGCGCAGAGGTTTACCACACGTTAAAAAAACTGCTGTCGGGCAGAGGATACTCTACAGGCGTGGGGGATGAGGGAGGTTTCGCGCCGGATTTAAAGGACACGAAGGAGGTTCTGTCTTTTTTGGTGGAAGCGATCTCTCTGGCAGGTTATCAGCCAGGGGAGGATATCCGGATTGCTATTGATGCGGCATCGTCTGAGCTGTACGATGAAGCCAGCGGCTATTACCTTTTCCCAGGGGAAAGCAAGATGAAGGGTGAGACCGTCAAGCGGTCCTCATCTGAGATGGTTCAATATTACAAGGAACTGACAAAAGAGTTTCCCATTTTTTCAATTGAAGACGGACTTGGCGAGGAGGACTGGGAGGGATGGAGCATGCTGACCAACGCTTTGGGCTCCTCCATTCAGTTGGTGGGAGATGATTTGTTTGTAACCAATACAAAGCGTCTGAAGAAAGGGATTGATATGGGGATTGCCAATTCAATTCTGATCAAGGTCAATCAGATCGGGACGCTGACTGAAAGTTTGGAGGCTATTGAGATGGCCAGACAAGCAGGATATACGGCAGTCGTTTCCCACAGATCTGGGGAGACGGAAGATGCGGTTATCGCTGATATTGCTGTGGGGGTCAATGCAGGGCAGATCAAAACAGGGGCGCCCTGCCGCTCAGACCGGGTTTCCAAATATAACCAATTGCTGCGGATTGAGGAGGATTTTTAGGGCTTTTTTTGGGAACATCGGGGCCGCGAGTGGGCTAAAATATTGACAAAATGGTCGGCCAGTTTTATAATCCAGTATTGATGACATCGAAAGGGAATACTTGAATGTAGATTATCATACAAATGATACCAGATTTTTGAGGAGGAAAAGTGTTATGGCAGCACAAAGAAAAACTGCAAAGGCTGCAGGTACCACTACCGCAGCAAAGACTACTAAAACTGCAGAGAAAAAAGTTGAGCTGAAAAAGGCAGAAGCAAAGGCTGAGGAAGTAAAAGCAGAGGCAGCAGCTCCTGTGGAAGAGGCTCCGAAGAAAGAAACTAAGCCGGCAGTAAAAAAACCGGCGGCAAAGACCGCAAAAGAGCCGGCTGCTAAGGTTGTATTCCAGTTCGCCGGAAAAGAGATCGTTGCCAAGGAAGTTCTGGCAGCAGCTGAGAAAGCATACGCCGAGGCTCATAAGGACACAGAGATCAAGACCATTGAGCTGTATATAGTAGCAGAAGAGAACGCTGCTTACTATGTAGTAAACGGTGAGGCTGACCCGGAATTCAAAGTAATGCTGTAAAGAGCGGGAAAGGAACAGGAGCATCGGAGTCCAACGATTCCGGTGCTTTTGTTGTTACAGGAAATCTGATGTTTTGTGCTGCAGCAAGAGAATGGAGACAGATCAATGAACCATTTGCCGGAGGCATTTAAGAAGAGGATGGAGATTCTTCTGGGGGAAGAATACAGTGATTTTTTAGCCAGCTATGAAAAAGAGAGGGCCCAGGGCCTGAGGGTGAATCCGCTGAAGACAGACGGAGGGCTTCTGATGTTGGAAAGACAGGGGTTTCATGTGAGAAAAATCCCTTGGACCAGGGAGGGGTATTACTATGCTTCTGAGGATCGGCCGGGGAAACACCCCTGCCATGAAGCTGGGATGTATTATATCCAGGAGCCCAGCGCCATGGCGGTAGGAGAGATGGCGGGGGCCGCAGCCGGGGAACGGATCCTGGATCTGTGCGCGGCCCCTGGAGGGAAAACGACTCATATTGCAGGCAGAATGATGGGAAGAGGCTTTTTGGTGAGCAATGAGATTCATCCAGTGAGGGCCAGGATTCTGTCGCAGAACGTGGAGAGAATGGGGATAGTCAACACGATCGTGACCAATGAGGATTCCGAGGCTCTGGCTCGGCGGTTCCCAGAATTTTTTGACACAATCATTCTGGATGCCCCGTGCTCTGGGGAAGGGATGTTCAGAAAAGATGAGGAAGCCAGGAATCAGTGGAGCCCGGAACATGTAGCTCTCTGTGCTGCCAGACAGGCAGAGATCCTTGAGAATGGGGCAAAGATGCTGAGAGCAGGAGGACGCCTGGTGTACTCTACCTGTACCTTTGCTCCGGAGGAAAACGAGCAGACTTTGGCCAGGTTTTTAGAGTGTCATCCGGATTTCCGCATGATCCAGCCGGAAGGGGCATGGGAAGGGTTTGATCCGGGCCAGCCCCAGTGGGCGGGTGATCTTGGGAAGCCAGAATTCCACCTGGAGAGGGCATACCGCCTTTGGCCCCATAAAATAGAAGGCGAGGGTCATTTTATAGCTGTGCTGGAAAAGGAAGGCAGCAGAAGCGAGAGGTTTTTTAGGGAGACGGAAAGACAGAAGAAAGCCAGAGGAAGAGAAAAATCTGGGAAACCGGAGAAAGATGCATGGAAGAACTATGAAGCCTTCTGCCGGGACAATCTGGCGAAAGATGCGGCGGATGCATTGACAGGAAGACAAGCAGAGGATTATGTGCTCTTCGGAGATCAGCTTTATTTGCTGCCCGAAGGTTTTCGGGAAGCAGCAGGGGAGAGAGGGCTTTCTGGCCTCAGAGTTTTGAGACCCGGTCTCCATCTGGGTACACTGAAAAAGCAGAGATTTGAGCCCTCCCACGCGCTGGCCCTGGCCTTGAAGCCGGAAGATGTAAGGCTGGATCTTTCCCTTCTGCCGGACAGAGAGGAGGCTTTGGCGTACTTGAAAGGAAGCACTCTTCCCGCGGGTGATAGCCTGACGGAGAAAGCGTCAAAAGGCTGGGTACTGGTCTCCGTGGCCGGATGTTCCATCGGATGGGCTAAGCTGGCAGGAGGGCTGCTGAAAAACCACTATCCCAAGGGACTCAGATGGAATTGACATCCTTCTGCGTTTCCGGGACGGAAAGATCCGTCAGACCAGCAAAATCTGGAATGGAACAGATATGTTTGATGTCTTCAGGCACCGATGCGGTAAACGTCATCGGTGCCTTTGTGATAGGGTGGGGAAAGGAGAGGCGCCATGAGTGGAGTGCAGTCCGGCCGATGAGGGAGTAGTCTGGGTTGTATAAAAAATCTCCGGGAAGAGGATGACCGATATACTGAAAGTGAACCCGGATCTGGTGGGTTCGCCCAGTATCCAGATGAACCCGAGCCAGGGAGCAGTCTGCAGCCGGATCATAAAAAAGACGTTCATAGTGCGTACATGCATAATCCCCTTTGTCAAAATCGACACGCCGGGTCATAATGGAATCCCCAGCCCGCCCAATAGGGGCAATGATGGTGCCGCTCTCCGGCAGACAGCCTGATGCTGCGGCCAGATATTCTCTGCTGATCAGGCGGTCTCTGACCATCTGGGATAGAATGGCACTGCTGATCAGATTTTTTGCTATGATCAGGAGACCGCTGGTGCCGCTGTCCAGACGATTTACGGCGCGGAAGGAAAAGGGCTCTCTTTTTTGGCGGGAATACCACATTACCCCATTGGCAAGGGAATCACAGCGATGTCCCTGGGAAGGATGAACCGGTACTCCAGCCGCTTTGTCAATAACCATCAGATCTTCGTCCTCATAAAGGATGCACAGATCCATAGGGACGGGAGTGATTTGGGATGAGGGCTCCGGCTCTATAAGGCGAATGGTCAGGCTGTCCTCCGGTTTCAGACGGGAGGATGAAAAAACAGGACACCCATTGACGGAAAGACCGCCTGCTGTCCGTTTAAGCCGGGAAAGTGCATTTCGGGAATAGCCTTTCATTTGAAGAAACTTTTCTACAGTCCAATCGGCCTCATTTGGTGTTATCTGGTAGTGCAGAATTCGCGTCAGAATCATAGCGTGTCCCCTTACTTAAATGTTTTTGTTTGCCGGCCGCATGGTCTGCAATGGAAGATTCAGACAGGAAGCTGGCCCGTTTGATGCTGTCCACTCCATACCGGCTGCGGATCTGGTCCACCGTTTTTTCGAAAACTCTCTGTTTTTTGCTTTCTGGAGAATCAAAAAGGCTTAGCTGGCTGAATTCATCCCCGGCAATTTTGGAAGTTCGGACACCGATGAGCCGGACTGGCGTCAGATCCCAAAACTCTCTGAGAATCTGGCAGGCATTTTGGTAAATGAGAGAAGTGGAATCAGTGGGGGAGGATAAGGTGATTTGGTGGGACTGAACCCGAAAATCCCAGGTTTTTAATTCCACGCAGATGCAGTTGCACAGAACCTTGTCAGCCCGGAGCCTGGCTCCGACAGTTTCGCAGAGGGAGAGCAGAACCTGATCGGCAGTCTCCAGATCTGAGACATCCCTAGAGAGAGTCAGGCTGTTGCCGTAGCCCTTGTTGACCGGATCCTTTTCTCCTACCGGATCGTTGTCAATTCCGTTGGCGTACTGATGGATCAGGACTGCATATTTTTCGCCGAGATGAGGCTTCAGAAGCTGAGGGTCGCAGGCGGCCAGCTGACCGATGGTGTGAATCCCCAGATTTTCCAGCTTTTTCTGGGCAGATCCCCCTACAAAAAAGAGGTCGCGGATGGGCAGAGGCCAGAGCTTTGCGGGAATTTCACTATAGAACAATGTATGGCAGCGGTCAGGCTTCTCAAAATCGGAGGCCATTTTTGCCAGGAGTTTGTTAGGGGCGATTCCGATATTGACAGTGAATCCCAGTTCATTCCGGATGCGTTCGCGAATACGGTCAGCAGTGTCCAGAGGAGGCCCAAACAGATGGATGGTCTCTGTCATGTCCAGGAAAATTTCATCAATACTAAATTTTTCGTGGTCAGGAGTATAATCCGAGAGAAGCTCCATCATGGCCCGGGAATATCGGATATATAAGTCAAAACGGGACGGAACCACAAAAAGTTCAGGACATTTTCGAAAAGCAGATGCGAGAGGTTCCCCAGTAGAGATACCGTATTTTTTTGCAGGAGTGGATTTTGCCAGGACAATCCCGTGGCGGGATTTGGCATCCCCGCCGACAGCAGACGGAACGGTTCTCAGATCCAGACAGGTTGGATCCTGTTTCAAACGGAAGACAGATTCCCAGCTTAAAAAGGCAGAATTGACATCGATGTGAAAGATCAGCCGCTGACGGTCCATGGCATTTTCCTCCCTTTCTTGATTCTTTTATTATATCAGAACGTATGTTCTTTGTAAAGCATAAAAGCAGGGATCGGCTGGGAGCATAAATCTGAGAGCAGGGGAATAGGATGCAGTAATAAAGCATAGGGGCCGCAGTATGAAAAAAAGGAAACATGGCTGGGAATGGACTCTCGGAATGGCCGCTGCAATTTGCTTCCTCGGAATTGCAGCGAAACCTGGGACAGACGGCTCTGGAGAGCGGAAGGAGCCTATGAGAATCCAGGAAGCCTGGGTTCACGAGGGGGTTAGGGTGAATGTCCAGACGACATCTGCCAAGAATAAGGATGAGGGGATAAACGAGAGACCGTCTCTCAATCTTCACGCTCAGTCGGCAGTTCTGATGGACGGCAAGACAGGGAGAGTACTGTATGGAAAATCAGAGAAAGTAAAGCGGCCGATGGCCAGCACCACCAAGATTATGACCTGCATCCTGGCCTTGGAACATGCCGGCACCGGGGAGACTGTTACAGTATCCAGGGAAGCAGCCTCCCAGCCCCAGGTGAAGATGGGCATGAAGGAGGGGGAACAGTATTCTCTAAAGGATCTTTTATATGCTTTGATGCTGGAATCTTACAATGACTCAGCTGTGGCTATAGCGGAGCACGTCGGAGGATCGGTGGAGGGGTTTGCACAGATGATGAACAAAAAAGCAGAAGATTTAGGCTGTGAAGATACATTTTTTATTACGCCCAATGGACTGGATGCCCAGACGACAGACGAGGCTGGAGAGACGCAGACACACTCTACTACTGCCAGAGATTTGGCAAGGATCATGGCTTACTGTGTTCTGGAATCTCCCAAAAAGGAAGAATTTCTTGATATTACGCGAACTAGAAATTACAGCTTTACAGACAAAGCGGGAAAGCGGAGCATTTCTTGTGTCAACCATAATGCTCTTTTAGATATGGATCAAGGGCTTATGTCAGGAAAAACAGGCTTTACCGGGGATGCCGGTTATTCTTATGTGGCTGCGGCAGAGGACAGGGGAAGAATTTTTGTCATTGCCCTGCTGGGCTGCGGCTGGCCGCCGGATAAGACCTGGAAATGGGCAGATGCGAAAGCGCTTTTGGCATATGGCAGAGAGTATTATGATTACCAGGATGTATACCAAGAACAGAGATTCAGGCCAGTTCCCGTCCGGGATGGGGTGGCAGAAGACAGGGACTTGTCCCACTCAGCTCAGGCTGTTTTAGAGATGGATCCAGATGCCGCCCTGGAAGTATTGATGGCGCAGGATGAGGAGGTGGAGATTGCGGTTAAAACCCCACAGATGCTGGATGCTCCCGTGGAGAAAGGAGAGACGGTAGGAGAGGTTATCTACAGTTTGGAAGGGGAGGTGCTGGGAAGATTCCCAGTGAAAGCCGCAGAGAGTGTGGAAAAGATCACCCTGTTTTGGTGTCTGGAGCGGGTAGCGGAAGAATATTTGCTGTAAATCTTTTTTGTAAAATTCCAGACTGCCTTTGCATGCCGGATCTTCCTGCAGAAGATCCGCATTTTCTATTCCTAAATTCCATGTGCCAGATAGTACCTGCGGCCGCTGATGGGGTTCTGCCAAAATGCAGTTTGGCGCCCCATTGACAAAAAAATGCAGCAGGATTATACTGTAAGAGGTTAGAAAAAACTAACCGAAGAAATAGAGAGATACAGGGAGGCGGATCGGTATGTCAACACTGGTGATCGTTTTGATACTCATTGTAATAGGAGTTTTCGGCATTAAAAGCTACTGCAAAAAGCTGAGCAGCGGCTGCTGCGGTGCATCATCCGGACCATCGGAGAAGAAAATGAAAGTGAAGGACCGGGATAAAAGCCACTATCCATACCGGGAGATCTTAAGCATCGACGGAATGGTCTGCGGAAACTGCTCGACCAGAGTAGAAAATGCCCTGAATCGTCTGGAAGGCGTGTGGGCGACAGTGGATCTGGCAAAGGGGCAGGCGGATGTCAGGACAAAAACTTTGCCGGATGAACCGGCTTTAAAACAGGCAGTTCGCAATGCTGGGTATACTGTATATAAAATCGAAAGCGTTTCATAAGGAATTCGTGAAAATAGGCGTGATATTGAGGAAGAGTTAACAAAACTTTCTGAATACCATGCCTATTTTTTGGGGAAATGGCTTGATATTTTTGGAAAAGAAGTATAAAATTATAATCGGCAGAAATTTTGATTAGGCAATTGCTCGTTTGTTATTTAACGAACTACTATTCTGCAGTTCGCAGACAAATGGGATGCCGGTGAATGTTTATGCCGCCTGGTGCGGCATCACTAATTATGAAAGATGGAGGACAGCAAAATGAGTAATTCAGCACAAACTTCAGCAAGTAGCAGAATCAGCCGTTTACTTGATGAAAACAGTTTTGTTGAGATCGGTGCATATGTTACTGCCAGAAGCACAGATTTTAACATGGCTGCGAAAGAGACGCCGGCTGATGGCGTGGTAACCGGCTACGGGACGGTCGACGGCAATCTGGTCTATGTCTACAGTCAGGATTCTTCTGTACTGGGCGGATCCATGGGCGAGATGCACGCCGGAAAGATATCAAATCTTTACAAATTGGCGATGAAGATGGGAGCACCGGTAGTAGGGCTGATTGACTGCGCCGGCCTGCGTCTCCAGGAGGCAACAGATGCTTTGGATGCGTTTGGAAAGTTATATGCCGAGCAGACATTGGCCTCTGGCGTGATTCCGCAGATTTCCGCGGTATTTGGCACCTGCGGCGGCGGCATGGCTGTATCGCTGGGGCTGGCTGATTTTACTTTTATGGAAGAAAAAAAGGCAAAAGTATTTGTAAATTCTCCTAACGCCTTGGATGGAAATGATGCATCAAAATGTGACACAGCCGCGGCTGATTTCCAGAGCAAAGAAGCGGGCCTGATTGATTTTACAGGGGATGAGGACAGCATTTTAAAACAGATCCGCACACTGATCTCTATTCTTCCGGCCAACAACGAGGATGACATGTCTTACGATGAGTGCAGCGACGATCTGAACCGGATCTGCACTGATCTGGAAAATTATGCGGGAGATACCGGAATGGCCCTGTCGTTTATTTCTGACGATCATTTCTTCATGGAAGTGAAAAAGGCGTGCGCCCCTGAGATGGTGACCGGATTTATCCGGCTTAACGGAACGACCGTAGGCTGTGTGGCAAACCGCACAGAACTTTACAGTGCGGATGGGGAGAAGGAAGGCGAGTACGATGCAAAACTGACTTCCAAGGGCTGTGATAAGGCCGCAGATTTTGTGAATTTCTGCGATGCTTTCAATATTCCGGTCCTGACTCTGGTGCATACCACGGGATTTAAGGCTGACAAACATACCGAGAGAAAGATTGCGAAGGCCGCAGGCCGTCTGACCTATGCATTCGCAAACGCTACGGTTCCGAAAGTTACGGTTGTGACCGGGGAGGCTTACGGAAGCGCTTACCTGACGATGAACAGCAAGTCGATCGGGGCAGATATTGTCTATGCATGGCCTCAGGCTTCCATCGGAATGATGGATGCGTCTGCTGCTGTAAAGATTATGTATGCAGATGAGATTGCAGCTTCTGATGACAGTGCAGCCCTTATTTCTGAGAAAGCTGCAGCTTACAGAGAACTCCAGTCCAGCCCCCTGGCTGCTGCCAAGAGAGGATATGTTGACGATATCATCGAGGCCTGTGATACCAGAAAACGCGTGATTGCGGCATTTGAGATGTTGTTCACAAAGAGAGAGGACCGTCCGGGGAAAAAGCACGGAACGGTTTAATGGCGAGGTGACAGGTATATGAGACAAATTATAAGACGGGTAAGGGCGGCGTTTTGCCTGACGCTTGCGCTGTTTGCCCTGACAGCCTGCGGCAGCTCAGGCAGCGTCAGCGAGACGATGAGCGAGCAGGATCAAACCTTTGTGATCCAGATGGCGGAGAGCACGCTGCGTACGCTGGATGCCATGACGGATGAAGAACTGGCCCTGACATTGGAGAGCGCTCAGAAGAGCAAGGACACTGCCCTGAGTGCGGGGATTACCTCATGGCAGGGGGTTAAAGAAGACGTGGGGGCGCTGGTTTCGATCGATTCCATTACGCCCAGCCTGACAGACGACGGGTATGCTGCCGACATAGAAGCTACCTTTGAAAAGCGGGGAATGAGCTGCTATATTGAGATTGATGATGCAAAGAGCGGATATACGGCAATGTCATTCAGCCCGGACTATACGGTAGGAGAAAAACTTACCAAGGCAGCCTTAAATACTGTAATGGGTATGGGAACCGTATTTGCAGTGCTGATCTTTATCAGCCTTCTGATCGGCTGTTTTAAGTATATCCACATATGGGAAGAAAAGAAAAATGCGCAGAAGGCGCCTGAGGAGGCCGCGGCACCCGTTCAGACCGCGGCGAAGCCGGAGGAAGAGGAGAATCTTGCAGACGACCTGGAGCTTGTGGCGGTCATTACCGCAGCGATTGCAGCTTCCGAGGATGTGCCGGCTGACGGCTTAGTGGTGCGTTCTATCAAGCGCGCCCCGATTTCAAAATGGAAAAGATCATAGGATATCAGGAGGAATTATACCATGAAAAATTATACGATTACTGTAAACGGCAATGTATATGAAGTAACTGTAGAAGAGAGTGTTCCCGGGGCAGCTCCCAAAGCTGCTGCGCCAGTTCCGCCGGCACCAAAGGCCGCTCCGAAATCAGCAGCGCCAAAGCCCGCTGCAGGCGGAAACATTAAGGTTTCAGCCCCCATGCGCGGGAAAATCCTGGCAGTAAAGGGAACTGTAGGCCAGGCTGTTAAGAGAGGGGAGGTTCTGGCTGTCCTGGAAGCTATGAAGATGGAGAACGATATCGTGGCTCCAGAGGACGGAACTGTCGCCACCATTGATGTTACAGTAGGACAGACTGTTGATACAGGTGCCACCATTGCAACCCTGAATTAACAGCAATATGGCTACTATGCATCTTACATGGAGGGATTAACATGGATTATATTACAACTACGTTGGGTAATCTTCTTCAGCAGACGGCTTTTGCAAATCTGACCTGGGGCAACTTTGTCATGATTGCGGTGGCGTTTATCTTCCTTTACCTGGCAATCAAAAAGGGATTTGAGCCGCTGCTCCTGCTGCCGATCTCCTTCGGCATGCTGCTGGTCAATATCTATCCTGATATTATGCAGTCTGTAGATGACTCAACAAATGGAATCGGGGGGCTTTTATATTATTTCTATAAGCTGGATGAATGGAGCATCCTGCCGTCCCTGATCTTTATGGGCGTGGGTGCCATGACTGATTTCGGCCCCCTCATTGCCAACCCCGCCAGCTTCCTGATGGGCGCGGCGGCTCAGCTGGGTATCTATGGCGCATACTTCCTGGCAATCTTCATGGGATTTAATGACAAGGCTGCTGCGGCAATTTCCATCATCGGCGGCGCTGACGGCCCCACTTCGATCTTCCTGGCAGGAAAGCTGGGCCAGACGGAATACCTGGGACCCATCGCTGTTGCCGCATATTCTTATATGGCGCTGGTCCCCATTATCCAGCCGCCGATTATGAAACTTCTGACAACAGAAGAAGAGCGGAAAATTAAAATGGAGCAGCTTCGCCCTGTTTCAAAGCTGGAGAAGATCCTGTTCCCCATTATCGTAACCGTTGTGGTCTGCCTGATTCTTCCTACGACAGCTCCCCTGGTCGGCATGCTGATGCTGGGCAACCTGTTCCGGGAATCCGGCGTAGTGGATCAGCTGACAGAGACCGCTTCCAACGCTCTGATGTACATCGTGGTTATCATTCTGGGAACTTCTGTTGGTGCTACCACCAGCGCAGAGGCATTCTTAAAGATGGATACCATTAAGATCGTCATCCTGGGACTGGTCGCATTCGCTCTGGGCACTGCCGGCGGCGTCTGGCTGGGAAAGATTATGTGCAAGGTGACTCACGGGAAGGTAAATCCGCTGATCGGATCGGCAGGCGTGTCTGCAGTTCCCATGGCGGCCCGGGTGTCCCAGAAGGTTGGTTCGGAGGCTGATCCTACGAACTTCCTGCTGATGCACGCAATGGGACCCAATGTGGCCGGCGTAATCGGTACAGCGGTGGCTGCCGGTACGTTTATGGCAATCTTTGGGGTTAAATAATGAAGGAGGAGAAGAAAATGGCAGAAGTAAATAAAAAGCCGGTAAAGATCGTGGAGACCGTCCTTCGTGACGCTCACCAGTCTCTGCTGGCAACTCGTATGACAACGGAGCAGATGCTGCCGATCGTAGATAAAATGGATAAAGTTGGCTACCACGCAGTAGAGTGCTGGGGCGGGGCTACCTTTGACGCCTGCCTGCGTTTCTTAAAGGAGGATCCCTGGGACAGACTGAGAAAGCTGAGAGACGGCTTTAAAAATACCAAGCTCCAGATGCTTTTCAGAGGTCAGAATATCTTAGGGTACAATCATTATGCAGACGATGTGGTAGAGTATTTCGTTCAGAAGTCCATCGCCAACGGCATTGATATTATCCGTATCTTTGACTGCCTCAATGATATCCGCAATCTGGAGACTGCAGTGAAGGCTACCAAGAAGGAAAAGGGTCATGCCCAGATCGCCCTGTGCTACACCCTGGGCGATGCCTACACTCTGGACTACTGGAAGGATATTGCAAAGAGGATCGAAGACATGGGGGCGGATTCTCTGTGCATTAAGGATATGGCGGGCCTTCTGACCCCCTACAAGGCAGCAGAGCTGGTACAGGCATTGAAGGAGGGAACCAGTATTCCTATTGATCTTCATACCCACTATACCTCCGGTGTGGCTTCTATGACATACCTGAAGGCAGTGGAAGCCGGCTGTGATATCATCGACTGTGCAATGTCACCTCTGGCTTTGGGCACCAGCCAGCCGGCAACAGAAGTGATGGTTGAGACTTTCAGGGGAACCCCCTATGACACTGGCTACGATCTGAACCTCCTGGCTGAGATTGCCGACTATTTTACCCCGATCCGCGAGGAGGCTTTAAAGAGCGGCCTGCTGAATCCCAAGGTTTTGGGTGTCAACATCAAGACTCTTCAGTACCAGGTGCCAGGCGGAATGTTGTCCAACCTTGTAAGCCAGCTGAAGGAGGCTGGAAAAGAGGACAAATATCAGGAAGTTCTGGAGGAAATTCCGAGAGTGCGGAAAGACTTTGGAGAACCGCCGCTGGTCACCCCGTCTTCTCAGATCGTCGGCACCCAGGCTGTTATGAATGTGCTGGCCGGCGAGCGGTATAAGATTGTTCCTAAGGAATCCAAGAAGATCATGCTGGGTGAATTTGGTCAGACAGTCAAGCCGTTCAACCCAGAGGTCCAGAAGAAGATCATTGGGGATGAAAAACCGATTACCTGCAGACCTGCTGATCTGATTCCGCCGCAGCTTCCTCAGTTTGAAAAAGAATGTGCTCAGTGGAAACAGCAGGATGAGGATGTGCTGTCCTATGCATTGTTCCCTGCAGTGGCAAAAGAGTTTTTCCAGTACCGGGAAGCTCAGCAGACGAAGATCGACCCTGCGGCGGCTGACAAGGAAAACAAGGCTTATCCTGTATAAGCCTTTGAGACTAGAATATTACGGAATGGAAAGCCCGTTCTCCAGCCCTAAAGGGCTGAGGCGGGCTTTTCGACTGCAATAAAAAATGTTTTCTGTGATATAAATGTTCTGTTGAGAGCAGTGGGCGGGAAATCTTACGACTTCATTACAAATTTGGTAAATTGTATGAACTTTCCCCCAAGTTGGTTGACATAGGAAGCCTTTTTTCATTATAATAAACGTGTTGTAATTTTAAGAGAATGATTTGTGCAGAATGAAAAATGCTCTGTCTGACCGGAAGAGAGGTGCTGCCGCGGCTGTTTTCCTCTTTTCGGGACGTAGATTGAGATGTTACAGGAGATAGAAAATGAAAAGAAAAACGTGGAAGAGGGCAGCGGCTCTCGGGCTGGGGGTTTTCATGGCGGTGGAGACGCCATGGGCAGCCTTGGAGTCTCTGGGAAGATGGAATCCTGCGGCAGTCGCTCAGGCTTATACAGAGCGAAGCGCTACAGTCAAAGCTACATCTCTTAATATACGGAGCGATGCGGGGACCAGTTACAGCGTGGTGGCGCGGCTCACATATGGCACAGCGGTTACAGTAATTGGAGAAAAACAGGCCAGTGACGGTGTCCTCTGGTACCAGGTGCGCTTCAGCGGGAGCGGAGGCAGCCAGCAGACAGGGTATGCGTCCAGCCAGTACATAAAATTTCCTGTCACTTACTCGGCAGATGCTGATTTTGAGGCGTATCTGGATGCACAGGGATTTCCGGAATCATACCGGGCAGGGCTGAGGGAGCTGCACGCTCTGTATCCGTCCTGGATTTTTACTGCCCAGCATACCGGCTTGGACTGGGAGACGGCTATCGAGAATGAGAGCGTCATTACCCGCAATCTGGTGGCCAGCAGCAGTATCTCATCCTGGAAATCCATTGAGGATGGGGCTTACAACTGGGATACCAGCACTTGGAATGGATTTGACGGGAGTTCCTGGGTACAGGCTTCGGAAGATATTATCCGGTACTACATGGATCCCAGAAACTTTTTGAATGAAAAATACATATTTCAATTTCTTTTGCAGAGCTACAATGCTTCCACCCACTCGGCAGAGGGGCTGGAGAATATGGTTAAGGGAACTTTCTTGGAAAGTACAGCTTCCGGGACTGTGTCGAATGGGACGGGAACCGCATCTGGTCAGAACGGGCCAGGGGCAGCTTCCGGCAATTCAGGCAGCAGTGCTTCTGCCGGAGGACCAGGGGTATCAGGAAGCGGCCAGACAGGAACCGCGTCAGAAGGGCCGGGAGCCGGCAACGTTACGGTTGTCCCGGAGGGAAGCGGCAGCCAGAGCACAGGAACTCTTCAGGAAGGAGAGGTGGTTATGGAGGGCCCCGGCTCTTCAGATACCAGTGCGTCAGGCGTCAGTCTGGTAGGGCCGCAAGCGTCTGTCTCGGTGAAGAAGCGCCAGCTGCTTGCGGAGGTGGGACCTGGAGTTGGCCTGTCGGGGCCTTCTTCCGGAACGACCATCTATGCGGGGAGTGAGACTGGCCCTACATCTTCGGGGACATCCTCATCCAGCAGCCAGTCTGGAACCTCGGCAGGAACCAGCCCCTCATCCGGCAGCAGATCCTATGTTGACATTATTATGGACGCAGGTGCCCAGTCCGGCGTCAACCCCTATGTGCTGGCTGCGATGATTATTCAGGAGCAGGGCTCGGCAGGAACCAGCCCAATGATATCCGGAACAGTTTCCGGCTATGAGGGAATCTACAACTTCTTTAATGTGGAGGCTTATGAGACCAGCACTATGAGCAAAGTAGCTAAGGGGCTTTCCTATGCGGCTCAGTCAGGCTCCTACAACCGTCCATGGAATTCTGTAGAGAAATCCATTATAGGCGGCGCTGTCAACTACGGAGAAAATTACGTCCAGGCAGGGCAGGATACCTTCTATCTAAAGAAGTTCAATGTCCAGGGCAGCAATATGTACAAGCATCAGTATATGACCAATGTTCAGGGGGCGGCCTCAGAGGGGGCCAAGATGGCGGAAGCCTACGGAGACGCTTTAAAGGATACTGCGCTGGAATTTAAAATACCGGTTTATAATAATATGCCGGCAGAGGCCAGCGGGATGCCTTCTGCAGATGGAAGTCCCAACAATAAGCTGTCTTCCTTGAGCGTCACAGGCTTCACCTTGACGCCAGTATTTAATAAAGATACCGTCAGTTATGATCTGATTGTGAACACGTCTGTCACCTCTGTAGATATACAGGCGTCAGCTTTGGAAGGCAACGCTCAGATCAGCGGAGCGGGTACTGTAAACTTGACAGGTTCTAATACAGATGCTAAAGTTACAGTGACGGCGCAGAACGGAACAGTCCGGGAGTATGTGATTCACATAGTCCAGACTGCAGACGGTCCTGTAGCCCAGACATCAGGGACATCAGGCCAGACTGCCGGAACCGCTTCTTCCGGCGGCCCATCAGTCATAACGGCCGGCCCTGGTGAATCCGGCGGAACAGACACCAGCTCCAGCGTTTCAGGCCCCGGGGTCACTACAGTCAGCCCTGGAGATACGTCTGGACCCGGTGGAAGCAACGTTACGGTGATAAATTAAACTGGGGGATAAAGAGATCTATGAACGCAAAGAGAAAAGGATTTGTTGCCAGGCTGGCAGCTTTATGGATATTGATTTTGACTGCAGCGGCGGGGATGGCATTCCCTGCCTGGGCGGCAAACGGAAGGATACAGTTCAGTGATCCCAGCGCCACGGTAGGCAGCGAGGTCACAGTCAATTTAAAAGTCAGCACCACAGGAGGCGAGAGCCTGAGCAGGGCAACGGTTGCGTTAAAATACGATGCCAACGCCTTGGAGTTTATCAGCGGGAATGGAGTCAGCGGGGGAGACGGAGTTCTTAACGCAAGCGGTTCTCCGGATTCCAACCAGCCTTCCAGCATCGTGTTTTCCATGGTATTTAAGGCAAAGCAGGCAGGTTCCACCCAGATTACGGTGGGCGATGCTGGGGCAGAGGTCTACGATGAGAATGGTGCGGCTGTGACCCTGGATCATGTGGGAAATTCTACAGTAACTGTGCAGGCGGTGGAAAACGCATCATCAGATGCATCCCTGGCATCTCTGCAGGTGTCACCGGGAACTCTCACACCGGCTTTCTCCTCTGATACAGATGCCTACAGCGTCAATGTAGGAACAGATGTAGAACGGCTGACAGTCAATGTTGGTCTGTCTGACCCGAATGCTACTTATACAGTGACGGGAAATGAAGACCTCCAAATGGGGGAAAATACGGTAGTCTGCCGCGTAACGGCTCAGGATGGACAGACAGTTAGGGATTATACGATCACAGTTGTTAAGGACGAAAACGGGGCCAGCGCCGGCTCCGCCGGGACTGACAGCACTGCAGAGAGCGTCAGCTTGGAGGCTGCGGCCAAGGCGATTACGATTATTCCGCTGGATGACGGCGTGACGATACCGGATGGATTCCAGGAGACCACCATTGATATCGACGGACACAAGGTGACTGGATGGATCTGGGCTTCTGATGATACCCCGGACTACTGTGTATTCTACGGAATGAATTCCGCAGGGGAAAAGAATTTCTATCGCTATGATCTGACAGAGAAGACGATCCAGCGTTACTTCCAGGATCCAGCTATCGATACCGGAGTGACTATGGAAGAGCATACTGCGGTAGTTAATCAGTATAATGACCTGCTTCACGATTTCCAGATCCAAAGAATTGTTCTGATTGTGCTGATCGCTGTTGTGCTGGTGCTGTTCGTGCTGGTAATTTATCTGTTGGTGAGGAAGGGAAAGAATCCTCCGTCTGGCGGTGGAAGCAGAAAGAAGGAGAGCCGTCCCAGTCAGAGAGAATACGATATATTCGAAGAAGATGATGAGGAGGAACCTTACGAGGAGCCGGAAGACCGGTATATGAGAGGCGAAGAGGACGATTACGATGATTACGGCGAAATCCAGTTGGAACCTCAGGTCAGAAGACCCAGAACAGCTCCGGCTCAGAGCGCCCGGGAACCCCGCCGCCAGGAGCCGGTTCGCCAGGAGAGATCCCGGATGTCCGGTGAACGCCGACCGGCCTCTGATCTGGATCAGACTCAAGTTTTGACCCGCCGTCCAGAAGCGCCCAGAGGTACACAGCAGGAGCCTGCACAGGAGAGCCGGACACAGCGCCCGGCCAGCCGCCGGCAGACCCCTCACGGCGCAGGAGCAGCGGGACATCCAGCAGGAAGGCCAGCTCCGGCAAGCCGTGCTCAGACCTCTCAGCGGCCTGCACAGAAGCCGGTTTCCCAGCCCAGGCAGGAAGAACTGGACGATGACGACTTTGAATTCCTGGATATTGATGAGTAACTGCATATAAAAGAGAATCCCCTCTGTGGGATTCTTTTTTTAAGTTTACATCCCAGAGAGAATTTGATATACTATTCAATACTTGGTTGAAACAGGGGAGTGGAGGATGGAAATTTCCTATAAGCTGGAGCATTTTGAAGGCCCTTTGGATCTGCTCCTGCATCTGATTGAAAAAAACAAGATCAATATTTATGATATTCCTATAGCAGAGATTACAGACCAGTACCTGGACTATGTAAACCAAATGGAAAAAGAAGATTTGAATGTGGTCAGCGAATTTTTGGTCATGGCTGCTACACTTCTGGACATTAAGTCCAGAATGCTTCTGCCTGCGGAGGTAGATGAGGAGACCGGGGAAGAGCAGGATCCCAGAGCGGAGCTGGTAGCGAGGCTTCTGGAATATAAAAAATATAAATACATGGCTCTGGTGCTCCAGGATCTGGAGGAGGATGCTGGCCAGGTCTTTTATAAAAACCCGACCGTGCCCCGGGAAGTGGCCCGGTATGAGGCTCCAGTGGATCTGGACAAGCTGCTGGGGGATTTAAATCTGGCGCAGCTTCAGAAAATTTTTCAGCAGGTTATGAGGCGGAGCGAGGATAAGATTGACCGGGTCAGAAGCAATTTCGGGACCATCCGCAAAGAACCTGTGAGCCTGGAGGAAAAAATCGGCAGTGTAATGTCTTACGCCAGAAAGCACAGGCACTTCAGCTTCCGCCAGATCCTGGAAAATCAGAAAGACCGGCTGGAAGTAGTGGTGACATTTTTGGCGATATTGGAACTGATGAAAATTGGAAAGATCTATCTGACACAGGAGCATACCTTTGATGATATGGAGATAGAGACTCTGGAGCCAGAGGGAGAGGAAAGCGAGCTGGATCTGGAGGGCCTGGATGATTTTGCAAGCTGATAGAATGGAGAAATATCAGACGTGGATGAGAGAGAGACAGAAAAGTCCGGAACAGAGAAGAAAAATCCGAGCGCTGGGGAGATTGCACCGGTGACGGATGAGAAGGAGCAGGAAGCGGTCGTTGAGGCAGTGCTCTTTACCATGGGGAAATCTGTGGAAATTGGGCAGCTCGCCGCCGCTTTGGGGCAGGATGCCCAGACGGCGAAGGCGGCGGTAGGGCGTCTGAAAAAGCGGTATGAAGAAGAAAAAAGAGGAATCCAGGTGATTGAGCTGGAAGACGCTTTTCAGATGTGCACGCCGTCCAGATATTATCCAAATCTGATTCAGGTGGCGGCAGCGCCGAAAAAGCAGGTATTGACAGAGGTGGTATTGGAGACACTGTCTATTATCGCTTACAAACAGCCTATTACCAAGATGGAGATTGAGAAGATCAGAGGTGTAAAGTCGGATCACGCTGTGAACCGGCTGATAGAGTACAATCTGGTCTATGAGGCTGGCCGCCTGGATGCCCCTGGCAGGCCGGCGCTTTTTGCCACAACAGAAGAATTTCTGCGCCGGTTTGGTGTGGGCTCACCTCAGGATCTGCCGGATTTGAATCCGGAACAGGCGGAGGAGATCAAGACGGAAGTGGAAGAAGAACTGCAGCTAAAATTAGATGAGCTGGAGGCAGTGGCATCTGCCGGTGCAGAGCAGGAAGAAACAGGACAGAAGAATGGAGAGCAAGATGGAGAGGATAGCAAGATTTTATAAAGTAAGTTTTGAACGTTTCTGTGCAGACTGGCAGGAGACCTTTGGAGAGAAGAGCAGGGAGGAGATCAGAGCGGTCTATGACGGAATCCAGCTTCCTATGAGGGCAACGTCAGGATCTGCCGGATACGACTTTCATCTTCCGCTGCCGATTGTGCTGCAGCCGGGGGAGACAGTAAAAATACCCACAGCTGTGAGGGCAGAGATCTGTGAGGGCTGGGTTCTTCAGATCTATCCCAGAAGCAGTCTGGGATTTAAGTACAGAATGCAGATGAATAATACCGTTGGGATTATTGACAGCGATTATTTTTATTCTGATAATGAAGGCCATATATTTATTAAGGTCATTAATGCTTCCAGGGAAGGAAAAACCGTGGAACTGCAGAAGGGCATGGCATTTGCCCAGGGAATCTTTCTGCCGTATGGGATTACGGAGGATGATGACTGCGAGACACTGCGAAACGGCGGTTTTGGGAGCACAGACCGATTAGCGGAGAGGTAGGATGAAGAAGAAAATCTTGTGGATTTCGATCTGTGCCGGGATTTTGGCGGCAGCGGCCGGATGTGGGAGCAGCACGGCTGAACGCCAGGCTCTCCGGCTCCAGGGAATTGAAAAGATCGATGCGGGGGATTACTCAGGAGCGATCAGTGATCTGGATCAGGCGCTGAGCCTTGGGAGAGGCTCTGTGGGAGAGCTGGAGGTGGATATTTTAAAGTACCGGGCTGAAGCGGAATATCTGGCTGGTGACTACAGCGCTGCAGCTCACACCTATGATATTCTGATGCAGGTGGATGGAGAGAGATCTGAGTATGTGCGCCTCAGATGCATTTCCAGTATTCGCAGCGGGGACGCTGATACCGCCCTTGAGGATTTTATGACACTTTATGAGGCCGCAAAGAGCGGGAAAGAGTCAGATGCAGAGATCGGCAGCCTGGTGGCTGATGTGGGGAAAGCCTTGGAGGATGCCGGGAGACAGGCGGAGGCTATGGAAATCTATCAGCAGGCGGAGACGGACGGCCTGGCATCTGCTGAGGTATATAACAGCATCGGTATGGGGCAGATGGAAGAAGGCGATTACGCCTCTGCCCTGGAATTTTTTGAAAAAGGGCTGGAGTCTTCCGATGGGCAGGCCAATGCTGACCTGATGTTTAACCGTGCGGTTGCCTTGGAGTACCAAGGAAACTATGAGGAGGCCCTGGCGGCTTTTGAGGAGTACACGGCCAGGTTCGGCCAGGATGAACAGGCTGAACATGAGATGGAATTTTTGAGAACCAGGTAGGAGGTATATGACAGAATTAATTGAGCTTAGGGAAAAGCAGGAACGGGTGATCCTGATAGGAGTCAGCCAGGGGGATGGGCAGGATGCGGAGGATTCCCTGGATGAGCTGGCAGAGCTGGTAAAGACGGCTGGTGCCAAGACAGCCGGCCGGGTGATTCAGAAACGGGAGCAGGCTCACCCTGGGACATATCTTGGAAAGGGTAAGCTGGACGAAGTAAAAGAGCTTTTGTGGGAACTGGAGGCTACCGGCGTGGTCTGTGACGATGAGCTGTCTCCGGCTCAGCTCAGAAATATGGAGGAGGCCCTGGATACCAAGGTGATGGACCGCACGATGGTGATCCTGGATATCTTTGCCGCCAGAGCCAATACCAGGGAGGGAAAAATCCAGGTGGAGCTGGCACAACTGAAATACCGCGCTGTCAGACTGGTGGGAATGAGGGCTTCTCTCTCCAGGCTGGGAGGAGGCATCGGAACCAGAGGTCCCGGCGAGAAAAAACTGGAGATAGACCGGCGGCGCATCCACGAGAGAATCGGGCAGCTTAAGCGGGAGCTGGGGGAAGTAAAAAAGCACCGCAGTGTCCAGAGGAGCAAAAGGCAGCAGTCAGGCAGCCTGTCAGCAGCTATTGTCGGTTATACGAATGCAGGGAAATCCACCTTGCTGAACCGGCTGACAGGAGCAGAAATTCTGGCAGAAGATAAGCTGTTCGCCACTTTGGATCCGACTACCCGGGGGATGGAGCTGCCGGGAGGACAGAAAATTCTGCTGACCGACACAGTAGGCTTTATCCGGAAGCTGCCGCATCACCTGATCGATGCGTTCAGGAGTACCCTGGAGGAGGCAAAGTACAGCGATCTGATTCTCCATGTGGTGGACTGTTCCAACCCGCAGATGGAAAACCAGATTCATGTGGTCTACGAGACACTGCGGCAGTTGGAGATAACGGGAAAGACCATGGTTACAGTTTTCAACAAGATTGACCGCGTGGAGGAGGGTGCCGTCTTCCGGGACATTCAGGCAGACTATCAGGTTAGGATCTCTGCTGCAACAGGGCAGGGGATTGAAGAACTGAAGGCTCTCCTGGAGAAGATTGTTCAGAGCCAGAGAGTCTATCTGGAGAAAGTCTATCCTTACCGGGATGCAGGGCTGATCCAGGAGATTCGCCAGTGCGGAACGCTTTTGAGAGAGGAATACCAGGAAGACGGGATCCATGTGGAGGCATATGTCCCGGCGGAATTGTTTGGCCGCTTTTACGTTGGAGCCCGGTGATAGGATAATAAGATTTATTAAATATAATAATAAGACACAATATTTAGATTTAAAAATATTTTGAATCCTAGATATTGTGTTTTCTTTTCCTATCTGCTATAATAAGACCCGTAGCGGTAAGATCCTGGGTTGACCAAGCCGTACACAGCCGGCCGGCTGTGCGTGGTTTTGTGAGCCTGGGGTTTTTAAGCTGGGGGAGCATGTCCCTGGGCAGGATTGGCGCCTGCCGCCTGTTTAGGCGGAGGCAAATTACAAGAGACAAGTGTTATGGCGAAAGGAGTTATGGGATAGGAATGATTAAAGTAGTTAAACGCGATGGAGAGATTGCAGACTTTGCTCTAAGCAAAATTACAGAAGCCATCAAAAAGGCATTTAAGGCGACTAAGAAGGAATACAACAACGAGATCCTGGAACTGCTGTCCCTGAGAGTGACGGCGGATTTTCAGTCCAAAATGAAAGACAGCACCATCAGCGTTGAGGAGATTCAGGACAGCGTAGAGCACGTTCTGGAGCAGGCAGGATATACGGAAGTTGCGAAGGCGTATATATTATATAGAAAACAGCGTGAAAAAATCCGCAACATGAAAAATACAATCCTGGACTACAAAGATCTGGTCAACAGCTATGTCAAGGTGGAAGACTGGAGAGTGAAGGAAAACTCTACTGTGACCTATTCTGTAGGCGGTTTGATCCTGAGCAATTCCGGTGCAATCACCGCAAACTACTGGCTGTCTGAGATCTATGATCAGGAGATTGCCGATGCCCATAGAAATGCAGATATTCATCTCCATGACCTCTCTATGCTGACAGGATATTGTGCAGGCTGGTCGTTAAAGCAGCTGCTGCTGGAGGGGCTGGGCGGAATTCCTGGAAAAATCACTTCATCCCCGGCAAAGCACCTCTCTGTACTGTGCAATCAGATGGTAAACTTTTTAGGAATTATGCAGAATGAATGGGCAGGAGCTCAGGCATTCTCCTCCTTTGATACGTATTTGGCTCCTTTTGTCAAGGTTGACAACCTCAGTTACCAGGAGGTCAAGAAATGTATTGAGTCCTTTATCTACGGTGTAAATACGCCCAGCCGCTGGGGGACCCAGGCGCCGTTCTCCAATATTACCCTGGACTGGACTGTTCCGGATGACATGGCGGAGATGAATGCGATTGTCGGCGGAAAAGAAATGGACTTTAAGTACAAAGACTGCAAGAAAGAGATGGACATGGTCAATAAGGCATTTATCGAGACTATGATCGAGGGCGACGCCAACGGGCGGGGATTCCAGTACCCGATTCCGACCTATTCCATCACCAGGGATTTTGACTGGTCCGATACAGAGAACAACCGTCTTCTCTTTGAGATGACAGCAAAATACGGAACACCGTATTTTTCAAACTATATCAACAGCGATATGCAGCCCAGTGATGTCCGGAGCATGTGCTGCCGTCTGAGACTGGATCTGAGAGAACTGCGGAAAAAGACAGGAGGCTTCTTTGGCTCCGGGGAGAGCACTGGCTCTGTGGGCGTTGTGACGATCAATATGCCCAGGCTGGCTTACCTGGCGAAGGACGAGGAAGATTTTTACAAGCGTCTGGACCATATGATGGATATTTCTGCCCGCTCCTTAAAAACGAAGAGAGAAGTCATCACAAAACTTTTGAACAACGGCCTGTATCCTTATACCAAACGGTATCTGGGAACCTTTGAGAACCACTTCTCTACCATCGGTCTGGTAGGCATGAACGAGGCGGGACTCAATGCTAAGTGGCTGGGCAAAGATATGACGCACCCGGAGACTCAGCAGTTTACGAAAGATGTGCTGAACCACATGAGAGAGAGACTGAAAGATTATCAGGAGATGTATGGCGATCTTTACAATCTGGAAGCGACACCGGCAGAGTCTACCAGCTACCGCCTGGCAAAACATGACAAGAAGCGCTACCCGGATATTAAGACTGCCAACGGTGACTGCGGAACCCCTTACTATACCAACAGCTCCCACCTTCCGGTAGGGTACACCTCCGATGTGTTTGATGCTCTGGATGTTCAGGATGAATTGCAGACCCTGTATACTTCCGGCACAGTCTTCCACGCATTCCTGGGAGAAAAACTGCCGGATTGGAAGGCAGCCGCAAAGCTGGTACGGACCATCGCGGAGAATTACCGTCTGCCTTACTACAGTATTTCACCTACCTACTCTATCTGCAAGGATCACGGCTATCTGTCAGGCGAGCATTTCACCTGCCCGGTCTGCGGAAAAGAGGCGGAGGTATACAGCCGGATCACTGGCTATTACCGTCCGGTTAAGAACTGGAATGAAGGCAAGATTGAGGAATACAAGGCAAGAAAGACTTATGATCCCTTCCATTCGAAGCTGAAAAAGAGCCATGCGATTGTTCAGCCATCAGGGGAAAAGGCAGAGGCAGGAGAAGGAAACGCAATCTATCTGTTTACTACCAAAACCTGTCCAAACTGCAAAGTGGCAAAGGAATTTTTAAAGGACGTAAATTATAAAGACATTGATGCGGAGGAGAATCCGGAGATGTCTGATAAGTACGGCATCATGCAGGCTCCTACCCTGGTTATGATCAAGAATGGAAAAGTAGAAAAATATGTGAATGCTTCCAATATCCGGAAGTTTGTAGAACAAAATCAGTAAAGAGGCAAGGGTGCCCCGACAGATATAAAATGTCTGTCGGGGCACCCTTTTTTAGGTGGCTGCAGCATTTTGAAATGCTTCCGTAAAAAGGCGGATGACAGCAGCCTCAATTTCCGAGCCTTTGTATTGGCTGGGAGAGAGGCAGCCAATCTCCTGGGTCATAAGCGGATTCAGGTGGATGATGGCTAAATCTGGATCGTTGACGGCAAATGTGTAGGGCACAATAGACAGAGCCAGATTTTGCTTGACAAACTGAGTGATCGTGCTGACACTTTTGAAATTAATGATAGTCCGGCAGGTAATGTGGTATTTCTGCAAATAGACCTCCACAATATTGCGAACAATGTATCCCGGAGGATAAAGCGCCAGCGTCTCATTGCTTAAAGCACGGATATCCAGCCGGTGCCCTTCAGACGAGGCCAGGGCGAGCCTGTGGCCTTTTGGGGCAATGAGAACCAACTCTTCGTGCCCTACGGTGTGGTAAGAGTAGTAGTCCCGGAAGGTTTCCGGTATCTGCTGATGGGGAGAAAAGAGGCCGAAATCAATCTTCTGCGCCTCCAGCATATCGAGGGTGGATGTCACTGGGATCTCCAGGAGCCGCATATCGTATTCGGGGAATTCCTGGCGGAATTGGGAGTAAATGTAGGTATACAGAGTGGCAGCCCTTAAGGTGGGCATTCCCAAGGTGATGCATTTTTCTGACACACTGTGCAGGCGCTCCAGGTCGTGGATGGCACTGTGATAGATGTACAGGATTTTTTGGAAAGAATCCAGAAGCAGGCGGCCTTCCTCAGTGGGGATGTACTCATTGTTCTGCCTGGTAAAAAGAGAAGTTCCCAGCTCTTTTTCAATCTTGGCCAGTTGTTGGCTCAAAGCAGGCTGGGAGATGAAGCAGCGCCTGGCAGCGTAGGAAATCTTTTTTTCCTGCTCCAGGGCCAGCATATATTCCATTTGTTCGATTGACATAGACATACCTCCGCTGTAACATTTGATGCCGGTCTGCGGCGGTGAGCGGTCAGCTTTGCCGTTCGCAGAAAATATAAGCTACTCTTATATTACTATTGATTAAACCAATTTGCAATATAAAATAAGTCGGAATATAATGGAAGAACCAATTATTTTTCAATTTTTGGATGAAAGCGCACGAAGAAGTGTATACACTTTTTTGTGTGCAATTTTTTACAAAAAAAGGAGGAAGGACATGAAAAAAAGATGGATGGCGATTGCGATGACATCGGTTATGTTGGCGGTGACTGCCTGCGGCAGCTCTAGCTCTTCAGAGGAGACAACCAGCGCATCTCAGGAGAGCACAGCAGCTTCTGAAGCCGGAGGAGAAGAGACCAGCGGAGAAGCCAGCGCAGAGGGAGAAACAGTCCTGGATAAGGATACAATGACGATCGGCTGCTATGGGGCAGTGCAGTCCCTGTTCCCGGCAAATGATACTAAGATTCCCGGCGCTCAGGTGTTTGTAAATGTCTATGACACCCTGCTTACGCTGGACAAAGACGGCAATCTTCAGCCGATGCTGGCGGAGAGCTGGGAGCAGGTGGATGATACGACCTACCGCTTTAAATTAAGGGAAGGCGTAAAATTCCACAATGGCGAAGAGCTGAAGGCCAGCGATGTGGTATTTTCTATGCAGGTACTGTGTGACTCAGCGGCAACAGCCAGCAATACGGCTCAGTTCGATCCGTCTGGTTTTGCAGCAGAAGATGACTATACGGTAGTTCTGACGACTACTCAGCCGTTTGCCCCATTTCTGAAAAATCTCTGCTCACCTTCTATGAGTATTTTCAGCCAGAGTTTTTATGAAGAACACGAGGCGGCCGGGGATCTGGATCTGGTAGAGTGCGGAACCGGCCCTTATAAGGTAGTAGAGTGGAACGAGGGAGAAAATTTATTGCTGGAACGTTTTGATGACTATTACGGCGGCCCGGCTAAGACTCAGTATATCAATCTGCGCTATATCCCAGAGGCCAACACCCGCCTGATGGAGTTGGAGTCCGGCGGAATTGACCTGATGCAGGAAGTGCCCGGTGTATCTGTAGCTGAGATTGAGGCTAATGATGATCTGACGCTGTGGACAGCTACCGGTGTCAACACCAGCTACTTGGCCCTGAACTATGATAAGATCAGCGATACAACTGTGAGAGAGGCGATTGCACATTCTATCAACAACGAGCAGCTGTGTGAGATCTGTCTGATGGGCGCTGCAGAGCCTTTGAACCGTGTAGTTCCCCCGAGTGTTCCCGGATCCTATGATGCCGGTTCTTATGAGTATGACCCTGAGCTGAGCAAGCAGCTTCTGGCAGAGGCGGGATATCCCGATGGAATGACGCTGGAACTGTCTTATTATTCCAGCTCCGACAACAGAAGAATGGGTGAGTTCCTGCAGGGAATGATGGCAGAGAGCGGAATTACTCTGGAGCTCAACGAGATGGACAGCTCTGCTTATACGCCGTTCCTGAATTCCCGTCAGCAGGAGGCAGCGATCTGTACGACCGTATGCTCTCTGAGAGAACCGTACCAGACTTTGAAGAATCTGTACTCCTCAGCCTGCGGCGAGGGCGGAAACCGGGTAAATTACAACAATCCTGAGTTCGATGAAATGCTGAATGCAGCGATTGCAGAAAGCGACGAGACAAAGCGCAACGAGATGTACGCAGAGATCCAGCAGTATCTGTTTGATAATGTGGTTTACATCCCGCTGTATAACATGAAGGTGCAGACTGCAACCCGCTCCAATATCCGCGGATTTGATATGATCTACCCCACCAGCTATCAGCGCTATAATACTTGCTACTTTGTAGAAGAATAAACAACGGAGGAACCTGAAAATGGAAGTACTGCATCATGAACCCCACAACCGGGCCAGCCGGGTGACAGAGTACGGCGGAGTCCTGTATTTTGAAATCCATGCGCCGGCGGAGGCTTTTAAGAGACCGATGACCATGTACGAACAGGCATCTGCCCTTCTGAGCCGCTATGATGAACTGCTGGAGCAGTACGGCTCGGACAAACGCCATGTGCTGCGGGCAGAAATCATACTGAAAAATGGGGATGACCTGGATGAATTCAACCGGGCATGGAGTGAGTGGATCGAGGACGGTTATCAGCCGGCGCGATACACTCATACGGGCCTGGTACTTGCGGATGGTGCCCTGCTTGGCATTGTGCTGACGGCGGCAAAAAAAGATGCATAAATGAGGAGAAGATATGGAAAACATTAGTATAAAAGATTTTCTGGAATACGGTTTTCCTTCAGCTTTATCAGTCTCCCAAGATGGAAAAACGGCGGTGTTCTGTGTGAGCACCGCCGATGAGGAGAAAAATGGCTACAGTCGCTGCCTGTGGAAATGGGAAGAAGGACAAGGCGCCGGACAACTGGCTGAGACAGAGGGAAGCGCCGGATTCTGTTTCCTGGACAATGACCGGATTCTGTATTCTTGTTTAAAAGGAAAAGATAAAGAAAGGGCGGCCCAGGGGGAGTTCCTGACCGTGTTCTACGAGATGAATCTGAAGAGTCAGTCGTGGACAGAACGGTTCAGAGTTCCTTTGAAGGCGGCATCGGCCTGCCGGGTAAAGGAGGGCCTGTTTTTAGTTTCAGCGGTTCGGTACAATGACCGGCCGGATCTGGAATCTCTGGATGAAGAGGAGAAAAAAAAGGGGCTGGAGAAGTGGAACAGAGACCAGGACTTTATCGTCTGCGATGAACTTCCCTTTATGTCTGACGGCCGGGGGTATATCAATAAGCAGCGCCACAGTCTGTATCTGTATGAAGAGAAGACTGGGGAGTGCAGGCCCTTGACAGCGCCCTATTTTGAAACCTCTTTTTTTGCCGTAAGCCCGGATGGAACCCAGATTGCCTACAGCGGTGTGGAGTACGACCGGTACTATGTGAGGACCCATGGCATTTATCTGTATGATGTGGAGAGCGGGGAGAGAAGGACTCTTTTGACACCCGGCTCTTATCAGATTATGGGAGTGGATTTCCTGGGAAATGAGCTGGCGGTTTCTGCCGCCCCGTGGAATGGGGAAGGTGCATACCCGAACCACAATCTGTACACTCTGCCTTTGGCCGGCGGCCCCATGCGGCTGCGCCATGTGCACAGCAGGGAAGATTTCGGCAGCAAGGGATGCGGAGACTGCAAGTACGGCGGCGGAAAAGTATATCAGGTATCTGGCGGCCGGCTGTACTATATGACGACCTGTGAAACGTTTGTGTACATAAATTCATGGCGGCCGGGGGAAGAACCGAAAAGGCTGAATCGGAAAGAATTCATCCCTGAGAGTTTGGCTGTGGCCGGCGGCAAGGTGTTCGCTGTGGGATCGGAAGGAGGACTTCCGGAGATCTGCCGGCTGATGGATGATGGGACAGAAGAGGTTCTAACCGCAATCAATCAAAAGTACCAGAGCAGCCACAGGCTGCAGCCGCCAAAACGTTTTACCTTTACGGATCACGATGGATTCCAGGTTCACGGGTTTGTGGTGGAACCGGCGGATTATGACCCTGCCAAAACGTATCCAGGCATTCTGGAGATACATGGGGGGCCGAGAGCCGCATTTACCGCCGGATTCTTCCATGAGATCCAGGCTTTGGCAGCCAGAGGATATTTTGTCTTTTTCTGCAATCCCAGAGGATCGGCAGGCGGAGGAGAGGCATTTGCCGACATCAGGGGACACAGAGGATGTGACGATTACCAGGATCTGATGGAATGGACAGATTTTGTCCTGGAGCAGTATCCGGCTATCGATCCCATGCGGCTGGCGGTTATGGGCGGCTCCTACGGTGGTTATATGACCAACTGGGTTATCACTCATACCAGGAGGTTCGCAGCAGCCATATCTATGAGGTCGATTGTGGATATCACAGGCTCTTATGGGGCTACAGATTATGGTATCTGGGGGACGCCGGGAGTGTACGGCGGTACGCCTTGGGCCAATGAACATCGCCTGCGGGAACAGTCTCCTTATACATACGCGATGAATATTACGACGCCTACTCTGTTCCTTCATTCTCTGGAGGATTTCAGATGCAGTGTGTCGGGAGCTTACCAGCTTTATTCTGCCATGCAGTTAAAAGGTGTGCCAACCAGGATGTGCATTTTTAAAGGGGAATGCCATGAGCTGTCCCGCTCCGGCAGACCCAGGAGCCGGATGAAGAGGCTTGAGGAAATTACAAATTGGCTGGACGCCTATTTAAAACCATAAATATATCACAAAGGAGAACATGATTATGAGTCACGAGAAAGTACAGGAACGCCAGATTCAGATTATGAAAGAAGGAGGAGCTACCAGAGGCCCTATCGTCATGGACGAAGGAATGCTGAAGGAAGTGGAGGCGTTTTTAAAGGATCATCCCAAGAGCTTCAAAGCGTGGGTAGCCAGAGGAATTCTCTACTTTAACGATGATTTTGAGAAGGCGATCGAGAGCTTTTCCAAAGCGCTTGCCATCAATCCCTTCAGTGGAGATCAGTACTACAATAGAGGAAGAAAGTTCCTCTCTGAGGATCGCTATCCCCAGGCTCTTGCAGATTTGGTTATGTCCACCCGCCTGGACGATACGGATGCATGGAAGTGGCACTTCCGCGGTGTAGCTCATTACTTCCTGGATCAGTTTGAAGAGGCGATCGAGTGCTTTGAGAGAGGCATCAGCTGGCACAAAAAGAATGGAACCAACAATACGCCGCCGGAGAAGGACTGGATCTTTATGTCCTACCTGCATATGGGAGAAAAGGAAAAAGCTCTGGAATCTATCGCAGATCTGACAAAAGATACGCCGGTAGAGGGCGGAGATCTGATGTATCTGAAGCGCTGCCTGCTGTACAAGGGAGACACCAACATCGATGATTTTGATAAGGCGATTGACCGCAGCCTGCCCAAGAGAGTTATCACAGAATTGTATGGGGCTGTTGTATACTGCCATTATCTGGCTGGCGATGATAAGAGAGCAGCAAAATATCTGAAAGAAATTTTGGATGTAAAAGAAGATCATCATGCGTTTGGCTACAAGATGGCTCTTATCGATAAGGCCACATGGGCAAAAGATCTGCTGTAAAGATTATGATAGAAAAGAGTTGTGTCTATGATTAAATACATTGTAAGGCGTTTGATCGCATTAATTCCGGTTCTGCTGGGTGTGACGCTGATTGTATTCACACTCCTGTATTTTACGCCCGGCGATCCGGCCCTGGTCATGCTGGGGGATGAAGCGACACCGGAGGCCATCGCTCAGATCCATGAAGAGCTGGGTTGGAATGATCCCTTCTGGGTGAGATATTTTCACTATGTGGTGGATCTGCTGCACGGAGATCTAGGGCAATCCTACACCAACGGCCGGCCAGTGTTTGAACTGCTGATCGAGCGTTTGCCTAAAACCATAACCCTGGCTCTCATTTCCACGGCCATTGCTGTTACATTGGGGATTATACTGGGCATTATAGCAGCTATCAAGCAGAATTCGATATTTGACAACCTGTGTATGCTGCTGGCTCTGGTGGGTATCTCTATGCCTCATTTCTGGCAGGGCCTTCTGCTGATGCTGTTGTTTGGCGTCAAGCTGGGGTGGCTGCCAATATCTGGATGGGGGGAGGTAGGAAACGTCATCTTGCCTTCTCTGACGATTGGATTGGGGTCCATGGCGATCATTGCCAGGATGACAAGGTCCAGTATGCTGGAAGTTATAAACCAGGACTACATCAACTTTGCCAAAGCCAAAGGGCAGAAGAGCAGCCGGATCATCACTGGCCATGAGCTGCGGAACGCCCTGATCCCGATCATCACTACCATAGCGATCCAGTTCGGCAATATGCTGGGCGGCTCCGTTATTACAGAAACGATTTTTGCGATTCCTGGTGTTGGGAAATTGATGGTGGATTCTATCCGCAGTGCCAACTACCCAGTAGTGCAGGGCGGCGTCCTGCTGATCGCATGTATTTACTGCGTTAATAATCTGCTGGTGGATGTCATTTATGCATTTGTAGATCCCCGTGTGAAGACCAATCTCAGCAATGCGAGGTGAACCATATGGAACAGGAAAATAAGATTACAATTAAAGAAGAAAGTTACATGGCTTCCGTATGGAAAGAATTCCGCAAGAACCGGAGTGCTGTGGCAGGATGCGTGATCCTGATCCTCATCATCCTTCTGGCTGTGGGAGCTGATGTGATCGCGCCTTACGATCCCTACGAACAGAATTACGTTGATGCCCTCCAGTGGCCTTCCATGAAACATCTGTTTGGCACCGATGAGTTCGGACGGGATATTTTTTCAAGAGTTCTGTATGGGGCCAGGATTTCTCTGATGGTGGGTGTGGTTTCCGTGGCAATCTCTTGTGTATGCGGCTGTATTCTGGGAGCCAGCGCAGGCTATTTTGGTAATTTTTATGATGCCTGCGTGATGCGGTGC
Source organism: uncultured Lachnospiraceae bacterium (assembly GCA_944376125.1). Classification (GTDB taxonomy): domain Bacteria; phylum Bacillota; class Clostridia; order Lachnospirales; family Lachnospiraceae; genus UMGS1370. The sequence goes on from CALWBQ010000055.1 coordinate 73,377, forward strand.
ATGGATGTGCTTCTGGCAATCCCCAGCCTGCTTTTAAATATTTCTATCGTATCGGCACTGGGTTCCGGTGTATTCAATATGATGCTGGCTGTGGGTATTTCCAATATCCCCCGATACTGCCGGATCATGCGCGCCTCGGTGCTGCAGATCAAGAGCATTGAGTATGTAGATGCAGCCCGAACTGCCGGCGGTTCCAGCCGGTGGATCATCACCCGCCACATTATTCCCAACTGCCTTGCTCCCATTATTGTCCAGGCGACCCTGAGTGTAGGATCTGCTATCATTGCCTGCGCAGGTCTTAGTTTTATCGGCGTAGGCATTTCAGCTCCGACTCCGGAATGGGGGGCTATGCTTTCCAATGGACGTGATTTCCTGCGGGGCTATTCCTATATCACGCTGTTCCCGGGTCTGGCTATTATGGTCACAGTGTTGGCGCTCAATCTGATGGGCGACGGCCTGAGAGATGCATTTGATCCGAAGCTGAGACGATAGAGAGCGATGCAGGAAGGAGATTTATATGGAAGAAAAGAAAACAACAGAGCCTGTATCCGAACAGGCTGTAATGACTGTTAAAGACCTGCGAACGGCTTTAAAGACCCGCCAGGGGATTTTGTATCCGGTAGATGGCGTGAGCCTGGAGATTCCCAAGGGGAAAATTATCGGCTTAGTGGGAGAGAGCGGCTGCGGGAAGAGCATGATGGCCAATTCCATTATGAATCTGCTCCCAAAGAATGGCTATGTTGCAGAGGGAAGCATCCTTTTTCAGGGAAAGGAGCTGACCACCTGCAGCAAGGAAGAGAGGCGGAAACTTTCCGGCAACCGGATCACGTTGATCTTTCAGGATCCTATGACCAGCTTAAATCCGGTGATCCGAGTCGGAAAGCAGGTGGAGGAGGTTCTGAAGCTCCACAAGAACCTTTCGAAAGAAGAAGCAAAGAAAACGGTGATCCAGATGTTTACCGATATGGGAATCCCGGAGCCGGAGCGCCGGTATTACAGCTTTCCCCATGAACTGAGCGGCGGTCTGCGCCAGAGGGTGATGATCAGTGCAGCGATGATATGCCGTCCGGATCTGCTGATTGCAGATGAGCCCACGACGGCTCTGGATGTAACCATAGAAGCCCAAATCTTAAAGAAGATGAAGACTCTGCAGAAGGAGGAAGGGACTTCTGTCCTCCTGATCACCCACGATCTGGGGGTGGTAGCTGAGGTTTGCGATCTGGTCTATGTTATGTACGCGGGGAAGATCGTGGAGGCTGCCGATGTGCGTGAGCTGTTCCATCATCCCAGACATCCGTATACGGAGGGACTTTTGAATTCCCTCCCCAGCCGGAACCGGGGCAGGCGTCTGAGGAGTATTCCCGGCGTGGTGCCGATCCTGACAGAAATGCCGGAGGGCTGCCGATTTGCTCCGCGGTGCCCTTACGCTACGGACGCCTGCCGGCAGAAACAGCCTGAGATGCGCCAGGTGGGAGACAGCCACCAGGTTCGCTGCGTGCTGGACAGAGAACTGATATCGGAAGGGGGAGAGGCCAATGGCTAAGGAACAGGAAATTTTACTGAAGGGCCAGGGGCTGGTGAAAGAATTTAAAGCTGGAAAACAGGTGGTTCATGCAGTTTCGGATGTGGATATTGAGATCCGAAAGGGGGAAACTCTCAGCCTGGTAGGGGAGAGCGGCTGCGGAAAAAGTACGCTGGGCCGGCTCCTGCTGGGGCTTTTGCCTCCCACCGCCGGAAAAATCTGGTTTGAGGGCCAGGAGCTGACTGCTATGAACCGGAAAGAATTCCAGAAAATCCGCCGGGATATCCAGTGTATTTTCCAGGATCCTTATTCCAGCCTGGATCCCAGACTTTCTGTGGCCAACTCTATAGCGGAGCCTCTCGTAATCAACAAGATCGGAACAAAAGAATCCCGCCAAAAGCGGGTGGAGGAACTGCTGAAGATTGTAGGAATCCCCATTGAGTATAAGAACCGGTTCCCGCATCAGTTCTCCGGAGGTCAGAGACAGAGGATCGGAATCGCCAGAGCCCTGGCTTTAAATCCTAAACTGATTGTCTGCGATGAGCCTATATCAGCTCTGGATGTTTCGATACAGGCCCAAGTGCTGAATCTTTTGATGGACCTGCAGCAGGAGATGGGACTGACTTACCTGTTTATCTCCCACGACTTAAATGTAGTTCGCTGCATTTCTGACCGGATTTATATCATGTATCTGGGTTCAGTATGTGAGTACGGGGAGGCAGAAGCAATTTTTGAACATCCCCGTCATCCTTATACCCACTTTCTGCTGAGCGCAGTGCCTGTGGTGGATCCGGATGACCGCATTGAAAATAAGGATATTATTGCAGGAGAGATCCCGAGTCCAATGAATCCGCCGACTGGCTGCAAGTTCCATACCAGATGCCCGTATGCGACGGATATCTGCAAAACGGAAACACCGGTGTTCCAGATGGAGGAGGGGCGGTGCTTTGCCTGCCACCATCCGCTGTAGAAAAATGGATAGGCGTATTTAGAAATGAAAAAACGGCGTAGCATGACATGATGCTATGCCGTTTTTGTGACTGTGTGCCCGGCGGGCACACGTTTCTTGAGGGTGAAAGTCCCTGACCCGCCCGCAGTGGGAAGGGTGCAGTACAAACCAAAGTCCAATAACTGCACGGAACGCCAGCAGTAAACGGAGCAGGTATAAGTGGGAAAGAACGCGTGAGTACCCGGGGAGGTCTCATGGACATGGCAAAGACGATATAACATTCG
>CALWBQ010000056.1 GCA_944376125.1 uncultured Lachnospiraceae bacterium
CATCTCGGGCCTGGCCTGCGGAAAGCCCATCCGGGGGAACGTGGCCTTCTTAGGCGGCCCCCTGCACTTTCTGTCGGAGCTTCGGGCAGCCTTTATCCGCACCCTGAAGCTGGAGGGCGACGCCATCATCGCGCCGGAAAACTCCCATCTGTTCGCCGCCATCGGGGCGGCCATGAATCCCGACGAGGCCGTACATACGCCCCTTGAGGCCCTCTGCGAGCGGCTGGAGCACGGCGTGAAAATGGAGTTTGAGGTGAAGCGTCTGGAGCCTCTCTTTAAGGATCAGGCGGAATATGACGAATTTTTGGAGCGACACAGCCGCCACAACGTGGCGACCGCCGATCTGGACACCTACGAGGGCGACTGCTTCTTAGGAATCGACTCCGGCTCCACCACCACCAAGGTGGCTTTGGTGGGCGAGGACGGCTCCCTGCTCTATTCCTTCTATGATAACAACGGGGGGAACCCCTTAAAGACCACGATCCGGGCCATGAAGGAGATAAGCGAGCTCCTTCCGCCCAGCGCGTCCATCCGCTGCTCCTGCTCCACCGGCTACGGCGAGGCTTTAATCAAGGCCGCCTTCATGCTGGACGAGGGCGAAGTGGAGACGGTCTCCCACTTTTACGCCGCCTCCTTCTTTGATCCGGAGGTGGACTGTATCCTGGATATCGGCGGCCAGGACATGAAATGCATCAAGATCAAAAACCAGACTGTGGACAGCGTGCAGTTAAACGAGGCCTGCTCCTCGGGCTGCGGCTCCTTCATCGAGACCTTCGCCAAGTCCCTGAATTACAGCGTGGAGGATTTCGCGAAGGAGGCCCTCTTCGCGCCCAACCCCATCGACCTGGGAACCCGCTGCACCGTATTTATGAACTCCAACGTAAAGCAGGCCCAGAAGGAGGGAGCCACGGTGGCCGACATCTCCGCCGGTCTGGCCTACTCCGTCATCAAGAACGCTTTATATAAAGTAATCAAAATCACCAGCGCAAAGGATCTGGGCAAGCGGGTGGTGGTGCAGGGCGGCACCTGCTATAACGACGCCGTGCTGAGAAGCTTCGAGCGGATCGCGGGCTGCGAGGCCGTGCGTCCCGACATCGCCGGAATCATGGGCGCCTTCGGCGCGGCCCTGATCGCCAGGGAGCGGTACACCCCCGGAAGGGAGACCACCATGCTCCCCATGGAAAAGATCCTGAGCCTCACCTACGACACCAGAATGGCCCGCTGCAAGGGCTGCACCAACAGCTGCCTCTTAACCATCAACCGGTTCTCCGGCGGACGGCAGTTTATTTCCGGAAACCGCTGCGAGCGGGGCCTGGGCAAGGAGAAAAACAAGGAAAACATTCCCAATCTGTTTGATTACAAATACAAAAGGGTGTTCGGTTACGAGTCCCTGACGCCGGACATCGCCCCCAGGGGAACGGTGGGCATCCCCCGTGTCCTCAATATGTACGAGGATTATCCCTTCTGGGCCGTTTTCTTCAAGGAGCTGGGCTACCAGGTGGTCTTATCGCCCCAGTCCACAAGAAGAATCTATGAGCTGGGCATCGAGTCCATCCCCAGCGAGTCGGAGTGCTATCCCGCCAAGCTGGCCCACGGCCACGTGACCTGGCTGATCCGCCAGGGGATCAAGTTCATCTTTTATCCCTGCGTTCCCTACGAGCGCAACGAGACGCCCGACGCCCAGAACCATTACAACTGCCCCATCGTCACCTCCTACGCGGAAAACATCAAGAACAACGTGGAGGAGCTGGCCGAGGAGAACGTGCGGCTTCTGAATCCCTTCATGGCCTTCACCGACGAAAAGATCCTGGAGGACCGTCTGGCGGAGGTGTTCACAAAAGAGGAAAACATTCCCGAGGAGGAGGTCCGCGCCGCCGCGAAAAAGGCCTGGGAGGAGCTTCTGGCCTGCCGCCGCGATATTGAAAAGAAGGGCGAGGAGACCTTAAAATATCTGGAGGAGACCGGCCGCCACGGCATTGTGCTGGCGGGCCGCCCCTACCATGTGGACCCCGAGATCAACCACGGGATCCCGGAGCTCATTACCTCCTACGGCATCGCCGTTCTGACCGAGGACTCCGTCTCCCATCTGGGCCAGGTGGAGCGGCCGCTGATCGTGATGGACCAGTGGATGTACCATTCCCGCCTCTACCGGGCCGCCAACTTTGTAAAGACCAGGGACGACCTGGACCTGATTCAGTTAAACTCCTTCGGCTGCGGCCTGGACGCCGTCACCACCGACCAGGTGAACGACATCCTCACCGGCTCCGGAAAAATCTACACGGTGCTCAAGATCGACGAGGTCAACAACCTGGGGGCCGCCAGGATCCGCGTCCGTTCCCTGATCGCCGCCCTGCGGGTGCGAAGGGAGCGGCATATCGAGCGGAAGATCGTCTCCTCCGCCTATACCCGCGTGGAGTTTACCAAGGAGATGCGCAAGGACTACACGATCCTCTGCCCGCAGATGAGCCCCATCCATTTCGATATTCTGGGCCCCGCCCTTTCCTCCTGCGGCTATCATGTGGAGGTGTTGCAGAACAGCACCCGCTCCTCCGTGGACGTGGGACTCCAGTACGTGAACAACGACGCCTGCTACCCCTCGCTGATCACCGTGGGTCAGATCATGGAGGCCCTGCTCTCGGGCAAATATGATCTGAACAAGACGGCGGTGTTCATGAGCCAGACCGGCGGCGGCTGCCGCGCCTCCAACTATGTGGGCTTTATCCGCCGCGCCCTGCGGCGGGCCGGTATGCCCCAGGTGCCCGTGATCTCCTTAAGCGCCCAGGGCCTTGAGACCAACTCCGGCTTCTCCTTCACCCTGCCGATGTTGATCAAGGCCATGCAGGCCGTGGTCTACGGGGACATCTTCATGCGGGTGCTCTACCGGATGCGCCCCTACGAGGTGACGCCCGGCTCCGCCAACGAGCTTCACATGAAATGGCAGCAGCGCTGCATCGACGACCTGACAAAGCGCCGGGTATCCATGAGCCGGTTCAAAAAGAACGTGCGGGCCATCATCCGCGATTTTGACGCGCTCCCCATCCATGAGGATATGAAAAAGCCCCGTGTGGGCATCGTGGGCGAGATTCTGGTGAAGTTCTCGCCTCTGGCAAACAATTACCTGGTGGATCTTCTGGAGGCCGAGGGCGCCGAGGCCGTAATGCCCGACCTGATGGACTTCCTGCTCTACTGCTTCTACAATACAAACTTCAAGGCGAAGAACCTGGGCTTCAAGAGCTCCACGGCAAAGCTGTGCAATATGGGCATCTCTCTTCTGGAATACTTCCGCAAGACAGCCCGTGAAGAGCTGAACGCCAGCCGCCACTTCCTGCCCCAGGCAAGGATCGAGAGCCTGGCCGAAATGGCCGACCCCTTCGTCTCCCTGGGCAATATGACCGGCGAGGGATGGTTCCTCACCGGCGAGATGCTGGAGCTGATCCATACCGGAACCACCAACATCGTGTGCACCCAGCCCTTCGGCTGCCTGCCCAACCACATCGTGGGCAAGGGCGTCATCAAGGAGCTGCGCCGCCAGTATCCTGAATCCAATATCATTGCCGTGGACTATGACCCCGGCGCCAGCGAGGTAAACCAGTTAAACAGAATCAAGCTGATGCTGGCCACCGCGCAGAAGAATTTAAAGAGCCGCCCCTGATACAGAGGCGGCTTCTTCTATGCCTGTTCCCGGCTTTCATATATTCTTTTCATTACCTGAT
>CALWBQ010000057.1 GCA_944376125.1 uncultured Lachnospiraceae bacterium
CGGACATCAGGTCTGCAAACAGCATTATTGCAATACATATAAGCACTTCTGGCCCGGCTGCAGGATATTTGAACAGGAGATCCGAAAGATAAAAGGAAACAATAAGCGACGCTGCTGGGAAAATGAGAGTTTTTGCCCACCCTCCTACGTCTGTATATGCCGGTTGAAAATGGCGTCTGAGGAGAGTGCGCAAGATGAGAATGCCAAACAGCTCTATAATTTTTATAAAGAAACAAACAGCATAATACTCTGTGGGCCCAAAGAAAAAATCTGAATAGCTGATATCGAGGTGTCGGCTTACAAGGTATATGGCGGCGCTATCGGTAAGCGTCAGATACGCCTGGAAAAAAAGAGAGAGAAATACACACCGCCCCAGACGTGAGCGAAAAGATAAAACCATCCAAATTGATAAAACGACGGTGGTCAGCAAAAACTTGGCAACAGGTACTTCGGCAAACACCTTCAAGCATATGTAGTTTATTATAATCGTGCAGGCAGACACAAAAGCAATATATTTGAACGCACGTTTTTCCGTAAATATACTTGAAGTGAGAAAGGCCAGAATCAAAATTTCTATGCCCAGCAACAACAAGTTTAATGTCTCTGACAGTATTTCGTTCACATCTGCTGTCCTTTCCAAGAAACAAACTTGCCAACGATATCACGATAGCCCTGGTCCGACACTTTCAGCTCTGTGCCGTCTTTAAATATTGCTTTATATCCGCTTATCCGCTTAATATAGTTCATATTTGCAAGATAGCTGCGTTGAAGCCGGAGAAATCCGCGCTCTCGCAGTTCCTGTTCAAAACAGCTGAGCTTCCCGCTGCACTCCAGCGGGGAGGACCTTCCCCGTGTGTGAATAAGTACGGCTCGATGCCCAGTCCCTTCTATATAAACAATATCTTTGAGTAATAGTTTTTCCGTCTCTCCTTCAACCCGAATCTCTATTGTCGCCTGTTCTGAATAAAGCTTATCAACCACCTCATCCAGAGTTAGATGGAGCTCCATATCAAGCCGGTTTTTTAGCAGATATCGAAACGCTTCCACACGGTACCCGTATGGTGCATATTCAATAAAATCTGTCACAAAAACTATTATTAGATCGAGATTCTTTGTTCTGAGCTGCCTCGCCAGTTCTATCCCATTTAATTCCGGCATATCAATATCTAAAAATAACGCTTGTATATTTGATATGTCAAATTCCAGCAGCCTTTTGGGCGAGGTAAAAATATAGTAATCGGCCTGCAAATTCTTGCGGGCAAAATACTCGTCCATTGAAATGCGTATTTTTGTTGTAAAAGTGCTATCATCGTCACATATCGCAATTCGCATATTAATCTGCGCTCCTATTAAACCATTTTTAACAAACATACTTCATAACTCACCTCTTGTCAAATAAAAATAGCGGCAGCCGGCAGGATTCTGATTATTAACACAATTATCCTAGATATATGTGTTAATGTCAAGAAAAGTGCTGATAATATACACACTAAGAGATTGGCTGTTGTGAAAATATATGACTATAATGGTCGCAAAAATTTATGCGGCAATAGAGTTCACGAAGCGAGGGTGCGACAAAGGATCACGCAAAGTGAGTTAGCTGCAAGATTGCAGACAAAAGGTATTACTTTGGAGCGAGACTCAATAAGCAGGATAGAAATAGGCACAAGATTTGTAGCGGATTATGAGGTTTTAGCAATTTCAGATGTACTCGGTGTTTCACCGCTATGGTTATTAGGACAACAGTAAAGCTCCCTGACAAGATGTCGGGGAGCTTTTTGTGTCTTTTACTGAATTAATTATTAAGAATACTGCAATAATTACACTTGTAATAATTAGCAGTATATATTTAAAAGGCAGTATAGACGGCATACAAATAGAGAGTTTAAAAACTCAATTATATAGCATGTTTACAAGTCTCTATCTAATTTTCTCTTTCTCAGCTGAGAAAGAGGGAATTGTATGCTGTCAGATATACTTCTTCGAATCCCAGAAGAGAGCGCCGTGCTCGAGCTTGTTAGCCATTTTAATAACCTTCTACGAAAATATGCTAATGATTTGAGATATGAAGATGCATATAATGACCTTCTTGTGTTCTTTCTTGAACTTATACAAGGTGACGCTATCAAATCAATTACCGGTAAGGACGATAAGATAATAACAAGTTATATTTACAAATCTGTCCGGAGCAAATATATAAAGCTTTCCAAGGCTTTCGCTAATAAGCAAATTCCTTTTTCCGATCTAAGCGACGAAAGGCTTTACTACATAGAATCACAAATGTCATATACTGTCGAAGATGGGATAGCACAATACTGGTCAGACTCCATACTGTCTGATACAGAATCTAAAGTCCTACATTTTATTTACGAGTATGGCCATTCGGTTCAAGATACTGCCAAAATTCTTGGCGTAAGTAGGCAGGCCGTCAACCAAACCAAGTTGAGGGCTATCAAAAAAGTGAAAGAACACCTGTTGTTATGACATAATATGTGTTTTACTGCAAATAATATAGTTTTTACTGCACATTTCACACAATATGGCAGGTTTGCCATATATTTAATGTGGTGATGGCGTAATGCTACATACATATGCAATCAAAATAACTTCCTTATGTATTGGCAAACAATGGATTGATGCAGAAGACAGAGATTGGTGCATTTATACTGTTGAAAAATGGATCATGATATTATTGTTCTTCTCAGCAACCATAATATGGATGGTAGGCTCCGGAAAATATATTGAAACTATAGCAACCGTTGGTTCTTTTTATGCTATTAGAAGACGCGCTGGGGGATATCATGCACCACATCCCTGGATTTGTTTGCTTACAAGTGCCACTATCGTTATAGCGTCTACCACACTTTTTTGTTCAACTATTTCTCGTTTGCCTTGTGGTGTTTTTTGGGGATTAAATCTTGCAGCCGTAACTATTGCGATCATTGTGCGTCCAGAATATCCTCCTCAGGCAAACTTTTCCGCTTCAGAGAAACGGGAAAATACAAAGCGTAAAAATATTTTACTGTTTTTTCTACTCGTCTGTCAACTCATAGTAAGTGTAATTTACGATATGAATATGATCGTCGTTGGCATATTTGTTGGCATTAACATAGCAACGCTAACGGTTATCATAGAAAAAATTACTTCTACGAGGAGGAAAATTTACAATGAAAAAGGCTGAACAGTTGGCAAAGAAAGCTATTACAAAGGCTATGAACACAGAAATGAAAGGTTGGCCTCCCGTCTGCATTGGTATAATTTATCAGCCGGCGCGCCCGAAAAAATCTCAGAAATCCTAAACTATCACTTTTCATAATATAAGTCCGCAGGTGGCAGTATTCACTTGCGGACTTATATTATAAACAGTAGAACTTATGAGCTGAGAAAGCTGAATGCCATATACTGCAATAGGGCCACTTACTTAAACATAGAATTAAATACTCTTTGCTGTTTACAAAATTACAAGAATCTTCTCTATATAGTCAGTTACTAAAAATAGAGAGGAGTCTCGAAAGTGGATAACAACAAGGAAATTATTCGCGTAAGCAAGGTTGGTAACAGAAGCATCATGCCACAGAGCAACGTTCCGGGGGATCCACCCGTATACTATGCACAGGTGTGGCTTAATGACACATACTGCAATGTGCCGGGCTGGGTCACTCTTACTGAGGACGGCATAACGGGGCAGAACACAATGAAGGGCCTCGTGCGTGCTCTGCAAAGCGCTATTGGCACAGGAGTAGACGGAGGGTTTGGCGCGGGGACTGAGGCTGCGTTCGAAAACTACTACGCTGTTACCGACGGTAAAATGAACGTAGTCAGTGGCGCAACCAGCAATCTTTATAACATCGTGATGGCGGGGTTGTGGTGCAAAGGCTATACTGGCGGTTACAGCTATTCCTATAATGGCGTTGCTGATGACCAGACCATAGCCGGCCTGCTGGCGTTGAAGCAGGATGCTGGAATATCCGCCATTCTTCCCGGAGGGCAAATCAGCGCAAAGCTTATGAAGTCCCTCCTGTCCATGGATCAGTTTGTCCTCATGACCAGCTCCGGAGGGAAAAGCGAGATCAGGTCTATTCAGCAGTATTTGAATGCCAACTTTGGCGATTATATTGGCATCATCCCATGTGACGGTATTTATCAGCGTGCCATGAATGAAGCTCTCATTAAGCGTTTGCAGTATATTGAAGGTCAGCGCGGCACTCAAGTTGATGGAATATTCGGAAACGGCACTAAGAACCTGATCCCTATACTTAACGACAGTGACCATCCCGTAGAGGCCGTTCGGCTTTTCAATTTCTGCCTGACATGTAATGGCTATACCACGAATGGAACTGATTGGAACAATACTGTCAAAACAAACACACGTGCTTTCCAGAGCGCGCATACGCTTGAGGTAACTGGCAATGGCGACGTAAACACTTGGATGGCGCTGCTTCTCAGCAAGGGAAATACTGACAGGCCTGCGCAGGGCTGCGACTGCTCGACGATCCTGGATGCGGCCAAGGCAAATGCGCTGTTCGCTGCCGGTTACAGATATGTCGGCAGATATGTTTCCGGTACCGTTGGCTCAGGCACGGCCGAGCGTTCCAAAGCGCTTACGAAAGCGGAGATGACGGCAATTTTCAATGCGGGCCTGCGCCTTTTTGCCATATATCAGGAAGGCGGAGCGTATCTTGAACGATATACCAAAGCGCTTGGCAAAGAGGACGCAGCAAAGGCCATTGCAGCTGCTAAGGCTCTTGATATTCCGATGCGCGAATACATCTACTTCGCCGTTGATTATGACGTGCTTGACGGCAATATCGAAGGCTATGTTAAGGAATACTTTGACGGCATAAAAGAAGTAATGGATGACAACGGCAACATCTACAATGTCGGCATTTACGGATCTCGGAATGTATGCGACCGAATTTGTTCTGAATTTGGACTCGCATCCAGCTGCTTTGTTGGTGATATGTCCACAGCATACAGCGGAAATATGGGATTCCCGCTACCCGACTGCTGGGCATTTGATCAATTCCATGAGTATACTTTCAACCCTAGCACAAGTATAAGTTTTCCGCTGGATAAGGTGGCCGTTTCTGGACGATATACCGGTTTCTCTTCATTCGGCAGTGTTTCGTCAATTGCTGAACCAATCAGTGACAATGATAAGCGGGAAGAGGCCGCAGACATTATTCACGCATTTATATCACAGATCGATGAAAACAATGACGGGTATGTTTCAGACGTAAACGGCAATCCTGTCCAAGTTCCGGTAAATGCAGCGGGCATAAGCTGGGAATCTCCTCCGCTGGAAATATCTATTGCACCAGGGATGACGGCTACTCTAACGTATACTCACTCTGCTCTGATTGCCTTGGGCGATGACAAGGCCCTGTACACAACAGCAAAAATCACCAATGGCCTTTCGCCTATTCTTGAAAGCTCTGCTTCCTATACCTCTGAGCTGTTTAACGATGTCGCCGACAGAATAGAAACAGAAGTCTCTGCAACGCTTGATGAGCAGATTATGGGCTTTGCAGCCAGCATGGCAGCGAATGTTGAAAACGGTAAAATCAGCTTTGGCATCAGGGTCGAGCCCAACAAGCTCATAGCGTTTGTTGTTGTCGAATCCTACCTTGGAAATGTGCAGAACGTTATCAACACTGTTTCCGTTAAACTGGAAGTCAGCATAAATGCTGATAACGGCGCGGAAATAGAAGAAACGGTAAACAAATATGTGAAGAAGGAAAACGTTGTTGCAGCCCTCGCCATCGTGGTGATGGCCTTCACTATCGGACTGGCGATAGCGAGCCCCGCAGGAGGAGCTGCTGCCCTGGCGTCCGCAATAACGGCATTCTTCGGTTCTGTTTCAACGTGGGGTTCGAGATTGTTTGCCGCTGCATAAAAGTCATCAGCATTTGGGAGTCAGAGTAAAACTCTGACTCCCTGACGGCATTACGCGGGTGTGAATTGAAGAAGGGGGTATCTTAATGATGAGAAAGAACGGGCGGGATCTCAATGACAGAAAGCTAAATCTGTGGAGGCTGTATGCAGCCTTCGCCATATGCGTCCTGCTCATCGTCGCCATGACCTTCATGCCTTTCACGCCGGAGCAATTTGTATCCATACGCTGCCCGGAACTCCGAGTTGAAGAGGTCGTGCATGTGGACGAAATAATGCATAATACATATGCGGTGTTTTTCTTCGACTACATGGGCTTTTTCAACTGCGTAATCGTGGCGAGGGATGGGCCAAAGCAATACCTTTTGACTCGGGCCATGCACCTGTCTCTGATTACCAACGAGCTCAGCAATCACATAACCTTTGAAAGATTTGGGTTTGAGTTTTGGATAGACTATGGAACCCTTTGGCTGCCGGATGAAGATGAAATACAGTCAGTGACGATAGACGGCATGCCAATGGAACTGATTATCGTCGATAAGTACTGGGGTTTCTACTATGCCTGCGGGCCGGATCCGGAAAACATGGAGTATCTGCACCGATCCCACCCCAAAGGGCAGATATGGGGATACTGGAAGGACTA
>CALWBQ010000058.1 GCA_944376125.1 uncultured Lachnospiraceae bacterium
CAATGCGGTATTCGTGTATGATGACAAGCTGGTGCTGACTTACAACTATCAGCATGGCACGCAGACAATTACTCTGAAGGAAGTCGATGACTTTCTGGGTTCGGATTTGGTTAGTATGTCTCCACCAAATAAGAACCGCAATTTTGATACAATGCGTATCAAGGTTGCGGTTCTTTCTTTTTGCCTGAAAGCCCTAATTTCAAAGGGTTTCAGGTCATTATCAGTCCTTGCCGCCGCCAGACAAAGCGATACCATGTTGCCAACCCGGTCCGCAAAGACGCTGGGTAGCAGGAGGCTATCGTTTATTTTATGGGTACCGTTTAATTTGTGGGCTATCGTTTACTTTTAGACCCCAATCCTATGGCGGATGTCGTTGAGCCACTCTCCCTTGTATTTGAAGAACCTGGGTCCGGCTATGGAATACTGCTTGCCGGTCAGGAGCTTTGCCAGAGCGGTTAAAGACATGGTTTCTCCGTTGTATTCCACGCTCCTATCCCCAACAACAGTGGCGGTGATGTTGGGATTCTCTCCGAATTCAATTTTTGCTCCCAGGGGGATTTGGCAGGCGCTAAAAGAAAAGTTTGTGGCGCGTTCTGTGCTTTCGGAATCGATCTCCTGCGCCTCACGTTCAGCAACCTGCTCCTCCTCGGAGGGCACCATTCGTTTTAATTTATCCACACACCCGTGAATCTCAGCGATGGCTTCCAGGATTGAATAGGCGTCCTCTGGCGACATGGCGTAGAATTCGCGTACCCTCTGTTTGCCGTTAAAACTCTCAACGGCGCGTAAATTAGGATTCAGCTTATCTATAATCGAGTGGATTTTCAGATCTGATAGCCTGGAGGAAACCTCGTATGTAGCATAGATCCGAAAGGCATACGGAATGCACTCACTTCGATTCAGCTGCTTCAGTCGCTTATCAATGTCATCTGCATAACCGATTTTTACATAATCCGGCAATGACGGATTTGTCAGGATATAGATTACTCCGTTTTTATTATCCATGTTGGTTGCCTCCCAATTACCCAGAAACAAATAACTCCGGCATATTATAGCGTACACTTAATGCCTCTGTTCGAGCATTAGTGTTTGAGCACTTAAGCAAAGCAGTGCTCAAATGCCATTTTCCATCTAAACCTTCAATGATAAACGTATCTTTATTATTGCGAATATAAGTAGATACTTCACGGGAGAAACCATTTCTCTGTAGAAGGATAGTTATCGGATTCGTCGTTCCATATTCTACAAATTCATACCAGTTGTTATCAAACTCATTCAGCTGATGTACAGTCTTATACTCATTTGAAAAGCGGAGAAAGTAGTTCGAAATACTGAACAGAACGATGTTATCTATAACTTCCAGGGTGTCGGCAAACACGATATTGCGGTGCCGGAGGCCGTCGTTGTAGTATTCTTTCTGCCCTCGGTTTACCCAGAAGTTATCACGATGCTGCCGCCGGTATTCCAGAGCCTTTTTCATGATATTACTGAGACCGGTTCCTTCCATCCATTGAATCAGGACAACCGCATACCAGCGCAGGAGAGTGGGCTTTCCAAGCGTAGATGCCTCATACTTTCCCCACTTGAAGATCCTACTCAGCTTCTCAAGGAAAGCCAAAACATCATCATAGTCGAACCTACCATCAACACGGTCAGGATATTTCAGTCCCATTGCGATGGCAGCGCGTAGATTTTTTGTCTGGTCTACCGAGGTGTTGATATCATCATCTGGTTCTGTGAACGGATCAATAAAGGCTTCTCGTATTTTCGCTTCGTCCTTGGGTGTCAGCAGATTAGAAAACTCGCGCCTTACAAGGCTATCGTTATCCTGCATAATATCCCGCAAAAGGATAAGAGCGAATTTACGCATCATTACATAGGCTTCCTCTGACTGTGCATCATTACGTTTTACAAGCTCAATGTTGCCTTGCAGCAGCGCCTCGATGACGTATTTCTTTTCAGCGTTCGTAAGGTTTTTCGGGCCCGCCTCGATAGAAAGCGTCTGCTTTGGGACCTCTTTTTTCAGGAGATCCACATAGTCTTCTTGCTTCAACTTTTCGCCCTGTGAAACAAAGAAAACATTTCCGTAAAGGTTGAAACGGATGCGGCCTACACGTCCTATCAGATTTCGGAAATCAACCGGAGTCATCACTTTTCGGAAAATTTTGTTATCAGTAATGAACAGATTATCCGCCGGGAGATTTACCCCCTCAAGCAAAGTGCTGGTACAGAACATAGTTGTAATTTTACCACGACGGAACATGTCCTCAATACGCATTCTAATGGCGGCCGGCAGGTATCCAATGTGATAAGCAATGCCCTTTTTTATAATCTGGGCTAAATAGTAATCACCGTGTACTTCATTCGTTATGTCTCTCGCCAGCACATTTAGATCATTGTCCTGAATGTCAGAAAGCTGATCAGCGAAGGCAAGTGCGTGCTCAATCGCCTTACTTCGACCGTTGCAGTAAACGATGGTCTGCTGCTTTCGCTCAATAGGAAGATCACGGTTTATTCTTTCAAACATCAGAAGGAATGAAACCAGAGAAGCGTTTCTATCTTTAATTTCTGCAAGATAATCCAACTCGCCGGTATGGTCGTTATATACGCTGACAGTGAAGTTGTTTAAGTCAATGCTAAACTTTATTTGCGCCACTGGTGAAAAAGTGGAACGAAGATGGCTATCGTTAGCGTCATTTTCAACGTCTGTCAGCAACTTCAAATACACTTCTGGATTTGGAATGTTGGGTGATGCAAAAATAAAATGCGGCCTCTTTTTCCTTTTAAGAAGCATATCCACGGTTTTATAGTAGAATGGCCCACGGCTATTTTTCCCGGATAGCTTGTGAGCTTCGTCGATGAATAGATAGTCTATCTGCAAATCTGGTTTGCTGATAAGTAGATACAGCAAACGTTCCGGAGTCAGCACAAGAATGAAGTTGTGGAGACCTTCCAATGCAATATCCCCGGCGGCGGTGACAACCTTATAATTGTGCTCTGACAGGAGGCTTTTAAGATCTTCATCAATGATTTGCTTGTAGATTTCATTGATCAGTGCCTTTGTTGGAACAATCAGAGCAAAATTCATTTGCACCCCATGCTGTATCTGATCTTT
Source organism: uncultured Lachnospiraceae bacterium (assembly GCA_944376125.1). Taxonomy (GTDB): domain Bacteria; phylum Bacillota; class Clostridia; order Lachnospirales; family Lachnospiraceae; genus UMGS1370. Next base: position 3,116 of record CALWBQ010000058.1, read on the forward strand.
GATGTACATTCGCATGAGGAATGACTTACCCATAGATGTTGGGCCCGAATAACTGAAGTAATTATTCGAAAGATGATCGTAGGCATTTTTCTGTGCGCCAAAGAACCGAAGCTCTGGTGCAGCAGGGATTGTCAAATAATCATTCTGGTATTCAGCGAAAAAACGTTCTAATACGGTCGTTCCATTAAAGTCACTCTCGATAATCTTTCTTGCCTGATAATTTCCAGTGTTCGCAAACACTGATCCAGCATAGAATTTAACATCGGGATTGTCCGGGTAGAGAGCGTGTAGCAGGATAATTATCTCCTGTGCCCACATTTTGTGCTTGTCGCGATTTACTGCATGTGTCGACTTAGACAGCAAATCGGCAAATCGCAAGGCGGACATTACATCAATTTCCCTCATCTGCCGCTTGTCAGAGAGATTGAATTTGGTGATGGCATAGTTATAGAGAATGTTATCATAAAGTTCATTCAGGAAGGGATTATTGTCAATATCCGAGAAAATGGCATCGCCAAGGTTCTGGATTGTTTGACTGTTCATGGTCTGCCACCCCCATTCATCACACGATCCATAATTTGTGTTTTTTCCGTATCCGCATCGTTGAGCGGCAGAATGTAGAAATAAAACGAGTGATTGCCGAGACCCAAAAAATTAATTTTACCAGCAATGTATGCCGCATGATTATGAATATCTGTGTTCATTTTCTGAGTCAGCGCACGCCGAAAGTCTACCACACTGTAATTGGCTGGATTGAGGCCCAGATTATATGCAAGGAAAACACCATAAGCTGTATCATACGGAACAACCTGGCCCTTACTCGGTATAAGCAGATCTTTGATTTTCTGAATAGTATCTTTATCAAAGGACTTGCTAAAAACCGTGTTTTCTGCGAGGATACGCTCCTGCGTACTTTGCTTATCGATTTCCACAATGGCATTGAAAGCTGAGTCAACCGCTTTTTTCATGTCGCCCACAATACTGGAGGTGCCGAACACCATGTGGTAATAGGGAATGCCAAAGGTCTGCTCCAGCGAGAGAAGATGGATTCCGTCACATTTACTGTCATATTGTTTAGCTCCAGTTTGAAGTTCAACCTTGCTCATGATTTTGGGAGCTCCAAGAACTTGCTCTAAAAATACATAAAGTAGGATTTCACCGAGGTCGTTGCCTGTACCTTTCTGTCCCGGAGCCCCGTTACGTTTCATGATGTCGATGGCATCCATTCCGACACTGTACACATCGCCCTCAACATGATAGTTCTCAATCTGAGCACGAGAGAACACGTACTGACCGATATTCCTCCGCAGAAAGACTTCCAGACTGTCAGTGGAGAATACATTGTTATTGACGTTGAGGTGATAAAGGCGAAGTTGTTCCGGGTTTTTAAGGCCGAGCGTCTCCGTATGGGGAACCTCTGTAAAAACCTCGTCGAACTTTCCTCCACTTATTGTCTTGTCAAAAGAATCATTCATTGCATTCTCCACCTTTATTACAGTTTACTTTCCATCCTTTTTATTTCCGTATGAAGCAGAATCTTCCGCAGTCAATAAAGATTCTTGTGTTGAAAAATCATAATCGTCAGCTTTACCTCCGGACTCCGGCATCACATACTCTTTGCCTTCCGGGTTATATGTAAGGTTAAACACCAAATCGGAAAGCCATTTCTTAAAGGACGGATTGTCTTGGAACTGCTTAAATAGTTCCATATTGTCAGCCATGATTGAAAAAATGACCTGCTGCAGGGCACGTTCACTTTCTGTACGTGCTTCTTGTTCATCAGAATTCTTCATGGCGTTCTGATACTTCTTGTCCCTGGAGACCATCTCTGGGATAGCCAGAATCTGACGCTGTACATTATCTGTATCATTCCAGTTGATATTTCCAAACATGTCGTTGAAATCCATAATGATTTTTGAAAGTAAATCCATCTCCGGCTCAACGATATGGCCAACCTTGCCTGCAGGAACCGGCGCAATTTCTGCATCTGCATCCTCCAGTTTAATGGCGATAGCCTCCTGTGCTTCATTACGATAGCTGCTCAGATCAATAGTCTGAAGGATACCTTCTGAAAAGTCATCATCACGCGGTGAGGGCAGCTTTGGAATCAGCAAGTTTAAGAAGATTGATAGCTTCTCCCAGTCAACATTTCCGTAAGGCAGGATTGCTCCGAGGAAACCATATGTACGAACAAAAGATTTAGCGGAGCTCTTAAACTTAATCTGGTCATCCAGCTCCAGTTGCTTGTAAACAGCTGCACAGGCATCCAGAATCGGATCAAGCCGATCACGCTCCGCACCGCTCAGGAATAGATTAACCAGCTTTTCAATATCGCTGTTATCGTAAACCTGATAGCTTTCCATCAGCGTGATCAGGTCATAGAGCTTATTCGGGTCCGTTTCTCCAGAAAGAATGGTCGTTCTGTAGAACTTGGAAAACGCCTTCTCAATCACAGATGTTTTGTTGGCAAAATCCAGCACATATACCTCATCCTTGCCCGGATAGGCTCTGTTCAAGCGGGAAAGAGTCTGCACCGCTGCGATATCATAGAGTGGCTTGTCTACGTACATAGTTTGTAGAAGTGGCTCATCAAAGCCTGTCTGGAACATATCCGCAACAATCAAAATCCGATATGGATCTTTCTTGAACTCCTTTGGAATTTTCGCATCAGGGAATCCATTCATAGCTGCCGATGTCAGCGCCGGTTCCTGTCCATTATACTTGTGCTCACCGGAAAAGGCGACAATAGTCTTATACGGGCTATGTCTGTCTGAGAGACACTTATTAATGGCATAGTAGTATTCAATACATCTTGGAATACTGGCGGTGACCACCATAGCACGAGCTTTTCCGCCAATCTTTTTCTTGGCGATAACCTGCTCGTGGAAGTGCTCCACCATCATGGCGGCTTTCTTTGCGATGACGTCCGAATTCCCCTCGACAAAGGCACGCAATTTTTTCTGCGCACGCTTCTTATCAAACATCGGATCATCCTCGACTGTTTTCATAATTTTGTACCAGCTGTCAATGGTCGTATAATTCCGCAGCACATCCAGAATGAAGCCTTCCTGAATGGCCTGCTTCATCGTATAAACATGGAACGGACGATGCTTGATTTCACCGTCTTCTTCATAGGCAATGCCAAACATCTCCTCGGTCTTATTCTTTGGAGTAGCTGTAAAAGCAAAGTAGCTAGCGGAGGACACGAGCTTGCGTCCCTCCATCATGGCGTTGATTTTGTCTTCATTATCCGCTTCGTCGTCTGTAGCAAGGCCGGAAAGTGCCAGATTCATATTTGCGGAGTTACGTCCGCTCTGGCCGGAGTGCGCCTCATCGATAATGATAGCGAACTTGTTATTCTTATGTTCCTGCCCAATCTCAGAAATGATGTACGGGAACTTTTCAATCGTAGATATAATGATGCGCTTGCCATCCTGTATAGCCTTGCGCAGATCGCCAGAATGCTCTGCCCATACCACGGTGTTCTTAACCTGCATGAATTGCTTGATCGTATTACGGATCTGCTTATCTAGAATACGGCGGTCGGTAACTACAAGGACAGAGTCAATCATTGGATGTCCGTCTTTTTCAAGACCGATCAGCTGATGTGCAAGCCATGCGATGGAGTTTGACTTTCCGCTTCCTGCGCTGTGCTGGATCAAATAACGCTTGCCGACACCATTTTCCTGCACATCAGCTAGCAGTTTTTCTACGCAATCGAGTTGATGATAACGCGGCCAGATCTGCTTGACGGATTTCTTTTTGGTATCCTCATCTACCTCTTCGACAACCTGCGCGTAGTTTTCTATAATCCGAGACAGCTTTCTCTTGGTAAGGATGTCCTTCCAGAGATAGTCCGTCATAAGGCCGTCCGGATTCGGCGGATTGCCTGCGCCGTCATTATAGCCTTTATTAAACGGCAGGAACCAGCTGTCTTTTCCGGCAAGCTTTGTGCAGAACTGGATCGTGGCATCGTCCACAGCAAAATGAACCATGCAACGCTTGAAAGAGAACAGGAGATCATGGAAGTCTCGGTCTTCCTTATACTGGCGCACAGCATTTTCTGTGTTCTGCTTTGTGAGTTGGTTCTTCAGCTCCATTGTGATGACGGGCAGACCATTGATAAACAGGCAAACATCCAGCGCCAACTTTCCGGCATCTTGCGAATAACGCAGCTGCCTCGTCACGCTGAAGATGTTCTTCTCGTACATGATTCTGGCCTGCTCGTTATTTTCGGTCGGAGTCAGGTAAAACATGATAAGATCTGCCGGATAGACCTTTACGCCATTGCGCAGCACATCGATAATGCCGCGTTTGGCGATTTCTCCGGACAGCCGGTTCAGGAACTGGCGCTTCTTCGTATCTGAAGTGAATACGCCCAGCTTGTCCATTTCCTTCGGCTGCGTGTCTTGCAGGAAGCGGAACAGCCGAGTCTCGTCGACAGCATATTCTTTGTTATAGTCGGCGTTTGTTCCTTCCTCGTACCCGTTCTGTTCAACCAGCCACTTCACGATTAAGGATTCAAGACCGCTTTCTTTTGTGTTGGTAAAAGCCATTGTCAATCCTCCTGTTCTTCCTCTTCGCTATCTTCGTCATCCACATATTCATAATCAGGAATGCTTACTCCTCTGACATCGAGTTTTCCTGTCACTACAGAAAAAACAATTTGCTTTTTCAAATCTGTCAGTATATCTATCTCTTTCTTGAATACTTTTTCAATGTTATCGTAATGTTTAATTACTTCCGCAACATCTGAAACGATGGAGGATTGTTCTTCCTCTGAGGGCAGGTAAATGCTTTGGTTCAAAAAATTATTTGTTTTTATCACCTTTCTGAGCCCTGAATACAACGGTTTTAATGCCTTTTCATCATCAAGCACTGTAAAAAGCTGTAGTAAGTATTCTGGATTGCATTGCTTAACATCAAAAACGGTATAAGCTCCGGTTATCATTCCTTGCATAGTTGCCAGCCCAACAGTTCGAGGTGTTTCATCTATATCAAAAAGGCAAAATACAAACTGCCCCGGATTAACGACTTGATAGGCAGAAAAGTCTGATGGGAATTTCCCCTTTGCCTCACTTAGGTCTCGTACAATAACACCGTTAGTTGTAAGCGATAACAACGTATATTTCTCACTTTCATCTCCAACAGGCTCTTTCACCTCTGTAAAAAGGTTCCGTAATTTAACTTTCGTCCATTTCTCAGGCGCGTTTGTCATCCATGGATTATCAGTGGGCTTTCTATTTCCCTTTATATTCAATCCAAAAACAAGCTTTTTTACCTCATTATGCTTTATCTCTTTAACTAATTTTAGCTCGCGTCTCTTAGCAGAAATAAGTCTATTCATTCTTGACGTCTGCCAGTTTAAATAGTCAACAATCTGTCTTTGCTCAGTAATGGACGGCGCGGGCATTTTCATAGATAAGAAAGCATCTGCCTTGACTGTTTTTCTTAAGCCAGTATAGTAATATCTTAATGCCTTTATATCGTCTAAAGCAGTGTAATAATATGTCACATATTCAGGAAGCAGTCCCGATACCTGATATATTGTGTAAGCACCGGTCAACATTCCATCTTCGTTGGCCAAACCAACTGTCCTTGGTGTTTCGTCAATATCAAAAAGGCAAAAAGCAATGTCGTTCTTATGCACAATTTTGTACGATTTGAAATCAGATGGAAACTTCCCTTTTCCGCTTTCTAAATCACGAGGGATCACGCCCTTTGTAGTCAAAGACAACAATGTGTAATTCGAAAAATCATCTCCGACCACATCCGTTTTTTCTGTAAAAATATCTCTATTGCGAACTAAACACCACTGCTGTGGCATTTCGCTTAACCAAGGCAAG
>CALWBQ010000059.1 GCA_944376125.1 uncultured Lachnospiraceae bacterium
AACTGGCGGCGCAGCAACGATTGAGGTAGAAGTAGGGGACACGATCACCCTGGCAGACGGTTCGGAGACCATTACCCAGACCGCCCAGACCCAGGATGATTCCAATGCAGTAACGGTACCAGGCAATACCAGCATCACCGCAGATGCAGCTGGCACAGCAACTGTAACGGTAACCACGAACAGCGGTTCCATCGTTCTGACCATCAATGTAAGCGAGCCGGCTCCGGCAGCGCAGATTACCTATCAGGTGAACAGCGACCCGGCAGTAGATGTAACTGGCGGCGCAGCAACGATTGAGGTAGAAGTAGGGGACACGATCACCCTGGCAGACGGTTCGGAGACCATTACCCAGACCGCTGAGACCCAGGATGATTCCAATGCAGTAACGGTAGCAGGCAATACCAGCATCACCGCAGATGCAGTTGGTACGGCAACCGTAACGGTAACCACGAACAGCGGTTCCATCGTTCTGACCATCAATGTAAGCGAGCCGGCTCCGGCACCCCTGCTGACCTACACGGGCACCGGCAGCGCTGCGGCAGGCGGTTCGATCACCTCCACAACCCAGAACATTGAACTGGAGGTAGGGGATAGCATTACTCTGGCAAACGGCACGGCAACCATTAGCGCGGTAGCGGATGAAGTTAGCCCGGCAACGGATGCTGTTAGCGTTCAGGGCAACACCATCAACGCAAATGCAGCCGGTTCGGAAACCGTAACGGTAACCACCGACGGCGAGCCGATCACGCTGACCATCACCGTAAGCGAGCCGGGCACTGATCCGGCCCCGACCCTTGGCTTCACCGTGGACGGTGCTGAATACACCGGATCGGAAGCTGCCCCGCAGACCCTGCGCTTGACCGGCGATGACGGCTTGCAGCAGGCTACCTTTGCGCTGGCCGCAGTGAATGCTGCCCAGGGCGTAACCTACGAATTTAAGTTACAGGGCGAACCCACCAATGCTTCCATTCAGGAAAATACCTTGACCGTTACCGCACCGGGTGCTGTAACCGTAGTTGCCACCCCGAGCGAGGGCGAAGTCACCAACCTGTACTTCAATGTTGTGAAGGGCGCTGTAACCCAGAAGCCGGTTGTAGAAGCGCCGACCACGGAAGGCACGAATGTTACTGCAACTGCGCCGCAAGTTACCGGCACGGCTGGCGACACAGCGAACGTAACCCTGGATACCGCAACCAACCTGGATAGCGCAGTAACCGGCGTATCTACCCCGGATACCACTGTGACCGTGAATGTCCCGGTGGCAGATGGCGTGACCGTTGGCCAGCTGACTGTTCCGGGCACCCTGTTCACCGCAGCCGCCGGCAACCAGAATGTGGCAAACCTCACCGTGGCTGTGACAGATACCCAGGGCAACAAGGTATATAGCTGGAACTTTGACGCTGACGCTTTGAAAGGCGTAAATTCCGATACTGACCTGGCTGTTACCGTGACCCCGGAGGCACACGGTACTGGTAGCTCCGTCACGGGCGTGCAGGCAACCGGCACGGTGCCCACTGGCGCTACCTTGACTGTAGGAGTATACAAGGATACTGTCTACACCGGTGGCTATGCTGCTTACACCCAGGATGCAGAAGGTGCATATACAGCTGATGCTACCGTAAGCGTTGCAGAAGCAAACGCACCGGCAAACACAGCTGTGGAAGCTACTGCTACCCCCATGACCCTCACCGGCATTGCCGCAGCCACCCAGTACTATGTAGCTCCGACCGTGCCGGCTGAAGTAACAGCAAATGGCGGCAACAGAAGAGTTACTGTATCGAACAGTGTCGCAGGCATTACTTACACCGTGCTGGATAATACTGGCGCACCGGTAGGCACCGCACAAGTAGGCAATGGTAGCACATTGACCTTCAATGTAACAACAGCAGGCGAGTATACTGTCCAGGCTTCCTATGGTAACATCCTTGGCGGAGTAAGCCGTACAGTAGATGTTTCCACCGGCGGCGGTGGCGGCACCGGCGGCGGCTCGGTCATCCCGGGCGGCGGCGGCTCGACAACCGACCCGACCGACCCGAGCGAGAGCAATGTGAAGCTGGACACCCAGGTAGTATACATGATCAACGAAGTATCGCTGTATGACTTCCTCGTTACCGGCAACAACGATACGGACAACATCACGGTAACCTCTTCGGACGAAAACGTGGCAACCGTAGCTATCCAGGATGCAGCCGACACCCGCGGCGCGAAGTACCGCGTGACCACCCACGGCACGGGCGAAGCGACCATCACCGTAACCTACAACGGCGAGAGCGCAACCATGAAGGTTGTGGTATACCCGAAGGGCGGCTCCATTACGCTGGATACCGTGAACTACAAGATGGCGCCGGGCAACATCTATGACATCGGCGTAACGGTAACCGACGGTGCAGGCAATGCACTCAGCGGCGAGCAGGTACAGCAGATGTACCAGAACGGCACGCTGCGTGTAACGGATTCTCGTACGGGCTCGATTGTTGACCTGACCCAGCTGCCAAACGGCAACTTCCGTGTAACGGGTAAGAATGCCGGCACCTGCTGGATCACCTATGAAGTAATCCAGGATGGTGTGGCAGTCACCCACGCATCCGTGAAGGTAGACGTAGCGGCTGGGGTAACCCAGGGCGGCGTAGCAACCCGTGATACTTCCTGGTGGGCAGACAAGTCTGCGGACACAACTACCC
>CALWBQ010000060.1 GCA_944376125.1 uncultured Lachnospiraceae bacterium
CCGGGTTGTCGGGCCAAACGATCATGTCGTCCAGCAGGTGATCGGCATCAGGGTGCCGGTCGATGGTGCGGTTGACCATGGTCATGGCCTCGGCCCGGGTAATATACTGCTGGGGCCGGAAGGTGCCGTCGGGATACCCATCCACGATGCCGGCGTTGGCGGCCTCGTTGATGTAATCCTGGGCCCAGTGGCCGGCAATGTCGGAGAAGAGGTCCCCTCCATCATAGGTAGCCTCGAAGAAGCGCACGGCGATGGTGGCAAACTCTGCTCTCGTGATGTTGCCGTTGGGCTTAAAGGTCCCGTCCTCATAGCCGTCGAGGATGCCGGCGTTGCTGAGGGTGGAGACGGCATTGTTGTACCAGGCGTCTGCGGGCACATCCGTGTAGTCGTTGGTCTGGCTCCAGAACGCATCCCGGCTCTCGTCGGTGAGGAGGCGGAAGAAGATGGTGGCCACCTCGGCACGGGTGATGTCACCCTCGGGCTGGACGCTACCGTCCTCATAGCCCACGATGTAGGCATAGTGGTCCTCGGTGTTCAGTTCGGGCTTGTCGCCGGGATCGGGGTCGGGGGTGGGGTCGGGGTCCGGGGTAGGATCGGGATCGGGAACATAGTTGACGTTCACCGAAACGGTCTCCGTATCCTGGGCCGCCAAATCATCAGCGGTTGCCATCACGGTATTGGCCAGAGTGCTGCCCTCAGCAAAGGGAAGAACCGTCGCATGGAGGGTGACCGTCTCGGAAGCTCCAGGCGCCAAGGTGTCGATGGTCCACTCCGTCACGGCACCTTCCCCGGTCAACTGCAGGCCCTTAGGCAGGGTGTCCACCACAGAGATGTTGGAAAGAGTGGTGTTGCCGGTGTTTTTTACGGTGATGGTATAGGTTAGGTCATCGCCGGTGCTCACGCGGCCTTCCGTATAGGTCTCGCCATTGACCTGCGTCAATTCCTTATCTACGTCCAGACCAGGCTGTTTCAATACATTGGTAAAGTGGACGGAGGCACCCTTCTTGTCAAGGATTTTACCGGAGGCTGTTGTCCCAAAGTATGGATCCGTGGAATCGTGGCCGGAAATGGTGGTGGTATAACCCTCTGCATCTATTTCGGTCACCGTGTAGTTTGCATTGACAGGAAGCGCATTGATAACAACGGTCTGCCCATTGGACAGCGTAATGGTTTCTCCGCTAGAGATGCTGCCGGTCTTGGAGCCTACATACTGATATTCTCCGGTCAACACATTCCCTTCTAAATCGGTTAAGTCAACCTGGAAGGTAAAGTCCTGGTTTAGGTCGCCGTCCACCACAGTCTTACTGATGGCCAGGGTGCCAGCGCCAGTTTCAACTTGTTTCCACCCAGCATAGACCACCGTCCAGTTCTCCGTCAAGTTGGTGTTGCTGAAGTCGAACTCTTCCGTGTAGTCAGGATCTGTATACCAGCCAGTGAATACCCAGCTCCAGTCATCGGAATCGTCATAGCGGACGGGAACCCCCTTTGGAGGTATCCCGGTTCCGTTGTACGCAATGGAGGTCTGGTTTTCCGGCATGTTGGTCACATGGTCGCTCCCTGCGTTCGCATCAAAGGCCAGGCCCACCAGGGGCGCATAGACGTAGGTCCCAGCGCAGTCAAAGCTATAAGTGTGCGCATCGGTGTGGTTGGTATAATCCGAGCAGACATTCGTGCAGGGATAGGCCATTGCACCATAGGTGGTTTCGGTGGCATTGTACTTCACTTGGCCGTCGTTCCAATCGTATTTGTGATGGGAAAGCTGGGCATCGGTGAGGGCGCCGATCTTGGCATTGTCTGCACCGAGAACGTCGGAAAGTTCCGTCACGTGGTCATCCTTGAACAGATCCGCGTCGTTATTGCTGGCGGTGTTCTCTGCATTTCCCCGGGCATAATCACTCTGCATGAAAGGGTTTAATAGTAGGGTGTGCTTATTCTCTTCCCCGTTTAACCCAATCGTTGCGTTGCCTAGGACTTCTTCCGTATCGCTCTTTAGGTTATCTATAGCGTTGGTGTTTAAATCATAGGCCACTACGCTGCTGCCGTCAGTTGTAGTCACAGAACCCATACGTCCTACTGCACCAAGCCAAGCAGAGTCAGGCTGCGCTTTAGATGTGCAATGATCGATTGTCAGCGTATACCTCTGAGGTATGCCAGAAGACAATCTACCAACCCATGTGTCTCCTGCGGAATAGCTTAGTAACTTTTCCCCGTTGCAGCGGATATCCACGGTGCAGTTGGTAAGAGAAGAATCTTTGGACTGGATGTAGACTCCAGCGTAACCGTTGTGAAGAATTTCCAAGGTCGTGTCAGTCATTGCAAATCCAATGCAGGACAGGGCATGCCCGCCCCGGTTCCCATTCATAGCGATGGTAGAGTTATTTACAATCCAGTAACCGGAGTTACAGGCGTTGCCTAGGTTGTCACTGACATTGATGATAGAATCGTCTACATGGATATTTACATTGTTAATGGCAAAGCCGCCCGCCTGGTTATCGTGGAAATCTACTATAGAGTTGTTTTCAATGTAGATTGCATCATAATTTGTGCGGTTATCTCCAGAATAGAACGCATTGGTATTGCCACTTTCTATGGTCATCCCTGTGGCTGTCATACTGGAGTGGTCCATCTTTAGCACACTGCCGCCGTACATCGCATAACTCCACCCGTTCTTGTTTCCCTCGGTAGAGATGATGCTGTCCGTAAAGGTGACTGCTTCCTCAGAATCGGCTTGATGGCCATACAGCCCCAGGAACTGACCGTTGTACCCCTTAGAGGTCAGGGTACAGCTGTTCAGATTGATGTTGCCAGAGAAGAAGTAAATAGCAGCATCATACCCAGCGGAAGTGATCTTTGTAGCACCTTCCGCCGTAGTAAACAGGCAGTTTTCAAAGGTCACGTTGCCACTGATGAAGAGCTTGGTGACAGTCTCACCGTTGTTGTAAGAAATGCCCCCTTGGTTTCCGGAGATCTTCACCGTCTCGCCAGCCAGATTAAAAGTACAATTGGTGAAGGTGATGGGCTCCTCCGCACTCGCCTGCTGACCGGAAATCATCACCGCCTGGCCGTCCCCGATGTTGTAGGTGATGTTCTCTGCGCTGTCCGAGATGATATTGACTTCATTCGTCAATTCAGCGGTATTCTCCGTCGTGTTCCCAGTGCCGCCAGGAATGGGATCACTTTGTGTTGCATCTCCACTCCCTTCCGTTGTAGGCTCCCCCACCGCCACCACCGGCGTTACCAGGGACACCGCCAGGCAGAGGACCATGAGGATGGATAGTAAGCGTTTTTTCATCGTCGTTTCCTCCATAGAATACAGGTCCTGGCCTGGAGCAATCCCT
>CALWBQ010000061.1 GCA_944376125.1 uncultured Lachnospiraceae bacterium
CCTCTGCAGAGAGAAGCACCGGGTCGTAATATTGAGAGACAATTTCCTCGGCCAGAGAGTGTGCGTCCCAGCCTATCTGGAGGAACATGTGGTCTGAAAAACCAGTGGCCAAGCCATACCCTGCCCGATTGAGAAGCGTCTCATTGTTTTGGAAGAGCACATAGTCCGAAAGCTGAATGGCGGGGGAAAGTCCCCGTTTTTCCTCTTCCTGGGTGATGGCGGTCTGCAGCTGGTTCAGCCACTCCTCTGTGACCTGACACCAGTGCGGGGCGAGGGGGCTTGTCACCAACCGGTAGGGGCCGCTCTCTTCAGATTCCAGCAGCCCGCCCATGAGGGAGAACCCGTTTGCCGTGCCCTGGTATGTTCCGTCCACCTCTGGGAGGCTGGCCTGCAGGTCCTTTCCGCCGGTGACTGTCACCGTGAAATCACTCTGCGGCAGGTCCGTCCGGGGAATAAAGGAGGACAGCCCTATGCCGTCGTCCGGTTCGGCGTAGAAAATCTTGCGGTACCCCGCCCAGGGATAGTAGGGGAAGCATCCGGGCAGGCATACCCCCTGGCTGCCGCTGTAGAACATGGGGCTGCTGCCCGCGTATTCCACCGTCAAGGAGGAGAGCTCTCCTTGGGGAGTAACGGTGAGGTAGTCCCCCTTCCGGGTGAAGGGCAGGGCGTCGCCGGTTTCATCGGTAACTTTGGCCACCTGGTAGCCGTGGTACAGGGTAAAGGGATACTGGGAGAGTGGGGGGCCTTCCAGCTTCATGGTGACTTTTCCCAAAAGCCCCCGGCGTATGAGTAAATCCATCTGGTAAGAGGCCACCCGGAACGAGGGCTCTTCTTCCCGGGGGGAGTTTTGAAAGTAGTAGGCGGCATCCGCCCGGAACACGCTGGTGGGGGAGAGAGTGAGGTCGATCAGGCTGTCCCCTTGGGCAAAAAGAACTAGACACCCAGCCGAGCAAGCCAGACACACGCTCCCAGCGATGCGGCGTCCTTTGCCCCGAAGAAGCCGCCACACCAGCGCCGTCAGCACTAGAAACAGCCACAGGCCCACCAAATCCCACCGCCAAGCCTCGCAGGAGATGCCGTACTGATAGTCGATGCTCCAGGTGGTGTTGGGAGGCAGCACCCAGCTGAACAGGGCCTTGGCGGGCCAGATGTTTATGTGATAGCTGTCGTTGAGAATGCCCGGCACCAAATCAGAAGCGGGGAGCATCCAAAATCCCAGCAGTGCCAGCAGTCCATAGGCGGGCAGGCGCTTGCAGCACAGGGCCAGCAGCCCGCCGGTCAGCACTGCCAAAGCCCCTGCCGCCAAGGTATTCAGCGTGTTGACCGCTAGGGTGTGGGAAAAGTACATGCCCGGCGCTTGGGCGACGAGCCCCAAAAGAGCGCAGGCGGTTTCCGTCACCAGGAAGAACACAGCCGCCAGGCAGAGAAGCACCGCCAGGGGAGCGGCGTAGAGCCTGGGCTTTCCCTGTGGAATGGTTGAGACAGCCTCCTCCAAGCCGCTGTGGCGGACGGCGTGGAGAAACTCGTAGGAGAGGTACAGCTCCAGCAGGAAGAGGGGCGCACAGGCCTGCTGAAGCTCCCCGGCAAACCCCAGGACATTCTTGTGGAGGCCAAACTGAATCCCCTGATAGAGGATGTATCCTGTAAGTCCCGCTGCCGCCGCCAGAGCGGGAAAAAAGATTCGCTTTGTTCTGAGAAAGTTCCGCCAGCTTGTTCGCAGCATATACCGCACCTCCAATTCCTCGTTTCACAAATAAGACTTGCCAAGCGCTGGTTTGTTACAAGGGCGCAGAGCTTTTTCTGATTTCCTAAGTAGTTGTACAAGAAAAACGGGCTTTCGAGAGGAGGATGTTGGGTTCTTTTTGTTAAGCCTAAAAACAACAGGAAAACCGGCGAAAACCCAGAGTTTCCGCCGGTTTTGTGGCAGGGGCAGAAGGACTTGGTCTCCGCTCCGCTCCGGTCGGCTCGCAACTTGCGTGCCACTGGCACGCACTCGCCCCTCAGCACGCGGTTTTGGAGTGGATGTGGGAGAATACATCGGAGAGCGGGAAAAGGCCGATGTCACCCAGTTCCCACCGCAAGCCCCAGAGAGGGCGGTGCCGGTTTGGTGCTGCGAGCTATTTTTGGAGAAGGATTGTGCATCGACTACCACTTCTTCCTTCGAAAGAAAAGCACCTCCGCCAGGAGGATGGCCAAGCTGACCAGGATCACGGCGGGGTAGGCCCAGGGGGCGTCCAGCTCCGGCATAGAGTGGAAATTCATGCCGTACCAACCAGTAATTAGAGTTAGGGGCATAAAAACGGTGGTCACCACGGTGAGGAACTGCATCACCCGGTTCTGCTTCAGGTCGATCTTGGACTGGTAGATCTGGTGCAGCTGCAGGGAGTACTCCCGCAGGGAGGCTGTCTGGCTGTGAAGCCGCCCGGCCCGGCGTGAAAACAGCTCGAACCCCCGGCACAGCTTTTTGGAGAAAAGCCCGTTGCGGTTGGAGGCCAGGGTGTCCCCTAGCTCGTCCATCTGGGCGTAGTAGGTGGAGAGTTTCAGCAACGTCCGCCGGCAGCGGTGGAGCTGGTTCTCAAACCGCTGGGGCTCTTCCCGTTCCAGCAACTGTTCCTCCAGCTTGTCCAGCTGGGTCTCCAGGTGCTGAAGGAACGCCGCGTCCTCCTGGATGAGAAATTCCAAGAATTCCAGAAAAAGCTCCCCAGAAGATGGGACAAGCCCCGGCTGCTGGGAAAACTGCTCCAGCAGATTGGCCACCTGGCCGCTGTCATCCACAAAGGTGAGTTTTTCCCCAGTCAGCCAGAAGGCGAAGGCAATCTCGCTCCCGTGGCGTTCCTTGCGGGGGATTAGTACAGTACCGGCAGCGCAGTTCTCCAAAAGTTCCGCCTTGCAGTTGTGGCTGTGGACTAAGCTGCGCTCTAAGAAAGGGATTTCCGTTGTATTAGTCCGCTGCTCCACTTCCTTCCGGGTGAGGACCTCCACCCAGGGGACGCCTGCCCCCGGTACTTCTTGGATGGGGCTAAAGGCGGGCTTTAATTGGTAGAACATACACATCTCCTCCTTACAGACCCATTGTAACCGGCTGGGACAGAAATCGCAAGCAAAAGAAAGGGGAGGCCCCCACAGCAGGGCCTCCCCTCGGCGTCAACGCTTATTCAATGGTGATGGTACGATGGTCCGGCAGCTTGGGCTGTTCAGCCTTGGGCAGCGAGAGCTTCAAAATACCATC
>CALWBQ010000062.1 GCA_944376125.1 uncultured Lachnospiraceae bacterium
GCTATATCGACCACAACGGCATGAAGTGGAACGGCAACAACCTGTACATCATCCTGCCGATCCGAAACGCCATTGAACGTTTCTATGAGCGGCAGCTGGCTGAACTGGATCGGACGATTACGCAGAGTCAGACACGGCGAAAAACGGCGGAATCTGGTGCGGCATCCACCCCGGCTGGTAAGAACCAGAGCACATGATGGCCCTGTCAGCCCCTGTGGGCCGCTGTGTGCCCCGATTACGGGAGGGGCAGAGGCCCTGCCCTTCCCGGCGGGTACAGGCCAGCGTGGGCCGCTGTGCCCAAAACCATACCGCAGGCCGCAAAGCCGCCCCCCTTTAGGCTGCCCTTTTTGCCCGGCCCTCCGGCCCCAAACCAGGCGGACGAAAAAAGTGCGGGAAAAACTTGTGGTCTGCGGAGAAATCGCCGCCCATCCCCAGACAGCGGACGCCCTGTCCAGCGGTTACAAGAAGGAGAAGGGTATTTTCCTGGCTCGAATGCGGAAAATAGCTGTTTTGGGCCTTCACCAAGGCGAGGAGGATCTCCCCGAGCTGATACCCATTCTGAAATGTATCTGTCCGGCGTGCAGGCCGGGGATCACAGAGCCGCTCCTGCAGCTCTGTCAGAAGGAACCTGTGCTGATGGATCTTATGCTGCGGGATGAACAGACCGCTCTGGCCCTTGCACTTTTGGATCGCATCATCCAAAAGCAATACACCAAACAGTTCGACCTGCCGAAGCTCTTGACGGGCCTGATTCCGCACAGCCCGCTGGCGTCCATCCAGAATGTCAAATTTTATCAGAAATATTCCGAGCTTTGCAGGGAGATCATCCAGGGACACCTGCTCCCTGCCTTGGACCAAATGACAGGGATGCTGGCGGTCCGGCAGGTCCCCTATGGCTTGGAGACATTTCTCCAGCTCTACCTCACTTTAGCCGCTTTGAACCAGCAAGTCCCCGCCTTCCTGTTTGGCAAGGAACAGCTGGCCCTGCGCTATTTCCAAACTGGGCGCATACAGGAATGTGAAGCCATCCTTTCCGAACTA
This sequence comes from uncultured Lachnospiraceae bacterium, assembly GCA_944376125.1. Lineage (GTDB taxonomy): Bacteria > Bacillota > Clostridia > Lachnospirales > Lachnospiraceae > UMGS1370. The sequence goes on from CALWBQ010000062.1 coordinate 1,042, forward strand.
TCCGATATGGGTATGGAGGATACGGAAACCACTGCTTTTTTACGGGATGCACTGACATCCTAGGTTAAACTGGCCCGCCTGGGCTGCACTGTTTACTGGGTGCATCGTGCTGTCCATCATGTTCTGGAAGCGGTATCAGGGGTTCCATAAGATTGTCAATACTCTGGCAGAAGGGGCGAAGAACTCTCAATCCGTGATCCAATCCGCAGCGATCTGCGGCCTGGCCTCGGTGGTGGGCGCGGTTCCCGGATACAACCTGCTGCTGAGCCTTCTGGAGAAAGCCTCCTTCGGAAGCCCTTACATTATGCTGTTTGTCTGCATCGCGGTCATTGCCGGGTTTACCGGCAGTGCTACCGGCGGCCTGGCTTTCGTGCTGGACAATTTTACGGAAAAGCTGGTGGACATGGGTGGAAACCCGGAGGCTCTGACTAGAATTGCCAATATATCCCAGATTACCTTTGACTCTCTTCCCCACAACAGTGCAATTGTCTTAACTCTCTCTTACTGCGGAGTGACCCATAAGGAAGGCTATAAGCATCTGTTTGTGGTGACCGTTGTTACCACGACTCTGGCCACGATTGTCAACATTATCATGGCCCATCTGGGGGTGATTTAAGTTTATGAGCGTCAGAGATAGAATGCGTCCCCTGTTTCGTACGCTGGATGGCGGCTTGTTCTCCGAGAAGGCTGGAAAAGCAGATGTAGGGGATGCGGTGTCCAAGCTGCAGGCGGAGGGAGGTACCCTGATGTGTTGGGCGGATCCCTTTTACCCTGACCGCGTTATCCCTCAGAAGGTGCTGGAGCGCAGTGTGGAGGTGATTCAGCAGGGAATTTCCTGTCACTATACGCCGCCCATCGGGAACTCGGATCTGAAAGAGGTAATTGCCAAAAAGATTCAGCGGGACAACCACATTACGGTAGATCCGCAAAGGAACATTATTATCAATCCTGGATCTGATGTAGGTCTGTACTTTGCCATGACTCCTTTCTTAGAGCCTGGGGACGAAGTCATGGTCCACGATCCCAGCTACCCCAGCAATTTTCTGGACCCTCAGCTCTTAAACGCAGTGGTTGTGAAAGTTCCCACCTATGAGGAGGACAACTACCGCCTGCGGGTGGAGGAATATGAGAAGAGGCTTACGCCGAAAACCAAGATGGTGCTGCTTACTTCCCCCAACAACCCCACCGGCCGCGTGTTTACCCGGGAGGAACTGACCGAGCTATCCCAGTTCATCATTCGGAATGACCTGATCTGCGTTTGTGACCAGGCCTTTGAGGACACGGTTTTCCCTGAACATGAGATGGTTACCATGGCCTCGCTTCCCGGCATGTGGGAGCGCACGGTCACCGTCTGCTCCAGCTCTAAGGGGATGGCCCTGAGCGGATATCGGATGGGCTATATCTTTGCGGACGATGTGATTATGGACACCATGTACGCCACAGCGGTGAATATCCAGGGGGCGGCCAACACTATGGTTCAGCTGGCGATGATCCCGGCCTATGAGGATCCATCGTTTATTCAGGCCTATGTGGCCGAGCAGGATGTCCGGCGCCGCTATGCCTATGAAAAGTTTAACGCAGTGCCCGGTGTGTCTATGTCTCTGATGGAGTCCGGCTTTTACGGCTGGGTCAATGTCAGCCGTCTGGGGGACTCCAGTGAGATTACGGCCTACCTAGCGGAGGAGGCAAAAACTCTGGTCAACGATGGAAAGTTCTACGGAGATCAGGGAGACGGCCACCTGCGTATCATCTACGGTGTGTTTGCAGACCGGCAGAAGAGTCTGGATGGAATTGACCGGCTGTGTGCGGCACTGGCGAAGAGAGCCGCCCAGCTGGGAATCACGGAATGATCCCAATTCCAGCTCTCTCACCTGTGTGAGGGGAGCGGGAGTATTCTGGAGAAAGATGCATCCCGTTTGTTCACCGGATGCAGTCAAAGCCACTGGCTTAACCGGCGGCTTGAGGAAGCCCTAGAGGGCTTATTACAGACAAACAGAAAAAGCCCCTTAAGGGGCCCGAAATAGTTTGCCGACGGCTATGCGGTTTCGGGCTGCTCCTTAAGGGGCTTGTATAATGGCCTCATTTCGGCTTGCTCAAGCGACTCTTTCCCTTCAGATATCCCATGATCTGCGATATACTTATATGGGGGCGGTGTGCTGACCCATATATAATCTTACAATCGCATGAAAGAAGTAAAAATACGGATGGGCACAGACTTTTTGGAGAAGCTGTGTGACGGTCCCAAACTTTTGGTAAACCTCCTGCGTGGTGTAGAATAGAAGCACCATGCAGGAGGTTTTGCAAATGTCCAGAAGAAAACGCGCGCCGAGAGAAGATCGGTTCATTTTGAACTGACCGTCCGACAAATCCCATTGGCCTGGATTCATCGTTTCCCGACTCCCGGCATCCCAAGCTCTAAGCATCGCAACGTTTTTGGCCTACTGAAAAGTGACGTCATCTTCCAGATCAATACAGACGGTATCTGTACGGCTGCAAATGTTTATTTTGCAGCTTCAATCAATCTCAATTTCATTTACCGAGTCAGGACGTAAATCTGAAAAGCAGCTCAGCAGAGCGGCAGCGGCGGGACAACTGTCTGGAGGGCTCTCCGGTTGGGAATCTCTCAGGTTTTTGATACAGAGGCGCAAGCGATGTTAACCCGGCTTAAGCGCCGGCATGGCCCAAAGGTCTCCCAAAGGCAAGAACGCCGGAGCGGCAAAGCCGCTCCGGCGTTCTTGATAACATGTCCTAGTTCAGATAGTCCAGAGCAAACTGCACCAGGGTTGCTGCAGCAGGCTCAATTGCCTGGGATGGAAAGATATTTTCCGCCACATGGAGACCCATGCGGGTGGCCGGGTCGTTTTCCAAACCGGTGCCTACCAGATACTGAGCGCCATGATTGCCGCAGGCTTCCAGCATACAGGAAAAATCATCCGAACCCATGCTGGGAGCCGATTCGCTGCCCAAGCAGTCCTCTCCCAGTACGGTTTGCGCGGAAGTCAGCAGCTGCTGGCAGATGTCCGGGGAGTTTATAAGAGGCGGCAGGCTTTTCTCAACAGTAACCGTACATGTTCCGCCCAGAGCCCGGCAGAAGCCGGTGCACAGATCTTCCAGCGCGGCCAAGTGCGCCATGCGCACGCGGTTGTCAAAGGTGCGCAAAGTACCCCGCAGGAGCACCTGGTCAGGGATCACATTGGGGGCTGAGCCGCCGTGGATCTCGCCGAATGTGAGCACCACCGGGTCGGTGGCCTTGTTCCTGCGGCTGACAAGAGTCTGTAGCTGCATCAGCAGTCCGGCGCTCATCACAACCGGGTCAATGCACTCGTCCGGGTGAGCCCCGTGGCCGCCCTTTCCCACGACAGTCAGAGTAAGGCTGTCGCAGCTGGCTTCCCGGATGCCTGCCGAAATTTCAACTTTCCCGACTTGCAGCTGGGGAGCGCAGTGGAACCCCACAACCGCATTCGGGGTCTGTGCGGAAAAGATGCCGTGCGCCAGCATGGAAGCGGCGCCGTCAAAGGATTCCTCCGCGCACTGGAAAACGAGAAGTACATCCCCGTGGAGCTGATCGCGATGTTCGGACAAAAGCCGGGCGGCACCCAAAAGGGCGGTGGTGTGAATATCATGTCCACAGGCATGGCACACTCCGGAGACCTGGGAAGAGAATGGAAGGCCTGTATTTTCCTGAATCGGGAGGGCGTCAATATCCTCCCGCAGAACCAGCAGCTTTCCAGAATGTCCGCCGCTGATTTTTGCCACCACACCGGTCTCAAGATGGAAGTCCAGAACCGGGATGCCCCAGGCGCGCAGCTGTTTTTCAATCAGCGCGCTGGTACGGTACTCCTGATGGCTGAGCTCAGGGCAGCGGTGCAGCTCCTCCCGCAGAGCATACAGCTCTTCCCGACAGGCCGCGATCCACTCCATGGTTGCCAATTTCGTCACACCCTCTCTGTCATCATGCGGATAATTTCCCGGTCCGTCTCCCGCATTCCAACCTTACCCAAGTGGCTGATGTTGCGGATGGTATTTTCCACACCCTTCAAGACCAGACCATCTCCGTCATAGAACTGCTGGCCTTGGCGGAACATCTCATAACCCAGAATGCCGGCGTCCACGGAGGCGGCAATTTTAGCGGCGCAGGAGGACTTTGCGCCGTCACAGACAATGCCGGAGGTGATGGCCAGTGCATTGACCACAGTGTGGGCGATCTCCTCATAGCCTCCTCCATACAGGTAGGCGATGCCGGCTCCGGCTCCGGCTCCGGCGCTGACAGCGCCGCAGTAGGCGGACAGCCGTCCAATGCCGGTTTTTTCATGGAGGGTTACCAGATTGGAGACTAAAAGCGCTCGATATAAGGTCTCCTGAGAAACCCCAAGCTCTTTGGCATATTCTATGACCGGAAGGGAGGCAGTAAGTCCCTGATTGCCGCTGCCGGAGTTAATAACCACTGGAAGTTCACAGCCGTTCATTCTAGCGTCAGAACCGGCGGCGGCGCGGGCACGGGCGCGGATTCTCACATCGGTTCCGTAGGCGGCCAGCAGCACCTTTCCAATATTGGCCCCGTAGTCGTGGTCCAATCCCTCGTTGGAGATGGCGGTATTCAGCTGGATCTGCCTTGCCAATACAGCCTCCACATCCTGGAGCTGGCAGGTCTGAGCAAAGTCCAGAATTCCCTCAATGTTCAGCAGCGAGTAATCCGGCATATCCGGGTCTTCGGTTTCTGTAATCTCTTTTTCCTTTAAAACCTGGCCGTCTTTTTCGATCAGGACCAGGTTGGTGTGTTCATGTACGGCCCGCACTTTGGCCTGAGCGCTGCCGCAGGAGACAGTAACAGTGATATCCAGCACATAATCGGATTGGGCCGGACTTACGGTAATTCGGGTGTGTTCTAGATACGCGGGCAGCCGGGCTTTCTGCTCCGGAGAGACATGGGAGATCACTTCCAACTGGGCAGTTTCATCGCCATACAGGGCGCCGGCTGCAGCCGCGGTTGCAATGCCGCGCCGTCCATCGGTGTTCGGGACGACCACGCTTTTGACATTTTTAATAATGTTTCCGCTGGCCTCAATATGAATGGCCTCAGGCAGAGCCCCAAGTACAGCCCGGGCACAGGCAGTGCAATAAGCGATGGCAATGGGCTCCGTACAGCCCATAGCTGGGACCAGTTCCCGCTTCAGAATCTGCACGTATGTTTGGTAGGTAAGACTGCTGCGTTCCATGTTCTATACTCCTCAGTTTCGGACGACCAAGTCTTTGACGACTGGAAGCCGGATGGGGTCGATGGTTACATCCTCGCCGGTGAGAAGCGTCTCGCAGGCCAACCCCGCCTTGCCGTTGCATTTGACGCCGCAGCGGCCGCAGATACCGTGCTGGCAGGCACTGTGGGAGAAAAAGCTAAGCGTGCCATCCTGCCGCTCCGCAATGGAAATCAGCAGGTCCATCACCGTCATACGGTCTGCCGCCGTTATATCCACCTGGTAGCTCTGGTAGTAGGGCTCAGCATCCACGGTTGGATCAAAGCGATAGATGTTTGCAATCATGTTGCGTCCTCCATATTCTTCATTCCTAAATCTTCTGTCAGAACAAAGGTATTGTAATCAATGGTTTCAGGTGCCCGCCTGGGAATTCGGGTGATGACTGGAACTTCTTTTTCCAAGCAGTCCGTACCGTTTTTCCAGGTAGAAACCAGGCGTACCTGCCAGTCTGCATTGTCGATCCTGGGATAATCCTCCCGCAGGTGCAGCCCACGGCTTTCTTTCCGCTCCAGTGCCATACGGGCAGCGACTCGGGAACAGGTCAGAAGGTTCCGCAGCTGCAGGGCTTCCAGCAGCTCCCGGTTGTACAGCAGGCCTTTTCCCTGGAGGGTCAGATGTTCCATCTGATGTTCCAGCTCCTGATACTGGGCCAAGCCGGCGGACAACGTTTCCTCCGTGCGCAGCAGCTTCAAGGTGCGGTCAGAGATGGCTTGAAGCTGGTGCTTTGCCTCTCCAATATGGATGCCGCCCTCATTGGCGAGAAGGGACTCCAGTGCGCCGACAGCTTGCTGCACTGAGGCCTCATCCGATGAAAGGACGGACTCCTGGGCCGTGCGCTGAGCAGCCACCTCACCGGCTTTGTAACCCTGAACCAGCATCTCTGTGACAGCGTCAGCGACCCGGTTGGCGCCGAAAGTGCCGCAGCCCACCTCACCGGCGGCGAACAAGCCCGGCACGCCGGTGTCCATGTCCGCATCGATATGAATGCCGCCGACGCTGTATTCACCGCCAAAGCCCACTTCAATACGGCGGTTTTTCTTGATAAGATCGCGATATTCCAGGATGCTCTCGCCGTGGTAATAGCCATGGCGGTAGAAGCCCTCAAAGTGATCCATAACGGCATCAAACATAGCGTCGATCTCCGCATCGGTAAAGCGGCTGAAGTCAAAGTAGAACCCGCCGTGCTGAGAGGCCCTTCCTTCGTTGAGGACCCGGCCATAGTAGTACATATCCAGTACCTTGCACATCTCGCTGACGGACTCCATCTCCCGCACTTTTTCCGGAATCTCGATCTTTTGTCCGGTTCCGTCCACAGGATCATAGTCAAAGGCCGCACGGAAGGTACACAGGGCGGGAAGGATGGAACCCTTGATCTCATTGGGCTCGATGGCGGTTACCATGAACAGCATAAATTCCATGTCCGCCAGCCGGGCTCCTGCCCGGTAGGCCATGGCCTGTCCGTCACCGGTGCTGTCGGTGTTGGTGGACTTGAGGGTGTACGGCTGAAAGCCGCCGGTGCAGAGAATGGTGGCCTTTGCCTCAAAGCGGATCAGACGGCCGCCATACAAGTCGAGACCCAGGGCGCCGGTGACCTTCTCACCATGTTTCAGAAGATCGGTGACGGCGATGTCGTTATAGATGGTGATGCCTGGCGTCTTTTTCACGCCGTTCATCAGAGCTCGACCCATGCTCCGGCCAGTGACATCCCAGTTGGCGGGACTGTAGAACTCGAATTTTTCGCCGATTTCCTCGCCCCACTGCTTTACTTCATAGACAATGCGGGGGCTCTCCTCCACGAACTGTTCCACCAGGCGCTGGTCGCTGAGATTGAACCCGTCGTTGACGATGGAGCGGAACAAATCCTCCTTGGTAAAGCTGGGGTCAGCGCCGGGAATGTGGTACACATTCGCAGCGCTCTCACCGTCCATGCCGTAAGAACCGCCAATCATGATGGTGTTTCCGCTGTTGCCGGCCTTACCCTTGCAGACCATGGCTACGGTGGCGCCGTTTCGGGCGGCGGCCACAGCGGCTGTACAAGCAGCACCACCGCCGCCGATTACCAAAATGTCAGATGTAATGGTCTCTGCTACCTGTAACATATCCGTTCATTCTCCTCTTGTTAGATAACATCAAAGTCCTCGTCGTAGTACTTGACCAGCACGTCTGCCATATCTTGCCCGTATTTTTCGGCAAAGCGCCGCAGAACCTCAGAGGCAATCAGCTGCCCCTCGGTGCCGAAAATAGCGATGGTAATGGAGCTGAAGGTTTTGTAAACATGACCGCAGTGGAAATCAAAGGTGCGGAGGTACTCCGGATGCTTTTTGGGGATTTTGCCTTCCTCAAAGTTGGCATCCCGGGCGATCTGGATGCAGCAGTCGTGCTCGTGCATGCTCTGGGGGACTTCATATACCAGGTAGGGGTTGAATCCCCGCACCACGGAGTTGTCCAGGTGGGTGCAGTATATGGTTCCGCCCTTTTCCAGGCCCATCTCTTTAAACTGGGCGGCCCAGGGGCACATGGTCACGTGCTCTACAAAGTCTGGAGAATAGGATACCACGTAGCCCTGGTTATCACAACCCTCGTCCTTCGCACTTTGGGTATTCACCCACTCGCCGTAGGCCCGGTAGGTGGTAAAATTCAAAGGCATGCCGTCCCGGATGGCCCGCTGGGCCATGCGGGCGCCCCGCTGTTCCGCGTAGCGCTGGGTGGCATGGACAAAGGCGGCCTCGCCCCGGCTCTGAAAATGTTCGGTTAAAAGGAGATAAAAGGAGCCCGAAATAGAGGCATGGTGCATTTCAGTAAATTCTTTCATAATAAAACGTCCTTATTACATCCAAAATATAGATTGAAAACCATAAATGGAACCTCAGATTGCATCAGAGGGGGCAGCGGTACTGCCTTCCCCGCAGGTTATTCTGATGTTCCTCTTTCGCAGCCTGGATCAGTGCGGGATCGGTCAGCAGACGGTATCCGGCCAGCGCCAGCACCTTTGCTGCGGCGCGGGCCCCGCGGTGTCCAATCCCGGTACCGCAGGCGGCAGTATAAAACCAGCTGTGGCCGGGGGCTCCCACAACCGTGGAAGCAAACGAGAAGCATCCCACCGGAAGCTGCCAGCTCACGTCGCCCACGTCTGTGGCGGCCCCCAGAATCCCGGTCTGGTAGCACGCCCCATAGGCGCGGTCAGCCAGCCCATCCTTCACATCGCTCTCCTGCAGAGAGAATTGCTGCATAGCGGCCTGACGGCTGGAGGGAGGAATCTGCCGGGAGAGCGCTTCGGCAAACGCCCGGTCCTCCTGGGTCCACTGGGGAGAGCCCACTTGCTCCAAGCAATGCAAAAGCAGTTCCGCTAAAGTCATGTTGGGCAGGAAGTTGTAGCAGCCGGCAAGGAACTGTTCTTCCGTGCGGGTTTCCGTCATTTGAGCGGCCCCCTGGGCAATGTTGCTCAGCCGCCGGTGCAGCTCCTCCGCCTGGTCGCGGTCATCGGCTCGGAGCATATACCAGACCTGAGCGCGGTCAGGCACGATATTGGGGGCCTTTCCGCTTTCGGTAATGGTGTAATGTATCCGCCAGGTCGGGGGAATGTGTTCCCGCAGATAATTGACCCCCACGTTCATCAGCTCCACCCCATCCCGCGCGCTTCGTCCATTCC
>CALWBQ010000063.1 GCA_944376125.1 uncultured Lachnospiraceae bacterium
AGGGGAGGCGGAGCCGTTGATGTAGAAGCCGCTGGATTCGCCCGCTTCGCCCACCGCGTGCACCTTGTAGAACCAGTCGTTTCCGCTGTTCCCGGCGTATTCCACCGTGAAGCAGGGGGAACCGGCCACAAAGGCGGGCCGCTGGGCCGCCGTCAGCTTAAACTGGTACGTGCCGCCCTGGGCTACCGTGAAGGGGGCCGTGGTGTCGCTGACAACCGCGCCGACGCCCACCGTCAGCGTGAGCAGGTACTGGCCGTCTACAAACACGCCGCAGGTGCTTCCTGCATTGCCCTGTACGTAAACCTTGAAGAAGTAGTCGTTCCCGGAACGGGAGGCCAGCTCCACGCGGAAATTGCCGTTCCCCAAAGTCATGGCCGGGGTGTGGCCGTCCAGGCTGGTGATGCGGAACTGGTACACATCGTTCACCGTCAGGTCGTAGGTGGTGTCGCTCTCAAAGGCCGGGCCGGTCTCAGTGCCGGAACCGCCGGAAGGCAGGGGCCTGCCGCTGCTGCCGCCGGAATTGCCGGAGTTGCCGGGGCGGCTGGGTTTGCTAGGCTTCAGGTTTGTTCCCTTGTCAGGATCCTCTGCGAGGTACCATTCATCCAGAATGATGCCGGTTTTGTCTTCGGAACCAGTGTCAATCATGCTCAAGATCTCGTCCTTGTCTGTGGTGCCCCAGTAATTGAGATCCAGCTTCAACTCCCCGGTAAATCCGGAGTTCTTGCCGTCAGTTGTCTTGACGGCGTATTGGCCGTACGTGGGATCCTCCGGCAGGGACAGGAATTTGTTGCCTTTAATGGTTGCCTCGCCGCAGGGGTTTGCTTCGGCGCTCCAGTCGGGGTAGAGGCGGACGCCGTTGGCGTTTTCAAAGGTGTTGCCGGTTACAATGACCTCATCAATGCCGATAAAGCCGATGCCGGACTCTGCGTTTTGAATGGTGTTGCCCTCATAGGTTACGGTTTGTGCAGAGTCGGAGGGGTTGTGGTAGCCGGGGATGGTATAGCCGACAATGGTGCTGTCGGAAATGACCGTTTTCCCGACGGAGACTGTGGTAACGCCTGTGGCGACCTCTTCTTTTCCCTCATAGGAGAAGGTGCAGTTTTCCACAGCCGCAGAGGTAAGCTTCTGGAGGTACAGGGCGGACGGGGTAGTGTCCTTACTGTATTCTGTAGAAGCGCCGGTGAAGTTGATGTCCTCAAAGGCGACGCTCTCCTCGCCCGTCCCTATAGCGGTGATGGATTCTACAGTAACGTCCTCGCCGCCCCGGATGGTAAAGGACTTACCGGCGCAGGTGCCGGAAGTGAGGGGGAGGTTCAGGTCGTCATACTCGCCATCTGCCAGTTGAATGACAGCGCCGTCCGGCAGCCGTTCTGTGAATACGCTTTTAGAAAGATCGTCCGCGTTGTCAATGATGATGGTAACGTTCTCTGTCTTCAGAGTACCGTCCTCGCCGGGCCCTTCGACCCCATATGAGTAGCCTCCTTCCGTGTATACGGAATCAGTGAAATCCTGGGTCAGGTTCGTTACTTTGAGGGTACCCTTATAGCCATCTCCGCCTGCGCTGATGTAGCTGGCTATCTCCACATTTTCAATGGAGGAAGTGCCTACGTCGCTGCTGCTGATATAGATGGAGCCGCTGCCCTTTCCAGCGCTTCCCTCCAGGGCTTCCAGCTTCATGTTTTTCAGGGTGAAATTCGATGCCCCATCTACAAATTCAATCGCCTTGTTGCAAAGGAAATTGCCGGAATAATTATTCTTGTTTGCCTTCAGGTTTACGCCGTCGATGGTCAGGCCGTCGCCGAACACGGTGAGGAAGTTTTGCTCATACCAGTTTCCGGATGTGGCCTCGTAGCTGCTGGTAATGGTAACGTCTCCCTCCACGTCTTCCGCCTTGGTAATAGTGAGGTTATCAACATGAATGGGGAAGGGGAAACCAAATTCTTCTCCCTGATCAACCCCTTCCACTTTATACCGGCCTTCACTGTCCTCGGTGTTCTTCGCGTCGAATTCTCCCGCATTCGTAAACACCCAGGTTTGGCCGTCCTGTTGGGTTTGAATGGCTCTGACAAGATCCGCGTTGCTGTCGATGTACACAGTGGCGTCCTCTGGGGTTGCCGCCATGGCGAAGGTCATGGGGAGCAGCGCCATACAGAATGTGAGAACCAGCGCTGCCAGCTTCTTTTTCATTGATTCATCTTCTCCTCTCTGCGGGAAGGGCGGCCTTTCTTCCGTCCCTCCCGGGAAATTTTACGATATGCTGTTTTTACTTTACCTCCTTTTCTTTTCTCCCCCCTTTGTGCTGCCAAGGGCCTTTCTGGCCCGGGAGAGGGTCACCGGGGTGACGCCCAGGAAAGAGGCGATGTATTTGTCGCCGATGACCTCGTCCAGGCCGGGGTAATTTTCCAAAAACCACGCGTACTTCTGTGCGGCGGTGTATTGGTAAAGCATTTTTTTAATCTCCACGTGGTGGCTGAGCGATTCCAGCAGCAGCTTGTTGTACAGACGAAGGGCAAAGCTGCTCTTGTCGACAAATTCTGCCAGCGGGGCTGCCGGGAAGCTGATGACGTTGCTTTTTGTCAGGGCTTCCATGCTGACGTGGGCGGGGGCGTCCAGGGGAAGGCTGGGTACGGCGGGCTCGCCGAAGCGGTAGCAGAAGCAGTCCGCCACGTCTTTGCCGCCTGCGTTGTAGAAAAAGCCCCGGAAAACCCCCTTCTGAATAAAAACGATCTCTGTGGGGGTTTCCCCCTCGGCCAGAAGGAGCTCTCCCTTTTGAAAATACCTGGGCCGGGCCATTTCCAGCAGCGGCTGCAGAATGGACAACTCGTCCGCAGGAAGAAGCTGCGTGAAAAATTCATGAATCAACAAACGCAGGCTCCCCTCTTTCTTCTGTTCATTTGAAAAGTATACTTTTTCAAATCAGTACTGCGGCATAAAAATAAGGCGGGAAACCGGCTCAAATGAGTCAGATTTCCCGCCTGGGAGTTCTCTTTGAAAAAGTATACTTTTCAAATGAACAGAAGAAAGAGGGGA
>CALWBQ010000064.1 GCA_944376125.1 uncultured Lachnospiraceae bacterium
TAAGGTGCTCGAATATAATACCAAACCCTACCCCTTTTGTCAACACCTTTTTTAAAAAAATTTGAAACTTTTTTCAAATTCTCCTTTTCCGGCCTTTTTCCCTGCCAAAACGGGGCGTTTCTGCGGCTATTCCATTCTACTATATATGGAGGGGAAACACAAGAGAAAAGCCTCCCCGCCACTAGGCCGTGTATACCACGCCCGGCTCTCCCGACGCAGGACGCTTTTCAAGAATATCCCGGGGACCCATACCAAAACATCCCGGTCCCCAAGAGAAAAAAGAGCCTTTACGCAATGTTTTCCGGGTTCCCCGCTATTTGATGCTGGGCGGCACCGGCTATCTGCCGTTCCTGTTGCGCAGGCTCTTGGCTGCTTCCCCAAAAACAGGTGCAGATGAAAGAGGCCCCCGGCTACACCGGCCTCACGGCCGCGGCACAGAAGAAGCCGTATGAAGCTCTCTCCATGCGGCTGGAGAAAACCCGCCGGGACACGCAGCGCTTCCTTCCTGACGGAAGGGCGGGCAAACCGAAGCGAGGCGGCAGCCCGCGCGGGGGCCATCCCCAAGATAAAATCAAGCCGGCATCCAAGGGGGTACGCAACCCCCGTTGGATGCCGGCTTTTTATGTCTTTTTTGCCTGAAGCGTTTTGCAGCCGTTTATTTCAGCGTGGGATATGCGCCATCCGCAAGATTCCACACCGAGGAATCCCATCCCTGATAGGTGGCCGCTGTCTTCATCTCGTCTTCGGTCTTGGCAGCCATGCCGCTTCCGCGGTCGCCGTACCCGGCCGCCTCGCCGCCAATGTAGAACTTGCCGTCCAGGAAGTAAAGGCCGTCTGCCGTCGCGCTCTGCGTCCGAATGCCCACAGCCGGGTGCGCATTGTCCACACTCTGCCCGTATACCGCCGAAACCGTATAGCTCGTCCGGAGCGACCCGCCCGTGTAGAGGTTGCCAACCAGGCCGCCGGTCGAACTCCCCGCTGCCGTAGAAGCGTTCTCCACGCTGCCGCTGGCATAGCAGTTGTTGGCTCCCGCGCCAAACTCCGCTTTCCCAATCAGGCCGCCTACCGCGCACGTCCCTGCGGACGGTTTGTTCGCAACGGCGCCGGTCACATAGCTTCCCTGGATGTTTGAGGCCTGGGTTGCATAACCGGTCAGTCCGCCGATGTATCCGGTTCCGATTTCCCCACGATTTGTCACGTTGCCCGTGATGCTGGCGCCGCCTGCTCCGGAGCCGCCAGTGATCTCCCCGGTTACTCCGCCCAGATAGAGGGTGGTCGCACGGCCGCTGTTTTCCACATCGCCGGCCGCACTTACCTGCTGGGCGCTTGCGCCTTGGTCCAGCCGGCCTGCCACGCCGCCGATGTATCCGGTTCCGACTTCGCCTTGATTGTTGACGCTGCCCGTGGCGCTGGCATCGCTTACTCCGACGCCGCCTTCGATCGCCCCGGTCATTCCGCCCAGATAGAGGGTGGTCGCGCCGCCGCTGTTTTCCACATCGCCAGCTGCGCTTACCTGCCCGACATGGGAGCTTTGGCTCGTATCGCCGATCAGCCCGCCGATGTATCCGGTTCCGATTTCGCCTTGATTGGTGACGCTGCCCGTGGCGCTGCCCTCACTCATACTGGAACCCCCGCCGATCAAACCGAGCAGCCCGCCCAGATACAGGGTGGAGGCCTGTGCGGTATTTGTTACATCCCCTTCCGCGCTCAGGCCATCCGCCGGTTGAGCGATTGAAAAAATCACTCCTGCGAAGCCGCCCTGGTAGGCAATTCTATCCACCGCGCCGTTATTCGTAACATTGCCCGTAGCGCTGGATTCTCCGATGGTAGCGCCGCCAGAGATCTGGCCGACCGCACCGCCCAGGGAAAGTTCGCTCACATGGCCATTGTTTGTAACGCTGCCGGACGCGGTATTCCCCGTTGCGGTCGAAGCGGCCACATACCCGGCAAAGCCGCCGGCAAAAACCGTACCGCCGGAGCCGTTGTTTATTACGTTGCCCGTGGCAGCGTTGTTGGTTACCGTGGGTCTGCCAGTTATACTTCCAGCGAACCCGCCCACATAGGCGTACGACACGTTTCCTTCGAGGCGGACTTCCCCGGAGGCAGTGCTTCCCTTGACCGTGCTGGGGCCGGAGAGATATCCGACAAAGCCGCCGGCGTAAGCAGTATCCTGCGGCGTTTCCACTGCCACCGCAGCGGAGGCATAGCAGTCCTCCAGCGTGCTCTCAACGGCTCTGCCGGCCAGTCCGCCGGTATAGCCACTGCCCTTTACATGGCCGCCGGTTACAGAGCAGCCTGTGGCCTCCCCACTGGACAATGTGCCAAACAGGGCGCCGGTGAAATCGGTCCCGCCGGAAATGTCGGGCTCACGGATGGTGAGGTCTTTGACCGAACACAGGAGGCCATAGCCAAACAGCCCAACTTCCTGGGCGTCCGAACGGTTTATGGTCAGGCCGGTGACCGCATATCCGTTGCCGTCCAGGGAACCCTTGAAACTGCCCGAACCCGTCCCGATGGGTTCCCAATTTTCATAGGCGGAGAGGTCGATGTCCCCACCGAGCTTATAATTCTTATCGAGGCCCTCGCGGACACGGTCCAGGTCTTCCCCGTCCTCAATCCAGATGGGGTTCTCCTCATCGGAACCGCTGCCGTCGCCGGGGCGCTTGACCAGGAAGGACACCGTTTTGTCGTCTTTCGTCACGGTTGCCTCATAGGACTCCCCTGCCACCAGCAGGCAGTCCTTTGGCAGCTGGCTTTGGTCGGCCACCAGCAGGACCGTCTCCTGTCCCTCCGGGAAAACGACCTCGGTCTTGTAGCTGCCAACCACTTTATTCCGGCCCTGGACCACCCACTGTACGGTTACCCTGCCGTCCTCTTCTTCGGGCGCTCCCGCGCCCTCATCCGTCTGGAAAGCCTTGGCCACCAGGTTCCCGTGGAAATGCTTGCCCTGGTAGGCGTTATCCACCGTTTCCGGGAGGTATGCGCCGATCACGTATTCCTTTTGGCCACTGCCCGCCGGCAGGACCACGCCCGGCGCATAGGGCTCTCCCTGCGCCGCCAGGTTCAAATTGCTGGAAACGACGTTCCAGCCGCTGCCGTTGGATTCAAACAGCACCAGCTGGAGCACGTCCGCCAGCCCGTTCGTACAGCTCCCGTCCTTGCCGTCCTGGTCCCAGGTGACGCTGCCGCTGTCCAGCACGATTTTTTCCTCGCCGCCCTCCGGGCAGGCTTCCTGGGACATGTCCAGCGCCTCCACCGAAAGCTCTATGTAGACCGGCAGCGTCCCGTCGTTCCGGACCACCACCGGTTGGAAATAGACCGGCGCCGGGGCAAAGCCCTCCGTTGTCTCATTGCCGTTCCCCGCCGCGTTGATCTCCGCCAGGAATGCGTCGTACTGCATCGGGCGCAGGTTCTCAAAGGTCAACGGCAGGGTGGTGTCCTCCCCGGGCTCCACGCGGATATCCAGCACGCCTGCTGTAAATCCCGCGCCCACTTTCTCCGTGTCCGTGAACCACGCCATCGTGCCGCCCGCCAGCAGGCAGAGCACCAACACCATGGATACGATGGACAATCCGATTCTGTGTTTCCTCATTTGTTTCACTCCTTGCTTGGCCGCAGGCCTTCCGCTTTTATGCGCACAGCATCCTTTTCACAGCCTTATGGCCTATATCTTTAAGTATATTAAATCATAAATCCTGTTTCTTTCGCAATAGAATGGCCGGATTTTTTTGTATTTTGGCTAAAACTATATGCATTTTTCCGGATTTGTCCATCCCGCAGATAGAAACCCGATCCCTTTTTCCCCGAAATTGCCTGTGTGGCGCCGCCCGGGTATAATTGCGCTCCCCATGGAAACAATCGTATCAATGGAAACTTCTGTGGGAGGCTACATCATGAAACATGGCTTCAGATACCTTTGGCGCATCCTGGTGATCCTGCTGGTAAACGTCTTAA
>CALWBQ010000065.1 GCA_944376125.1 uncultured Lachnospiraceae bacterium
GTTCATCGATCATGGAGAGGGTAAAGCCTTCCGGCAGGGAGGCGGCGGCCTTTTCCAGCTTCCCGCGGTCAAAAACGTCCGGCTCCTTTTTGATGGCGTAGCGGGAAACGACTTTTGCCTTTTCCCCGTAAAAACGGACGATCATATCCTTCCACGGTTCGGTTTGCGGAACCATGATCATGAAGTCCCGCTTACACCGGTCCGGCTTATGGGATACCAGCTCCGGATTCGGTTTCCCGGCCAAAAAGGTAAAATCTCCAATCACAGCCATTGCTGCCGTTGGGCTGTTCAAATCATCTGCGTAAACGCTTCCCATAATCCCCTGCAGGCAGGACCAGATCAGGGTTTCCTCCCAGTCTCCGAACAGCGCGGCAGCGGGGAGCGTGTTGTTTGTCAGTTCGTATATCATAGAATTCCTCTTTTCCTATCGATGCAGAACATTTTTTATAAAAAATTAAGCGGGTATCTGTATTTTGACATATCTGAATAAAATAAGCAAATTTTATGCTCATTTTCGATTCTGCCTGAAACATGATCGCTTTTTCTTTTCAGTCCTGTGCTAAAATCAAAAAGAATGAATACGCACAGAGGTACTTCGAATGAAATATCAAAATGCCAGGGACGTCCTGCCTGATGAACTTTTGACCAGCGTGCAGGAATATTTCCAGGGCGGCTATTTATACGTTCCCAGAAAAGCGGAAAATCGCCCGGAACAGTTCAGAACAGCTTATAAAACGGAACTGTTAAAAAGAGATCATCATATTTTCCTGAAACATCTGGAAGGCTGGTCAAACGGCCAGCTGGGCGAATTTTACCATCTGTCTGCACCGAGTATCAGACGGATCCTTCTGAGAGAAAAAAGAAAGGCAGAGAAAATGAATACTGAATGGAAGAAAATCCTTTCCGCCTGGGGAATAGAGCCCGCGGATATAGAGCAGAAATATCCTGCGGTTTGGGAAATAAATCACCAGTACATGCTGAAAGCATACGAAAGCAGTAAGGAACTGGCAAGAAATGCGAAGCTTTTAACCGCACTGTCTGAATGCGGAGCTCCGGTTGCCGGAATCATAAAGACACTGAACGGGAAAAATCATGCGGAAGCGGACGGAAAACACTGGCTCATGACCGATAAGCTGCCTGGCAGCAACAGGACGGATATCCGGAAACCGGGAACCGCATATAAGATGGGAGAGACGATCGCCCGTCTGCACGTTTTTTTCAGAGAATGTGAGCAGAAAATAACGTTCTGGGATAACAGCCTTCTGGATGAAATGGAAGGCTGGATAAAGCAGGCGTTACAGGAAAATGCTTGGGAACCGGTCAGTGAACAGGAATACCTGTCCGTGACGGCGCAGCTGAGAAGCGTATACGACAGCCTGCCGAGGCAGCTGATCCACAGGGACGTTCATTTCGGAAATTTTCTGTTTCTGAACGGGGAGTTTTCGGGATATATTGACTTCGACCTGAGTCAGAGAAATATCCGGATTTTTGATCTGGGATATTTTCTGGCGGGCCTGCTTGCCAGAGAGAGCGGAACGAAACTGGAGGAGGATGAATGGCTTCGTATCGTCAGCGATGTCATTTCCGGCTATGAGAGCGTTTCCGAACTGAAGCGGGAGGAAAAGGCGGCGCTTGTTTCTGTGATGGAGAGCATTGAAATCCTGTTTGCAGCATATTTTCTCCGCACAGAGGACAGGATCTGCGCGGAGGATGCGGCGGACATTTTTCATAAACTACGGGACTGGGAGGAGCGGATTGAAAAATGTCTGCTATGAAGCGGTCCGGAAAGCTTGAAAAGAAAATATGGAAAATAAGGAAGGCGTCTTCCCATTTTGCAGCTTTAATTATAAAATGGTATCATACAGCAAGGAAATACTTCAAATGGAGGTCACAATGGGAAACGACAACGCCTGCGCCACCTGCCTGTACTACGTCTACGACGATGAATATGAAGAATATCTCTGTGACATGGATATGGATGAGGACGAGTATGTCCGGCTGATTTCGGACAGCCATTACAGATGCCCTTATTATCGCAACGGCGATGAATACAAAGTGGTAAGAAAGCAGATGTAAAAAGCAAATCGGGGGATGCCAATCCGGCGTATATAAGGTATAATAAAAATAACCTGCCTGTGCGGCTGGAAAAGGAGGAGGGCGGCAGGAACCTGCGGCTCCTGCCAAAGAATGGCATAAGCCATTTTTTATATGATGAAATGCCGCCTCTGGCGGCAGAAAGAGAGGAAGCAGATGAAACAGGACATGATTGTCATTCTGGATCTGGGAAGTACGGAAAACACCGTGCTGGCGCGTCGGATCAGAGATCTGGGGGTTTACAGTGAAATTCATCCTCACGATATCACCGTGGAGGAGCTGAAGGCGCTGGACAATGTGAAGGGAATCATTCTCAACGGAGGGGAAAACAGAATTGTGGACGGCAGCGCTGTGGAAGTCCGGCCGGAGCTGTATGAACTGGAATATCCCATGATTTCCGTGGATTATCCGGGTTCCAGATGCGAAACGCAGCTTCAGGAGCAGCCGGATGAGGAGGCGCTGAGAGCATTCGTATTTGAAATCTGCAAGGCGGAAGCGAACTGGAACATGAAGAATTTCATTGAGGACCAGGTGGAGCTGATCCGCCGCCAGGTGGGAGATTCCAAGGTGCTTCTTGCGCTGTCTGGCGGTGTGGATTCTTCCGTAGTGGCGGCGCTTCTGATTAAAGCCATCGGACAGCAGCTGGTATGCGTGCATGTGAACCATGGCCTGATGCGCAAAAATGAATCGGAAAGCGTGATTCAGGTATTCCGTGACCAGCTTCATGCGAATCTGATCTACGTGGACGCTTCTGAGCGTTTCCTTGGAAAGCTGGAAAATGTGGCGGATCCGGAGCAGAAGCGCAAGATCATCGGAAGCGAATTTATTCGTGTATTTGAAGAGGAAGCAAGAAAGCTGGAAGGAATTGAGTTCCTTGGCCAGGGAACCATTTATCCGGACATCATCGAAAGCGGAACCAAGACCGCGAAAATGGTAAAATCCCATCATAATGTGGGCGGGCTTCCTGAGGATCTTCAGTTTAAGCTGGTGGAGCCGTTAAAGCAGCTGTTTAAGGATGAGGTGCGCGCCTGCGGCGTGGAACTGGGCCTGCCCCACAGCATGGTATACCGTCAGCCCTTCCCGGGACCGGGACTGGGCGTGCGTTGCCTGGGTGCGATCACCAGAGACCGTCTGGAGGCCGTGCGTGAATCAGACGCGATTCTGCGGGAAGAGTTTGAAAAGGCAGGACTGGACAAGAAGGTATGGCAGTATTTCACTGTAGTGCCGGATTTCAAGTCGGTGGGCGTAAAAAATAATGCCAGATGCTTCGATTACATGGTCATCATCCGGGCGATCAACACGATCGACGCCATGAGCGCAACCATCGAACGGATCGACTGGGACGTGCTCCAGAGAATCACAGAGCGGATTCTTGCGGAGGTGCCGAACGTGAACCGGGTATGCTATGACATGTCGCCGAAGCCTCCGGCTACTATCGAATTTGAATAAAGAGAAACACCGAAAAAGTTGAGGTGCCGCAAACCCACATAAATGTTGGGGCATTGAAAATTTAACTGAAATGAAAAGGTCTGACTGAGTTGAGTAAAATCAATTTGGCAAGACCTTTTTATTCATCTTTTTTCGCCGGATTCTGACGGTGATTTTTCGTGTTCAGACGAAGAATATGGGTGCAGAATGAAACTGGCAGAAAAACATCCCGGAAACGGCTGATACATAGAAAGACTGACGGAGGAACCTTCACCATGATTCTATATTTTTCAGGAACAGGAAACAGCGAACATGCAGCGGAAAAGATCGGACAGGAAACGGAAGATGAGGTCCGGAATCTGTTCGAACGGCTGAAAAATAAGGATTACAGCCGGATCACATCCAGCCGCCCCTGGGTGGTGGTTACGCCCACCTATGCGTGGAGAATCCCGCGCATTTTGGAGGAATGGTTGAAGCGGACGGAACTGGCGGGAAGCCGGGATATCTATTTCGTGATGACCTGCGGGGAAAACATCGGAAATGCGGGGAAATATCTCCGGACTCTGTGCGCGCAGAAAGGAATCCGCTACCGAGGTTGTTGCGCGGTCGTCATGCCGGAAAACCATACCGCCATGTTGGCCACGCCCACAAGGGAAGCGGCGTGCAAAATCATTGAAAAGGCAGAAATGAAGATTATGCAGGCGGCGGCCGTGATCCGGAGCGGAGAGGAATTTGCAGAGCCGGATATTACGATTACGGACAGGCTGATCAGCGGAATCGTGAACGACCTGTTTTATCCGGTGTGTGTCCACGCAAAGAAATTTTATGTGACGGATGCCTGTATTTCCTGCGGAAAGTGTGAGCGGGTCTGCCCGACGCAGAACGTTCACCTGGAGAGCGGCAGACCGGTCTGGGGAAAGAAATGCACCCACTGCATGGCCTGTATCTGCCGCTGTCCGGCGGAAGCGATCGAATATGGAAAACACAGCAGAGGGCTTCCCCGGTATACGTTCCCGGAATCGGAGAAATGAGCAGTTTTAGTGGTAAAGCCTTTAGCGGTATGCTAGAATCAAAGGACAGGGGCAGGTGATACCTGCTCCGGATTTTTGGAAAAAAACATTCGCCGACACCCGATAAAGGAAGGGAGGCCCGCTCATGCAGAACAAACGCCGCCTTGCAGAAAAGGTTCTGGAATACTGGTTTACTCTGGAGTTCCTCGGTCAGGATAAATACCCGCAGAAGGAGCTTCTGGACGCGCGCGGTGCGGCCAGGTCCCTGAAATCGAAAATCGCGAAGGAAGTGTCCGGGACTTTGGAGAAGAAAGCGACCGGGACTTTTGGGGTGGAAAATTCTGCCCGTTCAGGCAGCAGAAACGGGGGTGGTGCCGCATCGGAACGGAAGGGTGCAAAGGCGGTTTCTGATTTTGTGGAGCTTGATTTCCCGGCGGACCTTTATGGCGCCGTGCGGCAGGAAGCGGAAGCCTGCCGCATGAAAAAGTGGGGGAATATTACGGTTTACATAGGCAAAGTCAGGCGGGAGGCCTGCATCCGGTGTATTGCCGAGAAGCTGCCCTTCCAGAATGAGGAGGATAAACGGCCGGAGCGGAGCTTTGATGAGATCGCCTGTGTCAGCCTGCAGCTGACGCCGGAGGGAAAGTACGTCAGACATTCGCTGTCTCTTTCCACCATCGTCTGGGCCATGAAACAGATCAAAAGCTGCAGCGGAAGGCTGTCGGAATGTCTGGAGGAGGGCGCCTACCGGACGGAGGTTTCTGAACTGGAAGGCCGTTTTTTCCCGCAGGAGGAGGGCGCGGAGCCGGATGAAGAAGCGGGGCAGACAGAGTCGGAGAATGAAGCGGGGCAGACAGAGCCGGAGAACGGATTGGGACAGCCTGAGGCGGGAGCGGCGGAGTCTGCCTCCGATACGACGCCGCAGGCGTTCGCGCCGGATGCGGTGTCCCCGGCGGTTTTTGAGGCTATTTATCATTGGATGGAAGAAAGCTATCTGAAGGACAATGCAAAGCAGCCGGACGGGGAGGGCGGGGCCGGTCAAAGCCGCCCCTATACACCGGTGCTTGGCATTTCTTTCCAGCTGTTTGCGGACGGAAGTGCCAGAGACAGGGAAGATGATGACAATTACCTGGGACTCAGTCACGATTACTTTTCCAATGACCTTAAGTTTCTGCTGAACCGGATCAGAGACGGGGAGCAGGAAATGCCTGAGGAGCTTCTGGATTATATCTGCAGCACCTGGGAGGCGGCCAACCCATCGGGAGAAAAGCACAGGATCGATCTGGTGCATCCTTCCGACCGGGAGGCCTTTGGGCGGCAGGTGCATGAGATCCTGCATGTGAAAAATGCGCCGCTGGGGAAATGGCCCTCCCGGTTCAGCCCTGCGTTCATGCAGCAGACGGCGATCAACCTGGCGATTAAAAAGGGAAAAACGCCCCTGTTTCAGGAGAACGGAGAGGTGTTTTCCGTCAACGGACCGCCTGGAACGGGGAAGACGACCCTGCTGAAAGAGATCATTGTGAGCAACATCGTCGAGCGTTCCGCACTGCTTGCGCAGTATGAGGACCCGGAGGACGCTTTTGAGCGCCATTCCTTCCTTCACGGGCCGAAGGCCGGGCACGCCTATTCCCAGTACACCCGGCACTGGTATTCTCTGAAAAATGAAAAAATCCACGACTACAGCGTGCTTGTAACTTCCTGCAATAACGCGGCGGTGGAGAATATTTCCAAGGAGCTTCCGCTGGGAAGCGGGATTCTGAAGGATTTGAAGCCGCTGGAGGGGGATTCGCAGGAGACAAAGGCGGCGCTTGCAGAGGTGAGCGGGCTGTTTGATTTCACCCGGTCTTTGGAGACGGAGCGCTATGAGAAAAACCGGGTGGAATACCCGGACATTTATTTTACCTACTACGCGCAAAAGCTGCTGCAGGAAAAGGATGCCTGGGGGCTGGTTGCGGCCTCGCTTGGCAGGCGGAAAAATATCCGCGATTTTTATCAGGCGGTGCTGTGGCCCATGCGGTGGGATTTTTATCTTTCCAATCCAGCGGAAGAACGGCTGGAAAAGTATCGGAAGGCGAGGGCACAGTTTTTGGAGCAGGAAAAGCTCGTCCGCGGTATGCA
>CALWBQ010000066.1 GCA_944376125.1 uncultured Lachnospiraceae bacterium
CTTGTCTATTAAGTTTTTCTCTTTTTCGTTCGCCCTGAATATGTAGGCGAATGGTCTTGTTCTGTTGCCTATAATACTTCCTCCTCATTCTTATTTGTTCGTTGATTTTCGGGGTCTTAGGGGTTTACCCCTAACGAGGCGAGCGTTTCCGCTCGGTATTTGGCAATCCAAATACGTTCCTCGCTATTTGCGACGCCCCAACTTTCACCCCTTTAATATTCAATTGTCTTTTGCCTGCGTTTTAAGGCTGTAGGCTTCGCCTTGTCTTTTCCTTTTATCACCTCCGCTAAATTATTTTTGAGTTGCCCTGTTGAGACAAGCTCGGATTTTTTGCCCTGTTCGGGCATAGAAAAAGCCCGACCGTTGTTCACAGTCGAGCTATGTTTTCACGCTCTGGACGAGCGAGTCCTATTACGCCGATTACTCATATTTACGTTTTTACAAGCATTTCCCTTTCGTAGAAAGGGAAAACGTTATTTTCCCTTACCTTTACATTACTTCTTGATAATAGGCTCTTTCACTTTTTATCTCTTTATTGCGAATTTCTTACCGTACAAAGTAAATCTGCCATTCTCATCTTCTTCCACATGAAACTCGGGGCTTATACTTTTTAGCATTAATTCTTTAAAGCGCGGAGCGTTGACTATCGGTGCGTAAATCCGCCAATCGGACGGGCGATTCTTTTCGTAATGCCTTATCACGAATATGAGCACGTTTTCGCTCGTCAGCCACTTTGAAACTTTTTTATCCCGCTCGACTTTTTCGTCGGCGATTCTATCGTATATAACTTCTCTTTCCTGTTCGTCCGCCGAGCGAAGTTCCATATACAAGCGGTTAATTATCGTCCTGTACTCTTCGCATATCTCAATAATTTTATCTCTATGCCTGTAATCCGTCACATTGTCCGACGTCGTCTTTCCGCCGACCATCCAAGAGATAGGCATATATCTCGCCTTTTTATTTTTACCCTTTTGGAAATTAAACGCCCTTACCGCTTGGTAGATATAGTCCATAGCCGTATCATAAAACGCATATTCGTTTTCCTTTTGCTTTTCGTCTATTTCCTTAAAGAAAATAGGTGCAGGACGATTATACTTTTTACGCAATGCGGAAAGTTCTTTCCCAACGTTTACGTTATCGTATGCACGCTTTGCTTTATCTATTTCTAAGCCTGAAAGCACTGCAAGTTTACAAACGTCGTTATAAATCTCCAAGATTTTCTCTATGGGCGCGCCGTGATGGATTTCGCTCCATATAATACTGTTTAACTTTTGCGAAAGGTTTACGATTTCTCCGATTTTGTTCTCGCTTGTATCATGGTCGAGTTCGGCAAGCGTTTGATCTGTCTTGCCAGCCTTTTCAATTTCGCATACGGGAACCTTGAAAAAGTCATTGTACTTCTCGGCAGTTTCTACAAGCAATTTATCGTCTGTTACGAGCATTGTGTCCGAATCGTAATCGCAACCGTTCAGGCGCTGTTGAACGTTCTCTCCGATAGCGTTTACGCAGACGATATTATTTCCTAAATCGAAGTAATCCCATATCCCGCCGTCAAGGTTATTCTCCACGCAATAAAGATTGCCCATCGTGATATGCGGTGAGCGCGCGCAAAGAAGTTTTGCGCCGTTTACAAAGCGTTTAGAATATATTTGTCCTTTCTTTAACTCGCTTGTTATATCTTCGCCTGCTATGTATTTTAACAGTTCCGGACCGTTACCAAAAAGCGTTGCGTTCGTACCGTCCACAAGAATATGTCCACGGCGCAAATTGCTTTTCAATCCGCTTACAACGTCGTTTCTGAAATTCGCATATAAAGCCGTACAGTCAAAAAACGAACAACCGAACAGTAGCCTAAAAATAACGTCGGCACGCTCGGCAAGTCCGTCGGGAACTTTCTTTTCTTCTCCGTCGCTTTCCCTTACGTAAGCATCTGAAAAATGATAGCGCATAAACTCTACGTCGTTACGGATAAGGGAGATATAATAAAAGCTCGGCTTTAATAATTCTTCCACCTGTGCTTTATCTAACCCCAGCGTGTTCAGAAGTTGATAACTGCTCTGCACCATTTCTCCGTGGAAAAATCTCGTGCCTTTATCCCATTTTACCACGCCGAAAAGACTGCTTGTACTATCTGCCCATTTGCGGATATTTCTTTCGGACAGCTTACCTGCGAATTTGAGATATTTCAAGCTGTTCGGCGTAGTTACCATTACAATTTGGCTAACGTCCGTTGCAAGTGTAAATCCTCTGGTTTTCAAATCGTCAAGCGTGATATTTTTATCTTTTATCCATTTTTGGAGTTTTGTTCTAAACGCGCAAGACTTAAAGAACTTGTTGCGAAGAAGCAACATATGCTTGTCCGCATAATTGTCCGTAAACACGCTCTCGTCTAAAAGGCTTTCGCCGTCCCAAATATCGTTGGTGATTTCCGTTTGCTTTTGCTCGGCGGTCAGCTTCCCGTCTTTAAGTTCAACGGAAACAACTTCATCTGTAAACGTGCTTTTATAGTCGGGGACAAACAAAATCCCATCAAGCGGAATATCCACCATTCCTTTAATACTACTAAGTGACAACGCTTTATACGATTCCCACGAAGCAAGGTCTGTTTGCGGTTTCAATCCGCACACGCTCCATTTTGACATTGCCTTGTAAAGTCTTTCGTCTATGAAAAGGCACTTGCCCTCTCTGGAACTGCCTGCGCTCCGCTTATACCTCACGTAGTGAATACCATCTAAATAAAAACCGTTTTCGTAGAAATGTGTGCGTAAGTCTTTGATTTTTACAGGCTTGCCTTCTTCGGGCTTATATGTATAATTAAAATTTACGTTAATTACTGCAAGGGTGTATTCATTTTCGCTCTTATCTTGAAAAGAAAACTTTTTACGGCAAATGCGCTTATACGCCTTTTCAAGTTCAATTAGGTCAAGCGAATTATCCAAATAGATTTTGAACAAGCGGAAATAGGCGTCGCTTTTACTTTCGGGCATTTTATACCCAACGTCAACGCCATTTTCTTGCTCGTGCCGATAAATATCCGCCGCTTCTATTGAAATAATTCTATACCCTTGTTTCATTTTAACTTAGTCCTTTATTGTCTGCCTATATTATATCATAGTAAATATGCCACTTTACGTCATATATTATATAATTTTTCGCGAAGAATAGCAACGGTCAAATGTCCAAGTTTTGGGACATCTGACCGTTTTTTTGCAAAAATATTATTGTACCCGTTTAGTAATTTCTATGCTCTATCTTCCTATTTCTATATAATCTAATTTACACAAAGCGTATTCTTGAATACGTCCGTTTTCGTTTACCCGTATTTTACCGTTTTCCTTTTCAATATAGCGGTTGGAACCGTCTACCAATAGTATAGTGAGCCTATCATAAGACCAATGATGTTCAATTGTAATATAACGAATATTGTTTTTCGTTACTATTCCATTAGCCGTTTGAAAATTTAACGACGTATCTTCGATGACGCAATGTAAGGATTTATCCCAACTATTGGCATATAATAAATCGGCAGAAACGCATTTTTCAAAGAATTTTACAGCATTTCCTCCGTTTGATATTTCACCGTTGAATTTTATATAATCCGTCAATTCTTTTACATTATCAAACCATACGTTATCTGAAACCGTACTGATCCCCTCAAATTCTTCATCTTCAAAGAAAACAACGCCGTTAACCCATACTTTAACCGGAATTTGCTTTCTTAACAAATATATTGCCCGATTCAACTGTTTGAATGGTGATTTTTGATATCTAATATGTATTTCTCCCGTCCAACGGTCTGTTTTTTCCTGTATAAACCCTTGTTCTGTCTCAGTCAATCTTCCTTTCCAACGTTTCACCTCAATTGCAAAAAGTTTATTTTGGTACAAAACCAAGCTGTCAATTTCCGCATTGCCGTCATTCGTATTTATCATAACGTTACGTTTTATTTTACAATTGGGCAAGGATTTTTCTAACTTCTCGATAAATATCTCTTCGCCGTTATTTCCATATCTTTTTGCAGAAGAAACATACGGAATAGATGTTTCTCCCATTCTGACAAAGCCCATTTTTACTTTATGAAAAAAATCTCTGATTCCCATAAAATTTCCAAATTCCTCAGCATATTCTTCACAAACTTCCAGCAGAAAACTAACCGGCCTGAATCCGTCGTTAAAGGATATCATGGCGGATTTTTGGTTTTTCATCCACCCGTCGTAAAAATTTCCGCCGCCGTGCGCAAGTCTTTGATTTTAATAGGTTTACTGTTTTCGGGCTTGTATGTATAGTTAAACTTTAAGTTAATTACGGCAAGGGTATATTCGTTTTCGCTCTTATCTTGAAAAGAAAACTTTTTACGGCAAATGCGCTTATATGCGTTTTCAAGTTCAACCGAGTCGAGCGAATTATCCAAATAGATTTTGAACAAACGAAAATAGGCGTCGCTTTTCTTTTCGGGCATTTTATACCCAACGCTAACGCCGTTTTCTTGCTCGTGCCGATAAATATCCGCCGCTTCAATTGAAATAATCCTATACCCTTGTTTCATTTCACCTAGTCCTTCTATTGCCTTTTTGAGCTAAAATTTTCGTATTTCCACTCCCGTTGAGAATCGCGTTACTGTTTAATCTATAAAAAGATTGTGATGATTATATTGGATTTGTACAACCTCACCCAACACCTTTCTACACTTTAATAATGATTTTTTTAATGATACTATTTTCCCATCTGTTATTTTAAATTTATCTCTATGTTCTCTATTTACATAAATAGCATTTTCTCTAGAGAAACCAATTTTTTGCAACAAAATAACACTCATGTTACAGGTCCCATATTCTACAAACTCAAACCAATCTCCATTAACCAACTCTTGTCCATTTGCGATTTTTCTTTCAGAAAACTTTAAGAAATAATTCTTTATCTTAAATTGAATGGTTCTTTCCAAGTGGTCCAAAATCTCATTTATAAGTAATTCTTTTGTTCTATCGAATCATCATAAGGGACAGTCTCTCTAGCAATATAAATCTCACCCTTTCTTCTATGATAATCTATAGTTTCTTCAATTATTTGTTTCATTCCAAATCCCAACATCCATTGTTGCAAAATAACCGCAAAGTATTTTAAGCAATTAATGTTACCTATGTCGTTTTTACTTTCGTACTTATCCCAACTAAATAATTTATGTAACTTTTGCAAGAAGCCAAAAACATTTCTATAGTTTATAGCATCCGGATATGTAATTTGCGAAAGATTTAATTCTTTATCAACTGCTTCAATTTGGTCTGCCGTAGTTGATATATCATCTTGTACATAATGATTTTCAGCAAAGTGTTCTCTTATTTTACTTATATTTTCTTCGCTCAAATATTTATCAAACAATCTATACAACTTACTTTTGGTTCCGTTGATAATATCCTTTAATAACATATTCAAAGCATACCTCGCGAAATTATACTCATCATATGTCATTTTCTTTTTTTCTATAATAGTACTGCCTTTAATCAACGCCTCTATAATTTCTTTTTTCTTAGTCTCCGCCAAATAATATTCTATTGACAGTTTTTGTTCATTTACCTCTTCTTTTACCGCCGTTTTATATTTTTCCACAGTATCAGTTTCTGAAATAAGAAAAATATTACCGAACATATTATATTCAATTCTACCAACTCTACCCGTTAAATTCTTAAAATCTACCCTTGCTTTATCTTCAAGCCATATAGAATCCGCAGGCAACATCATAAATAGATTATCTGCAGGGAAATTAACACCTTCAAGCAATGTCGAGGTGCAAAAAATCGTCCTTATAACTCTTTTCTTAAAGAGAAGCTCTATCCTTTCTTTAATATTTGTAGGCAAATACGCCACATGATACGCAATACCTTTCTTAAGCGTTTGCGTCAAATAACACGCTTCATGAATTTCTTCAGATATTTCCATTATTAATTCATCAAGCTCCTTACTGACAATCACATCTTGAGATTCAGCAAATTTATTAGCCCAATTTACAGCTTCTTTCTTTGTAGAACAAAATACAATATTGTTTTTTTCTTTACCTAAATAAGCAACCAACTCTAAAATATCTCTATTAATCGATATCGTATTTCCCGCACAATTTAATTCAAAAAACTTTTTATCTATTTCTGAATAGTACCAAATTTTATTGTTTTTCTTATCAAAAATTAATTTGTTTTGATTTACCGGAGAGTATTTAATTCTTGTATAGGCACTATTTAAGCTATCACTCGTTAATTCTAAATACACTTGTGGATTAGGAATATTAGGACTAGAAAAATATACTTTCGCAGCGCTATGGTCCTTATTTATAAAGTTCATTATCTTATAAAAGAACGCACTTCTACTTTCCGACACCGAAATCTTATGCGCTTCGTCAATGAATAGATAATTAATAGAAATTGACTTAAACTTTAAAAGATGAACTAGGAATCTTTCCTGCGTATACACCATTATATAGTTATATTCATCATCCTCAGATATTGCCGCCGGAGATTTAACTACTTTGTATCCATTGCTCCAAAGTTTATCTTTTAAATCTTCTATGACTCTATTATAAACCTCGTTTATTAAAGCATTTGTTGGGACAACTATTACAAAATTTGATTTTTCTCCACTTTCAACACAATCTTTTATAAATGTCCTTATAACAAAGGTTTTTCCTAAAGATGTAGGAGCGGAAAAACTATAGCAATCACATCTCTTTAAGTATTCATAAGCAACTTTTTGCTTGTTGATAAAATATGTTTCAGTTCCCCCCGGTATCTTGAATGTTTCTTTATCTAAGAATTCTTTAACACACTCAACAATATCGTCGTTTATATATTCACTACAATTGTTTTGTAATCCAAAATAATTATTTACGTTAGATAATACAGCCCCCAAATAATATTTAACCAACTCATCATCCGGATATATTTTATTTAACATTGTCACTAAATGCTGTGCTAAATTATATAAGTAATCGCGCTTAGCTTCTATTGTACATTTTGATAAAATATCAGCAAAACGCAAAGCATCCCTTTTTTGCTTTTCCGTCAGTGATGTTATGTAGTTTTCATTAAATAACGAAAAAGAATATTCTTCCACTACTCTTCTATATAATTCATGAAGATACTCATTATTTTCTATATCGTTATATAACATATCGCCTAATTTTATCATAACTTATTCCTTATAGCTAATTCTAGTCAATAGTTGCTCCATTATTTTTGCTCTATCTTTATCAACGTCGTTAAATGGTAAAAGGTAAATATAAAAAGACATTCCTTTCAAATTATATTTCTCTATTTGCTTATTAATCTTTTTTACCATATTAGGTATTTCTTTTTTAATATTTTCAGCAGTTTGTTTTCTAACCACAAGAGAATCCCCTTGTTCTATAATTGGCTTATCATAGCCTATAAATATGCCTGCTGCGGTTTCTTTAATTATATCGTTCTTAAAATCGTCTGTTGCGTTCGGAACAATTTGCTTAATTATATCATTCGCTTCTTCCTCGCTAAAAGATTCTTTAAACATCTCTGTTGAAATTAAAGATAAATCAAATTCTTTATTACCAATCGATGTTGTCAATGAATCAAAAGCATCCTTAATTGCTCTAGAAAAATCTCCTATTAATTTTGACTCACATAAAATCAATTGATTATGCTGACCATATTCATTCTTATATGTAAAATAATGTACAGCATCAGCATTGTAATTGTATTGATTTCGTGTCCCTTTTAATTCCATTTTAGACAATAGTTTTGGAGCCCCCAAAACCGTTTCTAAAAACAAATATAATAAAAGCTCACCTATCTCTCCACCAGCCCCTGTTCCAGAACCTTTAACCTCATGAAATCTTGAAATACCTCTAGAAATAGCTGTTTCCGGATCTTTTTGAAACTCCTTTCTTGATAAAGCATATCTTCCTAAATTAGAATGTAAAATACTAAACATTTCGTAATAAGAATACTGATTATTCTTAATATCCAGCATAAAAAATCTAACTTCGTTTTTGTTAGCTATTTCTAGTTTTGAATCATGTCCTAATTCTATAAACACTCTATCAAACTCTTCTTTTGCGTTTTTCACTGTTGTTTGAAGCATAAATTTCTCCTTTTATAAGGCGCTTGTATTATATACAAATACTTTTAACTGTACATTTTTAATTTAAATTTTTTTGCGATAATCGAAGCATCTTGTTTATTATACATTTTGTGCATTTCTTCTAATATGTATCGTTGTGCTTTTTCTGTCCAATATATTTTAAGGTTTTTCTTTGCCCTAGTTATTGCAGTGTAAAATACGTTGTGAGATATCAATTCTTCAATCTCATCCGTTATTACAATTTTAACTGAATCATATTCTAAACCTTGTGCTTTATGAATTGATACAGCATACGCTATCTGAAACGGGACAATAGATAAAGAATCTTTATCGTCATCATCTTTATTTGAAAATTTCTTAACATCAAAACTTACAATAGATTTACTTTTGTTTCGTGGCTTTTCTAATTTAAAATTAGCATCCTCTACATCTAAACCATTAAAAGCTCTCTCTACCTCAATATGAAATTTTACTGAAATACCATTGTCCTCAATATCAACGATTTTTCCTTTAAGATTATTGTATAACAAATCCCCAAAACGTTCATTTCCCTTAAAAATGATTCTATCGTTGATCTTATATATATCCATACCCAGCTTTACAAATTTAGACTTATTATCATTTTGCAAAAATTTGTTAATATTGTTTATTCCATACAGACCATCATAATTTAAGCAAAGTATTATTTCATCGTCATTAGCCTTACTAAAAATGGATTCGTCCATTCTAACTGAATAATGGTTAGAGTCCAACAAATCAGCCATCCTACCATCAAGTTTTCTAACAGATTCCCATAAAGCTTTTAACACGTCATCAGTGCTTCTATGAACGTATGTTAACTCGCAAATAGCATTTTGCGGTATATACGAACGAGCAATAGCGAACCAATTGCCAAATCTTATAGATTCTATCTGATAAATATCACCAACCAATACTAGTAACTTAAACTGCGTTTTTTGAAGAATATTAACCATATCTACATTACTAACAGTACTGCACTCGTCTATAAACAAAACGTCACACTCTCCACCGCCATTAGATATATAATACTTTATTGTAGAGAATGTATTGTTCTCCGTCATATTTACGTATCTTTTTAAGTTCTCTTTCGCTGAGTGGGTATTTGTTAAGTATATCTTCTTTCTGTTAGAAAAGAAATTTGAAATATGCTTAACCATTGTAGATTTTCCAGTTCCCGCCGAACCATATATCAAAGCAACTTTAGAAGAAGCAAAAAGTTTTCTTAATGCTTTATCTTTTTCTTCAGAATCAATTTTATATCCTGTATTTTGTACCCACTGTTCATATGATTCGACATAACCACCCAATCCAGAAGAAGTTAAAGAGCCAATTTGTTGAATAATTTGAATTGTATTTTTCTCGTATCCATTAATATAAACAAATCCGTTCTCATGCTTTAACGAACCTTCTTCCCTATGTTTGTAATACAACAATGAGTTATACTTAGCTATTAACGAATCTATATTTTTAAACCTATCCAATTCGCTCTCTGGCGTATAAAGTTTAGCCCTTATTTCAGTATTATTTTTAATTAATCTACCTAATAATTCGTGCTCTCTTCCAGCGGGATTTATGCAAGAAAACAATTCGCCCAAATTAGTAAAATGATTAGATAACTCAAACGCAAAAGGCATTGTATCAAAACCAATACATTTGTATTTAAGTCTTAAATTAGACAATTTTTCATTGGTTTCATAATAATATTGGTCCTTTATAACAACATTTCTTAATTTGTGCAATAGATATACCAATACGTTATAACCTGGTTTATCATAATACTGACGGCAAAGAGTAAGACCGTCAAAAATATGAGTCGCTTTAAGCTCTTTACATACTTCGCTTTTTACTTTCGCAAAGTCATCTTCATCAAGGTCAATTAATTCCGTTAAACTTAAGCCGGTTTTTGTTAAATAGCTCATTAATGCCTTATATTCATTATCATTTGTTGATACATTCGTAGCGTGGTTAAAAATCTTAAAAAAGTTATCAAATTCACATGGCCTCACAGAAACTTTAAACCCAACAATAATTTGAATCGGCATATCTCTATTTAATATGTGGATTTTTGAATTTACAAGTCTTGGATGAATTGCATAAAATGTTGGAATATTAAGTTTTGTAAAAGCTATTATATTATCAAATTTCGAAGCTTTATTATCAGCCTCAGACAAAGTAATTTCATAATATTTTTCGCCGTTTACCCTGAACACTTTTTTCTTGTGTACATAATATCTGTTTGTTGGGCTTTCTGTTATTTGTACAATACTTCTTTTATTAATTTGAATAGATATCTTCTCATAATACTCTTTTAATGTTTCATCTTGCTCTATTGGGAAATTATCCAAATTACGTAAAACATCAATATCGTATTCTTTCTTTAAGAAATTTTTACAGTCGTACAAATAGTCCCAATATCTATGCATTAGTCTAATAGCCACATCGGGTTCTACTGTTGAATGAGAGGCGGATACTTGTAAACATTTGTGAAAACGAACTAAAAATAAATATTTCTCTTTGGATTTGATATATGATATAGCAGTTTGCGTTCCTTTCTGATTATCGGCAATTTCTTTTTCTTGTCGGCACAAAAACCTTGCAATGGCCTCAACAAAATTTCTTAATTGCGCAACAATATTCTGGGATAGTAATTCTATACCCAACGCCTCTCTTTTATCAATATTATCACAAATCACTTTATCCGTTGTTAAAATTTTCTCTAAAAATAAATCCATTAGTTTTTCCTTTGTAGTTCTAGTAGTATCTCTTCGTCTGCTGGGCAGAAATTGTAGTTAGGAATTTCTGCCGGGGTTATCCATTTTATATCATTATGTTCTAGTTTTTGTGGAACGCCTTCGGCTATCGTTGCATTAAATAAAGTTAACTGCACGGTAATATCAGGATATTCGTGAACAACTTCCATAAAAACATCACCAACCCCAAGCGCAATATTTAGTTCTTCTTTACACTCACGGATTAAGGCTTGTTCTTTTGTTTCGCCTTGTTCGACCTTACCACCAACAAACTCCCAAAGGAGCGCTCTTGCTTTATTTTTAGGTCTTTGACAAATCAAAAACTTATCCTTATCCCATATAAGCGCCGCAACAACTTCTACCATCTTTATATATTCCACACCTATTCGTTTATAGTTTCCAAATATCTTTTCAATTTGATAATTCGATCTTCCGTATCTATCCTTTCATTATTTTGTAAAATTTCAATTTTTTCTATTAAGTTTCTACTCTCTTTTTCAAAAATTAAGTATGCTGCATTATCACACGTAATATATTTGTCTGGATAATCAAGTCGTTGCCCCATACTATCGCGAGACAAATGCAAGTCGTCCGCTTCCTTTAAATACGGTATATACGTATTTTGAGACCATTGAGATTTTGTCTGCATAATAGAGAAGAGATACGGTTTAGAAACAATATCATTATTACTTAACTTTCCATAACTTCCAGGACGGAATACCGAATATTTTACATAGTAATACGTCCACGGATAAATAGAGTTGTTTTCGCATTCGGCAATATAATTCGATATAATGGAATCTAATATACAATTGTCAAAACTCTCATTTGAAGATAGCAATGCAATAAGAATCTTTTTGGTATTTTCAAATCCTTTATTTGCGCTCATATGGAACAACTCGTCCCATGCTAACTGTATAGATTTTGATGCAAACTGATAACGCCAATTATTTCTTTCCTGCTGCCCGTAATTACCGAATGTTATCATAGCGCAATCAATCTTATCCCATGAGCATTTAAACAACGAAACAAATCTGTCGTAATAGTTAAGATTTTCAAGTCCTACAATGCTAATTTGTCCTTTAAGCATGGGGTGATCTTCAAGAGCAAAGAGTATATCGCTCTTGCTCGGATTATCAATTAAGAACGCTATTTTCTCTTTTTCTTCTTGAATTTGATTCACATTGAAGTTGTTGTCGAGGCTGTCATCAATCTCGCCTTTTAGAATTATTGAATCAACAGCCTGTAAAATAGCTGGAATTCTATTACGGTCAAGTCTGTCGGATACTTCATCCTCGGAATTTTGGACGAGATTGTTGACAATTCTTATTCTTCTTACAAAATCATCGTAAAGCACGTATTGCTGATGTTGCAAATATACGGTGATTGCATACAAAAGAACTATTCTATTTAGAGGGAACTGACGAACCCTTCCCGACTTGTCAGAATAATTGTGAATACAATCTTCAAAAATATCAATTTTCCCCTTATTCACAATTATTTTACCCTTTGTATGTTCATTCCCCATAAAGGATTCTAAAAATTTCGTAGGATTACTAAACCCATCAATATTACACCAACAATCAAAGAAAGCTTCAAGCGTTGCTATATTCTTTGGCGAATTTACTTCATCATTGCACGAAAAATACAAGTGAAGCAATTCAAAAACATCATTGCTGTAACCTTGGGGAGATTTTCCGCTTCTATAACAGATTATATCGCAGATAAACTTGAAGTATCTTAAAAACTCATCGTCGATTATGTTGTCGTCGGCTGCATCGCTCGATCCGCTATTGCGATAACGCCAAAGCAAATCCGTCCACGACTTGTCGATTTTAGCAACGATTCTATCTGCGTTCTTATTTCCTATCTTTTCGTCAAGTGCCCTGATCTCTCTTTCAAGCTCAGCTTTGAAGTGTTCAAAAAGAGTTAACGGCTTTCCACGAGAGTTCATCTTGATATATAACTCGTCTGTAAGCCCCATGTCCTTGATAGGGAGAAAATAAAAGGTTATAGCTCCATTCTTAAGCTTGCTCCAAATATCTTCAATGTCTTTAAATTTGTCGTTAATCGCATCAATCATTACAAGCATAGAGCTAATGGTGGGATCTTTCTTCCAATCCAAAGGAAACCATGCTTGATTGATAATTTCTGCGGAAATTTTCTCGCTAAACGAAGGACAAAACTTAACGAGTTCTGCACAAAAATATCTTGCGCTATATCGGGTTTCATAACTAAATTTTACAAGGAATTCACATTCTTCTTTTGCAACATTTTCTTTCTTCGCAGCATACCAATGCAGAAGAAAAAGCGTTGTTAATCTCTGTTGCCCATCAAGCGGAGTCATAACTCCATTAACATCAATATCTCCATACACAAAATCCAATGTAATGGGCTTGATAGTGATTGCATCATAGAGAGCTGACAAGAAGCGGCTTCTTACACGATTGACATCGCCGTCCATACGACCTTGTGCATAGTCGCGCTGAATAAGGGGAATTGCAATTTTCTGGAGCTCTACTATTTCCTCGCCCGCTTCGAATTCAGTTTCAAAAATATCCATAAAGGAATGAAGAGTTGTACTCATTGTGCATCCTCCTTTTCAAGATTGATTGCCTCAGTAAGATAATCTGCTAATACAGTATTTATTGCATTAACGTATGCAATTCTGTCTGCCTGCCCCCAAAAATGGAGTTGATTATGCTCAGACGGCGTGTAGTATTTCAAGAATACCATCTTCGTGCAGAATGGAATATATTGTCCGCGCTTGTCCATATCGACAATAACATTTCTCTTTACATCAAATGTTGAGTTGTTAAGTGCGGCATTGTCTGCGGTGTTTAAAAGCGCGAGGTTCGCAATCGAGTGTAAATATTCGGTATTCCCTGATACAGAGAGAATTTCAATAACCTTTTGTTGCAAAGCGTCGAACTCACTACGCTCCAATTTTTCTTTATCCACAGCTGCTTGCATTTCCGCAATAAGCTCTTTTTGGTTCTGACCGACAACCTCTATCGACGGTATGTGTCGTTCCAACCATTCCTTCCACACCTCTTGAGTTCTCATACCTTCTGATTGTTGAGCGTGGATATGCTCCAAGCTCCATGTCACTCTGCTACCTTTGCTATATTTGAATTTATCAAATGGAAACCATTGAGAGTTTTCTCCGTTTTGTCTGACAGATTCAACGTTGAACAAAAGAAGAAGAGTGCTTATCTTTCTATAATCCAAGGGCTTTTCATAACTCAATTCAGAGTAATTGCTCGAAATGTAGATGCTCTTTTTTATAAAACCATTCAAAAGAGCATTAAACTCTGCTTTAGTCTTGTTTTCGGACTCGTTGAATACCTGTTGAAGTGTTTTCGCTCCGGAAGCAATAAGGTATCCGATCTTATGGTACAATTCGTGATTTTCAAACCAATCCTTCAAAATCAAGAATGTTTGCTGAATCTTTCTCCAAATTTCCTCCAACGGCTTATCTTTTCTCTTTGCATCGAATTTGAAGAATGTATAGTACTTTTCCTTATTGCTTTCTTCTTTACCTGAAATCAAGTCGAGAATGAGGTCGATTCTCGTTTGATACTTGTTTTTTATATTATTAGTGAGGAAATACCACATTGAGTCGTTGTGCAACTCTTTTTCGATATTATCCCATTGCAGAGAGATTTCCTCTTGTTTTTCTCTGTCCATATTTTCAGAATTATTACGGCTGAGGAACATTGCCTTTACAAGTTCTGCACTTGTAAGCGGAATTTTACCAATGTTTAAACGAGTAAACAGAGAAATAGCATCCTCGCCTGCACCGACTTCATACCAAATGATTTTGACATGGTTTTTGAAATAGTCGAAGATTTTGATGACTCTGTTCTGTTTGTCGACCTCAAACCACTTTTTAATTGTTTTATATGCATTTGCAATAAACCAAAAGTCGATATTATCTTCCTGTTTCGACAAATCCATGTTTGCAAGAAATTCAGCGGATTGTTCTCTCGTTTCGTAAATAAGATTGAATGCCGGAGGATCGAAGAAGGGGTTGATGTCACTCATGTACTTGTAAACAAGATATATGGTGGTCAGTCTTTGCTGTCCATCTACGAGCTCAAATGCATCATCCTTCTTTCTTACCACAACAGGCTGCAAACAGTAGTTTTTCTGACCATTTTGAAACACATCGTCCAGCAACCGATTTACTTCATCTTCGCCCCATCTATAACCGCGCTGATAAGAGGGAACATAGAATGCTCCTTTAATATCAGCAACAAGTTTTGTTTCAAGCACAATATTATTATCCATAGTTTTCTTTATTCTCTCCTTCTATATCTCTTCAATTCCTAAACTCTTCAAATATTCATACGTACCGTTATAATATTCAGGCAAACGTGTACTATCTTCCCAGAACCCACTCGGATTTTTATTTCCATTGCCTTCAGGTACACAAATCACCATACCAGCTCTTGCACGTGTCAATAAAACACGGTAAGCATTTAACATATACTTCATTAAATCTTGCTTACTTTCAGTCGTTGGCGTCTGCTCTACCCACTTTGTTTGACCGTTAAATCTATAGAAACGCCACTCGCCATTTTCATATCGCATATCAGCGTCCCAAAGCAAACACGTGTAATCAAGCTCTAACCCTTGAACTTGAATCTCCGTTGCAGCATCTTCAAGATAGTTCGACGCTCTTGTGTCAATTTTATCTTCCAAAAACCAATGAACAGCATTTTCATCGTCCGACGGCAATACGTGGATACCCAAAGGCTTAAATCTTGCCGATTCCTTTGTTATAAGAACACCTGTGCGCTCCGTTCCCCTAACCTTGTCGTGCAACCATCTTTTTGCCTTTTCCATATCCCTTGTAAGCACGATAGGATATTTGTCCTTAATTTCTTTATATAATTCCGCCGCAGTCGGCTCAATCGCAAGCAATGCGTGAACAAACGCAGAGAGTTTTTCTGCTCTATAAGAACGTAAGGAAACTGCAAGGTGCAAATTATCAGAATATGTAACCTTATCGTTCTTTTCAAGCAACTCGTTCACTTTGCCTTCGGCATATTCCGCCTCTGTTAATTTCGACGAAATGTAAACGTTCCAATACGGGAATTTTTCATTAAGCGCATTTATCCATTCGGATATACCGGCTTCACCGGTATTAATTTCTTGCCCTCCGCCAACAAGACAAATAATTGTTGCCCAGTCTTCACGTTGGTCAAGCGACCATATCAGAAACGCAGCCTCAGACATAGGGAAGTTAGGAACTTTCAATTTATTTCCGTACGTTCCGCCTCTCTTTAAATAGTCAGCAAGTCTTTTATGCGTCCAAGAACGTTGCGCCTCGTCAAAAATTGCAACGTGCTCCACTTCACCATATCCAGATTCGGCAAGTTTTACAGCTTTTTCTTCATCTATTTCTAAAACTCCGTTTTCAACAGGATTTTTAATCTTTGCAAGCATATTATCGCGGTAACGGTGGATAATTTGAATAAACTTGCCCACTTCTCTACGCGAATCTGAGAGTTTTTTACTTTCATTTCTATCACGGCATTTTTGATAATTGTCTTTTGCAAGCGCTTCCGTCAATACTGCAACCAACGGACCGTTTCCCGAAAGGTAAACTGCTCCTTCATCTTCAATAGGCTTATCCTGTCCTTGATAAGTTTGTCTAACTGCAACGTCAAGCCCAACAAGAGTTTTTCCTGCACCGGGAACACCTGTTACAAAGCAAATACTTTTTTCTCTGTTGGCTTTACTCTTTTGTATTACTTCAAGAATATAAGCTATCGTTGCGTCAGTAGATGCTTTGTCTGCCTCGTGTCTTGTGATATCTTCTACCGAATGGCTTTCATATAAGGTTTTTGCAGCTTCAATAATTGTAGGCGTTGGCGCATACGGACTTATAATCCAATCTGGATCAACTTCCGGCTCATTTGGATATTTATCTAAAATTTTTGATATTAAATTAGAAATACCCGCTTTGCCTGTAACAAGCGGATTTACTACTCTATCGTCATAAACAGACATTTTAATATCGGTCGAAGAATTACGATAATTCGTTGCAACTAAAATTGGAACAATAAGGTTGTCTTGACTATATTTATGGAAGTTTTTAAGGTCCAACGCATAGTCCAGCACTTGGTCTATATCAGATTCTAATATTCTTGATTCACCAACCTTAAATTCCACGCAAAAAACGATTCCATTAAGAAGCAACACAACGTCTATTCTCTTACCAAGACGTGGAATATCATATTCAAATATAACTTGTCCGTTTTTATCTGCATATTTTGACAAAACACCCTTTATGATTGATATTTCAGATTTCCACGCTTCTCTTGTAGTCGTAAGAGCATCACCGTGATAATTATCGCACAACGCACCAAATATTGAATTTTCATCAGCGTTAATGAAATTCTCAAAACTGCTGTTATATAAACAACGACTCATAATAAGCATTTCTCCTTGTTTGCTAAAATCACTTTGATTTTAGTACAGTAAATATGACAATTACCGTCATATTTATAAAAGTTCTTAATTTTCTCTCACGCACCATAATGCCATTGGGTGCGCGGAGATACGTTCTAAAATTTCCTTATCTTCAAATAAAAGTTCAGGGCGATAATTCTTGTTAGCAAACTCTTTCACAAATTCTTTTTCGTTATCGCTAAGTACAAGTAGGGCTTGTAAGTATTCTTTTATTGAAGCGACTACCGTATCTTTTTTGAAACGGTCATTCTTGTTAAGCATAGGTTTGAGTTGCCTATTGATATCTCTATCGGTAATACCGTCTAAAATATCAAGCGAAACGTCGCAAATACTAGCATCGCCACCAATACAGTTATAAAAGATAGTGCATTTTTTAAGCATTTCCTTATCTTCTATCATACCGCTTTCAATAAGCCCGTAAACGTCGTAAATATCTCTCGGTTTACAACGTCCGATTAAAGCCGCAAGCTTACTTCCGTACAACTCGCAGGCGCTTAAAACTTTTACGTTAACTTCACTTTCGGCAACGGGAGTTTTAATAGGTTTATCGCAGAGCGGAAGAATGTGCTTTCTGTCAAGATAATTTATTTCTATTTTGATATTGTCACGGTTGCCCGCGTTATTTATATATTGAAAAACTGCAGAATCTAAGGCGAAATATCTTTTGCTTTGCGGCGAAAGCGAATAATTCTTTTGGAATAACGCCATTTGCAAGAAGTTCCAAAGTTCTTCCTTATCTTTTTCCATTTCCTCTTTCGTTTCGCCAATATAGTCTAAATCTATATCAACTGAAAGTCTTGGAAGTTCACGATAAAACAAATTGATAGCCGTTCCGCCTTTTAGCACAAGTTTATCTTTCCATTTGGACGAAAACACAAACTCTAAAATATCCGCAAGGCGCATAACCTTTTCAACGTTATCTTTTATAAAGTTCGTTTCTTTCGCCATTTTAACTACGTTTTTTTGCGATAGGTTTATCATATCAGTTCTCCGTGTTT
>CALWBQ010000067.1 GCA_944376125.1 uncultured Lachnospiraceae bacterium
GACTTACGACCTGAAACGAATGGAGTTCCGGGAGCACCGCTGGGACGACTACCTGACCATGCAGACCAACTTCTCCTTTTCACGGGAGCCCGTCATATGCGAGCGCTGGGTCAGGTTTGTGAAAGAAGTAACATGCAATGACAGGGAGAAAGCGGAATACCTCCAGAAGGCCCTGGGGTATTCCATGCTGGGGAGCTCCAATGAGGAGTGCATGTTTGTGCTACACGGAAAAACAACTCGAAACGGGAAATCAACCCTCCTGTCAGCCGTAGAACACCTGCTGGGCGACTATGCCTGTGTCTCCCCCGTCTCCATCATCTGTAAGTCAGATCGGGGCAGGAACTCTGAATCAGCAACCCCCACCATCGCCCGGCTGAAAGGGAAACGCCTGGTCACAATGGCCGAAAGCGATCAATCAGGTAAACTGGATGAGGAAGCCATCAAACAACTGACCGGCGGCGAGGAAATCTCTGCCCGGAACCTCTACGAGAGTACCATATCCTTCCTCCCGCAATGCACACTCTGGCTCTCCTGTAACGACTTGCCAGCTGTCCGCGACAAGAGCCTCTTCGCCTCCAACCGGGTCCGCGTGATTGAGTTTAACCGGCATTTCTCAGAGCAGGAGCAGGATATCACCCTGAAAAGCCTGTTCCGGCAGGAACTCTCCATGCAGGGGATCTTCTCCTGGCTGATCGAGGGATACTCCCTGTACCGGAAAACCGGCCTCCGTATGCCTCCCCATATGCTCAAAGTCGTCAAACAGTACGAGAAGGATAACGACTTGATCCTGCAATTCCTGGAAGAAACATGCCAAAAAACAACCGCCGTCACAAGAGGGAAACTCCTGTTCGACGCCTATAAACTGTGGTGCAAAGAGTATGGATGCCCTGTCTGTACCTACCGAACCTTTATGTCAGGTATCGACGCTCACCCGGACTGGCAGCAAGGCAGGGCTATAAGGGACGGATACCAATGCTTTGTGGGCCTGTCCCTCAAGTAGCAAGTGGCTAAAGTGGCGTTTTCAAAAAATTCGCAAGACTTTCCTTATATGTGTGCTCTATAGGGGACTTTATTGAATTTTCTTGTTTTCGCCACTTTCCCCACTTGGAGATGTATATAATATATAAATAACGTACCATAAAGAGAGGATGAAATTGTATAATATGCCAAAGATTCTGGTAGACGGGATCCGGGACTATTTTGGGGAAAGCAAACAGCTGAGAGACCGCCTGAAAGCTCTGGGCCTGAAACAAACCAACCTGACAGCGGAATGTGAGGATAGAGGGCGGAATATCCCATACCGGGAAGTGAACGCTGCTTTCCGATCTACCTCCCTGGTATCGGATGAAACCTTCGAGATGATCGAAACAACCCTCTCCGAACTGGAACAGGAGTACCGGGACACGGGGAAACCATTCATTGTTAAGAAAAAGCCCAGCGGTCGAAACCTTGTCATTGAGGATGCCCAAAGACCACTCCCTCCTGGCGAAAATGCAAAACGGGTCTCCTTCATTGCCCAGTTGGCGGCCCTCCCTCCTGTGGATAAGAGAGACCTTGACGGCCTGTATAAACGGCTTGGAGAGTACCTGGAGATCTGCGTCAAGAATGATATGAAGGTGGGAAATCAGGCCTGTTATTTCGCTCTGGGGCTGTCGAGAGATGATTGTTGGGATTGGATGCACGGAAAAGGACTGGGGACGAACCCTGCTTATTCTGCCTTTGCCAAAAAAGTGACACAAATTTGTGCAACTTACCGAGAAGGATTGATGCAGGACAGCAAGGTCAACCCTGTTACTGGGATATTCTGGCAGAAGAACTATGACGGGCTGCGGGATCAGCAGGAGGTCGTGCTGACACCGAACAACCCTCTAGGCCAGGGGACGGACGTGGCGACTTTGGCGGAGCGGTACAAGGCGCTACCGGAGGGGAAAGAGTAACGACTATGGCACCGACTGTCCCTATCGACTATCCCCATCGACTATCCCCATCGACTATCCCCATCGACTATTCCCATCGACTATGCCTATCGACTGTGCCAGCGACTATGGCTGTCCCTCTATCGGTGGTAGACCAAATGGATACCAATGGTATATTGACAGCGTGGGGAAATGATATCTCCCTTGTATTGGGGATCTGGCATGATATAATTGGGCTGTCTCTTTGTCGCGCCTGGGGATATGACGGGAGACACCGAAAGGCTGGAGCGGGGGCCGGTTGTGCTCCTGCTCTTGCTCTATTGCGCAATAGATTCCCGAAAATGGCGCTGTAACACCGATTTTTCCCCATAAACATGTGGGGATACGGATAATCTAAAAATGGAAAATAGAGGGCCTGGAGCCCTCTAGAATTGATATGCGGAATATGACGCGTAATGCGTCAGATCCACTACAAGGGGCAAAATGCCCCTCTAATACTAGAATGTATGTGGATACGATGAGAGACAAAGCCCCTTATATAAGCCTATATGCTGCCATATAGAGCAAAATAAAAAGCCCCAGGGAATACCCCCAGGGCAAAAGAAAAGGCCGGGATCCCCCGGCCTGTCTTATTTGTTTTTCTGAACACAACCCGCCAGCGTGAGCAGGACGAACAGGAAAGCCCAACCAATCACAGCCATTCAGCGCACCCCCTCTCTGAAATGTCGTTATAGATCATGTTTGCAATCTCCTGCATAGTCATGGGATCCGATATATTGGCGATATCCACAATTGTGGGGCTATGAAATTGGGCATATTCCCAGCGCCCTAAATCATAGTGGGGAGTTGTAATAATTTCCCCGTCCTCCGTGTCGTAGCTCAGTTGGATATACCAGGGAGAAGCCCATCCCTCTAGGCCCTTGGTGGCGGATGCCGCCTTTTTGAGATTTTGCATTTTGAGCCCGTGCTTGTTGACCTTGCCCATATTGATCCCCCCTAAGAGATTGAAAGGCGCTTGTAAGTGCTTGTCTTGGTGTATCTGGCGGCCAGATCTGGCATGTCCGTCTTGAGTGCGGTTGTGTCCATCCTGGAGGATGTCACATCCCTATAAGTAACCTTATAAGGCCCGGCAACGGCTTGCACCGTGTCCCCCATTGCGGCCTTGATCCGATCGGCCACGGCGTCAATCTCCGCTTGCAGCTCTTCTTTGAGCCGCAAAAGCTCCTTGTATTCCCTGCAATCCTTTTCTAATTCCGCCATGTTATGCCCTCCTCTCTACCGGTGTGACCTCATACAATGTTAGCCATAGCCCGGCGATAACATACCCGCACCAGACAGGCCCGCTCGTCAACGGCGAATAGGCGAAAATCTTGTCTTGTGGACATGCCTATCCCTCCATTTCCAGAATATAGGCGCTTTCATGCTTCCCGTGGTGGAATCTTACCTTGTACCCGCAATTTCCAAGGACGGCCAAAATGCTAGGCATTCCTACACCGCCTTCAAAATGTGGGATAGCTCCATAACCTGCCCCATATCCGCAGCAATTGCGGTTATCCCTGCCGGTGCAAGCGGATTTTGAAACATCGGATACCCCGTTAGATAGTGCTTGAT
This sequence comes from uncultured Lachnospiraceae bacterium, assembly GCA_944376125.1. GTDB lineage: Bacteria > Bacillota > Clostridia > Lachnospirales > Lachnospiraceae > UMGS1370. The sequence continues at coordinate 3,528 of CALWBQ010000067.1, forward strand.
CTTTGAGAGCATAGAGGGCATGGAGCACGCCGGGGATCTGGTTTAGGGCGCTGGATACGGCGGCACTCTCCTTGTCATATCCGCACCCGCTGGCGGTGCCAGTGTATTCTTCCCCGTCCGCCATGATATAGGCGTTTGGGTTATATCCCCATGTTTTGGATCTTACCCATTCCACAATG
>CALWBQ010000068.1 GCA_944376125.1 uncultured Lachnospiraceae bacterium
TGCCGTATTCCCTCATAAAAACAATACAAGTATGAACAAATCGAACACTCTATACTGGAAAACAGCCACAGATCCGGCTGAACGCATTGAGGTCAGACTCGTCCTGAACAGTTATATCGACAATGATAATCTGTATGTAGGACTTGAATCCCGGTCCAAAGAGAATCCGGAATGCTGGGAATCCTACACGGACATCACCGTCAACCTCAATTCCCTTCCCCCGTTCCATGCCTATGTGGACAACCGGGACTGCAACAGACATGTGCATGATTTTCTGACCAATAACAGAATAGCAGAACCTGCCGGATTTGAATATCAGGGATTCAGAATGTTCCACTTCAATCCTGACAGGTTGAAGGAACTCGCACCCGAACAGTTCAAGACAATCAGCGCCAAACTGCCACCACAGGATGACATGATAAAGGACATCATCTATCAGGAAAGACATTTCCCTTTGAGAACAGTTCAAGACATTCACGGAATATATCTTGTTTCAAGCAAGGAACTGGAAGAATCTCTGATCGAAGGAGTACGGAACCTGGATGCTGCGGCAAATGAACTGCTGGATGGCATCTGTCTGTTCTGCTCCACACAGGAACTGCGCTATCTTACGGATGCAGAACTGATAGAAACAATCTACGCACAATAAAAAGGAGGAACAAATATGAAAACCGGAGACATTGTATTTCTGAGACGTCCCTATAAGGGATACCGTGCCGTCGAACTGATAGAAAGACTGGAATGCCGCTGGCTGGTCAGGATTGTCGAGAGCGGTCTTGAACTGGAAGTATATGAAGATGAACTTATATCAGAATTTTAATACGGACAAAGTGTTATGAAAAAATATCAGTTTGCATTCCATTCGGAAATAATCGGCTATACATCTCTCCATATCGGCGAGGTCAGAAAAGCCATACACAGAAAAGTGGAAAAGGAAAAGTCTGCCGCCATAAAGAATGATATTGAGCTGCACATGTACAAGGTGCATGACGGCATACCGGTTCTCCTTAACACCTGCTACCTGTACGATGAAAAAGGATGTATGGTACACGGAAGTATCAAGGGAACCAAGGATTATCTGCTTGAGACATGGAGATACCATACAAACAGACATTCCAAAGGCAACGGTTCCACAAGAATCAGGCCCTGCACGACAAGCAGGGCTTTTTCGTTTGTATAAATCTTAAAACCAGGAATCATGAACCAGACATTACAACTTACAGACTATATTCCACAGTATGTGAGTCTTTACTATGTGGATTATCGGGATGACCTTGATGAGCATGAAGACATCCAGGAGGAATGCGTCCGTTCCAACAATATGGAAAAGCTCTATGAAAAGGCATACGAATGGTATGAGGAGCAGGAAGGCTCAAACATGCACGACTATCTGGAAGAGACAAGAAAGAATATGGAAGCGGACAATCTTGCCGGAGAGTTTGAAGAGCATGAAGATGAAATCAGGGAACTTATCTACGACCGGAACGATTCCGACCCGGTAAAAGACCTGATACGCAACTCGTCCGTCACTAATTTCTTCTATTCGCTCGGAGTGGAAATCAGCGGATACCTGACCGGCTGTTCACTGCGGGGAGAATCGGTCGCCATGGCCTGCCATAAGGTACGCCGCGCACTGCATCTGAAAAAGGGGCAGTTTGACGAGAAGATTGAAGAACTGGTAGAGAATGCCACATACGGCGGAGAACTGCGCATCTACTTCAACGCCATGTTTGACAGGCTCATCAGCCAAGACCCTGAGAACGATTTCAAGAGCATCCGTTTCCACAGGAATGTAGTGGTGGCCATTGCCGACAGCCGGAACGGTTCCGGACATCATGTACGGATTCCGCTGGACATTACTTTTCCTTTCCGAAGAGAGAACCTGTTTGTCGATTCACAGGTACACTATTCCTATGCCAATGAAGTCTGCGGTATGACCAATGACTGGTGTGATTCCACAAAATGGGAAACGGGCATGATACCTTTTACCGGATCTGTCCGAAAAAGCCGGATGGCTGAATACAAGAAACAGGAAGCCGCTTATGAGCAGACATTCCGAGACGGGAAATGCACCTTCGGTGACATGAACAACAAACGCCACCGTGACGTGCGATATTCGAATGAATATCCTGCCGGAGGCAGATGCCCTCATTGCGGTACTTTCTGGATTGACTGAAAAAACATTTACCAACCAATAAATTCAAACGATATGAAAATCTGCTGTTCACAAGAGCATTACGACAAGGTCGTACAGTATGCAAAATCCATCAATGACAAGACCCTGGAAAACTGTCTTGAACGTCTCAAACAATGGGAAAAGAACGAGAACCGTCCATGCGAAATCGAACTCTATTACGACCATGCGCCGTATTCGTTCGGATTCTGCGAACGTTATCCGGACGGGAATACAGGCATTGTCGGAGGACTGCTGTATCATGGAAATCCGGACGAGTCCTTTGCCGTCATCATGGAACGTTTCCACGGATGGAGCATACATACCTGACATATATACGACAGTCTGTATTGGGGAGCCTCATGCAATATGGGGTTCCCTTTTTTTATACCGGAGACATGATGACAGCATCCTCATTTCTTGCTGCAAAAATAGCTGTTTGCCGCGCAACTCCCGCAAGGCAGCCCTGCCGGGCTGGTTGTCTGGAAAAAAATCATCCTCGCTTCGCTCCGGTATTTTTTTCCGCCAAGCCTTGCAGGGATGCGGGCAAACAGACAACAGGGACAACAAGAAATAAGAATGCCTGTAC
>CALWBQ010000069.1 GCA_944376125.1 uncultured Lachnospiraceae bacterium
TGTAAATGGCAAATGGTCGAATTTCATTGTTCCGATATGTACAAATTCGTTGGCAATGTACCAGTTTTTGAGTACGGTGTTTTCTTCTATGATACCGATTTTAATGGTATTACCTCCCAAGGCTTTCACCGTATCCTTTGCATAATTGAGGAGCAACTTCCCGAATCCATTGTGTTGATATTCCGGCAGTACAGCAAGGTTATGAAGTTCGTAGGTGTTATCGCCTTCTTTGGATAGAGACATATATCCGATGATCTTTTTTCCGGCGTACAGTGCATACATATACCAATCTTGGTTCATCTGCGTCTCAAGGGATGCCAGTGGAATAAAGCTTGTGTGTTTGGGGCAATTTTCCCGTGTCAGACCAAACTGTTTGGCTATTGTACAGAAGCTTTGGTGAATTACATCAAGACATTCTTGTAATTCGTATTTTTCTACCTGGTAGATCATTGGCAGCGTTACGTTTGCCGGGTCAAACATTCCGATTACTGTCTTTTTGAACATAGCCAGCGTTGGCGCACCTTCTATACAGATTCTATCGCCGGTATCACAGTAACCGATGCTTTGATAGCACCTGCGGTTTTTCTCCATATCCTCAGGAAAATCAACATAATAAAATCTGGCATCGGGAAATTCTTTCTCACACAGAAGAACAGCTTCTCGCGCAATACCTTTGTTCTGATAATCCGGGTGAATGTAGACCCGCGCAAGGTAGTATTCACCTGCACCAATCTCATGGGATGGACTGCGTTTGCCTTACAAACGATAAAACACCCCTCCAACGACTTGATCATCGTACAGAATAGTAAAATACCGATTGAATTTATTTAATCTGCGCAAAATATCCTCCGGGCCACGGAGAAATTGATTGCCTTCATCATGATATTTTTCGTATAAAGGTTTGAATGCCGCTTTTTGTATTTGGGATAACTCTTCAGCTTCTGAGGGGTTTGTAATTTTTATTGATATATTCATAGCTCCAATCCTCTCTAAAAAATTCAAATAAATACGCCGTTTTGCAAATTATTAGACAGCGTAGGCTTAAAGATCTCGTTTTGGACAATAAAAGGATGAATCAGTTGTAAAAGTAGCAGGAAAATCAACCGATATAACTGTTCCCTCACCGGGGGTGCTGGATACGGTTAACCCGTAAGGGGCTCCATATATCAACTGTAAGCGAAGGTGAATATTCAGTAAACCAATTCCTTGCTTCTCCGGTACCTGATAAAGGTCGACAGTGTTTGAGAGGTTTTTTAGTGCGTCCTCCAGTTTTTGTTTGATTTTAGGCGACATTCCGACTCCATCGTCTCGGCATTCAAAATGCAGGATATTTGGTTCTAGAAGTTTTCCGGTTAAAATAAGCGAACCTTTTCCCGGCTTCGGTTCCAGTCCATGAGAAACTGCATTTTCAATCATGGGTTGGAGCAAAAAACGGGGCATTTTTGAGTGGAGAATCTCGCGAGCAATATCGAACTCAAAAGAAAAACGGCCGGAAAACCGGATTTCGATAATTTGCAGATACTTTTGAATATATTTTAGTTCAGATTGAACCTCTACCATATCCTCCCCTTTAATACTATAATGCATAATAGCGGACAGGGCGGAAACTGTGGTGCAGATTTCTTCTGTTTTTCCCAAATAGGCAAGTCCCTGGATAGAGTTTAGGGTATTATACAAAAAGTGAGGATTGATCTGACTTTGCAAAGCGGACAACTTGACACGGTCATTTACAAGGGTTAGTTCATAAAGCCGTGCCTGATTCTGAAATGTCGTAGTAGTTAAGTTTTCAAGCTGATCCAGCATGGTGTTGATCTGTACAATCAGTGAGCCCATTTCGTTATTTACATTGATTTTGTGGGGATTTTCCAAGGAAATACGATGATGCAGAGTAAAATACGGACCTCTTTGCATAAACTGAAAAATCTGATCAATCGGTGCGGTAATGTTGCGGATAATTCTGCGATCTAGCAGTAAAAATTCCCCCAATGTCAGCAGGAGAAAAAGAATCCCTAAGATCCGAACATTGGTAAGTCCTGCGGTAATTTCCGTATACGGGGTAGCGCTGATTGCCTGATAACCAGAAAGGGTCAGCATCGGATATTGGCTGATGAGAAATTTTTCTCCCGCGATGCGGTCGGAATAAATGGTTTCTCCGTTGGATTGTACAGACTGGATAATGGCGGATTCCACCTTCTCATCCCGTTGACCATTCCAGGCAAGAACCTGGTCATCGGAGTCCAATATCAAAAATCGGGCGTTTTCTGTGGTTGCAGTGTTGCTGCAAGCCAAATGAAGAGATTCACAGTTGACAATAACCAGGCAGGTCCCCAGTTTTACCTGAAGAGCAGAATCGCTGCGATTATCAAAGACAGTCCGGATATTGGCAAAATAATAGGTGTCATCCTGGTCGTCATAAAGCAAACCGGTAAAGCCGTCCGGATAGTTGCCGGGAGAAAAAAGGTGATACTTTGCGTTGAGCCGGTTCACCAGCGAATACTCCATACCGGAATATCCGTAAACTTCACCAATGGTATTCAGCAAGAGAATATTGCTGATGCTGGGAGTGCTTCTTGTCATGTTGGAAATCAAATTGTTGAGTGATTGCCGGTAATCCCATGCATTGCTGGAATTGGTATTCCGGAGCAAATTGTTGGCAGCGGCGGAATCCGCAACGGTGTCCGTGATCCGGCTTACAGAGGTGGTTATATCTTCAGTTTTCTGTGCGATTTGCGCCAAGGTATAATACATGTACTGCTTTTCTTTGTCAATCAAGGAGTTGCAAGATACCTGATAAAAAAGAAGGCCGACACCAAGTGTCAGCAGGATTGTGAATGCAAAAAGAATGCGGATTTGCTTGCACAATGTCAGCTGTTTAAAGAATCGCATACTCCTTTTTCTCCTTTCTGATTCCCGCGATACTGTAAGGGGGTCATATGGAACTGCCGTTTAAACACATTGTTAAAATAGTGGTAATCATTGTAACCCACTGTCTCTGCGATCTGGGTCACCTTCATGTCCGATTGAGACAACAGTTCGCAGGCATGCTTTAAGCGAAGCTCTGTCAGATATTTTGAAAAAGGCTTTCCGATAGTTTTGTGAAACATTTGGCTTAAATATGTATAATTGATTCCAAACTGCCGGGATAATTCCTGAAGATTCAAATCATGCGGATAATTGTTTTCTACGTATACCAGCAACCGGTTAAAGCATTCGTTCATGCGGTCACTGAAGGGGATTGCCTGTAAGATTCCGGTATCAGATTCTCCGCAGCTTTCCCATTCTGTCCACATTCGTTTGAGCTCGCTTTGGAAAGAAGCGGCGGTTGGTTTGAAGTAACGGCAGGCAAGCAGTGCCTGCCGTTCATATTTGTCCAGGAAATCGTCCAACGCTTGCGGAGGTGTTCCCCATACTAGGAAAGCTTCCTGTTGATTTAAGAGAAAAGTATCCGGCGCCGGGCTGCTGCTGCAAAGTTGAGAAAGAGCCTCTTGAAGCTGCGGAGTTCGGATACGCAGCATGGGAAGCGGTTCCTCCTGAGAGTCCGGCAGGATGGCTTTCAGGAAGTGATGGCAAAATTCCTCGTCAGAAAGAAGCTTTAAAATCTCCTGCGGATCTTTTGTCAGCCGCCTGGAAAGGAGTTGCTCGGACAGTTGTTTGAGAATCGGGATAGTTTCCTCCGGATCAACTGGCTTTAAGCAGTAGTCTAAGACACCTTGGCGGATTGCTTCCTGGGCGTAGGCAAAATCAGCATAGCCGGATACAACGACAAACAGTGTTTCCGTTCCGTTTTCCCGTGCAGCCTGCATCAGTTCCAACCCACTAAGTCCCGGCATCCGAATATCCACAAAAGCCGCGTCGATTCGGCCTTTGCAAAGACTCTGCAAGGCACTTTCCGCATCCTGTGAAATCTGAACATCGGAAAAGCCGTATTCTTTCCAGGGAATGGAATAGCGCAGAGAAATGAGCGCCAGCTCTTCATCATCTACCAGCAAAACCCGGAACATTAGAACCACTCCTTCTAT
>CALWBQ010000070.1 GCA_944376125.1 uncultured Lachnospiraceae bacterium
GTATTCACATTTCCGCCTTTTCCGAGCTTGGCAACGGATGTGGCGCTAATACCGCTCATCTCCCGCAAAGTTTTTTTATTAATCCCGCGGTCAATAAGAAGTTTAAAGAGTTTGTTATAGCTAAAACGCATCTGCATTACCTCCGTGATTTCTCTCTTTCTACATTCTACATAAATTACTTCACATCATTTAGGAATCCATATCGTGTTCCCGGAATCAATCCTTTGCCGAAGGTTTCAACGACCGCACCATGCTTCTCGTATTCAAGGGAAGGGATATGGTCAAGGTTCTCTATAATAATAAGCTGTCCCTCGTCCTGATGATTCATGAAGTAGCGGTAAAGCCCAGCTCTCATACTATCCGGCATCCTGTCATCCACCCCATCATCGAAGCCGTGAAGCGGAGTATCAATGATAAAAATGTGAGGATCGAATTTAGCATTTAGTGCCAGATATTTCCGCAACATCATTATCATCACTGTATTAAGGTAAGAGCGGTAGCCTTTGCCGTGGCTCGTTCCTTTATCCTCGCCATTTACCTCAATATCAAACGTTGTGAAATTGAAGTGCGCTTGAAGCAAACCGTAATAATTGCATTCCTTAAGAATGGAGTGGGCATATTCAGACATCGTGGTGGCAAAATCATCCCCAAAGTAGTCCTTGGGATGATACTCTAAGGTCTTATCATTTTTCTGCTCATTTTCTAAAGCAGTCAGATCGTTTCCAAAGTCCGTGGCATAGGCTTCAATCAATGCGATCTCACTGGCAATTCGGAGATATGCCTTATAAGCATTGACTGTGTTTTGCTGCTCACTTTCCTTGGGGCGTAGTTCTGTTTTAATTTTAGATTCGAGAGCATCACGCTGCCGCTTAAACTTATCAAGTTCGGCCTTGATTTCTTTCTTCCGTTCCTCGACATCTTTCTCCGTATCTTCAAGACCGGAAAGTTGAGCCATCGTCCGCTCCATTTCTACTTTGGATGCGGCAATATAGGATATCCGCTTACGAGGAGTAATCGTTCCTTCGCAGTATGGACATTTGGTGACTTGTGGAACTTCATGATAGGCTTCTTCTCCCTCGACAATGAGAGAAAGCCGTTGAATATCAGCTTTATACTGTGCGGCAAGCCTGTGGTATCTCGTCAAAAGAACATCGCACTCCGCAGCTCGTTCCTCTGCTTCCAGAATGGAAGAGAGAATTATTTGGCTTTCTGCAAGCGCACGGTCAATTTTTTCCCGTGTATCCTGCAATGCAGCGGTCGCTTGGGCTATTTGTGCTTCGACATCCGCGCCATCAAAAATGTGCAGATCTTGTTCAAGCTGCTCCTTGCGCTCCGCAGCATCCCGGATTTTCCGATTAACATACTCGGCTACAGCTTTTCGGCGCGCTTTCTTTATTTCCTTTTTCTCTTGGGCATCTGTCTCTGTAAAAGTCCTGCCGGTTATTAGATACAAAAGTGCCGAAAGGAATAGAGTGTTCTCCATATAGCGATGTTTTGGCTCTACAATAGAGTCAATATCATCAATTCGGTTTTCGTCTAAATAAAATACACGCAGCAAATTGCGCCAGGTAAGCCGCTTCTTTTCGAACCTTGCGTTCGTTACAATCATGGTTTCTTGCTCGATTCCAATGAGCTTCAGCCATACTTCGTTCAGAGGTGGATTCTTTGCTCCCTTACGGTAATTGACATCATATGTGCCGCTATCTATACCGTCTATGGTGCTAATCACCTCTACTTGATTCTTGCCCACATTCCTATGAAGAGTGACTTCGCCATCACGGTCATTTGATCCGACAATCATGGTCACGCCGTCATATTTTGCCGTCTCCTTAAACGGCTTGTCCACGGAGCCACCGAAAATAAAGTCAATACAATTTGCCACGCAGGTCTTTCCACTGTCAGAGCGTCCCTGTATGATGGTCAGTCCTTTACCGAAGGAAACGCTGGCATCGCCCTTGGCGGCACTTTTCGCTATAACTTTTTTAATGTAAAATCCCGCCATCGCGTTACCTCCTTAAGGATTTCGTTGATTGCCGACTAATTTCGTTGAACAGCTGGACATCGCTATAGTTCCCATACTTCGCAACCACAAGCCGCATCAGTTCTTTGTACCGCTTGGCATATTCTGATTGGAAACTCTTGCTCATGTTTCTTCCACTTTCTGAAGCGGAATAAAGGATGCCTGCTTCATCATCCGTGGCTATAACCAGCCCATCAACTACCAGATTCTTTATTGCAGTTTTTATAAGGTTCCGCCTTGCTGATAGTTCACTGAATGCAAAACCGTTTTCCCCATTTAGAGATTTATCTGCAACGCCGAAGTCCTCACAGTAAATCGCCATGAAGTCATAAGCGGCAATTCTGTCGAGTGTAATTCCGGCATTCGCCACATCAAGAAGTAGCACCACGTGGAGAGACAACTCAAAAGGCGTATTGAAAAGTCTGTTACTCATCAATGTTCACCCACGACTCAATCACACCGTCATTCACCAATATATGGCAGATGCCTTTCTTCTCCAAATTACCAATCAGATTCCGCATCTGGCTGAGTACGGAGCTGTCGAGCGTGGTACTTGTTATTTTTTCAAGGACGGCATTCAGCCTTGCGTAACCATCCTCGTAATCCCTCCAGTATGTGGTATTAATGCCGTGCCACGCATCATCCTTCAGTCTGCCGAACTCATCCTCTCCGTCATCGAAGATATCCCGGACAGACCGTTCGATACTTACTGCGCTATAATATGCCATACGCTGTTCCTTATAGTTCTCTGCATATCGCTTCGGAAGGGAAGGAACATCGTCAGCAGTAAAAGTCTCCTTGTTTAATTTCTGAGCATATGCCTCATACAAAGCACGAATGTAATCAAGTTCATGCTTGCCTACATCATCAGGGACAAGTGCCTGATGAATCGTTATGACCTCACCGGATATATGTAACTTATCGCCTCTGCGCTCTATTGTCGCAGGGGCTATATTTTTTAGACTTCTTCCTGTCTCCATGCGCTGATAGTTCAACGCAGTCACATCATCGGATAATCCCTCCGAACGGCGTCTGATGATTTGAGCCAGGATATTAGCGCAGGCCTGCCCAACTTCGGAAGGTTCGACATCGAATCCGAACTCAGCCAGCTTGTCCTTCATGTGGTTCAATGCATCGAAGGAGTATGTATTTACGAAATCAGCAAACTTTGCCTCATCCAGTCGAGGCGTAAGTGCAGATGCCTTTTTCTGCGAAATTGGCAGCCTGCCACTGTAATATGCCTCCAGTGTGGATTTTCCAAGCCCATAAAGTGGATTCGGAGAATCCTTTTCCAATGCCTCATCATCCAGGATGGCATCCGTCAGAATCTTCACAAATTCTGCGGCGTTCATTTTTGTTTCGTAATTATGATGCATGAACTGTACAAGGTCGCAGAACTTCAAGTTGACACCATCCTTTCCAATGTAGGCATTTATGTAGGCAGATGTAGGCAAACCTACGAGTTTTGGAAGTCCTATTTTCTATAATGAAATCGTGATAAGGCAGAAGGAGCGCACAGTCTGTGCGAAATCCAAAACGCCTCATATCACATTATACCACGAGCAAACGCGATAATCAATATAAATTTGTGAACGCAAAACTTATTTTCAGAATAAAGCTATTGATTTGCGTTTGCGAGTGGT
>CALWBQ010000071.1 GCA_944376125.1 uncultured Lachnospiraceae bacterium
ATCTCAGGTCGTGCAGATAAGCTGGAGGATGCGCTTCTTGAAGTGCTTCAGCAGCAGGACAACAAGCTTCTCTCGTGGTTCCTTGAAAAGACGCTGCTGTCAAACGTCTCCCAGAAGCTGCTTCAAACACTCTCTGGCATTGCCAGTGAATTGTCGGAGGACAAGAACCCCGTTCCGGAATATGAGGAAACTCTGGCAAATTACGAGGCTTTTAAAAAGTTCGTGCTCCAGCAGATAAGCCTCATGTCAACATACTCTGCAAACAGCATCGACCAAACGGAAGATGAAATTCCGGCAGGTGCAAACCTTGAAGTACTCGCCAATGTGATCGAGGAGTCCGCTGTTGAGAATGGCGATAGTCTCTGCCTCACGGTTGATGACTTCATCGCTTCTCTTAGTGATGACGAGGTTGAGGAGCTGTATAATTCCGTGTTCCCCCAAGGGGAATCAGAGGTTGCTGCTTACTCTGTCCAGCCTACTACCAGATCGTATGCTGAGAAGTTGGAGCAGATGAAAGAATTCCTGAAAACAGCGCTCACGGAGGCCTTGAACGAACTATTCACGCAGCTTGATAAGCTTTTCTATGATGACATGGTACACAATTTTGTGTATTACTTTGGCGTCAACTACTATGCACAGTCCTGCGAACCCGGTTTTGACCTCCTTGTCTCCAATGATGGCGTAAACTTTGATGCCATTACCCGCGATGGCTTTGGAGACAGTAAAAACCACGGCCTAAGAACCATCGGTTCCACGGAACAGGGCGTGTATATGGGTACCGCCAACCCATTCCAGGGTACTCAGCTGTGGAGAATGTATAGCGACCGCGACCTTCCCCTTGACACCGACGAGGATGCTGTCAGATACAATATCACTGTGACCTCCGTCGGCAACGGTACTGCGTCGCCTTCTCAGCTAACCGCCGTAGAGGGTAAATACGTCACGCTCACTGCTGTTGCGGATGAGGGAAGTTCCTTTGAGGGCTGGGAGGTTGTCTCCCCTGCGGGCCTTGAAATATCAAATGATATGTTCCGTATGCCCAGTGAAGATGTGGAGATCATTGCACATTTTACACAGGACAAAGACCCGGATGAGGGCGACAACGAGTATACGCTCACCTTTGAAACAAATGGAGGCAGTAGCATTGAGCCTGTTACCGTCAAAGAGGGCGAAACAGTAGACCTCTCCAAGTACACCACATCCAAAGCTGATTTCACATTTGATGGATGGTATTCTGACGAAGGCCTGACGGATAAAATCTCTTCTGTCACCATTGTGGAAAATACGACCGTTTATGCTGGCTGGACAGAAGATCAGGGTTCTGATCCGACCGACCCGACTGATCCGACCGACCCGACTGATCCGACTGATCCCTCTGACCCGTCAGATCCGTCAGGAGAGGGGAACAACCCCTCTGATACAAATCCCCCGCAAACAGGGGACGCCGCAGATTTGTGCCCCTGGTATGCACTGGCCGTCATTTCTCTGTTTGGAATCTGCGCGGCAATCTTGCCCTTTAGAAAGGTGAGAAACACGAAATAAGTATCCTAGTGCGATGGAAAAGGGACCGGAATATTCCGGTCCCTTTCTGTCTGTTATTGCCGTCAGGCTGATCCGCATAGCTCTAGCAGGGGTAAGTTAAGAAATCCTAGGCCAAAAGCAATGTGATCGAGATGAAGCGTTTGCCTCAGAAAGGAATGGAATATTTGAACAATGGAATTCAGGGATTTCTGCCGTCTCTTTTGCAGAGAGATAGAAGAACCGCTTTTCCAGTAGCAGATACCCAAAGTTTATCAAAAAAGTTGCAATCATCTCTTCCATGAGTCCTGAGCAAACAGGACGGTTGTCATCTCTGGATGGGGGCTTTACTGTGTTCAGCAGAAAAAACAATGGGAGTAACTCTCGCTTCTAGAGCAGAAAAGGGCAAAAGGTTGAGTGTATTTTCTCTGATTGGAATATGAACATATCTTTTCGTTGGGGGCGCTGTTGTGTGGAGCGGATCCTCCTTCTGAATAAGTGGCCAACATACTAGCAGCTGTGCAAACCATCAATTTTGTGCGATGTTGCGCACAATCTATCTACAAAACATCATTTCGATTCTGCAAAAAACGGTCAAATGTTCTATTGACAAGAATTCACTTGTGCGGTAAAATTTTGGTTGTTTCCGAACAATTATAGGGAGGTTGTTTCATCTTGTATTGGTAGAGGGGGAAAGATGCAACATGGAGATGGACTGTGGGATGTGGATCAATATCCTGTCCCACAAACTGAAAAAGCGCATGAACGCCAACATGCAGAGCCTTGGCCTGACTGGAGTGCAGAGCCGCGTCATGCACTACATTCTTGTGAAGTGCGCCAATGGGCCGGTTTTCCAGCGAGACATAGAAAGCGACTTTGGTTTGAGTCGCTCCACGGCCACTGGTATCCTACAGTTGATGGAGAAAAATGGGCTGATCCTGCGGGAGAGCGTGGCCAGCGACGCGCGCTTGAAGAGCCTGGTTCCAACAGAAAAGGCGGCACATCTGGATGAACAGGTTGATGCATATCTTCACCAGACCGAGCGGTGCCTCACGAGCGGACTGTCGGAGGAACAGCTTGCGCTTTTTCTGGAAATTGTTGCGCACATGTCTGCAAATTTGGATGGCTGACCAGGGTTCTGGTCCTCTCATCCTGTGGGGGATTTGACAGTACCCTCATGCGCGCACAGGTTGTGTTTTTGTTTTAAAGGAGGTATTTCATACATGGTAAAGACCCTTGCTCGCAGCATACGCGAGTTTAAGACGGCGGCCATTCTCACACCGCTGTTGGTCTTGGTGGAGGTGGTTCTGGAATGTATCATTCCCTTCACCATTGCCAATCTGGTCAATGAGATGCAGGCCGGCTGCGGGATGGATGTTATCGTCCACTATGGCATACAGCTGGTGATTATGGCCGTCCTTTCGTTGGTTTTTGGTGTTGCGGCTGGCAATCGGTGTGCCACCGCTTCCACCGGCTTTGCGCGCAACCTGCGCAAAGATATGTTCTACCGCATCCAAGATTATTCCTTTGAGAACATCGATAAATTCTCGGTGTCCAGCTTGGTGACCCGTATGACCACTGACGTGATGAACGTACAGATGGCCTTTATGATGATCATTCGTGTGGCCATCCGTGGACCGCTGATGTTGGTCTTCTCTTTCATCATGGGCTTTGCGATGGGCGGGCGTCTGGCCATGATTTTCCTGATCACCATTCCGCTGCTGGGTGTTGGATTGGTGCTGGTAATCCGCAAGGCCACGCCCATTTTCCGGAAAGTGTTCCGCAAATACGATGCCCTGAATGACTCTGTACAGGAGAATGTACAGGCCATGCGCGTGGTCAAAAGCTATGTGCGGGAGGAGTATGAGAAAAAGAAATTTGCCGCCGCCGCCGAGGATGTCTGTAAGGACTTCACCCGCGCCGAGCGCATCATGGCTCTTAACAACCCCATGATGCAGTTCTGCATCTATGCAGGTATGGCCTTTGTGCTGTCCTACGGCTCCTATGAGGTCATCACCAGCCGGGGCATGGAGGTGGCCGTGGGCCAGATGTCTGCTATCCTCACCTACAGCTTCCAGATCCTCATGAGTCTGATGATGCTCTCCATGGTATTTGTGCTGATCACCATGTCCATGGAGTCAGCCGAGCGTATCGTTGAGGTCCTCACGGAGAAGAGCAGTCTCACCAGCCCCGAGGACGCCATCACCGAAATCAAGGATGGCTCCATCGACTTTGAGAATGTCAGCTTCAAGTACTCCAAAAAGGCGGAGCGCATGGCCTTAGCCGATGTGAACTTGCATATTAAGTCTGGTGAGGTCATTGGCATCTTGGGCGGCACGGGCTCCTCCAAGACCACACTGATCCAGCTGATCCCCCGGCTGTACGATGTCACCGAGGGCTGCGTCAAAGTGGGCGGCGTGGACGTGCGCAAGTACGATCTGGAGACCCTGCGCAACAATGTGGCCGTGGTGCTGCAGAAAAACGTGCTCTTCAGCGGCACCATCAAGGACAACCTGCGCTGGGGAAATCCCGACGCCACCGACGAGGAGATGCTGGAGGCCTGCAAGCTGGCCCAGGCCGACGAGTTTATCCAGCAGTTCCCCGCCAAGTACAACACCTGGATTGAGCAGGGGGGCTCCAATGTATCCGGCGGCCAGAAGCAGCGCCTGTGCATCGCCCGGGCGCTGCTGAAAAAACCCAAGGTGCTGATTCTGGACGACTCCACCAGCGCCGTGGACACCCGCACCGACGCCCTGATCCGCCAGGGCTTCCGGGAGTTTATCCCCGAGACCACCAAGATCATTATCGCCCAGCGGGTGGCCTCGGTGCAGGACGCCGACCGCATCATCGTCATGGAGGGCGGGCGCATCAGCGCCATCGGCACCCACGACGAATTGATGCAGTCCAGTGAAATCTATCGGGAAATCTTTACTACCCAGAACAAGGCAGGTGATCAAGATGGCGAAGAATAAGGCCAAGGCCGCCCCCGCTCCCGCCACCACGGCCCGGGGTCACCGGGCTCCCAAGGGGGTGCTGCGCCGGCTGCTGCGCATCCTCTTTGAATTTTATCCCGTACTGCTGCCGGTTACCTTAGTATGCATCCTCATCAACGCCATCGTCAGCGCCATACCCGCGGTGTTTATGCAGAATATCATCGCCATTGTGGACGAGACCTACGCGTCGGGGGACTGGGCCTCCGTATCCGGCCAGATTATCGGCCTGGTGCTCATCCTGGTGGTGCTGTATGTCATCAGCCTGGTGGCCGGCGCCCTCTACACCCAGCTGATGGCCGTCATCACCCAGGGGTCCCTGAAAAAGATGCGGGAAAAAATGTTCAGCCACATGCAGGATTTGCCCATCCGGTATTTTGACACCAACGGCCACGGCGACATCATGAGCTACTACACCAACGACGTGGACACCCTGCGCCAGATGATTAGCCAGAGTCTGCCCCAGATGCTGATTGCCGGCGTGACCCTTGTGTCGGTCTTCTGCATCATGATTTATTACAGCCTCATCCTGGCCCTGGTTGTGGTGGCCGGCGTCGTCTGCATGGTGCTCTCGGCCCGCTTCGCCACCAACCGCTCCTCCAAATTCTTCCTGCGCCAGCAGATTACCCTGGGCAAGGCCGAGGCCTTTATGGAAGAGATGATGACCGGCCAGAAGGTTATCAAGGTCTTCTGCCACGCGGAGCAAACCAAGGCCGACTTCGACAAGGTCAACGGCGAAATCTTTTACAACGCCCGCAACGGCAACCGCTACGCCAACATCCTCATGCCCCTGCTGGGCAACATCGGCAACGTCATGTATGTGGCGGTAGCTCTGGTGGGCGGCGCGCTCATGCTGTCCGGCATACCCAATATCAGCATCTCGGGCATGGCCTTCGGCATCAGCATTGTGGTGCCCTTCTTAAACATGACAAGGCAGTTTTCCGGTTCTGTGGGCCAGGTGTCCAACCAGATCAACATGGTCATCATGGGCCTGGCGGGCACCCACCGCATCCTGGCCCTGCTGGACGAGGAGCCCGAGAAGGACGAGGGCTATGTCACCCTGGTCAACGCCAAGGAGAATCCCGACGGCAGCCTGAGCGAGTGCCCCGAGCGCACCATGGTCTGGGCCTGGAAGCATCCCCACCACGA